>CAYMAZ010000034.1:0-33230 GCA_964388575.1 uncultured Bacteroidales bacterium | reverse complement strand
TCACTGTTTTTTTTAGGATCATCATGCCTGGAAACACATTCATCATTCATTCTGAACACCCACAGAATCGTAAATCATATGTATTCAATCTCCTGCTGATTCTTATTTTTAGCTCGGTTGCGTTTGCATTTTACTCATATTACGTGGGGGACATTTCATTTACGTTTCCCAACATGCTGAAGCTTTTTTTAATTTGTCTGGCATCCACTTTAGTTTTATGGCAACATGACCTTTTCAGCGAACTCAAACATCAAAATGAATCATTGATTTCTGAGCAAAGAAAATTGAAAATACAACTTGAAAAATTTGAACAGGATTACGAAAATATTTCATTGGTCTTTTCATCTGAAAACCAAACTGAAAGTTTTTCTTTGCCAATCTCAGATGTTGTATTCATTAAATCTGCAGACAATTATGTGGAAATCGTACACAGAGACGGAGATCAATACCATCGTAAACTTTTAAGAAACACATTGAAAAATATTGAACTTCAATTTAAATCGTATAGCAATTTTATCAGATGTCACAGAACCTGTATTGTCAATATTTATTTCATTGACCGATTGAAAAGGGATTCAGGAAATTACAAACTCATCTTAAAAGGTTATGATGAACACGTACCGGTTTCCCGTCAATATCTTCTAAAGATCAAAGAATCAATCTGATCCCCCGCCATCAGGGGTGAATGTTACAGACCACAGAACAGAAGTATTAACCAAAAAAATAGTTACTCGGCCAGCAGAAATCTACTGATAGCCCCAAAAATTTTGAATGGTGGAACCTCAGCGTTAACTTTGTGCAAATAAAAAAGTTATTATCAGAAATAATGAAAATATTAATGATTTATCCAAAGTATCCGGATTCATTCTGGAGCTTTACACACGCCCTGAAGTTTATTTTTAAAAAAGCTGCTGTTCCTCCTCTTGGCTTATTAACAGTATCTGCATTGTTACCAAAGTCCTGGGAGAGGAAACTGATTGATTTAAATGTCAGTAGCATGAAATCATCGGACTTACTTTGGGCAGATTATGTGTTTATCAGTGCAATGGTCATTCAGAGTGAATCAGTAAAAGCAATCGTTGATGAATGTAAAAAACATCACATAAAAATTGTTGCAGGAGGACCGCTTTTTACACATGATTATGTTGACTATCCTGGAATAGACCATTTTGTCCTCAATGAAGCAGAAATTACGTTCCCCGAATTCTTAAATGATATTGAACTGGGGCATACTCCTCAAAAAATATACAGAACAGATCAATTTGCGGACATCACCACAACACCGGTTCCTGACTATCACCTTCTCAGGTTGAAAGATTACGCATTCATGAATATTCAGATCACAAGAGGTTGCCCTTTTGCATGTGATTTTTGTGAAATTACTTCATTACTTGGCCATAAAGTCAGGATGAAAAGCACACCTCAGGTTCTTGCAGAACTGGACACACTCTACAATCTTCACTGGCGCGGGCCTGTTTCAATCGTTGATGATAATTTTATTGGAAATAAGAAAAGAATTAAAAACGACTTACTTCCAGCCATGAAAGAATGGATGCAGTTACATAAATTTCCGTTTACATTTAATACACAAACCTCCCTCGATCTTGCAGATGATGACGAATTACTCAAAATGATGGTTGAAGCAGGTTTTATGTCCACATTTATCGGAATTGAAACACCTGAGGAACAGTCACTTCAACATTGCAATAAAGTGCAGAACGAACACAGAAATATGCTCGGCAGCATTCACAAAATTCAACATTCTGGAATGCAGGTTTCAGGAGGTTTTATTGTGGGATTTGACAGTGATTCACCCAATGTTTTCCAACGACAGATTGACTTTATTCAACAGAGCGGTATTGTTTCAGCAATGGTGGGACTATTGAACGCACCAAAAAACACGAAACTATACCAACGTCTTGAAAACGAGAACAGAATTCTTTCCGAATCCTCAGGAAACAACACCGATTCAACAATGAACTTTGTTCCTAAAATGAACATGAATGACCTTTCTGATGGATATAAATCAATCATTAAGCACATCTATTCGGCGAAGCCTTTTTATAAAAGAATCAGACAGCTTTTTATGAACTATAAACGACCAATCAAAAAGAATAAAAGAATCGAATTCTCTCATTTGTTTTCTTTTTTTAAAACAATTATGATCATCGGAATTAAGACCAAAGGTCGTTCAGAATACTGGAAATTGTTGTTTTGGACACTTTTCTGGCATCCCAGATTGTTTATGGAGACTGTGACTTACAGCGTATATGGATACCATTTCCGAACTGTCTACGGGTTGATAAATAAAAAATAATTTATTTTGTTATTGTTCCTTACCTTTGTAATGAATTCAATGACACGTAGAAATTGAATACATGACACAATACTCAATAGCATGACAAAAACGAACATCAGATTTTCTGCACAAAACAACATGGATTTCGGAACTGAGCTAAGAAAAAAAGTATCTGACTACTTTGCATCAGAGAACACTTCAAAATATGGAAATACCAACCTTTTGATCAAGGCTGTTTTTATGGTGTTATTGTATATTACACCTTTTATTCTGATGTTAACCGGAATTGTTGATTCTGTTTGGGGAATCTTGCTTTGCTGGATACTGATGGGGCTCGGAATGGCGGGTATCGGAATGGCAATCATGCATGATGCAAATCACGGTGCCGTTTCGGAAAAGCAAGGTGTAAATGCATTTGTCTGTAAATCTCTGTATTTACTCGGTGGATTTCCTCATGCATGGCAATATCAGCATAACACACTGCACCATGGATTTACCAATATTGACGGGTATGATCAAGACATCAATCCAGTGGGAATTCTGCGGTTTTCACCACACAAACCACTTCGCAAAATTCACAGATTTCAGTTTATCTACGCATGGTTTTTTTATGGTTTGATGACAATCGCATTCATTACAACGAATGATTTCAATTTGCTTCGTCATCAAAGAAGATCCGGTATGAAACCGGGCGGAAAAAAGACTTACAGAAAATTATATACACAACTGATCATTTCAAAGTTGCTGTATTATCTGATCGTATTGGCTGTTCCCATGTTTCTCCTGCCAATTCCATGGTATCTGACATTGCTGTTTTTTTTCTGCATGCATTTTATCAGCGGAGTCATTCTGAGTACAATCTTTCAAACGGCACATGTGATGCCAACTTCAGCTTTTCCACTCCCTGATGAAAACGGTAACATAGAAAGCAGCTGGATTGTCCATCAGCTTCAAACAACAACAGATTATGCTCCTCGAAGTAAAGTGTTTGCATGGTTCATCGGCGGATTGAATCACCAGGTCATTCATCACCTGTTCCCAAATATCAGTCATGTACATTACAGTAAAATTGCTGCAATAGTAAGTGAAACAGCCAATAAATATGACATTCCGTATTATGTAAATGACAGTTTTTATCTGGCCATAAAAAATCATATCAAAATGCTGAAAAAGCTTGGAAGACATAATACATAAGCTTAAACATTCCTGGTATTAATTAAATATTAATTCTTTCAAAAGCTGGTGAACAGATTCAATCTGCTATAACAATAGGTTGCTTTCAATAGATATGGAATATCTATCGGCTTAAAATATGCTTGACTGTTTGAATATAAAATTTTTTGGTTATTTTGTAAAAAAAATTCCATGAAAAATGCAATCATTTATGCAAGCTCACACGGAACTACTCAAAAGATTGTTCTGCAATTGAGAGAAATATTCGGGACGAATAATTCAGATATATTTGATTTACAACACAATGAAGACATTGATCTGAAACCCTATGACACGATTATTCTCGGTGGTTCAATTCATGCGGGGAGTATACAAATGAATATGATCAGTTTCATTCAAAAGAAAATTCAGGAATTACTCAGGAAAGATCTTGGATTACTCCTTTGTTGCCTGAATGAACCAGAATTTGAAAAGCAATTGGAACATGCTTTTCCTGAAGAATTGAGAACCCATGCCAAAGCAATTTGTTTTGGAGGAGGTGAATTACACTTCGAAAAAATGAATCCGTTTGAAAAAGCAGTCATCACAAAAAAAACAGGAATCACTACTAATTTGTCCCGGATTAACAGAGAAAATATTCTTCAGTTTGCTGAAAAAATGAAACATATAGAAGATAAAACCTTTTAAACCCCTAATAATTATGAAGGTTCTGTTCAATTCATGTACAAGTGTAAAGAAAACTTTCAGAAATGACGTCAAACAACATTTCAATGTTCCACAGGGTCATACTGAACTTATAACAGCAGAGAAAATCAGTGATTTACCTGCTCCGCTCAAACGATACCTTAATGTCTGCGGATATGTCGGGCAGGATATGCCAATGAATGCAGAATTCGTCTGGAAAAGCAGCAGCATCAAAATGAAGCCCTGGACGAAAAAACCGTTAAAACTAAAAACATATCAGTACAACAGTGTGATCAAACCATTTCGTGCTGCATATATGAAAACATATATGGGTGGACTCATTCCCTTTGAAGGACGTGATATATATTCAGACGGACAAGGGCATATGCTCGGAAGGCTCGGAAAAATTATCAGGATTTTTGATGAGAAACAAAGGGAAATCGGGCAATCGGCGTTGATAACCATCCTTGCGGAAACTCCGATGATTCCGGGATATATCTTTCAGGATTATATGCACTGGGAAGAAGTTGATGATCAATGCGTTATTGGTAGAATCAAATGTGACGGATTCAATGTTAGCGGAAAATTCTTTTTCAATGAAGCAGGAGAGTATATCCGTTTTGAAACAAATGAACGATTTTACATGAGCCCTGACAGGGGAAATATTCAGGAGCCTTTTCTTGTTGAACTTTTTGATTATCAGCAAAAAGGAATATTCCGTTTTCCGGGAAAAGTAAGTGCTTCATGGATGCTCCCCGAGGGAAAGTTTGAATACTGGAATGGTGAACTTCAGGAAATTAAACATAACACTGAAGCCTTCTCATACTGAATAGCTTTTCTGCTGCTAATGATATTCCAACTCAATCTTAAGAAAAGAAAAAAAAAATTAAAAGTTTCATTTTTCGGGAAATTATCATTTATTTTGTATGACACAGTCATCTCAACCCATACCATATGAAAAAATTTATCCTGATGATTCTGATCCTGTTGTTTACATTTTCAGAATACGATGTTTTCGGTCAGTATATTACGCTTGGAAGCGGCACATCAACCAACGGAACGACAAGTTCTTCACCAGTGAACATTTATTACAGGAGATCGGTTTGTCAATTTGTTTATACAGCTTCAGAACTCACCTCGGCCGGGTTGTCATCAGCAGACATTATCAATGAGATCGGATGGTACGTCACACAGATTCCGATTTATCCTCTACCAGGGTATACGATTAAGATGAAACATGTGACAGTGACTGATGTTTCATCATCACTTGGATCAACAGGCTGGACAGAAGTAAAGAGTGCCTTTTCTTATTCTCCGACAGCCGGAGGCTATGACATGATCGACCTGGATCAGGATTTTACCTGGAACGGTGTTGACAATATCGGGATTGAATTGTGCTGGTCTCAGGTTCAGCCAAATTATCATCAGTCCGGTCAATGTCGTATTTTCAATGTCAATGATGGTTATCGATATTCCTGGACAGATGATGCAGGCAATTCTTGCGGGGTCACTCCTGCAAACGTCAATTCCAACAAACCACAGGCACAAATCAAATATACTCCCGGACTGGCAAATGATGTAGGGATTCAAACCATACCAATGGGTGGGTTCTATAATACAGGGACGAATGTGACGCCCTCTGCCCTTGTGAAAAATTTTGGATTTAATTCCCAATCTTTCAATGTGACAGCAGTCATGTCAGACGGAACTTCTACGATTTATTCAGACACAAAAACTGTAAATAACCTGAGTTCATTTGATACTGAACTGGTCAATTTTTCAAACTGGTTTGCAGTTGCCGGAAATTATACAATTACAATCACAACACAACTCACCAGCGATCAAAATACTTCAAATGATTCCCAGAGCAGAAACTTTGTTGTGGATGATTTTCCGGTTGCTATGACCAGCAATTTATCTGATCATCTGTATCAGTCGGTTAACCTTTCCAACGGAAACCTTTTCAGCATCGGCAATGTCAGCTCAGCGCCCTTCCCCACTGCCGAAGAATATGACGGAAACCAGATTTACAGGCTATGTGGTGATTTTTCTTTCGGGACTGTGACTCCGGACGGAAATTTCTCGCTGATAGGGACACTTACCGGAATTACCGGAAGTCCGACTGGACTGGCGTGGGACTGGGAAGCCCAGACAATGTATGTCCTTGTGCTGAATTCATCACAACTTCCTGTTCTCTGTACATTAAATTTGAGTACTCTTGTGCTTACACCTGTTGGAACTGGTAATGAAGGACGTATCATGGCTATTGATTTCGCAGATGACGGATTTCTGTATGGCCCCTCAATCAATCCGGATGTATTGTACAGAATTGATCCTTCCAACGGTGATGTGACAGCTGTTGGTCCAATCGGAATGGATCTGAATTACGGACAGGATGTTTCGTTTGATCTTGCGACGAACCAGCTCTATACAATTACGTGCGGCGAACACAGCCATTTCGGCACTTACAATCTGCTTACAGGAGAATTTTCCATGATTGCTGATCTGAACGATAAACAACACGCTACACTTGTGATCACCAATCCAGCCGGTTCCGGAAGCAACAACGACATGATGGTCTATCATGTGTATTCCATCCCCTCAGGTTGCAATTACCTAAACAACGAGGCAATTACTGTTGTTTTAAAAAACAACGGATATGATTCTCAAACCAATGTTCCTGTTTCTTTTTCAATCAATGGCGGAACACCCGTTAGTACATCCATTCAGGGGCCCATCTCACCAGGTGAATACGTATATTATACATTTAACCAAACTGCAGATTTTTCTACTCCTGGAAATTATACAGTTACGACATGTACAGAGCTTACAGGAGATCAATACACAGCAAATGACTGCAAAAGTTTTTCTCTGACAAAATTCGCACATTCCACTGCTCCATATACCATGGGATTTGAGCCTGGTGAACATTCTGATTTGTGGTCAGTTGTGGACGTAAACGGTGATCAAACATGGCATATCACTGAATACCAACAACTTGCAAGAACAGGTGACTGGCTTGCTCTATATGAGTACTCATCTACGCTCCCTGCAAATGACTGGCTGTTTTCCACATGTATTGAACTCGAAGCATCAGAAATCTATAATCTATCCTTCTGGTATAGCGTAGGAAAGCGATTTGGCATAGTGTATCCTGAAAGGCTTAAGGTTTTTATCGGAGATGAACCCCACCCTTCTGCCATGTCAGATCTTATTGTCGATCTGGGAACAATCAGCAATCTGAACTATGAGCAAAGCTCCTCATCATTTTCTGTTCCTGCTGACGGCATCTATTTTATTGGATGGCAAGCGTACAGTTTTCCTGATATGTTTTACATCTCGATCGATGATATCACTGTGGATCTTAGTCAGAATGTCGGCGAGACAGAAAGTTCCAACATCGTTTTATTTCCCAATCCGGCAATTGATGTACTGAATATCCAGGGTGAAGATATGATCAGGACAATGGAAATATACAATATGTTTGGACAAATTTTAATCTTTGAAGAAGTCAATTCAAAACAACATACGATTGATATTTCAAATTTATCAGCAGGCCTCTATATTATAAGAATTATTTCTGAACATGTTGGCATTACAAAACAATTTGTTGTTACTGATTAAAATGTACTCCCAAACTGTAAGCTACCAGGAATATATTTTCCTAATTGGTAAAAATTCAATATGACTGGTTGCACATTCATTCCGAAGAGATTCGCTGTGATAATGAATTCTACAATCAATTTGCAATACGATGCCTGCTCCTCTTTTTTAAAAATTAATTTCTAAAAAATTTTTAACAATTCGCTAACCACTGATATACTGATTGTTACATTTAGTGTAAAAATAATTTCAAAAAATATTTGGTCAACTCAAAAACATGTTGTAATTTTGTATTCTTATTTAGGAATTATTCCTATTTAGTAATTATTACAAATGAAAAAAAAGATACATCATACATTAACCACAAACGGGTTAAAAGTAACGCCTCAGAGGATTGCAGTTCTGGAGGTCTTGCTTTCAAATGATGTACATCCCTCAGCAGACATTATCGCAGAAAAGGTAAGAAAAAAGAATCCGGGCATAGCCACTGGAACTGTTTATAATGTCCTTGATTGTCTTGTTGAGAAAGGAATAATCAGAAAAATTCCAACTCAGTCAGATAAAACGCGCTATGACGGATTTACACATACCCACCATCATATCCATGTGGATGGATCTGACAAAATCATTGATTATTATGATGAAGAACTTGATACAATACTCAATGATTATTTTCAGAAAAAAAATATCGAAAATATTGTAATCCGTGATATCAGATTACAAATACAAGCTCAAATTAAACAATAACATTTTTATTTAAACATTTTAAAAAATTATTATTATGGAAGAAAACAAAGTTTATGCAATGCCAAGAATCGGCGAAAAAGCTCCGGAATTCAGAGCAGTTACAACACAGGGAGAAATTAATTTTCCATCAGATTACAGAGGAAGCTGGGTTATTTTATTCAGTCATCCTGCTGATTTCACTCCTGTTTGCACATCAGAATTTATGACATTTGCTTCAATGGAAAAAGATTTCAATGATGCAAACTGCAAACTGGTTGGTTTATCAGTTGACGGGCTATACAGTCACATTGCATGGTTGCGTACAATCAAAGAAAAGATTGAATACAAAGGCATGAAAGACGTAGAAGTAAAATTTCCGTTGATAGAAGATATCACAATGGAAGTTGCACAGAAGTATGGAATGATGATGCCTGGTGAAAGCAATACCAAAGCTGTACGTGCAGTCTTTGTCATTGACCCTGAAGGTATTGTCAGAACAATACTTTATTATCCTCTGAGTCTCGGACGTAATTTTGATGAATTATACAGAATTGTCATTGCTTTACAGGCAGCAGATGAGTTTAAAATTGCTACTCCTGCCGACTGGAGACCAGGTGATGAGGTTATTGTGCCCACTGCCGGATCATGCGGTGTTGCCAAAGAAAGAATGGAAAGCCAGAACGAGGATACCAAATGCTATGACTGGTTTTTCTGCACAAAGAAACTTGACAAGGAAACTGTCCTAAGCAAAATTATCAGAAAATAACAGAACACACTTTTTAACTTAATAAACCTGTCTCAGACAAGATGTGCATTTGTGGATAAAAATTCCGACTTTTAATCCGCAAGATTTCGAAAACATCGAAGCACAATGTTTTGAGACAGGTTTTCTTTTTGCTTAATCTGTTGTAAATTTGAAAAAAATATTCAGATGTTCCGTATTGTCATTTTGCTTGTTTTTTTTATCAGTATTTCGTGTCAAAACTTAAGTTGTGATCAGAATAAAAGCCTCAAACCAGAAGCAAACAATCAAGAAATTCAGTTGATTTTTACCATTTCAGAAGACATGTTCCCTGAATCATGGCTTACAGGAGAAATTAACGGAAAAGCTGAGCCTCTTGACAGTTCCGAGTATGAGCGAAGTGAAAATATCATCCTCAAGGCTCTCAAAAAATATCCCACCGGATATCCTGAACGCTATCTAAAAAAAATATACGCTGTTGGGTATCTTGAGTTTTTCGGTGTTGAATACGGTGGAACAAATACAGAAGGAATTATATATATTTCCAACCGCGGAGAAGACATGGGATACACCGACAGATTCCTTGAACAGACTTTTCATCATGAATTTTCGAGCTTGCTGTATTTTAGTCACCCTGAATATTTTAAAGCAGAACAATGGAAAAAACTCAACAAAGGATTCACTTACGGAGAGGGTGGTGTTGCAGCGATTCAGTCGGGAACTGCCTCAACTGAGCTGAGTGTAGATTTTGCAGAATTGGGGGTGTTGAGTCAATATGGGACAGCTGATATTGAAGAAGACTTTAATCTGTTTGCTGAGCAGATTTTCTGTGCTTCTGACGGATTCTGGGATTTTGTTGAAACGTATCCTGCATTGCGTGAGAAAGTTGAAATTATAACAAATTTTTATCGGAAAACTGATCCTCAATTTTCAATTGCGTATTTTCGAAAAGTCTCCACAGAATAATTTAGCAGCCTTCTCCGCTGAGAATGATTTTTGTTTTGCCTTTGACATATCTGATATCAAGGATTGACTGCAGTACATTGAGCACCCCGTCAACATTCAGATTGGAGAAGTTAACTGTCAGTCGGCATTCACCTATGTTGCCTTCAATTTCAAGCTGACTCCCGTAAGCTTTGTTAATAAGCATAACAATATGATCCAGTCGTTCATTTTCAAATCTCAGATTGTAGGTTTTCCATGCATATGAGTTCAGATCAGGAATTGAAACTTTTCTTGTTTCTGTTATTCCGCTTCCAAAAACAGCGGTCTCCCCTGCTTCTAGGACAACAGTTTCACCTGTGGGATTATAATGGCACTCTACAACACCTGTTTCCACAAACACTTCCGGCAAATGTCCTAAAAATGCTCTGACATAAAATGAAGTTCCAAGAACCGTGACTGTCAGGTCTGAAGTTTCAACAATAAACGGTTTATTGGGATCCGGCTCAACTTCAAAAAATGCCTCACCCTTCAAATGAACAGTTCGCTGGTCTCTTATAAATTTTCTAGGATACCTGAGTTCCGAATCTCTGTTCAGAGTAACCCTCGAACCATCATTGAGTTCAAGTATTGTAGTTTCGGCATATGTGTGGGTAGTTACAGGTTTTGACATAAACGTATTGTACCCAAAAAATGCAGTCACCCCGATCACAATCAGAATTGAAGCCGCGACAGCAATCTTTCTCATAGAAAAATATCTGCGTTTTGTCCCCGAATCAAAAGAAGGAGATTTGCGTCTTAATTGACCACTCAATTTATTCCATGATGCTTCCGGATTAATTTTCATAAGTTCAATCATGTCCAGCAGATTGCGTAATTTCTGCAACTCTTCCCCAATTTGGGGATCATCAGACATACTCTGTTTCAACAGAACATTTTCCTGTTCACCGGTTTCTCCGAGCAGGTAACGTATCAACAGTTCTTCACTTATGCCATTGTCAAATTGCTTCATCTTTATGTATACACACCACAGAGGTGTTTCCCTTATATAAACATTTAAAAAATATTAAAACCGCAAACAACCCATTTGTATATCCAGAGAGTTTGTCTCTGAGCACACGAAGGGCTTTTGACATCTGTGCTTCGACAGTTTTAACAGAAATTCCCATCAATTCGGCAATTTGTTGATATTTCAACCCTTTGAATCTGCTCAGCTCAAATACTTCACGACATTTTTCAGGAAGAGAATCAATGGTTGTTCTGATCAGTTTTTCAAGCTCACGATATTCAATTCTGTTGGATTCATGAATATTTTCAACCTGTAAAACATCTGAATTATTGTCAAACTTTCTGTTATCTCTGATATAATTCAGACAACGGTTTCTGACCGAAGTATAAAGATAATTTTTCACCTGATTTTCTGATGCATTCAATTCACCCTTTTCCCATATATTAAGAAAAACATCCTGCACAAGATCTTCAACCTTTTCGTTGTCATGTACATATTGCCTGGCAAAAAGGCACAGATTTTTATAATATTCCTTGAACAATAGCTTAAGATACTGTTCATCAATCCTTCGTGAAGTAAAGTTTAATTTCTCCTGATTCATATTCAAGCACAAAAATACATGAATTTTTCAATGATGAATTCAAGTCTGTACATTTTAAATTCTTTCTTATGGAATTTGTATCTTATCTTTTTTATATAAATTTGCAGTCCTTTATACTAAACCAATCATATAACCGTTGAAATTACAAGTTACAAATTTCATGCGACAACAGTCAGGAATATTTATTGCAGCACTTTTTTTCATACTCATTCATTCTGCAGGATTCTCCCAAAGTCCGCGTGGAGTTGAGAACCTCCCCGGGTATGATGTGAAGCGTGTCAGATTTGGGTTTATACTTGGAATCAATGAAATGAACTTTTCTGTCAAACGCTCTCCTGACTACAAAACCTATGATTCACTGATGATAGTCCAGCCTCAGGAACAATGGGGGTTTCACAT
The DNA here is from genome assembly GCA_964388575.1 of uncultured Bacteroidales bacterium. Classification (GTDB taxonomy): domain Bacteria; phylum Bacteroidota; class Bacteroidia; order Bacteroidales; family DTU049; genus CAYMAZ01. The sequence continues at coordinate 21,052 of CAYMAZ010000034.1, read as the reverse complement.
CGGCATCATTTCTGATCTCAGGCTTGGAACGAACTTTAATATGCGTTTTATTCCTTCCCTATCTTTTGGAGACCGGATTCTGAATTATTCTGTCATTGAAAAAGGGAACATTGAAAATTACACAAAACAAATTGAATCCACTTTTATTGATTTCCCATTATTGTTGAAGTTTAAGTCAGACAGGATGACCAACGTACGGGCATACGTAATTGGTGGTTTCAAATACAGCATTGACATGGCATCACTGGCCAAGAAAAAAGTTCAGGATAAAGATGTTATAAAGCTCAAAAGAAATGACTTTTCAGCAGAGATCGGAACAGGATTTGACTTTTATCTTGAATATTTCAAGTTCGGAATCGAGATTAAGATGGCCTATGGATTGCGTGATCTTTTAAAACGTGAAGGGACAATATATACAAATACTATTGAAAAACTCAACACCAAGATTTTTTATCTCACCTTTACATTTGAATAAGTCAGAATTTTCTTGTTCTACTTCTTAGGGTATGATAATCAAGATAATATAAAAACTTCATGCTGAGCAAGTTAGTTTGTGGCTGAGTAAACGTGTTTTCAAGATTATTCCAGTACCCATGAAAAGCATAATTCAATTCATCAATAATGCTGTTTTTCCAGACAAGAGTCAGGTTACTTCCGGGAGCAAATTCCCAGCTGAAAACCAGGTCTAACAAAAAGGAGTTGAATGTAAAATCATCAAAGCGGAGATTTGCTGAAGCATCATTCAGTCTTCCGTTTACATCCAGCACATAAAAACGATCATATATTCCCTTTGACCAGTAGTGTCTGAATCGAACACTCAGAGACAGGTTATTGACAAACACATAGGTTCCGTTGAAAGCATTTTCAATTGTGGTTACATCTCGGTTTCCAAACACAGGCAATTCATTTTCATCTTTTCCTGCAAAACCACGTGAATTGATATTTTGTTTGACCGAAGCCGAAAAGTTAAACTGAAAATGGTTTGTGACCCGAATGATTGGAGTCAGATTGAATGCATAATACCTGTTTCCGATTTCAGGTCGTCCTGAAAAGTTTACTGATCCATCGAGAGCAAAATTCTTTCTGTAGTCACTGGAGAAACCAAGGTACATTTCATATCCCTTCGGGACGATGTAAAAGTAGCCTTCTGTTCTGGGCTCATAGTAATCATAGCTATCAGCAAAATACCACGACCCGTTTGTCCACACACTGAAATGAGTATCTGTGGTTGTGGATGCTGAAAGATCTATTCCAACGCTCGTTGGTTTTCCTGTCGTGATTCTGTTTGAACGCCAGATATTCACCCCGGTATTTAAGCGAAGAAGTTTCCAGAAAGGATCAAATATTTTATATGCAAGTTGCGCTTCATGATGTGCTTCATCGTTAGTATAATTCATGCCCATATCATTGATATCATACCTGTCGTTTTTCATTTGGTAATAGTAATAATACTGCATGTTTCCCCTGACCTTTGCAAGCATTCCATTCCAGGCATAACCTGCACTGGCATGTTCTGTTTCTCTGACATTATAAAATTTACTGTTTGCAGATGCATTCAGTGTCAATGAATATGTATTTTCGGGGGTGTAAAGTTTGACACCTGACCCTGTGACATTTGCAGTTTGGTTACGACCTTCCCTCAACACATTAGTGTTGATCAGATAAACAGAAGAATTATATTTCAAAGCCTGACGAAGAACAAAAACATTGTAATTTGCCATGGGTTCTGTTTCATGTTTCCTGATTTTTCCGTCTGCAGTTTGAATTTCAGCAAATGCTCTGTCGGTTATAGCATTCAAAACCCCAACAGAGAGACCTTTGCTGGTTTGTCCGGTAATTTTAAACGAATTAATCAGGCTGACTGATGCCGGATTGGAAATCATTTCTTCATCTTCCTGTAATGTATTTTCTGCACTGTAATATTTGGAAGGAAATCTGCCGATTCTTCGTGAATAAAATAAATTTCCAAGTTTAAATAAATCCATCGATTCCAGAAAAAAAGGACGTTGTTCACTGAAGTTTACTTCGAATGCTGACAGATTTTTCACGACATCATCTGATTTAACCTGACTGAAATCAGGCAATAGTGTCAAGTCCAGCGTAAAACTCTCATTAATGCCGTATTTCAGATCAAGTCCACCAATTGGAGAAATACTGACATTTCGTGATTGACCCGGCTGATTGGAATGAATTTCTGCGAAAACAGAAAGATACGGTGTCAGCGCTAATCTGACAGGAGTCTGAATTTCTGTTATTCCAACCAGTGAGCCCCAAAAGATCATGTCATTGTCAACACCCTTTTTTTCAGGTGTCAGTTTAGAGAACTCACGATATCGCCTGATATTTCGTGTTATCTGAAATTTCCATGAATGAATGGATACCGGCGGTATTCTGATTGAAGAATAGGGAATTTTTATTTCAGCACACCAGGCTTCTTCCGAGACAGTAGTTTTACTGTGCCATACAGCATTGTAAGAAGCATCTTTCTTTCTCCATTCACTCTGAACATTGGACGAGGTCACTCTGAAATAATATGCATCCTGGTTGTTGCTGAACGGATCAAATTGAAAAGTAATGTCATCTGCATTGAGATCTGTATCTCTGTTTCCGAGCTGCATTAATACAGAATCAGAAGATGAATCAAGCATTTTTGCTCCGAAATAAATGGCTTCATCATCATACAGGACATACACTACAGTCTGAAATGTTGGTTCTCTGCCCTGAAACGGATCGTACTGAACAAAGTTTGTTAAAGGAACAGCATGTTTCCATGATTCATCATTCAATATTCCGTCAATTTTGGGAGGATGTTCAGTTCTAACTGCCTGGAACTGAATTGTGTCATTTCTGCTCATGGCAAGCAGAGAGATAAGTTGCAGCAGTATCGTCAGCAATCTGAATTTCATGCTGCGAAATTAGAATTATTCCGTCAAATAAAAAATGGTAAAATCTTAATTTGAGGTGCTGATTCATTAATACCAGCTAACACATTTGAGACACGTCTTGAAAATTTACACAAGAGTATGCGTGTGATTCACGTTTCCAGCGAAGAAGAGTTGACAACAATTTTGGGGTTACCTTCTCAAACAAAAAGAATTGGCCTAAAAAATGAGAATTCAACAAAAAAACGGTTAATCTTCCAGATGTCCAAAAAGCCCATTACCGTAATCATCGTATGCCTGCTCAATTTCTTCACGTGTATTCATCAGAAAGGGACCATAGGGATAAATCTCTTCATCGATGGGCTCGCCGCTCATGACTAAGAAAACAGACTGTTGAGATGCTCTGATTTTGATATCTGTCCCCGAATTTTCAAACAACACAAACTTATCAGCAGAAACAACATGATGATCATGAATGATAAGTTCACCGCTTACAATCATAATGGCAGTATTATGATTTTCCTGAAATGAAAAATCAATAACCCCGTCCTTTTCAAGGTGGACATCAAATAAATTGATTGGTGTAAAGGAATATGCCGGACCTTTGACGGACTGATATTCACCTGAAATGACATTGACAAGACCCATATTATTGTCAAGCAAATATTTTCCCATCATCGAATTGGGAATTTCCTGATATTTGGGTTCAGTCATTTTGTATTTTGCTGGAAGGTTCACCCAGAGCTGAATCATCTGAAAATCACCACCTTCAACCACATAACTTTCTTCGTGATATTCTTTGTGCAGAATGGCTTTCCCTGCTGTCATCCACTGCACATCCCCTTCGGCAATGACGCCGCCATTTCCTGCACTGTCATGATGTGCAATTTTTCCATGATAAGCAATGGTCACCGTTTCAAGGCCTCTGTGTGGATGTACACCCACTCCCCTCTTTTCATCCGAAGGTGGATAATACATTTTTGCATTATAATCAAGCAGAAAGAAAGGGCTCATTCTGTCAATTGAACCAATGGCACGTGGCAAAAAATTATGTACTTTGAATCCGTTCCCAACCCAATGATATTGTGGTGGATCGAAGATTGTTTCGACTTTCCTGTAATTGTTCATACATTCAAATATTTTAATCATTTGCGCTGACAAATATACAAAAACAATCAGTTGATACCGGTTAGCAAATGAATTATAAACTCATTTAATCATCCTGACTCCAAGTTGCTCGCTAAAATGTTCAAGTTCTGACTGAATAATTTCCATATCTTTAAATATCTTAACAGGCATGATTTCTTCCCTCCTTTCATTATATAGAACGATACGGAAATCATTTCCTACAAGATCCAGTGTTCTGTTTCCTCTGCTGTATGTCCTCCATCCGATTTGTGATTTTTTAATCCCAAGACTCATTGTTTCATTCACATAAATCCATTTCCCTATGGGAATCAACCCAAATACAAGAACTGCAAACTTTATTCTTTTCAGGCTGGCATCAACATACGTCGCAGACATTGAAAAACCAAAAAATGCTCCGAACACCATAAGAATAACCGCTGTAAAAGAGAAATACAACATGATGAGTCCCACAGTAAAAATCATAATTCCTGCCGTTGAACCCACAGGTCCGAATGATTTGTCAAGTCTGTTAAACTGCTTCATTTGAAATATAAGTTAAATCAACTGAATAGATGTTTGATGTAAAGGTAAGAAGAAATTATCAACAAATGGGAATTTCCAAGAAATTCGTTTCTGCACATTGGATTGATTCTCTCTGATTTACGTTCTTATTGTGAATGAAGTACTTTCTTTTTTTTTTTGTAATATTGCACAAAATTTTCACATGAGCCAGAAAACTCTCTCTGTAATCATTCCCGCCTATAATGAAGAACAGACAATACATCTCATCCTTGACAAGATTCTGGAAGTACAGCTTATTAATAACATCATAAAGGAAATCGTCATTGTGAACGACTGCTCACGTGACAAGACTGCAGATGCTGTTCAGAAATACATGTCTGATCACCCCGATATTGATATTCATTTTTACTCACAGCCTGTGAATATGGGAAAAGGCGCAGCTCTTCACAAGGGAATCGAACTGGCAAAAGGTGAATACATCATCATTCAGGATGCTGACCTTGAATATGACCCTCAGGAATACAACCTTCTGCTGAAACCCATGGAAGATGGTTTTGCAGATGTGGTTTACGGATCAAGATTTATGGGCGGTAATCCGCACAGAATTCTATTTTTCTGGCACAGCATCGGCAACAGATTTCTCACGTTTCTGTCGAATATGTTTACCAATCTGAATCTGACAGATATGGAAACCTGTTACAAATTATTTAAAGCTGACATCATTAAGAAGATTGACCTGAAAGAAAACAGATTTGGATTTGAACCAGAAGTAACTTCGAAAATTTCAAGATTTCCAAAGATCCGTATATACGAGGTCGGAATATCCTATTATGGCAGAACCTATGAAGAAGGCAAAAAGATCGGATGGAAAGACGGTTTCAGAGCCATCTGGTGCATACTGAAATATAATTTATTCTGCAAAAAATATCTGAAAGGTTCATCCGTTTAAAAAACCATTTTATTAATCATACATCTCCAGTCATGACTTTCGAAACTCTCTCAATCATTATTCCTGCATATAACGAAGAACAAACCATTTATCAGGTTTTGGACAAAGTCCTTGAAGTTGAACTGATTGCAGGCATGCAAAAGGAAGTTGTGGTTGTCAATGACTGCTCGAAAGATAATACAGCACACATTGTAAGAGAATACATTTCCACACACCCTGAAGCCAACATCAGAATTTTTGACCAGCAGGTTAATATGGGAAAGGGTGCTGCAATACACAAAGGGATTGATCTGGCTACAGGAGAATATTTAATCATACAGGATGCTGACCTTGAAGTTGACCCGCATGAATACAACCTTTTGTTGAAACCAGTTATTGACGGATTTGCTGATGTTGTTTACGGTTCAAGATTTGCCGGTGGAAAACCGAGAAGAATCATGTATTACGGCCACAGTGTTGTCAACAATTTCCTGACGTGGCTTTCCAATATTTTCACCAACCTGAACCTCACAGACATGGAAACCTGCTACAAATTGTTCCGGTCTGAAATCATCAAACAGATTGACCTGAAAGAAAACCGTTTCGGATTTGAACCTGAAGTTACTGCCAAGATCTCCAGGTATCCGAAAATCAGAATCTATGAAGTGGGAATTTCTTATTATGCCAGGACATCGGAAGACGGCAAAAAAATCGGATGGAAAGACGGTTTCAGAGCTGTCTGGTGCATTATCAAGTACAATGTTTTCTGCAGGAAATTCCTGAAAGACTAAAGTGTTTCCAGTTTGTAAATCTTCACATCGTCAATACAGAAGTGACTACCAGTCTTACTTCTGTTCCAGATATAACATTTCATCGTATGGCTTTTCCCTGCTTTTGCCTGAATATGGTACAGAACCTGAACTGATGTCCAGGCAGTATCGCTCATTCCGGTAAAATCAACCGGTGAAGCTTCGTAAAAGAAGATCTGGGCATCCTTCTCAACGGTGACCACAATATTCGCCCGGGGCATCAGATCGCCGGTTTTTCGAAAACTGCATTCAAAGAGGAGTGTCATTTCATTCCTGCCTTCCGAGATTTGTGAGTACGGGACTTCAAAAAAACCAAGAAATTCCGGTTCTTCTGAAAAACAAAAGACATTGTTTGACAGTGATCCCGAATCTTCATTAATGTAAGCTTTATCAACCTCCCGGGGATCATCACCTTCAAAGCTGAATGCATACAACGGAGCAGAAAATTTATATCGTTTTTTGAGAAAACCGGTTTTATCAGAAGCGATGCTGTAGTTATCAGCCTGTTCTTCAGGAGGAAGCTTCATAAACGTATACACTGCATACTGAAATTCACCCTGATCATTGTATGGTTTGGCCGGCATCACACACATCAGCAGCTTAAAATCAGTTCGCTTCATCAAACTGTCGAGCGGTGTTTCCCCTTCGTTAGGGCCGAGATGTGCATCCCAGATGTAAATATCACCCGGCTCAGGCAAATGAATTGCATCGATCCTTTCCCTGATTGAATGCATATTTTCAGACCACGGATCTTTGTCAAGAAACATGGGAACCAAGGGATTAAAAAAATAGATCTTCCTGTCATCAAGGCCTTCATTTCTGATATAGGCCATTGTTTCCTGATGCAGTTTTTCAGAAGTTTCTGCTCGAATGACAAATCCCGGGAGGATTCGCGAAACAAAAAACAGGCTGAACACAAACATCAGCAAAAACAGGACAGAGCTGAGCAACACTCTTCTATTCAGTATTTTCTGCAAAATAAAATTATACCCTGCAATTCCGATGACTGCAAAAAATGGCACCACACAAACCATTACCCTGAGTAAACCCATGGATCCACCCATACCTTTATACCAAACCCAGCTGTGTGCGGCGAAAAATACAAGCGGGATTCCGCAAATGACAGCAAGATGTGCAAGTGATTCTGCTTTCCGGTATTGACCATCAGTAAACAACTTCAGCAGAAAATACAATCCGCCCGCAAATACAAAAACAGCCAGCGGCAATCCGAATACTTCCTTATAATTCTTCACAAAATGCAGAATGCTGCCACTGCCGTATATTGAGCTGCCAATGCTGTATGGCATCTTTGTAAAGAACCAGAAAAAGTCACCGTGAAAGGGAAAACCCGCCAGGCTGATGACCAGAAATCCTGTCAGCAGAAACGGGAGTGCTTTCCATTGTTTCACAATCAGCAATGCAAGAATATACACAGGAAATAATACAAGACTTTCAGACCTGATGAAGATGGTCAGTGAAAAAATAATGGCAGCAGCAATATACTTTTTCCGGATAAATGCATAAGCTCCGGCAATTGCAAACAGTGCAAACAGGGGCTCAGTAAGTGAAGATGTTGCTGAAAAGAAAAACACCGGTGTAAATGCTGCAAATGCAATCACAAGCGCAGAATGTCTGAACTTCAGCATCAGAGCAATACGCCATGTAAACCAGCAGGAAGCCAGTGAAACAATGATATTGAAGATTGAAACGCCCCTGATACCAAATTGAGCAAACGGGGAACTCAGTATTGTAAACAGTGGCTTTCCCCAGTGATAAAAAAACAGTTCAGGATGAGCGAATGCATATCGTGACAACTGATAGTGGAGCACGTTATCTGCACCACCGTATCCGTAAAAAGATGATTGAGGATTGAATGCAACATACAGCCACAAGAGCAACGTAACGGCCAGAGAAATGTATGCAATCCATTTATTTTCAATCAATGTGTTTGTTTTCATATCAGCTGCATTTTTTCACTGATCACCGAATTCCATACACTCTGAAATCATCAATAAATCCTGAAGACATTCGAGCTTTATTCCATAAATAGCATCCGAACGTATCATTTCCTTCCATTCCCTGCGGAAAAGCAATTATAAAATGCAGCAGGTTCCACTGATTCATTTTCAGGTCATACCTGTCGGCAGTATCATAAAAGTACAAAACACATTCATCGCCCTTATCAACAGACATGACGAGTCCGATGCCGTCCTTTGGCACAGCATCCCGGACAAAGAAGTAATAATCAGCAGCAATATAGCTGAGATTCAAACTGTTCAATGTTTCAAAATTGGTAAAATATCCGGGGAGAAACTCCCTTTCAGCATGTATTGCAAAAGAAGCACTGCATGAATGCCTGACAGTGGTATCCAGAAACTCAGAAAAATTTTCATTGTGTAAAAAATTCCCTTCTTCAAAGGGCTGATAAAACAGCTCCGCAAAATCACGATCTGCCATTGCTGCTTCAAGAGGAACTGAGTTCCTTTGATTTTTGTACATGAGCATTTCTGTTTGCTCAGGCAATCCTTTCCTTGCACTTTCATAGTCCGGCGGAATCAGCAGGTCAAAATACAATGATGTGGCATTCAGTTTCCAAAGCGTTTCGTAATAGGCCAGTTTGGACATAGAGTCCCAGTGAATGGCTGTATTTGTATATTTTACTGTCTGAAAAAGATTGTGAAAGATCAAGAAACCTGCAAGAATATACATAAAAACTTTGTACTTCAATGATCTGTTTAAATTGACCTGGATCAGAGCAGCAAGTGGGATTGCCATCAACGAATAAGAGTCAATAAATGCCCTGTGGCCATATGAGCCTCCAAACCACCAGCACCACCATGAAGAAATTACATACACATTCACAATCAAAAACAGCACAATTCCTAAAAACATGTGTTTCTGAGTTTTGTAGAGGTGATATAATCCAATTACTGCAAGAGCCATGGCAGGAGTATAAAGCAACCAGCCCTTTCTGTAGCTGAACAGCACACTCCAGATTTTGGGTTGAAGAAAAAAGAATCCTTCGTCATTGTAAGAGTAGTAGAATATATGACCCGTAATCAGTTTCCAGTATACCATCTGTGGAACCCAGACAATCAGTGTGAACAACAGGATCAGTACAATGCTTTTCCAATTTTGCAGAAACAAATTGATCCTTTCTTTCAAAGCCTGATATCCCGTCACGTTCCATAAGATAAAAACCAAAACAATAATTGCATTGGTGGGACGAATGAGTGTGATCATTCCATATGTCAGTCCGAGCAAAATGGCATTCCGGAAAGATGCTTTCCGGTGCCACCTCAGAGTCAGCAACAGAAAAGCAGCAATCAGAAAAAAGGAATAGGTATGTGGAAAAGCCGGCACCATTGTCAGGTACATGGTCAGGTTTGTTGCTATGGCGACCAGGGCGATGACGATTGCTGTGGTTTCATCAGAATAAAAATGGAGCAGAAATTTTCTAAGTACAATGAGACCAAGAATGAAGAAAAATACTGATGACATCGTTAATCCTGCAGCATATGGAATTGAATATCCATCAGCCGGGAAACCTGTCATTGATGCGACTGCATGACCAGCCAGAAAAAAAGGAGCATACATCAGGGAAAGGCCCATGCTAACCTTAATGACATAATTGCCGTTCTCAAGCTGATGACCCCAGATTCTGTTCTGAACATCTTTGTGTTCCTTAAACTTCAATGTCAGGTCATTATAGATAAATGTGGCAGGCAGATAGGAATAATATTCAATTACATCACTTGCAATAATCAGTTTCGGATCTTTCCAATACCCTCTGAATGCATGGATCAGCAGATAGAAAACAATCACAAGGTAAATGACGTATTTTGATCTTTTCATCATTTCAAAGGGATAATGTCAATAATGTGTTGAATTTCAATCTCAAAACTCTTAAATAAGGCATACCGAATAGGTTAAAATGTGTTTCTGAATCCAATGACATGGGTTCCTTCTTTGCAAAAATACATGATTAATTCATTTATCCGACTGAATTCAGAGAAAGCGGAAAGAAATGAAATAATAAAAATCATGGTGTAGAAGTAATGATTATCTGGCAAAAATCAGTTTCTTTTCGTCGCTTTCTTCGGGGATGAAAGCATACCCCCCATCACTGAATGCTGTCATTTCAAGCGGATCGGTAATCTTATTTGTGATAATAAACCGGGCCATCATTCCTCTGGCCTTTTTGGCAAAAATGCTGACCATTTTCTTTTTTCCATCCTTAAACTCAAGAAATGAGGGTGTTACAACTTGAATGCTGCTTTTTTTAAGTTCAAGAATTTTAAAATACTCCAGTGAAGCCAAATTGACAACAGTGTTGCTTCCTGACGCATTTAAAACCTGAAAGAAGGATTCGTTCACTGCTTTCTTCCAGTATTCATACAAATTGCTGAACTTTTCTGTTTCCCATTTTAGGCCCATTTCCAGGCGAAAGGGCATCATCAGGTCCAAAGGTCTTAAAAGACCATATAAGCCTGAAAGGATGATCATATGCTTCTGTGAAAAGATGATATCACTGTGGATTAAAGAAGAAACATCGAGGCCGTCGTACACATCTCCTGAAAATGCAAAAACAGACTGGCGGGCGTTTTGGCTGGTATGAACCTGTGACCACTCCATAAAGCGGGTTTTTGTTTGTACAGCAAGAGGTCCGCTAACCTGCATCAGTTCACGAATCTCTGCGGCACTCATTTGCTTCAGATATGAAACAAGTTCTTGAGCCTGCTTCAGAAAAAGAGGTTGTGTACTTTCAACAGCAGGAACAGGTGTTTTAAAGTCCATGGTTTTGGAAGGCGAGAGAATGAGAAGCATAATCATATGTTTTAACAAACACAAAAATACAAAGACCTCTGAACTTCAGCAAAAAAAAAGTATTAAAAATCTCTCTTACCCTAAAATTGCAGAACAGCATCCTGTTTGCGAAACATGGATATATTTTCCTTAAAGTTTAAAGATTCTCAAAGGAATAAGAGCATCATCAGTCATCACTCTGATAACATATGTTCCGGCTGGCAGGTCATCAACCTGAATCATCGCATCTGTATTCCGGATTTCCACATGCATCAGTTTCTGTCCGAAGAGATTATAAATTTCAACATCATTCATTGTTTTGTCTGAACGAAGGAAAAAATGATTGCCTACAGGATTTGGAAAGACTTTAATACCATGATTCACAGATGAATAATCAATAGAAGTGACAAGAAGCTGATCTGTGTATACATCACTGCCGCAATCGTTGTTCTGAGTCAGGGTGACAGTGTAATTTCCTGATGTTGTATATGTGTAGACAGGATTTTGATCACTGGATGTGCTTCCGTCCCCAAAATTCCACTGAAAACTGCCTCCGCCTGTTGAAGTATTCGTAAAAGTTACTGTGTGTCCCACTTCGTTCCATGTGAAAGAAGGTACCGGCGTATCGTGAATGTATGCTGCCACAGGGACTTTCGGACTTTCGCACACGATGCTTTTCTCCACCTCCCAGTCGTAAAAATAATAATAATATCTGGGGTTGGAAGCAGAATTTCCGGTGATGGTAATTACATCACCAATGTTGAACGGATACGGTAATACAGGCGATGATGTCGCTCCGTCTCTCCATAAATTAGGTGTTGCAGGCCGCAGAAGTTTCAGGCCGTTTCCGGAAGGAATTGTCATGTTCAGCACAATTCTGCTTTCACCTGAAGGGATATTCACCACGGCACTTGTTATAAGATTGTCGGATGCGTCCCTGAGTGAAATTGTTCTGTTTCCGGCCTGTCCCGAATAGACTTTCACTGACTTGAGCACAACTTCTTCAGCACAGTCAAAATACAACCCGTGAACGACTGCACTTGTGAAATAACCACCATTCGTCGTATTGCTTGTCATTCCACCAAACAGAGTGGTTTGTGCTTCTGCTTCTATGTTGTAGAAAAAATTATAATTTTCCGTTCCTTCAGTACTTGTAGTAATGGTCATCAGGTCGCAAATCTGAAACGGATAGCCAATATTTGTTGTGCTTTCATTTCTGAAAAGATTCGGATAAGCCTGTGCAAGCAACTTCATGCCTGAACCGGCAGGAACTTCCAGTCCAAGTTGGACTGTGTTTTGACCGGAAGGAACATTTACAGTAACAGAAGAAACAGTATTGTTTCCTGAGTCAGTTACCCTGAACGTTTTCATCCCGGGTGAATCGGCATATACATCAGCAGTGTTGATGACAAGCGGTTTGTGGGCTGTAAACACGAGCCCAGATTCTCCCGGGGAGTTGAAGTATGTTCCGTTTCCGGTATTATCAACTTTGCCACCGGTACATGAAGGATTTTGCTCAAGTGTTGAAACATTATAGAATGTTGTTTGGGTGAGCAAAGGTGTGACAAATGTGCTTCCCGTATCAAGGATTGTTGTTCCAGCAGCATCCCACCAGTATATTGATCCTGTGGCAGTTGCATTCAGGGTGAAGACTGCAGGGCCGCAGTTGCTCTGATCTGCTGTCAGCGGAGGCTGTATCAGCTCAACATGAATATATGAAGAACGTATCAGCGAGTCTGTTCCGGCACAACTGGTTGCGACAAGCTTCACGTTGTACATGCCCTCTGTGGTATATGTATGAACCGGATGGATATCGCCCGAAGTTGTTCCGTCGCCGAAATCCCATGCGTACACAACATCCTGTGAAGCAATACTGTTGTTCTGGAACACAATTGTGCCATCGCAGGTATATGTTTTATCCGCTTCAAACTGAACAACAGGAATATTGGGCGTCAGGGTGAAGTTCCTGATAGCAGTATTGTAATCACTGATGCTCACATTTGTATATTGCTGATCTGCATAACCAGGAGCAGATGCTTTGATTGAATATGTCCCAGCTTCAACTGGACGGTGATAATTTCCCAAGGGCAATGAAGAAAACACATGTGAGTTCATGGCATCATGTCCGATGAGTTCTATTTTTGCCTTCAATGGCAATCCTGTGCAATCATCCGTTACAACACCTCTGAAACCGAACAGCACCTGTTTTATATACAAGAATAAGGCTTCAGAATTGTAGGTCCAGAAATTTGGCAAACTGGAAGCAGCAGGCATTTTTGTGGAAGAAATCTCATTTGTTACTTCACGGCAATTTGCATAGAACTGCATATAATCCTGGCGGCTGCCGTTGACAGTATACCAGGTGGCACCTTCAATGACTCCCGGATAATCTGACCCCGGATTGTTGTCATCAAAATAGCCGGAAGGACTGTTCGACTGGGCAGACTGGGCATATTCAATGCACACATCTATCCACCATTGTTTGTCGGGGTAATTTGTTGTGGTATAATCCCAGGGATAATTCAGCAGTTCTGCTCCTCCGTGGAAGTTTGCTGACATGACAAAATCTCTTTCCTGTGCCCAGTCCATGAAATACTGTGTTTCAATCTGTCTTGGTCCGTCAGGATACATATCTCCTGTTGGGTCAGGATAGTTACGGTTTAGATCATAATTGTTGTAATTATTTCTCCTTGCATTGGCAACAGTGCTGTTTCCCCCATAATACGTCCCGTCAGGATTAGCATTGGGGTTGATATATATCTCAACATTATTCACCAGATTCGTCACATCGGTATTTGTTCCGTAATTTGATAGCAGATAATCTATCAGTCTAAGCATCAGTACATATCCTGTCACTTCATCACCATGCATTGTTGAAGTGTAGAGAAATTCAGGTTCATCTTCGTCCACATTCACATTGTCAGAAATGACAGCTGAAAGCAATAATCTTCCCTGTACCGAATAGCCGATTGTATCAATCCGGCAAAGTGCGGGATAATCAATGACAAACTGTGCCATCATGTCCAGGTAGGCCTGATATGTTGGATAATAATCCCAGTTATTGGTTGATTTGTCAGCAAATTCATCACGCATGGTCCACGCTTCAGCAGGCAACATCTCATTGGGAGAAAGCAGAACCTGAAAAGGAATATCATATTCAAGGAACAAGGCAAATTCTTTTTTGTTGGCAACAGCAATGACATCACTCCCGGAAACATTGTCAATACTTACAATTCTTGTGAGTTGCTGCATCATGTCGTGATGTTGAAGGGGAAAGCTGAAATACAATTCGGGTTTCTGGCCGAAAGAAATACTGACAATGCTGTCCTGATTGATGTTTTGAGCACGCAAAGTTTGGATTACAGATAACACTGCAATGAGTACAACAAATATTTTTTTCATGAAATATTCTGTTTATTTGATAGTAGAATCCATGATCTGACGTGTCATACTGCATAACGCCTGATACTGTTCTTCAGTGACCTGGTGAACAGGCAGCCTGAAATGATTGCCGCATAGTCCCATACAACTGAGAATGGCTTTAATACCTGACGGATTTCCTGATTTCAGAAGAATCTGCATGAGAGGCAGCAGTTTGAAATGGTATTGACGTGATCGTACATAATTTCCATCTTCTGCAGCATGGATGATTCCGGCAAACTCACCGGGAAAAGCATTGGCGATGACAGAGATTGCACCGTCAGCACCCAGTGACATAAAGGGCAGGGCAAGTGCATCATCACCTGCAATGACAAGCAGATTTTCGGGTTTACGATGCAGAAGATCCATTACCTGATCAAGGTTATCTGTTGCCTCCTTGATGCCGATAACATTGGGACATTCCTGTGCAATGCGGATTGTCGTATCAGGTTCCATATTAACGACAGTCCGTCCGGGAACATTGTATAATATAACCGGCACAGGAGAAGCATCGCACACAGCTTTGAAATGATAATACATCCCATTCTGGTTGGGTTTGTTGTAATACGGGCAAACGGATAGCATGGCATCAACTCCCTGAAAATCAAAGGATGTAATCTGTGAAACCAGCTCTCCGGTATTGTTGCCACCGAAACCCACTACAAGAGGAACACGACCGGCAATCATTTCAGAGACATTTCTGACTGCTACTTTCTTTTCTTCATAACTGATTGTCGGGGACTCACCTGTTGTTCCGAAAAGGACGATATAATCAATTTTTCCAGCAATTACATGTTTAACCTGTTTTGCAAGGGATGTATAGTCTATTTCATCGTTGTTTAAAAATGGAGTTGCGATGGCGACCCCTGCTCCCTGAAATTTTCGTTTTACGGTCATATTGTTTATTTTAAATATTGAAGGTTGATTTCAGATATGTTATTTCCTGCTGTTGTTAAGTAGTTGAAGATAGTTTTTTATTTCTTCAAAAAAGGCCCTGTCTGTTTGTCCGGTTTTATCAATAATAATATCAAAAACCTGTACAAAAAAATCATCATCGCTCACTTTTCGGCTGATCTTAATCCCTGCATTGGCAAGTGATGAAATATAAAACATTGATGGAACAGGCTTCTCAAGAAAACTGATCATCATGTCAAACTGCATTTCAAGCAGATCATTTACAAATTCAGCTTTGGGAAGTCCTGTAAAAGAGATGTTTTTTGTATTCAGATAATCGTATGAAATTTTTGGAAAGCACCAGTGCGGGTTATGCTTCCAGGGAACAAAGCCAACAGCTCTGACAAGTTTCCCGGATTCCTGAAGTTCTTTAATGATTCCGAACATATTTTGACTATTCTGTTCATCCGAAGCATCGAACAGTACAAGACAAGTCTTCATCTCTGAATATGGCAACAGTTTCTTCCTCCGCTGGGAATCACGCAAATCAAAGAACTTACGAAGTTTTTTGTTGAAGAAATATTCCTGAAACAATCCCGCCATAAACACACAGAATTAGAATGTGTAAAAGTACGTTTTTTTTTAATATGCCATAAGCAAATTGAAATATCAACAGACACCATAAAGAATCACCCCGAAACTTCAGAAAAAAAATCCAAAAAGTTCCGGGGTGATCTTCTGTTCAGTAAACGCTGAACAAATGATTATTTACGAATCACAATCTTATTGATTCCGGAGTATTCCCCATTGTTGTTTTTCAATCTGATTGTCATTGTATACACACCTGCACTGTATTTGCTTACATCATACAGCATAGAGTGTGTTCCGCTGTTTTGTGATTCTTCAGCCAAAACATCAACTTTACGGCCAAGCTGATCATACAATTCAATGACAACTCTTCCGTCTACAGGTAAAGTGTAATGGATATGTATGTTTTCTATTGCAGGATTCGGATATGTTGTGACTGATAACTGTGACTGATCATGAACTTCAGAGAAGCCTGTTGTACTGAGAGCAATTTGTCCGATGAACAAACTTGCATCATCGATGACTTCCATGTAAGCATCACCAAGTTCATTGAGAGGATCCTGAACCAGTTCAAACCTGATCACATCTCCGTTTTCAATATTTGATCTCACTCTGAGGTGAATATTAAATAGTGGCTGATCAGTATTAACAGTGACCGGGTTTTGAGTATACCAACCAATCCTCAGCTGATTCCCATATATCTGGAACGGCAATTGCTGGCCGGGATCAGATGCCAGGGTAATTTTCTGAATTTCAGCAAGATGATCAGGATATGAGAGAATCAGTGACATTGCACCAACCGTCATGTCGGCACCTGTTAGAACTGGCAACACAACTTCTTCACCTTCAACAGCTCCAAATGTCGGACCATCATTCACTATCACAGAACCTGTTGACTTGGCACTACCCGGAACAAAACTCAGATTAAAGTCTCCTGTGACAAGTCCATAAAAGTTTTGAACCACATTTGCACCAACAACATCAATTGTCGGGTAAAAACCATCAGAGAAGCTGTTCACATTAACAGGATCATTGGCTTTCCAGAAACTCCAGAGCTCAACAGGATCCGGCCATGAAGGATTCCCAAGTGATAGGAAGTAATAATTCACCAACCCTGCATCTGAAACATCCAAAAATGAAGTATAGTTGACATCTCCGGCTTTGAATCTGACTTTTTCAATTGAATACTGAGGACCTGCTCCCCATGCATTCAGTAAACCGGCATCAAGTGAATTGATGGATCCGTTTGTAGGCTTGATTGTGGTTGCAACAACGTCATACGTTCCCGGCATAACAAACGGAAAGTTATAAGTTCCGTCAGAACCGGTTTGAGCTGAATAAACGGCAGTATTCCCCTGCATCAGTTCAACTGTAACATTGTTGAGAGGTGTCTGTCCATTATTCAGATACTTGAATGTTCCTGTTACATATACACCAACATTTACGGTTCGTGAAACTGATGTGGCAACATTTCCGCACTCATCAGTGACATTGTAAGTTAATACATATGTACCCGGAATACTGGTGTCAACATTTCCTGAGGTTGAAACCAGATGACTGATATCACCGCTGCAGTTGTCGATTGCTGATACACCTGCATCAGAATAGGTTGAATTGAGCATCACATTTTCAGGATCATTTCCGAGAAGTGTCATAACAGGTACTTCATTGTCAATACGAGTGTAGTAAACATATTCGCTGTAATTACTGCAATTATCTTCAACTTTAACTGTGACAACAGCATTGCAAGTTCCGGTCGTAATCGCTGTAACCTGAATTTCTGCTACAGGAGTACAATTATCTGACAAATCTGTTGTAGCAGCAATGGCTGCAGCTTCTGCAAGAGCAACTGTTGGATAGCAACTGGAAATTGTCCCTGCAACAGCAGTTGGAGGAGTATTATCTTCGATATTGTAAGTAAATACCCAGTCATGTGAATTATTAGCACAATCTGTATATGTATAAGTGTATGTTTTTGTTCCTATACAACCATCAAAAGTTCCTCCAACAATAGGTCCTGAAGGTGTCAGCTCCTGACCACAATTGTCTGTAACAGCAGGAGCAGATGGAACAATCGCATCAGATTCACATGATACACTGAGTGATCCGTCAACAGGCATGGTGAAATCTTCATATTCGATTGTAAAAGTATATGTCCAGTCATGAGTGTTTCCGGCACAATCCTCATATGTCCATACATATGTTACATCACCCTCACAAACAGGAACAGCACTTACAACAGGGGCTGAAGGATAAATAGTGTTTCCACAGTTATCCGTAACAACTGGTGGTGTCGGCACATAAAGATCATCTGTACAGGCAATTACTTCTCCGTTGTCAGCAGGAATCGCAAAATCTTCAACCACAATGGTGTATGTGTACGTCCAGTCGTGATCGTTACCTTCACAGTCTGCATAGTTCCATGTATAGGTAATTGTTCCTTCACAATCGACATAGGTTCCGCCTGTCGTCGGTCCCGTCGGAGTGATCTCATTGCCGCAGTTATCTTCAACAGTCGGTGGTGTGGGTGCGGTTGCATCAGCAGCGCAAGCTACTGTGCTGCCTTCATTGGCAGGCATGTTCGTCAGGAAGTCTTCAACCTCGATCGTATAGGTGTATACCCAGTCGTGATTGTTGCCTTCGCAATCTTCATAGTTCCATGTGTAAGTAATTGTTCCTTCACAACCAACATACGTGCCGCCTGTAATCGGGCCTGTAGGTGAAATTGTATTACCACAGTAGTCATTCACTGCCGGAGGTGTCGGTTGTGTTGCTGCAGAAGCACAGGCTACTAAAGAGCCATCATTGGACGGCATTGTGAAGTCTTCAACTTCAATGGTGTATGTGTATGTCCAGGCGTGATTGTTGCCTACGCAGTCTGCATAATTCCATGTGTATGTAATTGTTCCTTCGCAATCTACATAGGTTCCGCCTGTCGTCGGTCCCGTCGGAGTGATCTCATTGCCGCAGTTATCTTCAACAGTCGGTGGTGTGGGTGCGGTTGCATCAGCAGCGCAAGCTACTGTGCTGCCTTCATTGGCAGGCATGTTCGTCAGGAAGTCTTCAACCTCGATCGTATAGGTGTATACCCAGTCGTGATTGTTGCCTTCGCAATCTTCATAGTTCCATGTGTATGTAATTGTTCCTTCACAACCATCATAAGTGCCGCCTGTAAGCGGACCTGTAGGTACAATTGGATTGTCGCAGTAGTCATTCACTGCCGGAGGTGTAGGCTGCGTTGCATCAGAAGCACAGGCTACCGTTGAACTTCCATTCACTGGCATTGAAAAGTCTTCAACCTCAATAATGTAAGTATATGTCCAGTCATGATTGTTGCCTTCACAATCTTCATAGTTCCATGTGTAAGTAATTGTTCCTTCACAATCAACATATGTTCCGCCTTTAACAGGACCTGTTGGGGTAATCGGATTACCACAGTAATCATTTACTGTTGGTGGTGTGGGTTCAGTTACTGAAGCATAACAGGCTACCTGAGAACCGTCGTCAACAGGCATGTTGGCAATGAAGTCTTCAACTTCGATGGTATAAGTATATGTCCAGAATGTAACATTATTGGATGCATCAGTAAATGAATAGGTATACACCCTTGTCCCTTCGCAGGTAATCGGATCCGGAGTATCTGCAACAGATTCCAGTACACCTGTAATAGATCCACCACAATTATCTGTTGCGACAGGAACAACCGGTTCAACTGCATTTGCAATACATGCAACAGTTGAAGATCCCATAGGAACAGATACAACTGGTGCCTGATTGTCTGTCACAGTAATCGTCTGGATACATGTTGACTGATTTCCGCTTACATCGGTCACTGTCCACGTAACTTCAGTGACACCTACAGGATATTGATTGCTTACCGGGGCATTGTTTGTTACACTTTGAATACCACAGTTATCAGAAGTTACAGGAGTGCCGGGATTTGAAATTGTTGCAAAACAGGATCCTGCATCAGCTATTTGACTGATATCTGAAGGGCATGTAATTTCTGGCAGCTGATCGTCAACAACAATTACTGTTTGTGTACAAAATGCCAGATTTCCGCTTCCGTCAGTTGCCATCCACGTGACAATATTATTTCCGACTGTCAATACAGCTGGAGAAACTCCTGTCTGGACAAGTCCGCAATTATCTGATGCCGGAGGAGCTGTCAGTTGTGAACTTGCATATGTACATGTTCCTGGATCAGCATACACAGTAACAGGTGGCTGACATGTGATTACAGGATTCTGATTGTCAACAACATTCACAAATTGTGTACATGAAGCAGTGAGTCCATTCACATCTGTAACTGTCCATTCGACGATATTCATTCCTTTATCGAGTGTGGCTGGTGAAGGAACAACACTTTCAATGCCACAATTATCAGAAGTTAACGGAGGAGTAAGCTGAGAACTTGCATACGTACAAACACCTGGATCTGTATTAACATTCACAAGCCCTCCACAACTAATTACAGGGGCTTGAGTATCAATAACAACAACATCAAAGGTACATTCAGCAGTCTGACCATTTACATCAGTGACCAGGACATCAACTGTTGTCGTTCCGACAGGAAAATTGTACGGGAAAGTGATGGTTGCGCCATCAACACTGTATACAGTTGATACAACTCCGCAGTTATCTGTAGATGTTGCAGTAAAGCTCAACTCAGCAAAGCACTCACCAGCATCGGCTGCGTATGTCGCAGCTACAGTTGGACAGGTTACTACTGGAACTTCATCATCTTCAACTATCACGATGAATGAACATCCAGCTGTGTTGCTGTAAATGTCAGTCACAAGGACATCTACCGTTGTAGTCCCAACAGGGAAATTATGTGGAAAGGTGATTGGGACACCACCAATACTATATACAATTGATGCAACTCCGCAGTTATCTGTGGATGTTGCTGGAAAACTCAGACTTGTATGGCACTGGCCGGCATCGGCTGTGTAAGAAGCCGCTACGGTAGGACAGGTCACTATCGGAGCTTCATCATCAGTTATCGACACTGTGAAACTTGTTGTATTTGTATTCCCGCCCTGATCTATTGAACTATAGGTTACTTCAGTAGT
>CAYMAZ010000033.1:0-34051 GCA_964388575.1 uncultured Bacteroidales bacterium | reverse complement strand
CAAAACCAGCCAGAAAAATCAGATTATTGTTAAAATCAAAACGTTCAGTTGTCAATGGTTGAAAGAAAAGGAAAAACAAAAAAACAACAAAACTGATACTGAAAGTCACTTTTAACTCAGATCTTAAAGAAGGTTTGATGAACGGAACTTTTTCATTCATAAAAGCAATCTGTCGGATGTTTGATAAAATGAATAAATTTTTGAAAATAATGTATTGCAAATATAATAAAATATGGGACGTTTTGTTTGTTTTTTTCTGAATAAGCAAACAAAAAAACAACCAAACTTCATGTATCTTTGCAGACAATTTATGACTTTATGAACTTACTTTCAGCAGAGAATTTATCAGTGAGCTTTGGAGACAGGTTGTTGTTTGAAAATCTCAGTTTTGGCATTGATAAAGGTGATCGCATTGCCCTAATTGCAAGCAACGGAACTGGTAAAACAACTTTGCTCAACATTCTGGCCGGATTGGAACTTCCCGATACTGGTTCTGTGGTTCTTCGTGAAGGAGTGAGAACCGGATATCTCCTTCAGGATCCGGATTTTGATAAAAATTTGAATATACAGGAAACCATCAGGAGAGCAAATGATCATATTGTCAATGTTATCCGGGCATATGAAGACGCAGTGGAAAGACAAGCAAAAGATTTTTCTGAACAAATCCGACAGGAAGTGGAGCAACTGACAAGAAAAATGGAGATACTCGATGCATGGAACTATGAACGGCGTATGGTTCAAATATTGACCAGGTTACAGATC
The DNA here is from genome assembly GCA_964388575.1 of uncultured Bacteroidales bacterium. GTDB lineage: Bacteria > Bacteroidota > Bacteroidia > Bacteroidales > DTU049 > CAYMAZ01. The sequence continues at coordinate 33,289 of CAYMAZ010000033.1, read as the reverse complement.
ACCAACCTGACACAATTGGTAGGTGAACTTTCCGGAGGTCAGGTCAAACGTCTTGCACTTGCTGCCGTTTTAATTGATTCTCCTGATATCCTGTTGCTGGATGAACCAACCAATCACATGGACATTGAGATGATTGAATGGCTTGAGGAATTTCTGTCACAACCCGGAAAAACAATTTTCATGGTGAGTCATGACCGCTATTTTCTTGATAATGTTTGCACAGGGATCATTGAAATGGAAGATCAGACGATATATCACCATAAGGGGAATTATCTTTATTATCTTGAAAAATCCAGAATGCGTCAGGAAGTCCAGCTAACAGAAATTGAAAAGGCAAGGCAACTATACAGGAAGGAACTTGAATGGATGCGGACCCAGCCCAGAGCACGTACACACAAGTCAAAAGCAAGAGTTGATGCATTTTATGATATTGAAAAAAAAGCTGGTAGCGGAAAGAAGAAAAAGGAACTCAGGCTTGATATGAAAATGCAGAGAATTGGCAGTAAAATCATGGAATTACGAAATGTGTGCAAGCGGTTCGATGACCTGTCAATTCTTGAAGATTTCAGTTATACTTTTAAAAAAGGTGACAGAATTGGCATTGTTGGAAAGAACGGCAGTGGAAAAACAACTTTTCTTAATATTTTAAATGGAGAAATTAGTCCCGATGAAGGCAGAGTCATTCACGGAGATACGATTCAGATCGGGTATTTTCGTCAGGAGGAAATGAAATTTGATGACTCAGTGAAAGTCATAGATGTTGTTAAAGAAATTGCTGAAGATATTATTCTGTCTGATGGGAAACGAATTAGAGCAAGTCAGTTTCTTGACTTTTTTTTGTTTCCTCCCAGGATGCAACAAAATGTTGTGTCTAAACTGAGTGGAGGCGAGAAAAGAAGATTACATTTACTGACAGTTCTGGTTAAAAATCCGAATTTTCTGATTTTGGATGAACCCACAAATGATCTTGACCTGCCCACTCTGAATACACTTGAGGAGTTTCTGCTGAATTTTGGAGGATGTCTGATTCTCGTTTCTCATGACAGGTATTTCCTTGATACACTGACAGACCATATTTTTGTGTTCGAAGGTGATGGGAAAATTTCAGACTTTTATGATACGTATTCTGCATGGAGAGCCATAAAACAGAATGCATTAAAGACAACTGCAACCGGAGTGCGACAAGATAAGGAACTTAGTCAGACAATTCAGAAAGGAAAACAGCAAGAGCAGCGGAAGCCAACCTGGAAAGAGAAAAGAGAATTTGAAAACCTTGAATCGGAAATTGAACAACTTGAACTTGAAAAAAATTCCCTTGAACAAGATCTGGAACAATTTGCTGCTGATTCCGGTAAAGTTATAGAAATTTCGGAACGATATAGTGAAGTCATCTGTCAGATTGACGAAAAATCAATCAGATGGCTTGAACTTTCTGAAATTATGGACTAGTTTTTTTCGCATTCGATATCTGGGTGAGCTATACAAGTTCCCCGATCAGTGCTGCAGCATCTTCTAGTTTTATTGCAGAATAGACTTTCAGTCCTGAGCGGTCGATGATATCCTTTGCTTCCTCTGCATTTGTCCCCTGAAGTCTGACAATAATCGGAACAGAGATGTTGCCAATATTACTATATGCATCAACAATACCGTTTGCCACACGGTCACAACGTACAATTCCTCCAAAAATGTTCACAAGGATTGCATTGACGTTTGGATCTTCAAGAATAATACGGAATGCGTTTTCAACTCTTACGGCATCAGCAGTGCCACCTACATCCAGAAAATTAGCAGGATCACCACCAGAAAGTTTGATAATATCCATTGTTGCCATTGCAAGGCCGGCACCGTTAACCATACATCCAACATTTCCATCAAGCTTTACGTAGTTCAGACCATGTTCCTTTGCTCTGACTTCAGTTGGGTCTTCTTCATGTATGTCACGCATAGCAAAAATGTCAGGATGACGAAACAGGGCATTTCCATCAACGGATGTCTTACAGTCGGCAGCGATTATTTTATTGTCAGATGTTTTCATCACTGGATTGATTTCCAGTAAGGAAGCATCAATTCCGGCAAAGGTATGATAGAGACCTGCTACAAATTTTGTCATGTTTTTCCAGGCTTCGCCGTTCAGTCCGAGATTAAATGCAATTCGTCTGCACTGATATGCCTGAATTCCGGTTGCAGGATCAATATGTTCCTTAAAAATATATTCAGGTGTCTCAGCTGCAACAGCTTCAATGTCCATGCCTCCGCGGGGTGAGTATATAATCACATTCTTCTTTTGTGCTCTGTCGAGCATAATGCTCATGTAAAATTCCTGGATTTCAGATTCTCCGGGATAAAAAATATTTTGTTCAATGAGGACTTTACGAACCTTTTTGCCCCCGGGTCCAGTCTGAGGTGTAACCAGTTGCATTCCAAGAATATTCTCTGAGTACTGTCTGACCTCGTTGATGGATGTGGCAATTTTCACACCACCACCTTTTCCTCGTCCACCAGCATGAATTTGTGCTTTGACAGCCCATTTTTCTGTTCCGGTCATTTGATGCAGTTTTTTTGCTGCTTCTTCGGCTTCCTCAGGTTTTTCTATAACAATGCCTTCCGGTGTGGGAACATGAAACCTGCGTAATAGTTGTTTCCCTTGATACTCATGTAGATTCATATGAATTCGGTATTGAAAATTGAATCAGCGAATTTACAAATTATCCTCCATACAATATTGAAAATTAAGGTTCGTTTTTATTTTGTATTTTTGATGGTTCAGGAATTAACTGGTTTATGAAGAAAATTTCTCTTGTGTTGATTTGTGTGTTTGCGTTGAATTGTGTACACGCACAATATTCATTTCCCGTTTCTGAATATACTGATTCACTGAGAATACTTGGCAGCAAAATATTAAGCGGACAATCTGACTTTGCCAGATTTGAAGCCAGTGAAAAATTTAAACAATTGCTGATTTTTATGATCAGTCATGAAAAAGGTGTTGAGCTGGATTTTTCGGAAGTCAAAAATCTATCAGTTCAGGGACCTGACAACGGAAAATTTAAAATTTATTCATGGGTTGTTCCGAAAACCAACCAGTCTTATGAATGTTTTGGCTTGCTTCTTTCCTGGAATGAAAGAATAAAAAGGCATATTATCACTGAACTGACCGATGTGAAGGCAACAACTTCTGCGCCTGAAAGAAAGGTTTTCCGGAAAGGAGATTGGTGGGGAGCCTTGTATTACGAAATGATCCCTGTTAAATCAAATGGGATGAACTATTATACATTACTTGGTTGGGATGGAAACTCAGCACATTCAACCCGAAAAGTAATTGATGTGTTGTCGCTTTCTTCTACAGGACAGCCTTCATTTGGCGCTTCATTGTTTTCTGGTTACGGCAAACAACTTAAAAGGGTCATTTTTGAATATGCTGATAACACACAGATGGTGCTCAGATATGAACGGCAGGCATATATTATAGAAAAAAAGAAAACTTCTCGCAGGAATAAACAAAAGAAACCGGTTGCAAGGAATCCTGTTGTTAGAGACGGTTTTAAAGCAATTAAAGGTGATGATTCCAGGGTGAAAAGCAAAAGAAAATCCGCAACCATGATTATCTTTGACCGTCTTTCGCCCATTAATCCTTCATTAACGGGCATGTATGAATTCTATGTTCCTGAAACCAATATTGTTGACGGTTTTCTTTTTGTAAAGGGAAAATGGCACTATGTGTCAGATGTTGATGCAAGAAATCCTCAAAATCCGATGGATAATTATACCCCCAGAGAACGCAGATCCAAAATTCCGCCAGTAGAATAAAAACGATTGAAAACATAACAAAATGACTTTGCTTTTTGCAACCAACAACATTCATAAACTCGAAGAAGCCCGAAAAATTTTGTCCAATTATGATATTTTATCAATGGAAGATCTGAGTATTCATGTGGATATACCTGAAGATTATGACACTCTTCATGAAAATGCACTCCAGAAGGCCCGCTTCATCCGGAAACTGTCCGGAATGAATGTGTTTGCAGACGATACTGGTTTGGAAGTTGAAGCACTTGAAGGTCGTCCCGGTGTTTTTTCAGCACGCTATGCAGGAGAAGGTTGCACCTTTGAAGATAATGTGAATAAAGTTCTTGAAGAACTCAGCGGTTTTGATAACCGTAAAGCATTATTCAGGACAGTAGTGGCACTGATCATAGACGATCAGGAACATCTTTTCGATGGTGTCATTCATGGCAGTATCCTTGAAGTACCTCGTGGGAGGCAGGGATTCGGATATGATCCGGTCTTTGTTCCCGACGGTTATTCTGAAACGTTTGCTCAAATGCCAGCTGAAATAAAAAACAGTATAAGTCACAGAGCCAGAGCCTTGCATCAGCTTGCTGACTTTTTGTTTCAAAATAAGCAGTTTTTGTAATACAGATATTTTTCTATAATTTTACACCTTGTTAAACTAGAACGAAAACTTCTAATTATTAATTGATATGAAAAAGATGTATTGTTCCTTAATGTTTCTGGCAATGGCTCTCTCATCCGTCCATGCCCAGATTATCGTTATTTCTGATTCCAATTATGTTCAGCTGGTCAATTCATTTGTGCTGTCAGGTGTTACTGTCTCCAATGTTTTATATACAGGAGATTACAATACGATTGGCCTGTTCTCAGGAGGTGCACTGACTAACCTTGGACTTCATGATGGCATAGCGATGACAACAGGAAGTTTTGATACCAATGTCAACGTCCCTGTAGGATCTCCTGTTTCAGATTTTTCAAATTACAACAATTCCGGTGCTGGTGACCCTCTTCTGTCGTCATTGGTTGGAATGAATACATATGATGCCAGTGTTCTTGAGTTTGATCTCGTACCCGTGGGAAATGTGCTTGAGTTTGAATATGTTTTCGCCTCAGAAGAATATCCTGAATTTGTCGGATCATCATTTAATGATATTTTTGGGTTTTTTATTTCCGGTCCGGATACTTTAAACGGAATGTATGTCAATGAGAACATTGCTGTTGTTCCGGGCAATTCGTTGCCGATAGCGATCAATAATGTGAATTCAATATCAAATAGTTCTTATTATGTTGACAACCAGGCATTGAACGGCCAGTCAATCGTGTTTGACGGTTTTACAACCGTTCTCAGTGCTCAGATTTATGTCGTACCATCAGCGACATATCATCTGAAAATGGCCATTGCTGACGTGAGTGACGGAGTGTATGATTCCGCCATATTTTTAAAAGCACAGAGTATGAAAAGTTATTCAACGGTCACAGGGGTGAATGAGTCTCAGCAGAATGAAGTGGTTATATATCCTAATCCGGCGAGTGATTATTTATATATTGATCCAAATTCTTTTGCAAATTTTCCCGTTACGGTATCAGTCATTGACATGACAGGAAAATCCTTGTTGACATATCGTATTGATTCTGTTTCCGAAACAATTGATTTATCAAACATTAATCCCGGTTTCTATTTTGTTCAGACTGTTGATTCATCAGGAAAAACAATGACATCCAGATTGATAAAGCATGAGTAGTTAGTTTGATTTAATTACTTAAGGAATGCTTTATCTGAGCATAACAAGTTCTTCACTGGCACGCGTAACAGCAGTATACAGCCATCTCAGACCCGATATGTCAGGAGGTCGTTTCATCAGAAACTCAGTGTCTGTAAAAACCTGCTTCCATTGTCCCCCCTGAGCCTTGTGGCAGGTGAGTGCCCATGCAAATTTAACCTGAAGTGCATTGATATAGGGATCTTCACGTAAGATTTCAAGCGATTTTTTCTTTGTGACTTTGCCTCCATGTGTTTTCAGAATGCTGTACCAGAGTTCCATATATTGGTCATGTGGTAGTGCAGGAGAGGGGAGATGTAGTGTGTCAAGTAATACTTTAAGATCCACAACCGGTTCATTTTTCTGATATAGAAGTTTAACACTGACATCAGCGAATCTGAATCCGAATTTTTCCTGAGAATTTCTAACAGACATCACCTGCATCATCTCTCCGTTAGCAATAAAATCTTTACCACTGTTATCAAGCCAGAAGTAATTGTTTTTCACAGACATAATCATATCCCCGGCATCAATCATGTTCTCCCTTTGAAAAATTGAAGTTCTGATAAACTCATTGTATTTGTTGGCCACCTTGTTGGAGACAGTAATGATGACAGAATCACTGTTTTTTCGGGTAAACGCATCATTGATCATATCCTGAATCTGCCATGATTCAGGTTTAATAATGTCAGTAAAGGAATGGGTTTCAATTTCTGGCCAGCTCAGTTCATTGTTTTCGATCTGAGTTCTGATTTTTGTAGCATTCATAAGAATCCCGCTGTCAAGAGCCTGCCTTACAATGTCTCTTAGTGTTACCACCACTGGCTCAGTATTGAACTCAGAAGTGAGATAATCTTCATTCAATGCAGGACTCAGTGTATGATTGACAGGAGGCAATTGGGCCGGATCACCGATGATGATGATTTTGTTGTCTTTATTGCTGCCAACATAATCAAAAAGATCTCTGAGCAAACCCTTATCTGGCATAATAAAGCCGCTATCATCGGGCATGCTGTTTCCCCCCTGAATCATGGATGCTTCATCGATGATAAACAGTGCATTTGAGTATTTATTGAATGAAAGTTTAAACAAAGCAGAACCATTGGGTTTCAGCTCGAAATCATAAATATGCTTGTGAATCGTAAATGCGTCATGTTTTGAAATTTCAGTCATTACCTTTGCTCCACGTCCGGTGGGAGAGAGCAAAATAACATGTTTCCGGAGCATGGAAGATGCATCTGCAACAGCTTTGATCAGCGTAGTCTTTCCGGTTCCGGCATACCCCTTCAGTAACATGATTTTTTTTCCCGAACCTGGAGAAAGAAGTTGTTCAAATCCCTTTAATGCTTCAATCTGTCCTGCTGTTGGTGTATGCGGAAAATAAGAATGCAAAACTTCATTCAGTGAAAGTGGCTTGTGTTGTAATTTCATGATTAGAATGGATAACCGATGCCAAAATTCAGATTCGTTCTATTTGCAATATTTGTAAATCCGGGCCACCGTTCGCCCTCAGGGAGTGCCGGATCATGGATTGGAAATCCGGCATCAAGCCTGAAAATAAAGAATCCAAAATTTAATCGCAAACCCAGTCCTGTACCAACAGCAATTTGTTTGTAAAATTCGTTGATTTTAAATGTACCTCCCGGATAATCTGCATATTCCTTCAGCATCCAGATGTTTCCTGCATCAATAAAAATTGCTGACTGAAGAATTTTATATACAGGAAAACGATACTCAAGATTCAGGATGAGTGAAATGTCACCGGTTTTGTCAAAACGAACCTGATCGGAATATGAGCCGGGACCAAGAGATCTGTATTTCCATGCTCTGATGTCATTTGATCCGCCTGCACTGTAACGTTTGTCAAAGGGTAATACATCTATGTTCCCGTAAGGAATTCCTATCCCAGTGAAATATCTTATTACAAAGGAACTCTTTTCTGTTAGGTTAAAATATTGTCTGATATCGAAATCTCCTTTAGTGTATTGTGCAAAACGTATTCCGAGTAAATAATAAGTCTGACCTGCTTCAGCACCGGCAAAAAGCCTTGAAAAAATAAAAGGGAACAATCCGGCATTTTCAATGTTGCTTCTGAAAAGCATGTAGTTTCTGGATTTTGCAATGCTTTTACTGGTATATGTGTATGTCCATCTGATTCCACTGATAAAATGGTCTTTGTAACTTGTTTGCAGTGGTCTTGAAAATTGTTCAATCCGGGCTGAAAACATTGAGTCTGGAAAAATCCTTACAAGGTTAATAAAAATTGGAGTGACAAGGTGCTGACGTTGTGCTGTCTCACGCCAGTCATAGGTAAGTGACAGATTTCCGATATATCTGGTATAGTCAGGTCTTTGCTGAAACAATCCCCCGGCTGTAAACACTGTTTTTGGAGCGTTTCTTTCGGTGAAAAATCGTTCGTTATATGGCATCAGAAATCGCGGAAGAATCAGTTCTGCCTCAAAACCACTTTCAATAGTGTTAAAGGGGAGAGATTCAATAATATTGTCTTCCTCAATTTCAGGTGAAATGAGCGTTTGTGCCTCAATGGCTCCTCGGAGCTTCAAGTTGAGAGATTCTGCTCCTTTGAAGGTGTTTCTGTTTTTATATGAAATATTTGCAGATATCCCAAGCTTTCCGGATGAGTTTGTACCTTCAATTTCAGTTGTTACAGTTTGTTTCTGAATGCGCGTCAGGTCAATATTTGCATCCATAATGAAATCATTTATGCTGTCTTTTTCTCTCTCAAGAAAACGAATGTTTATGTATTTGAAGTTTCCCAGTGATGCAAGTCCTGTATTTGTTCTGACAGCATTTATAATCCGAACATTTTCACCAGTCTTAAGAAAATTTTTCTTTAAGAGGGTTTTGGGTTTATATTTAATCGGGCCATCATGTAAAAAATAGTAAGTTCTGAAGATGGTGTCAGTTTTTCTTTGTCTGAACTCAACAATTGTTGTATCCAGATCCTTCAGATTGCTGCCGTCATGTTTGAAATCCAGATTGAAATAGATATTTCCAATTCTGCTTCGAGGATGCTGCGTTTCACGATGTATAACGGACGGGTCTTCTGATCTGAAAATAAATGGTTTAACAATCAGCTGTAAATTTGTTATAAAGTTACCTACTGTTGTGTCAGCATTGTAAGCAATGAACGATTTCGAAAAATGATAATATCCCGAATTTCTTAAAACACCAGAAATTCGGTCCCGCTCATTGTCAAAAATGTCTTCGTTGTATTGCATGCCTTCCGAAATCAGACTTTCTTTCATCAGGTCATTCATGTATGATCTTAATCTCTCATCAGATGTCTCCCAGGTAAATTTTCCAATGGTATGTGGCGTCCCACCGCTAATATGGTAAATCACTCTTGCTCTTCTGTTGTTTCTGTTGGGTTTCAGCTCTGACTCAACTTGTGCATTAAAATGACCTGTTGATTTCAGATATAACTCAATTTGTTTTTCTGAGTGTGCTGTAAGCATGCTGTCATAAAGTACCGGAGCTTCACCAATGGTTTCCATGAGCCATCCCCTGAATGTACGGTTGCGCTTTTTTTCCATTTTAATGAAGTCAACAGCTTTGTTTTTGCTTTGCAAATTTTTGATCTTTTTGTCAATCCTTGCACTTTTATCTGCTGATCTGTCTTTAAGTTGTGATGCCAGATTGTGGACTGTCAAATGAAAAGGGATGATAAACAAAATCTTTTTGTTTGGTTTTTGTCTTATATAATCTGATACTTCAGATTCACTAAACTTTCCGGAATGGGATTCAATTTTTACCGAATTGATTCGGGGTTGTTCATAGGGAACACGGCATGAGGATAATGAAAACACTATTGAACATACCAGAACCAATGTTCGCAACCTGAGAGTAAAGATGTAATTGTCCTGTTTTATCATCATTCTTTATTCATATCTCAGAGCTTCTACCGGATCCAGCCGGGATGCATTGCCCGCTGGATACCATCCCGAAATTATTCCGACGACGAAACACAGCAGCACTCCAAAAATTATCCAGCCCCATGGAACAATAAACGGTGAACCGATGAAAATTGATACCACATTTCCAGTAATGATGCCAAAAATAATTCCCAGAAATCCGCCAAACTGGCCGATTAAAACCGATTCAATCAGAAACTGCTGTCTGATACGTGCTGAATTAGCTCCTATTGCCTTTCGGATACCAATTTCACGGGTTCGTTCGGTAACGGTAACAAGCATTATGTTCATAAGCCCGATTGCTGCTCCCAGGAGTGTAATAAGACCAATCAGGGTTGCAGCAATGGTAACGTATTGTATGTTATCTATCAACATCTGGGCAAGACTGTCACTTTTTGAAAGTTCAAAATTATTTTTTTTGTCGGGAGGGATTTTTCTGATGATCCTGAATAATTGTGTGGCTTCATTGATAGCGGCATCCATGTTTTTCGGATCCTGAACAGTAACTGAAATTGAATAGTTTAAATCACGGGAAGCAATAGCACGTGCATTTCTGACAGGAATAAAAGCTGAGTTATCATCCGAAAAACCAAAACTTGCTCCCTTTGAATCCAAAATACCAATGATCAGATATTTATTGTGACCCAGAAGAACATGCTGGCCCTCAGGCGAAATAAGTCCTTTAAACAAAAGATCACTGATATTACTTCCGATAATAATTACATGATCACCGTTTCTGATCTCTGATGCTGAAAAATTTCTGCCTCCGGAAAGTGTATATCCTGAAGTATGCAGAAAGTTTTCATCAACACCCCTGACACCAATGTTTGGATTTGTACTCTCAGATTTGTATTTGACTGTAGCTGTTGATGTAATATAGGTTTGAATACTTACTGTTGCCGGAAAAGCATATCGTTCAATGAATTCATTTACTTCCCTGAAGGTTAGCTTTTCGTATACCTCACCGCGCCCCTGAATAGACATAGAATGGTTTTGAATGTTAAACGTATTGGCGCCCATGCTCGAAAAATTTGAGTTCAGAGAAAATTTAATCGCATCAATGGCAGTGAGAATTCCAACCAAAGCGGTGATCCCGAAAGCAATAATCAGTATGGTTATCATTGAACGCAATTTATGCGTTTTTACTGACATCATTGCAATCCTTATATTTTCTAAGAAAACAGACCTGTTTAACATGTATGCTTTATTTCTATTTCAATTGCATTACTCATTTCAGCAAATCATAACTCAACAAATACATGAATGTTATGATTCAGATTTTTCATCATCTTTCTCACCGAAAGCCAGGTCTCCGGCATCACCCAAACCCGGAACAATGTATGCCTGTGCTGTGAGCTCAGAGTCAATGGCAGCAGCCCAGATGGTAACATTTTCCCGTGACAGATGCTTTTTAATATATTCGATACCCTGAGTGCAGGCAATAATGGTTGCAATATGTGTGTGCTTCGGTTTGCCTTTTGACATAAGCTCTTTATATGTCAGCACCACCGAAGATCCTGTTGCCATCATCGGATCTGTAATAATCAGCGTCTTGTCGTCAAGTGAGGGACATGACACATATTCCATCTGTATGGTGAACTTACCATCTTTATGATGTTTCCGAAATGCTGATATGAATGCATTTGAACTTTTGTCAAAATAATTCAGAAATCCGTTGTGAAAGGGCAGGCCAGCACGAAGTATGGTTGCCAAAACAGGTAGTTCTACCGGAAGAGCCATCTCTGAAACTCCGAGAGGCGTAATAATTTCCTGATTTTGATAGTTCAGTGTTTTGCTGATCTCGTAAGCGAAAATCTCACCAATTCGTTCCATATTCCTCCTGAACCTCATGCTGTCAGACTGTATAACCGTGTCCCTCATTTCTGCAATAAACTGATTCAGAATTGAATTCTGATCACAAGGACATATAACCTTTATCATAACATTTGAATTTGGTTGTAAAAATATGAATTATTTGTTAATGATCATCTGTTGAGTTTTATTTTCGTTGACCATTGTCATTTCATTTACACAAAAATGTATGTCGTGTAGATGATTGATGTGTTTTTTTTAACATATGATTTTCACAGTAAATAAGTGATATGTGTTGTGTGATCCTTTATTTACTTTTGTCACTTCCCTGGTTTCTGAATTTTGATTTCTGATGGTTCATTTTCTGAAAAAATATATGTGTATAAATTTGTAACTTTGCAAAAAAGTACATAAATGACTGAACAAACACTTATTCCCAAAAGGCCAAAAAAATACTGGGTGACAATTTTGGCAGGTACAGTTATCGGCATTCTTGTTGGATATGCATATTTTTATTTCATCGGATGTCGTTCCGGCTCATGTCCGCTCAGGGCAAATCCCTACTATAATATGCTTATCGGCGGTTTGCTCGGCTATATTGTCACTGACTGGATAGCGATGGCTGCTCATAAAAGAAAATTTAAAGACAAATCGGGTTCGTAGACTTTTTTAGCTCGAATTTCTTTTTTTCAGGTATTTGTCTTCAAAGATTCAAAAAATTCCTGTACGTTTGCAGATGGTAATTTAGTTATAAATGTAAAATAAAAATTAGAACAATGAAGGCAAAAATTGTAACACTTTGTATGTTGTTTATGTTTGTATTCAGCATTGTTAATGCTCAGGATACGAAGTATGAATTTTCAAAAGTTAAAGAAATTCCTGTTACTTCTGTGAAGAATCAATACAAGTCAGGTACCTGCTGGAGCTTTTCAGGATTGGCGCTGCTCGAAGCTGAGATTCTCCGCACCAAAAATATTGATGTTGACATGTCCGATATGTGGATTGTGCGCCATGCATATTATGAAAAAGCAATCCGGTATATACGCTTTCACGGGACGAATAATTTCGGTCCTGGGGGGGCATTTCATGATGTAACCAATATGATTGCAAAGTATGGAATTGTTCCCGAGGATGCTTATCAGGGATTGAAATACGGAACTGATAATCACGTTCATGGTGAAATGGATGATGTGCTAAAAGCATATGTGGATGCTGTTCTTAAAAATTCAAACAAGGAACTTTCGACTGCATGGCTTGCAGGGTTTAATTCTTTACTGGATGCATATTTCGGAACTCTGCCTGAAAAATTTACGTATGAAGGAAAAGAATACACTCCAAAAAGTTTTGCTTCTTTTCTGGGTCTTGTTCCGGAAGATTATGTGGTCATTACTTCGTTTACACATGCTCCGTTCTACAAGCCATTTGTATTGGAACTTCCCGACAACTGGGCACATGATATTGCATACAATGTTCCTTTGAATGAACTGGAGGAAATTATTGATTATGCAATTGATAAAGGATATACTGTTGCCTGGGCAAGTGATGTGAGTGAAAAGGGTTTTTCATGGAGAAATGGTGTTGCTATTGTCCCTGAAGTCAAACTCGAAGACATGGGTGGAACAGAGCGCGATCGCTGGGAAAAACTTACTCAGTCAGAAAAGGAAAAAGAAATGTATAAATTTGATAAACCTGGCAATGAAAAGGAAATTACTCAGGAAGTCAGACAGTTGGCTTTTGACAATCATACAACCACTGATGATCATGGAATGCTGCTGACAGGAATATATAAAGATCAAAACGGGACGAAATACTACAAAGTAAAAAACTCCTGGGATGTGAATAATGTGTATGAAGGATATTTTTATGCCTCACGTGCGTTTGTGCTTTACAAAACAACTGACATAATGATACACAAAAGTGCTGTACCGAAATCAATAGCAAATAAACTGGGATTTTAATCGTGTACACGCGAATAGTTTTTATAATTATTCTAATAACAACGCTCCGGACAGTCATGCTGCCCGGAGTTTGTTTTTCACAGATTTCAGGTGTTGATTTTGATCGGATAGATTCTGATTTAAGAAATTATCAAATTGCTGATGGTCAAACAACAATGATATTTGAAGACTCTTCAGTTTGTCGTTTTTTTGTTCAGAATGGTTACATTGACGGACCATGGAAATCATTTTATCCTGATGGAAAATTAAAGGCAAAGGGACAATTTAAAAATAACACAATGACAGGAAAGTGGAAAATTTTTGCACCATGGGGTAAAAGACGTATTGTCCTCAAATATGATGAAGATGAAAACTATCGCCTACGCCGGGTTCGTACCGGATTTGTAAAATATCCTGTGATTTTTGGAAGAGGCTGCGTGCAATATACTGCATACGGAACCACAGCTGTAGATTCCAATATTGCTCCCAAAGCTGAGTTGCATTATAAACACGGACTGAAACATGGCCATGTAAAGGAGTATTCGCTTCATGGTCAGGTACTTGCTGATTATCAGTTTCATGAAGGATTGTATCATGGAAAATACCTCAATTACAACAATCTTTCCGGAGCGAAACTGGAAGCTAACTACGAAAAAGGAGTTCCAACGGGGAAATGGACATTTTACAATCCTGGGATGAAACCAAGAACCATTGATTACGATGCAGAACCCTTCAGACAGCGTGTTCCGGGACGCGGATTTCTGAATGACAGAGAAGTTCTCTTTAACAAGAGAAAAGTCAGAGTCATACATGCATCACTTCCGGTCAACAAAGAACTTTTTGAACCTGATAGCTCGGGCGTATCATTGTATTCAATGTTAAATGAAGCCTTTATTCAGGGAGAAACTGTATTCTATGCCGATGAGCAATTGTCAGAACCCGTATTTCCCTCAACAGCACGGCCTGATTTGATTTCGACTGATCTGTTGACAAAAAAACAGGCTGTTCCGGTCATGCTTGTCTATTCGGAATATTCATTCTTCTCAACACAATTATCAGACATCAGGAACATGCCTCTTGTGTTTTCTCTTGTTTTTTCCTTTGTTGAAGATGAAAAAACCAAATATGTTTCAACTCCATACTTTTATTTCCCTGAAACCTTTACAGATTTATCAGGTAAGTTAATTCATGGTCGAAAGTCAGGTGATTTGTTCCTGAAAATCCTTCATAATGATTATCTTTCATTTTCAGTTTTTATACAAAATCTATCACATGCATTCTTCTATGAAGCCCATGACGGAACTGAATGGATCAATGAATCTGTCAGAAAGGAACTTGAACTGATCAATATGACACACGACCTCTGGATGTATCAAACAGGTGTAATATATTAAATCAGGCTTTTAATAGCTTTTTATAATCCACGCAGTTAGATGTTTTGTGTCATAGTGATGAAGTGATGAAGGGAAGAGGTGATTAGTCGATATTGACTATTTTCTCACAAAGTAATCCCCTTGTGATATTTGATTATTGCAATTTTTCAATTTTCATGAAATTCACTTGAATATGATCCCATATGGATGTCTTCGTGAAGAGTTAGTCATTATTAATTTCTAGGGGGTCAGTGGTCAGAGGGTAAAGTCGCTTTTTGAAATTCCACGATATCTTTTATCACGAAATTTTCTGATGCCCAAATTCTACCAGCTGTTCATCATGGCAATGGAAGATAAAGTGGATTATGGCTTGGGAAATAAAAATATTAAAGCTTTTCTGCACTTTTTAAAGCATTTTTGATCAGTTCGGATAAATCACTGTGTTCAACTGAATAAGGTGCAAAATGTTGATTTTTTAGTTTCTGAATACTTGAAGCCAGGTCATCCTTGTCAGGATCGAATTGAAGGAATAATCCATTTTCGGATAGATATTCAGCCAGATATTTCTGTTCGGTTTGTCCGGGAGTGGGCACAAGCAGCGATTTTTTTTCAAGAACAAACATGTCCATAATTGTTGAATAGCCTGCTCTTGACAGAATGGCTTTAGACTGCAGAATTAATTCAACAAATTCTGAAGTTGAAGGATGGGAATGGTAAGTAAGATTATTCGAAATATATGATTTGAGATCATCCGGTTTTCCTGCAACAATACAAATTTTCAGGTTGAATTTTTCAGCGATATTTAAACAATACTCTTCAAAAAGTGTTCTATGAGGCTCAGGACCGGAAACAATACACATCAGATCGAATTGTTTTTGCAGGATGTTTTTTTCAGTTGATTGAAAGCGGGAGAGTGGGCCACAAAATTTAATTTTACCCTTATAACCTGTTTCATGTGAGAGTTTGCCGGAAAGATTTTGTTCGTTTTCAAAGTCTGGAACCCATATTTGGTTGAAATGCTTCATCAGTTTGAACAGCCTGGTGTGGACGATTTTCTCAAAAAGTTTGAATGAACGGGGAATAACAGGTCGGACCTGATGTGTAACAAGTATCGAAAATATTTTTTTATGCCTGAATCCGTATCTGTTGTCTGAAATGATACAAACTGGTTTGATTTCATTTGCAATTTTTCTGACAGACTGTATATCGTTCAATACTGACATGAAAAATTTTGGAAGGTGAAGTAACATATGAATTCCGAATATATGAGGGTTTTTTGGATAGGAAATTGAGTATGATGGCAGATCAATATGTCTGAGATTCGGAAATTCGCTTTTAAGTAATTTTGAAGAAGAACCATTGGCACAAATTACAGGTTCACAATGTAACTTTTGCAAAGTATGAATTATGGGGATGCATCGTGTGGCATGTCCCAGGCCCCAGTTTAACGGAGCGACCAGTACAACTGGTTTCACGTTAACATTGGTCATTGCTCTTTTGTTGAAATCATTGTAATATGCAATTTTTGAATGAGTTATATCCTGACAGTCAGCTGTACGATATATGTTCTCGGTGCCTGTACATCAGCAGGTCGGATCATATATTCCCTGTTGAACAGGTTTTTTGCAGTTGCTGTAAATCTGACCTTATCACTTACATTCCAACCAATACGCAGATCAAAAATTACAAATCCTTTATTGTGTGAATCTCTATATTCTTTAAGTCCGGGAAGCAAATATACCGGTTCTCCGTTTTGAATGATTGGATTCCCGTTTGGATATCGGACACTGTCTTCGAAGGCTTTGTCAATGTTGATGATGTGGCTGCAATATTCACTGTTGATTCCAAACGACATTTTTTTGTATGTGATTTCAAAGTCAAATTTTACATTATGATAAAATCTGTACTTAAGAATATTGGTTTTTGTTGATCTGAGTGAGTCCGTTTTTTCAGCATCCAGATCTACCGGATTTGTATAGGTGTAACCAGCAAGAAGTGTAGCGGGGAGTCCGAATATTTTTCCTTCTCCTGTCACGGTAAAATCTGTTCCATAAATTCTGGCATTTCTGACATTTTCTGCTTTGAACCCGATCCAGTTAAGGAAAAAATTCGGATGTCCTGGTGTGGCCACAAGTTGAACAGAATCCGGATTGTGATACCCAAACATGAATTCAATCATGTTATGGTATTCCGTCCAGAACAATGCCAGATCTGCATATCCGTTCCAGCCACTGATCCTGAATCCGCGTTTTAAAGCAATTTCGGAACTCCATCCTGTTTCTTCAAGGAGGTTGTTATTGGGGAAAATTTTGATGGCTCCAGCACCCGAAGCAGTGAATTTTTCTGCAATTGTGGGATATCTGTACCCCATTCCGAAGGAAGCTCTTGCAAATGTTGACTCATTGATTCCGTAATTCAGCCCTGTTCGTAACACAGGCTTGAAATTCAGCTCCTCTTCGTCAATTCTGTACCCTTCAAGCCTTGCACCCAGAGAAACACTCAGTCGTGAAAAAAACTTATGATCAATCTGAGAGTACAAAGATACATTTGAACCAAAATGTTTCTCATTGCCAAAGATCTGAGATCGGCTTTCATTGTAAAGAAAACTGGTTCCTGTGGTAAAAGTCAGTGCATTTTGAAATATCTTTTGATACTGATATTCTGTGTAATATGTGTCATCAAAATTATCCTGTTCAGTATCGTTCATGTTCTGTACAGAATAAAATCTGGATTTCAGACTATGACGGCTGTTGTGATTATTGTAATACGTAATGAACGGATAAATATTGAGTGATGTATTGTGAAATGTTTGCTGATAGCTTGGATTTGCACGCCACACACCACTGTCTCCGTCAAGCCAGAGCAGAAAAATATCACCGGTTCTGTCCATATAATTGGAACTGATACCTACTGTGAGTCCGTCAATTTTTTTAAATCGGTATCTCAAATTGACATTAAACCTGATCCGTTGTTCGTTTTCGTTTTCCTGATAGCTTTTTTCAGACTGAATATTTCCCCCAAATACAACATCGAAATTTCCGATGCGTTGTGCATGTCCAAAACGTGTTCCTGTAAAAAAGGGAGAGTGTGAATTCCACCATTTGATTGCGTTTCTTTTTGGGTTACCGTAAATTCCACTGAACATCGTAATTGAAGAAGCCGGTTCAGCTCCGGGATACCGTGTTCGTATGTTTATCACACCGTTGAGTGCCGATGAGCCATACAATGCAGAACTGGCTCCTTTAATGATTTCCACCTGTTCCATGTTTTCCAGGGGTGCAAAATCCCAACGTGCCTCGCCCGAAGCACCTGTCAGCATTGGAAGATCGTCTACAAGAAGCAGAGTTCGGCTTCCTGCGCCAAAAGAATAACCGCTGCCACCGCGAATGCTCGCTTGATCATCCATAATGAACACACCCGGAACTTTCTGAATGGCCTCTTCAAGTGATGTAATGTTGTTGCTTTCGATCATTGCCGGCCGGATAATTTCCATAGAAACGGTCACGTCTGAGAGTTTTTGTGCGTGCCTCCCTGCTGATACAACAACCGCATCAAGCATCCTCACCTCAGGAGACATCGTTAGATCCAATGTTTTAATCTCTCCAACATGAAATCGTAAAATTTTTACTTCTTCTGCATAACCCACATATCTGAATGTGATGCTATGCGTTCCGGCAGGAATTTCAATGCTGTAATACCCGTTTACATCTGTTACAACCCCTAGATCTTTTGTTAAGAGTACATTGACTCCTATTAAAGTTTCTTTTGTCTTTTCATCAGTCACCGTTCCCCTTAAGGTTGCTTTCTGAGCATTTGTAATGTTGGTGAGTAAAAGAAGTGTGAGAAATTGTAGAATTTTGTTCATGGATGCTTGTTTAGAGAGTAACTTCATTTTCAATCCGACTCCAAATTTAAAAAGAAATTCTGAAAAATGAATGGTATGGTTTTGCGGAAAACCTGTATTTTAGCAAACGCAAAAATAAAACGGATTATGTATTTAACAAAATGTTGCTGTGAGAGAGAATATTGCTGAGGATCAGGTGTTTTATGCTATTGCACTGACGTTTGCAAATCGTATTGGTTCCATTACAGCACGCAAATTAGTTAATTATTTTGAGGAACCCGGAAATATTTTCAGAGAATCAAAGAAAGATCTCATCAGACAGGGTATTCTGAATTCAGCAGCGGCCTCATCTTTGTTTAATAAGGAAATATTTGTACAGGCTGAAAAGGAAATTCAGTTTACTGAAAAATTTGACATAAAAATTGTGTATCTGAAGGATGAAGACTATCCTCATCGTTTACGACATTGTCCTGATGCTCCTCTTGTTCTGTACAAAAAAGGAACTGCTTCACTGAATCCTATGAAATCCATAGCAGTAGTTGGAACAAGAAAATCAACTGCTTATGGTCGTGAAATGACTGAAAAAATGATCACCAGAATGAAGGGAGATCCTCTACAGATTGTCAGCGGACTTGCTTTCGGGATTGATACTGTTGCTCATACTTCTGCCCTGAAAGCAGAACTTGAAACAATTGCCGTTTTGGGAACAGGATTAAACATGATTTATCCTGCAGAAAACAGAACACTTGCAAAAAAAATCTGTAATATGGGTGCACTGCTAACTGAATTCAGTTCCCAACTTACTCCTGAAAAAGAAAATTTTCCACGCAGAAACAGAATTATTGCCGGAATGTCTGACGCCGTAGTCGTTGCTGAAACAGGGAAAAGGGGAGGAGCACTCATCACTGCAGAACTTGCAAATTCTTATAACCGCGACGTTTTTGCTTTCCCGGGTAAAATCAATGATCCGTATTCGGAAGGTTGCAACTGGTTGATTAAAACAAATAAAGCTGCTCTTGTTACTTCTGCTGATGATGTGTATTACAACATGAACTGGGAACTACCTGGAAATAAAAAAACCGGAAAGCAAACAACTCTTGCTCTCAGCAATGAAGAAGAAATGATAGCCAGATTACTGATGGAAAATCGAGAGTGCAGCTTTGATTTTCTTTGTAATGCAACTGGATTTACGTTGAGCAGTGTCGCTGCTCTGCTGCTGAATATGGAAATGTCAGGAGTTGTCAGAAGTCTTCCCGGGAAGATGTATTGTCTGATTTAATTTTGCTCCTTTTGAATGTTTTTTTGAGCTTTTCCCTGAGATGCTGTTTCCTGAGTTCGATGTGGTGCAGCTCTTCTGCTGTTATGATCCTTTTTCGGTGAGTGATCAGTACATATCTTTTCTTGAAAGGAGAAATCTTTTTAAATCTTGAAATGATCCTTAAGGATATAATGATACATATAATCAGAACAATCAGAGTTATGAACGGACAGAAAGGACAACCGATAAACAGAAAAAGATTATAAAAGCCATGTGCTGTTGTAGCAAGAATAACTGAAATAATCAGGTAACGGAATCGCTTTTGTGAAAATGTGAACCTTGCCATGCCAAAATACAAACCCATGATAACACCAAAACTGGCATGTGCTGGAACAGCAGTCAGAGAACGTGCTAAAGCTGTAAAAATGGGATCCTGACTATACATTACATAATATACATTTTCAATGGCTGCAAATCCCATGGATACCATCACAGCATACACAACACCATCCATTGGTTCATCAAAGTTTTTGTTTTTGTATATGTACCAGCGTAAAAAAATGAACTTGCAAAACTCCTCAGTCAGTCCCACGCCAACAAATGAATACAGGATGGTGGTTGGAAGATTTACTCCGGATGTGAAGCCAAAAGCAAATTCATATACATTTTCAATGATGACGGCCGGTATCACTGAAACTATTCCCATCATAAATGCAACAAATAATGTGAGTGTGGGCTCTTTTGAATATTTATCCTGAAAATATACAAAAAGGATGATAATCAATACAGGAGTAAGTGCAAGTGATAAAGGAAGCATAGTCATCTGAAAAAGAATTTGTAAATTTACAGCAAAAATATCAATAAGTAGGATGAAAATACAAATTTTAAAACCCACAGAAAATGAATTGAAGAGAAATCATGTTCTTGAATGGCCTGTTTGGGAAAAAGAAGTGTCAAGATTTCCATGGGCTTATGAAGGTGAAGAACATTGTTACATTACTGAAGGAGAGATTACTGTTGAAACAGAACAGGAGGTTGTTCACATTGTTCCGGGTGATTTTGTCATATTTCCGGCTGGTCTCAAATGTGTATGGGATATCAGAAAAAATGTGAAAAAACATTATCATTTTGCAGGATAATTGTTTTTTTTTGTGTATTTTGAAATAAAATTATAAGTAAAAATCAGGAAACTTTATGTTAAGAGGAAAGAATTGTAAACCAGGAGATAAGGTTCGATTACTTCATGAAAAAGGTGAAGGTGTTGTCATCAGAAATACTGCCGAATTTCTTTATGTTGATACTGGTGATGGATTTGAGTTGCCTGTGTTACACAATGATGTAATCATAATCGAAAAAGCACCCGAAAAACAGGAATTACAAAGTCGAAATGACGATCATATTGAGCAATTTCAAAAAACAGAGTCGCCTGTTCATCACAAAGAATCTGTGAAAAAAGAGATTCATAAAAAAGGATCTGAAATTGTTAAAGGTATTTATCTTGCATTTGCACCGGTCAATCAGGATGTTGTACTTGCCGGAGATATCAGTTTGTATCTGATCAATTATACAAAAATCAGTACGTTTTATGTGCTGTATACAAATGAACTCAATCAGTCAAAACCTGCATATTCCGGAACAATTGAGGCTGCCTCTGCACTTCTAATTGATACAATTTCCAGAAATGATACAGCAAAGTTCCGAAACGGAGTATTTCAGTGTTTGTTTACTGAATCTACCGGACGAGGTGTTGCTGCTCCATTTTTCTCCCATTTGGAAATCAAACCTGAAAGATTTTTAAAGGACGATATGTACGCCTTTAATTCAGCGATTTCAATGTATAGTCTGACGACACAGCTGTTGCGTTTCGATGAAATTCAGTGGATTCAGGGTGCAATGGGAAAAGATGCATTCAGAAAGGATCAGGAAGTTCACCATTCAAGAATTATTGAAAAAGAGGGTCTCATAATGAAGTATACCACTGCTCCCGGTGAAGCAGAAGTCGATCTGCATATTGAATCCTTTGTTGAGAATCCTCAAACAATTGATGATGCAATGAAACTTAAAAAGCAACTGGATCTGTTCAGGGAATGTTATGAAAGTGCTCAGGAAAACAGGTATTCAAAAGTTGTCTTTATTCACGGAGTAGGAGTGGGTGTTCTGAAAATTGAAATACAGAAGTTCCTGCGAACCCAGGAAAATATACAGTTTAGAGATGCTCCAATTGCCAGATACGGAATTGGTGCTACGGAAGTTGTCTTCACTCACAATTAAATTTATTCTACCATCAGAAGTGTTGCTGTCGTGTTTTTTGTTTTATGAATTGTCAGAATGTACACCCCGAATGAAAGTTGGTTTGGAACAATGAACGAATTTTTTTGAGTCACTTCCATGTAAATTTGTTTTCCCGCAAGGTCATTCAAAGTGATGAATTTTATTGTTTCATCCTGAGAACAATGAATATGAACAAATTCACCAGCTTTAACAGGGTTTGGATATATTGACAGGGATGTTTGCTGAGAAGATTGACCAATATCGGTGTTTTGGAGATTACAGATATTTCCCGTTCTTCTGATATCATACTGGAACATCGGCCAGGCAGGTCCAGTCCCTGCCCCAACTTCAACGGCATAACCACGCCCGTAATTATTCTGAAAATTTGGATATTCAGTTTTTCCACCAACCACAAAAACGTCAAGAATACCATTGCTGTTGAAGTCTCCCACAACTGGTGCATGGTCAATCTCAAGGACATTTCCGTAATGGGCTGCCAGATCAACGGTCCAAAGTGGTAACCCTGTGCTTCCTTTTAGTCCTATAACAAGTCCGCTACTAGTCCCAAAAATGACATCAGGTAACTGATCATTATCCACATCTGAGAGAGCAGCTCCGCGAAATGATTGTGCGTAGCCTGGAATGTTATATTGCCAGAGAATACCACCATCATGCCTTAATGCAAAAACTTTATATGATGATGTGAAGACAAGGTCACAATAGCCGTCATCATTGAGATCACCGACAGATACAGGAGATCCGATATACGATCCTGCGTTGAATGTCCAAAGAGTATCACCGGTTTCGCCTTTAAGGACATAGAGTGTGCCGCTATAATCACCAAGTATAAGTTCTGGTTTGTCGTCTTTTGTGAGGTCTGCTACTGCAGTTCCATGATATACAACATCCGCAAGATCATATGACCACAATAAACTCTGATCGTCTCCCTTGTATGCATATAGCTTATTATTGCCTGAGAAGTGCCATGTGGCCACAACAAAATCCAACTGTCCGTCACCATCAAGATCAACAATTGTAGGAGCAGTTTGAATCCATGAATCCGGGTCTACAAGTATTTCCCACTTTATTGTACCGTTGTTCCCGTTTATACAGATCACATATCCTCCAAATTCACCGTGAAGTATTTCAAGGTTCCCGTCACCATCAAGATCTGCAACAGTGGGAGGAGAATCACTTCCACGAGTATTGACAGTCCACTTTAAACCACCTGTTGATCCGTTAAAACAAAATGTTTTGGGATTGCAGGAGGAAGGAACAACAACGTCAACAATCCCGTCATTATCAACATCATATATCAGGGCTGCAACGTCATTGCATCCTTCACCAGAACCCGCAGCGTTGAATTTCCACAGTAATGATCCGTCAACGGCATTTAAAGCATATATCATACTGTCGTTACGATAACAACCAAAAACCAGGTTCAGATAACCATCTCCGGTAATGTCTCCCATGGCTGTTTGTCCGAATGACGAATCATCTGTATCAAACCACCATAGAATTTGAGGTTGTTGTGCTTGAGCGAAGGAAATGAATCCGATGAAAGCAGATGTACATATATTTTTAAAAAAATTCATTACTCAGTGTGTAAATTGGTTCTAACAAAAATACTGAGTTTTTGCATCAAAAATAGTTAAATATTTAACATTTTTTCGTTTTTCGTTCAGTCAAAAGCTTTAATTTTGAAATTAAATATTAAGTAATAAATAAAAATGAGCGCTCAATCAATTTCCCGGACTGATCTGATGTTGGAGGTAATCAATTCCTGCCAGACATGTCATATTTCAATGGTCGATCAGGATGGCAATCCTTACGTTCTTCCATTTAATTTCGGTAGC
Source organism: uncultured Bacteroidales bacterium (assembly GCA_964388575.1). Lineage (GTDB taxonomy): Bacteria > Bacteroidota > Bacteroidia > Bacteroidales > DTU049 > CAYMAZ01. The sequence continues at coordinate 9,451 of CAYMAZ010000033.1, read as the reverse complement.
TCTGATGGATTTATTTGGTTTCATTCAGCCAAAACCGGTAGAAAGTTCGATATTCTGACCGAAAATCCAAAAGTGTGTGTTGCATTCAGCAATAATTATGAACTCGGTCACAGACACGATCATGTTGCGTGCAGTTATTTTATGAAATTCAAAAGTGTTCTTGTTGAAGGGAAGATTGAGATTGTTGATGATTATGATGACAAAGTAAAAGGGATGAACATAATCATGAAACATTATACCGGAAAAGATGATTTCATTTACAACCCTCCCGCAATTAACAATGTGTTGATATTCAAATTGAAAACAGAAAAAATGACAGGAAGATCGTATGGGTTTTAATGAATTGTGCGACAGACTTCAGATTAATAAGTTAAATGAAAATTTTTTCAGTAGGTTTGCAATTTGAAAAAATGTTCAAAATGAAATCTGTTATTGTCCTGATATGTCTGATTGTGTTTGCGCATTTCGACGTTATATCTCAACAGGAATTATTTCAAAAGCATCTGTATCATACAGACGATATTGAAATGCCTTATCGTTTGCACATTCCTGAAAAAACTGATTCCGGAAAAGTATATCCTTTGATTTTGTATCTGCATGGTTCAGGTGAACGTGGACGTGATAATGAAATTACTCTCAATAACGGGGTCTTAAATTTTGTTGCTCAGGAATATATAACAATTTTTCCTTCATTTATTCTTGTTCCCCAATGTCCTGCTGATTATCGCTGGGTTGAAGTACACTGGGCATTACCATCACATATCATGCCCGAGAATATTTCGTTACCATTATTCCACACCATGAATCTTCTTGATGAAATCATTAAAACACATCCTGTTGATACTGATCGGTTGTACGTCACCGGACTTTCAATGGGCGGTTTTGGCACCTGGGATCTGATTTCACGTTATCCTGACAAATTTGCTGCTGCTGTCCCGGTTTGCGGAGGAGGAGATACTGCAAAGGCAAAGTTGTTGACAAAAATTCCGGTGTGGGCTTTTCATGGTGAACTTGATAAGGTTGTTATTCCGGAAAGATCGCTCCAAATGGTTCATGCAATTAACTCTTATGGAGGAAACGCAAGACTGACACTTTATCAGCAGGTGGAACACAATTCGTGGATTCAGGCCTATTCTGACCCGCAAATGATTTATTGGTTGTTTTCCCAAACCAAACAGCGAATTTTTCATGAAGATGAATATTGAAAATAAAAATACAGACGCAAAAGATGCATTTCCGTGGGGGATTTTGAAGGTTGCATTGATGCTCCTTGTTATCCTGTTTCTTCTTGTATTGTATTCTTTTACTGAAAGGGAAATCAGGTTTTTGAACATGGACATCAAACAAAACAATCTGTTCTCATTTTTTGAACCTGTACATGATGTCATTGGATATAAAGGTGTTCGTTTTCAGTGGGTTAGATGTTCTGATGTGGATACTACAAAGCAACGGTTTCTACTTGCCGGTGATTCAATGTCCGGTTTTTTTCGTCTCAGACTGAACGACTACTGTGAAAAAAATGGTCATTCAATGTATTCTCTGGTTTGGAACAGTGGAAATACTGTTTGGTTTGCTGAAACTGATACACTTGATCATTTTATAAGAAAAGTTCAACCTACGTACATTCTTATTGTCCTGGGAGGGAATGAGTTAAGATTGCCAAAACCAGAGTATCGTCAAAAACATATTGACAAGATCATTGAAAAAATTGGAGAAATTCCGTTCATTTGGATTGGACCACCGAACTGGCAGGATGATACAGGAATCAATGATTTGATACTCAGGTCTGTTGGCCGCAAACGATTCTTTCCATCCCTCAATCTCAGCTATAACAGAATGCCTGACGGAGCACATCCCACTAGAGAATCTGCTTACGACTGGATGGATTCTGTAGCCATTTTTCTCAGCTCAAAGGCCAGGCATCCCATTGTGATGACGTATCCTGAAAAACATGCAACGTCTTATCCTCCAACAACAATGCTGGCTCCTGTCAGAGCAAACAGAGAGAGTATTGAACTCAGTACTGATCCCGATCAACAGATCAAACCTAACTGATTATTGAAGGATGGAAAATTACTGGAAGTTTGGACTTTGGGATTTGGTTACATACAATGCAGAACAACCCTTATTGTTTAACAGTGCACAGTTTATGCTGTTTTTTGCAGTGTTTATTTCTTTGTATTCAATATTTTACAGAACATATTGGATAAGAGCTGTTTATGTTATACTTTTCAGCTTGTTTTTTTATTACAAATCCAGCGGTATCTATGTGTTCATGCTCATGAGCAGCATTTTCTTCAATTTTGGTGCTGGACACATTTTACATCAAATCCAATCCGGGTACAAACGAAAAATTATCCTGTTCTTTTCTGTCTTGATAAATCTTGGCATGCTCGGATATTACAAATACACAAATTTCTTTCTGGAAAATTTCAAAATGCTCAGCGGAAAAGATGTTGAGCCACTCAAAATTTTTCTTCCCATTGGAATTTCTTTTTTCACGTTTCAGGCATTGAGCTATGTTATTGATATTTACCGCCGCGATTTTGAGCCGGAATATAACATTCTTGATTTTGCATTTTACATTTCATTTTTCCCCCAACTTGTGGCAGGCCCTATTGTCCGGGCAGCGCATTTTCTTCCACAACTGAAAAAAAAGATCTCCATCAGTAATGAACAGATTGGTGCAGGTGTTTTTCTGATCATGCAGGGACTTTTTAAAAAAGCCATTATTGCTGATTATATTGCACAATACAATGACTTGGTGTTTCGCATGCCAAATACATATTCTGGTTTTGAAAATCTTATGGCTGTCTATGGATATACACTTCAGATCTATTGTGATTTCTCAGGGTATTCTGATATCGCAATTGGTATTGGGAAAATGATGGGTTTTGATTTGGGAATTAACTTTCTGAAACCCTATCAGGCAATGAACATGAGTGACTTCTGGCGACGTTGGCATATTTCACTTTCAACGTGGCTCAGAGATTATCTCTATATTCCCCTTGGTGGCAACAGAAAGGGTAAGATTCGAACCTATGTCAACCTTTTTATTACAATGCTGCTCGGAGGACTGTGGCATGGTGCCTCCTGGAAATTTGTTGTTTGGGGAGGCATGCATGGTCTCGGACTGGCTTTGCATAAATTCTACCGTAAATTTTTCAAACCATTGATCCCGTCCACTGTTTTTGGAAAACTAATCAGCTGGTTATTTACATTTCATTTTGTTGTTTTTCTCTGGATTTTTTTCAGGGCTCCCTCTTTCGATAAGGCTCTTGATATGATTGTCAATATCGGAACAAAATTTGACTTTGCCTATGTCGTTCCCTTTTGGAATACAAGACCAGGATTTGTGATGATGGTTCTCCTCGGATTTGCAATCCATGCGATACCTGTGAAAGCGTTTGACAAACTGACTGTGCGGTTTATCAGATTGCCGTTTATTCTCAAAGCAATCGCTTTTGTAGTTCTGGTTCAACTGATTATTCAGTTCAGATCTGCTGCAGTGCAACCCTTTATTTACTTCCAGTTTTAATACACACCTTCCGGTACTTTCCAAAGCCTGACAGATATGATTTTGCCTTTCATGTTAAAATCTGATTCATCCAGAAAAACCTGTTCAAAACCCTGCATGAGCTTCTCATTATCTCCTGAAAATGCAAGCGGATCAATCAGAAACTGTACATTCGGTAATGATTCTGTTTCAGCAACATACCAGTTTCCGATATAAGTATACCACATCTTCAGATCAGGGTATGCTTCTTTTACTTCGTTTAATTGCGAACCCGGGCCAATGTTTTGATCAGTTTTGTATAGTGGAGAATACACACCGATTTCTCTGATGATTTCTTCACCTCTTGAATTGGTTTCTAGAAAAAATCCCATCAGTGAATTGTCGTCTTCATCAACAAACCACTGCGTTTCCTGCATGCCTTCTCCTGCATCCACAACCATCGATGTGAGTGTGTGTCCCTCTTCAGGGACAATGTCAGCCTTTTTTGCACCAAGATGAAGATATCCGGCGGAAGCGGAGGTAATCAAATAATTGTGTTCTGTTGTTTCAGCCTGATTCTCTTCAGTATGTTGTTGTCCCCCGCATGAGACAAATACCAGAACAGACATTGAAATTAATAAATGTTGAATTTTCATATTGCAGATTTTTTGACAAATGTAAGAAAATTTAAGATGAAATTATGATTCAGTTTTTTCTCGTGCAGAATTTTTTTAAATTCAGATTATATAGCTTGTCTCAATCACTCCGGATAGGGGCAACATGTTTTTATAATGCAAAAAAAGCAATGATCACATGGATCATTGCTTTTCAATTTTTGAAATGCTATCTGACTATTTCACTTCATTGACGATGGCTGCAAAAGCATCGGGATTGTTCATGGCAAGATCAGCCAGAACTTTTCGGTTGATGTCAATGTTGTTTTTTTTCAGTTTATCAATAAAAACTGAATAGGAAATCCCGTTGATACGACAACCTGCGTTGATACGCTGAATCCACAACCCTCTGAAGTGCTGTTTCTTTGCTTTTCTGTCTCTGTATGCATATCCGAGACCTTTTTCGTTACGGTTCTTGGCAACGGTTAAGATGTTTTTTCCGCGGCCAAAATACCCTTTTGTCCTTTTCAGAACCTTTTTTCTTCTTTGCTTCGATGCGACTGCATTGACTGAACGTGGCATAATTACCTCCTTTTTTGTGTCTGCGCGCCTCCTTTATTATAAGGAGAACTTTGTGAGCAACAGACAGTTAAACAATTGATTTCTTTAAAGACACAGCATGTCTTTTACTTTTCTGGTGTCTGCTGTGGATACAATGGTTTTGTAAGTCAGATTTCGTTTCTGCTTTTTTGTTTTTTTTGTCAGAATATGGCTTTTGTAAGCATGTTTTCTGACAATTTTCCCTGTACCCGTGAGCTTGAACCTTTTTTTTGCGCTCGACTTTACTTTTAATTTCGGCATAACAGTGTTTTTTATTTTTGAGTTTAAAAGTTTATTTTTTTGGTGAGATCATCATTAGCATTCGTTTTCCTTCAAGCTTTGGCATGGATTCAACCTTTCCGTATTCAGAAAGTTCGTCTGCAAATTTCAGCAGTATGATCTCTCCTTGTTCTTTGTAAATGATTGAACGACCTTTGAAAAACACATCAACTTTCACCTTGCAACCTTCCTGAAGAAACTTGACTGCATGTTTTAGCTTGAAATTGAAGTCATGATCATCAGTGTTTGGGCTGAGTCTGATTTCTTTTATGACAATTTTGGCAGCCTTGGCTTTGATTTCCTTTTGCTTTTTCTTCTTATCATACAGAAACTTACTGTAATCAATAACTTTGCATACAGGTGGCTGAACAGCAGGTGCAATTTCTACAAGATCAAGCCCCGCATTGTCTGCTAATTCCAAAGCTTGTTTTAATGACATGATACCTTTGTCTTCATTCTCAAAGATTACTCTTACCATGGGCGAAGTGATCCGCTCATTGACCTTGTAAGGCTCTTCCTTTTGCGGCCTTCTCTGGTTGAATCTGGGATGATGATACGTTGCTATAATTGAATCTCCTATGTTAATGAAACATTATGTGAATTATGATTTTTTTATTCTTTGATTTCGCTTTCAAGCGCAGTACGCAGTAATGTTGTAAATTCCTGTACACTCATACTGCCAAGGTCTCCCTGACCATGACGACGAACAGATAAATGACCTTCTGTCATTTCCTTTTCTCCGATAATCACCATGTATGGAATTTTTGCCATTTCCGCGTCTCTGATCTTTTTTCCTATCTTTTCATTTCTTTCGTCTATTGAAACCCTGAATCCCTCTTCATCAAGGGTTGTCAAAATTTCGGCTGCAAAATTATGAATTTTTTCACTAATGGGCAAAATAATTATCTGATCGGGAGAAAGCCACAGAGGAAGCTTTCCACTTGTGTGTTCCAGCAATACTGCTACAAATCTTTCCATTGAGCCAAAAGGTGCTCTATGAATCATAACAGGCCTGTGTTTCTGATTGTCGGCACCAATGTATGACAGATCAAACCGCTCAGGAAGATTGTAATCAACCTGAATTGTCCCAAGCTGCCACTTTCTGCCGATGGCATCCCTGACCATGAAGTCAAGTTTTGGTCCGTAAAAAGCTGCTTCACCCAACACCTGTTCTGCTTCAAGCCCCTTCATCTGACAGGCCTCAATAATGGCACGCTCAGCTTTTTCCCAGTTTTCATCACTGCCGATATATTTTTTTGTGTCTGAAGGGTCTCTGAGTGAAATCTGAGTTGTGAAATCCTTAAAATCCAAAACATTGAAAATAATCATCACAATTTCAATCACCTTGATAAATTCTTCCTTCAGCTGATCGGGAGTACAGAAAATATGTGCGTCATCCTGGGTAAATCCCCTGACCCTTGTCAGACCGTGTAATTCACCACTTTGTTCATAACGATATACTGTGCCGAATTCAGCAAATCTGATAGGCAGATCTTTATATGACCTTGGCTTTAGTGCATAAATTTCACAATGATGAGGACAGTTCATGGGCTTTAGGAAAAATTCCTCACCTTCTACCGGTGAACCTATGGGCTGAAATGAATCTTTGCCATATTTTTCATAATGACCGGATGTGATGTACAGATTTTTATTTGCAATATGCGGTGTGATGACCTGCTGATAACCGTATTTTTTTTGCACTCTTTTCAGAAACCCTTCCAGTTGCTCACGAACCACAGCTCCTTTTGGAAGCCACAATGGCAATCCAGATCCAACGTTCTGACTGAAGGCAAACAATTCCAGATCTTTACCAAGTTTTCTGTGATCACGCTTTTTTGCCTCTTCAAGCAAAACAAGATATTCTTCAAGCATTTTTTGCTGAGGAAATGTGATTCCGTATATTCTGGTGAGCTGTTTTCTTGAAATATCACCACGCCAGTATGCACCAGCAACAGAAAGCAGTTTGATGGCTTTAATGCCTGAAACATCGGGCAGGTGAGGACCGCGGCACAGATCTGTAAATGCACCAAGCTCATAAAAACTGATTCTTCCGTCTTCAAGTTCTCCAATCAGTTCTGTTTTGTATTCATCTCCTTTCTTTCCGAAAAAATCTAATGCTTCTGATTTGGAAACGTCCTTTCTTTGCATCGGAAAATTTTCGGATGCGATTTCCTTCATGCGTTTCTCAATCTTCGGAAGATCTTCTTCGCTGATTGGATGTGCCCCGAAATCAATATCATAGTAAAAGCCGTTTTCAATGTCTGGACCAATACCGAATTTAACACCTGGATATAATTGTTCGACTGCAGCAGCTAAAAGGTGTGCAGATGTGTGCCAGAAAGCAGCCTTGCCGTCCGAATCGTCCCAGGTTAAAAGCTGCAGTTCGGCATCTTCTGTGATGGAACGAGTCAGATCAGTTACCTCCTTGTTGACTTTTGCTGCAAGGGATTTTTTTGCAAGCCCGGGGTGGATGTCAGTGGCTACCTGTAATGCACTGACAGGGTGATCATAATTTCTGACAGAACCGTCTGGGAGTGTAATTGAGATCATAGTTAATAATTGAAAAATGAAGTTTGCAAAGTTACGAAAAATCTGAATATCAGAGCATAAAAAAATGTAAGGGTTGTAAAATTTTCAAAAAGCAAGTTTTGAATAGTGACTGGTCTACTTGACCACTTGACCACCAGACCACATGTCGGGAATGATTAATGAATAATATTTAATGTTTAATGATTAAGTGGCTGTATACCAAATCTTAAAATCTTCCAATCTTCCCATCTTTTTTTGAACCATCCGCCTGAGGCGGAAGACATATAAGAATCATATAAGAATATACAACTCAATTTTCAAAAAGCAAGATTTTATTAGCGACAGGATCACCTGAACACTTGTTTACCAGCCCACTTTAAAAATCAGCCATCATCAATCGTCAATCGTGTCAGGTCGCAAAAGCAGAGACAGGAACATCGTTGTGATACTTTATATTTTCAATTTGCGGTGCTGAAATTCTGTTTCATTCCGCAAATCAACCAGTATCTCGCACTTTCTCCTAACATTCCCTGAAGAAGCTTGTCCCTTTCCAATGATTTCAGTTTATTTTTGTGCCCTTCAGTCATTTTGGAAGGATTGGCTATTCCAGAGAATGCGTCACTCCCGAATCCGGAAAACATGCCCACAGGTGTGATGTTTTTTACATCGAGTCCTGCTGATGCATAAAAATTCATAAGCTCTGCTTTGTTCTGTGCATTGTAGTCAGGATGATTCCCGTGTATGATCTGACCAACGGCATCAAAATTCTTTTCCCTGATAAAGCGGTAGATATAATATCCGTAAGTGCGGTGTGAAGTGATCAGCACTCCGCCGGGGTTAACCAATCTGGAAAGTTTCCTGATGTTTTCTGATGTATCTTGCAAATTATAAAGAAGTTCCAAACAAAGAACGATGTCAAAGGAAGATTCAGACAAACGTTCTACACTTTCCTGCAATGATTCATGCCTGAACTGAACTGAATGATTCCCTGTGTGTTTGCGTATTGACCGGAAGAATTTTGGATTGATATCCGTTGCGGTAACGATCATTCCGGACCTGACTGCTGGAATTGTAAAACGCCCATGCTGACAGCCGATGTCGAGCAGTGATTTCCCTTCCTGAAAGTAAGGAAGAATTATATCGGCATATTCCTGATAATAAAACTGTTCAGCAGCATGAGTCAGCATATTATGCGGAGGAATAAGCCGGTATCTGATAAAGTTTTTGATTCTTTTCCTGAGGTTCATCAACATCAATTTAAGTCCAAAAGTAACACAAAATTACTAAGTGAATATACAATCGGATTGAGCTTTTAAAATTGTCGCATTTATGATATACTTGCTTATTAATTTTTCCGGCTACTTGACCACATTTTCAGGAATGTTTAATGAATAATTTTTAATTCTTAATGATTATCGGAAATACGTGAAATCCACAAAACATAGACCACAGACCTAACCAACTTCCACGACCATCAATCAAGACCACATTTTCAGGAATGAATAACACATAACACTAAACATAAAATGAATAAGTGAAGGCATAGAAAACAGCAAAGATCAAATAGAAAATATTCAATATGGCACTCTGGGAAAATTTAAAATTTACAACTTACAATTTAATTTTTACAATAATTTCACCCAGCTCCCAGAGCAATCCCCATCTACCTGATCAGCATAATAGCTCCATCCCTGTTCACCGTTGTCCCGTCTGCAAGAGTTGCCCTGAGCAGATACACATACACCCCCTGCGGTGCAAGGCGGCCGTTATATGTGCCATCCCAGCAGCGATACGGATCTTTGGTTTCAAACACAACCTCACTGCGGCGGTTAAAGATCACAAGCGACAACTGCTCAATCCCCTCTCCAATCACACACAACTCATCATTCAAACCATCGCGGTTTGGAGTAAAACTGTTGGGAACCCAGATATT
>CAYMAZ010000032.1:12395-36856 GCA_964388575.1 uncultured Bacteroidales bacterium | reverse complement strand
AGATATATGTATTGCGCACCATGAATTCTTTCAGAATATCATTTTGTATTGTTCCGCTCAATTGTTCATATGATGCTCCCTGTTCGAGAGCTGTGACAATATAAAAAGCGAGAATCGGCAGAACAGCCCCATTCATCGTCATTGACACAGAAATTTTATCAAGAGGAATCTGGTCAAAAAGAATTTTCATGTCAAGAATGGAATCAATAGCAACGCCTGCTTTTCCAACGTCACCGACCACACGTTCATGATCTGAGTCATATCCGCGATGTGTGGCCAGGTCAAATGCAACAGAAAGTCCTTTCTGTCCGGCAGCCAGATTTCTGCGATAAAATGCATTTGATTCCTCGGCCGTGGAGAACCCTGCATACTGTCTGATGGTCCAAGGTTTATTGACATACATTGATGAATAAGGTCCCCTGAGAAAAGGAGGCAGACCGGCAGCATAGCCCAAATGCTCCATTGCAAGCAAATCTTCGGGTCCAAAGATATTTTTAATCTTGATCTTTTCAGCTGTTTCAAATTGTAAATCAGAAGGGTTTTGTTTTGCCCATTTAGAAAATTCTGATTTTGGTGTTAAGGATTTAAAATCGATATGTTCAAATTTTGCTCTCATGACTTCAGGATTTAAGATTAAATTAACTGGATTCCCATTTTTTTCTGATAGTCCCGCAGGGCTTCAAGTGCGTTGGTTTTAATGTGTATGAAATCATCAACTCCTGATGTTTTGAGTGTTTCGATATGTTCAGTGGGATTACCCGCAACAATCACGATGATATCATTGTCGATTTTTTTTATTGCTTCAGCAAGTTCAGGTGCAAGATCACCATAGTCATCGTCGGCACTGCATATGGCAACAATATCAGCTTTCTGTTCCTTGATCTGATTGACTGTCCATTCAATGTTGTTAATAGGTGGCCCTTCAATGATTTCGAATCCTACAATGCCGAAAAAGTTCGTGATGAACTGAGCACGTGCAATTCTCATGGATAATTTTCCGTATTGTGCCAGATAAACCTTTGGTTTAATACCTCCGTTGACAATATAATTGCCGGTGGCAAGTCTCATTTCCTCAAATGCTTCGGCGCCCCGGAACAATTTCAAAGCATGTTTTTCAGATTGACGAGGCATAGGACTACTAATCTTATCAGCCATCCTTTCACGAAGATTGGGATACATGTTGACCCCCAGAATATTTGTTTTTCGTGCTGCAATCATGTTGTAACGCTCTGTTGCTGTTTTCTCAATGGTTTTAGTAATAAAACCACCTTCCATTGCCTGAATGAACCCTCCCTGTTCTTCAGTTTCCAAAAAGAGTTGCCATGCTAGATGAGCAATGGAGGCTGTGAGATTTTCGATATAGTAAGATCCGGCAGAGGGATCAATTACTTTATCAAGATAAGATTCATCCTTTAGTATATGCTGTATGTTCCGTGCAATACGTTCTGAGAAATTGTCAGAATGTTGCCAGGTGAAATCAAAGGGAAAAGTGGTGATGCTGTTGCTGCCTCCCAAAACTGCTGACATTGTCTCAGTAGTGGTTCTGAGTATGTTATTGTGTGAGTCAAATATGGTTTTGTTCCAGATCGAAGATACTGAATGAATTTCAATATCTGACAATGCTTCATTTTCTGGTGCGTATTTCAGTACTATCTGACTCCAGAGTAAACGAGCGGCTCTTATTTTTGCGATTTCAGGAAAATAGGATGACCCGGTTGCAAATGCCAGCCTGACATACGGAAGAATTTCTTCTGCACGTAATCCGGAATGAAGCATCTGTACAAGATATTCATGTGCAGCAGAAAGAGTAAATGCCAGTTCCTGAATAATGGAGCCACCTGCATTATGGAAGTTATAGCCATTTATTGTGATGACTTTAATGTTTGGAAATGTTTTGGCAGTTTCAGCGAGCAGACATTTCAGTTCACTCATATTGTCGGTACAACTATTATAATACTCGCCATTGAGTAAAAAATAAGCAAAAGAATCAAAATTGAAGCTTCCTCTGATTTTCTTTTTATCAATATTTTTTTTGCTGCAATATGTTTTCAACAATTCAAGAAGAATAGAATATGAATGTGCACCCATAAAATGCAAACTTATTTGTTCAGGATTGATTCCTTCAAGCAAAATTTCAAGATCATCCTGATCATTCAGGAAATCAAGTTGAAATTCAATACCCTGAACACCTTTAGCAATAAATTCAAGTGCTTTGGAGTTGGCATATCTGACATCAGATGCATCAACCCACTGGCAAATTTCCCAATCGTTGTTTTCTTTTTTGTTTCCACGGACAAAGGGGAACGATGAGGGTGCTGTATGAATGAATTTAAGGGTTTCAAGATCTTCGGCTGTATAAAATGGTTCCGTTGACATTCCGTCAAGTGAATGCCAAACCATTTTCTTGTCATAATCACCGCCGTTCAGATCCTTGATGATCAGGTCCTTCCATTCCTGCTTGCTGTGAGGCTGAAAGTCATCAAAAAGTTTATTTTGTATGTCGCTCATAATAAAGAGATTTATATGAAGTCTTTACTTCAATTGAATTTTGGCAAAATTACTATTTTTTTTACTTTGGTATCCCCGACTTGCAAGGAATTTATTTCATTTATCTCTGAAATTGTTCTTTCAAAGTTCGTTTAATATTTTAAGAAGATGCGTTAGTCTCAATACAGAACAAATTATTCTTCTTCGGGAACAATAAATTTAAATCCAACGCCGTGAATATTCATCAGTTCAATTCTCTGATCTTCGGAAAAGTATTTTCTAAGTTTTGAAATGTAAACATCCATACTTCTTGAGTGAAAATAATTGTCTTCACCCCAGATGAGTTCCAAAGCGACTTTTCGGTCAAGGATTTGATTTGAATGATTGCAGAGTAATTTGAGCAAATCTGCTTCACGTGCAGTTAATTTCATTACGTTTTCGTTCAATCTGAGTGCTTGTCTGTTGAAATCAAACACATAATTCCCAATAGGAAAATTGGAAAAATCCCTGCTTTGTTTCCCTTTTCCTTTGTATGCTCTTTGTAGGACGGCATTAATGCGAGCCATTAACTCTTCCATTGAAAATGGTTTGGTCAGGTAATCATCAGCACCCAGTCTGAACCCTTCAAGGATATCTGTTTGCATGGTTTTGGCTGATGTAAATATTATTGGCATTGAATTTTTTCGTTCTCTTATTTCCTTTGCAAGCTGAAATCCGTCTTTCTTTGGCATCATAATGTCGAGCAGCACAATGCTGATATCATTGTTTGTGAGAACTCTGTGAAGAGCCTGTTCTCCGTCCGTTGCGAGGATGACGTTGAATCCTCTGGCTTCCAGATAGATTTTCAGAATTTGTCCGAGATGGGGATCATCTTCGGCAAGCAATACAGTATGTTTGATCTCAGGATTCATAGTTTTCAATACATTTAAAAGTTAGTTTGAATGTTGTTCCCTTTCCAACTTCACTTTCGAGCGAAATACTTCCCCGGTGCATTTCCACGATGGCCTGAACATAACTCAATCCAAGCCCGAATCCCTTAACATCATGGATATTGCCACTAGATACACGGTATAATTTCTCAAAGACCTTTTTGTGTTCACTTTTTGGAATCCCGATTCCGTTGTCGATTACTTCAATTATAAGATTTGTTCTTTCGTTAAAAGTCTTGATTATGATTTCAGGATTATTTGGGGAAAATTTTATTGCATTGTCCAGCAAATTATATATGATGTTGGTGAAATGCACTTTGTCGGCAACAATATGATGATTTGCTGCAAGAAAAAAAGTATGAATCTTGCCGTTTTTTTGTTCAAGCTGAAGATTGAAATTTTCAATGACGCTTAGGATGATTCTTTTTGTATTCACAGCATCCCTGTTCATTTTGATTTGTTTGTTATCAAGCATGGCTGACTGTAAAATCTTTTCCGCCATAGTTGAAAGCCGGATATTTTCCTTGTTAATGATATCCACATATGTATCCCGCATTTGAGCATTCTGATTAACGAACGGATCTTTCATTGCTTCACATGCAATTGCAATGGTTGATATTGGTGTTTTAAATTCATGGGTCATGTTGTTAATAAAATCATTTCGCTCTTCAGAGAGTCTTTTTTGTCTAATAAATGACACAAGAACATATGAAAAAATTGTAATGATGAGAAGTATCAGTACAAAAGAAATTATCAGTGTTTGTTGCATCTGTTTCAGCAGAAAAGCTTTACGGTTTGGGAAATAAACCATCAGATAATTAGGAACAGAAAAAAAATCACTGGGAAACAATTGAAACGACTGCCCTGCTTGGACAAGTTCTTCAGAGAATTTTCCGGTTTTCTCATAGACAAGTTGCTTTCGGAATGTGCTGTAAATTCCGAATTCATATTCGAGCTCAATACCTTTGTTCTGCAATTCAAGACTGATCATGGAATCAAGAAGCTCCATGTTTATTCTCTCTTCAATCGGAAGGAAATGAGTGAGATTGAACATGTCTTCAAAAATATCACTAACAATAAATGTTCGCTTCAAAAATTTGTCAAATTCCTGCATCAGGCTGTCTACATTCATCTCGGGAATCTCTGATTCTTCATTAGGATCCGGAATATTATTTGCTCCGGATGAAACTCCCTGATCTGCAACTTGTTCAGGTAATTTTTCATCTTTCTGGGATTTCTGATAAACAATGTAGCTGGTATCAATTTTTGTAACCGGTTGACCATATTTGTCCTGCGAAATCTCAATGCTGATTCTTTCTTTTGTAATATTAATTATGCTGTCGTTAATAATTGAATCAGCAAACATTTTATCAAATTCCCTGAACAGGAGTTTGTTAATGGAATCTACAGTATTAAACAGGTCTGTCCCCTTTCCGATGGATTTATACCTGCCCTTGATTCTTTCTGCAATTTCCATCTTTTCAGTTTGATAGATCACCTTGGACATAGCTTCTTGTACACTTCGTTCAAAATTGGTCTCCCTTGCGTTGATTGAATTCAAAGTCCAGTAATACTGGATTAATAATAACCCAATCATTGTCAAGGCACTTAATACAACAAGAATGATGGAAAATTTTTTCCGGACCCCAACCTGCATCTGACGCAATATTTATTTTTACAAATTTAAAGTATTTTTATATATGAATAACAAGCAAATCTCTTATTTGGTTTGGGGTAACATGAATCATTTTCTCAATGAAATTTCAAGGAAGCTTAACAATTATTAACAATAATTAACAGCCATTAACACTTCATTTGAGTTGACGGATGTAACTTTGTCATGTTAAAAGTATTTTTTTCATTTTTAGGTTAATATTGGTTAGCATCAGACAGAGGCATTTTCAGGAAAATGTCTCTGTTTTTTTAATCTGGGATGTTTCTGAGTTCAGGAAAATTGTAAATTCGCAAAAAAAAACATATGAATATCCGTATCATCAATCGCTTTGTTAAGGATTTCATCTCTGACAGTGAAATACAGAAGATTCTGCCTCAGCTGAAACTGAAGCATAAACAGTTAGTGGATCATACAGGACCCGGAAATGAATTTCACGGATGGCTGGATCTTCCGGACAAAATGCAGAAGAATCAGTCATTTTGGGACTTGCTTGAAGAAATCAGCAACTCATGGAAATCCAGGGGGATAACACATATTGTAGTTGTTGGAATTGGCGGTTCTTACCTTGGTTCAAAAGCAGTATACGAAGCTTTGAACCAACCATTCAGCCATTCAGAATATCCAAAGCTTATATTTGCGGGGCATCATATGAGTGCTACGTATCTTGAAGATTTGAGTTGTTTTCTGAAGGAAGTGTCGTTTGGAGTCCTTGTTATTTCAAAATCGGGAACAACTCTTGAGCCAGCTTTGGCTTTCAGGATTCTCAGAAAAATATTGACAGATGTATATGGCGAGAAGGAAGCCAGAAGCCGCATTATTTCTGTGACTGATGAAAAAAAAGGAGCTTTGAGAGCCATGACGAGAGAAGCTGGGTGGTCTTCATTTTTGATAGAAGACTCAGTTGGAGGACGGTATTCAGTATTGTCTCCGGTTGGACTTGTGCCCATTGCACTTGCTGGAATAGACATTAGAAACTTGTTAATAGGAGCTGCAGAAATGCAGACACTTTGTCTGACCGAAGATTCGTTTGAAAAAAATCCGGCGTTACAATATGCTGCTTATCGATACTTGCTGTTGAATTCAGGAAAAACGGTTGAAATTCTCGCATCTTTTCATCCTGAATTGCAATATTTTATTGAATGGTGGAAACAATTGTTCGGAGAGAGTGACGGGAAAAATCACAAAGGAATTTTTCCTGCAGGTGTGGTATTTTCATCTGATTTGCATTCTCTTGGTCAATACATTCAGGAAGGAATGCGGATCATTTTTGAAACAATGATAGTGGTTACCAATCCTGCAGGCAATATACTGTTTCCTGAATCAGAAAAAAATGAAGACGGACTGGATTATCTCAAGGGAAGAAAGGTGTCGGACATCAATATTCTTGCTGCCCATGCAACCATGCTTGCACATTTTGAGGGTCAGGTTCCTGTCATTGGAATACATGTCAATGAACTGAACGAAGAAAACATCGGGAGACTCATCTATTTCTTTGAGTTTGCCTGTGCAATCGGAGGGTATCTTCTTGGGGTCAATCCCTTTGATCAGCCCGGAGTTGAAGCATACAAAAGGAATATGTTTGCACTGATGGGTAAACCGGGAATGGAGACAACAACGAATGAAATTTACCAAAAGCTGAACCCTGAAAATGAACAAAAGGAGAATTAAATTCACAATAAAATTGAATTATCCGGGCTTTTTATTACTGATAATTCTTCTTGCATCATCGTGTGCAAAGGAAATTGCGCCTTCCGGAGGACCAAAAGATGAGCTACCGCCGGAGGTTCTTTATACAGAGCCGGATACAAATTCCACAAATTTTCAGGCCGAAAGGATTGTGCTGAGATTTAATGAATTTTTTACACTGAAAAATCCTTCACAGAACATGTTCTTTAATCCGATGGTTGATCAGGAAGTGAAATACAAAATAAAAGGAAAAAATCTTCTGATTGATGTTCCTGATTCATTACGGTCAAATACGTCCTATTCACTTATTTTAAATAATGCAGTTGCTGATTATCATGAAGGCAATTTATTAAAAAATTTTGAATTTGTTTTCTCATCAGGAACTTATTTCGACAGCCTGGGTATACAGGGAAGGGTCATCGATGCCTATACTTCTGAAGGAAAAGAAAATGTCAGTCTGTATCTTTTTCCCGAAAATGCGGATTCTGTGCTTTTGAAAAAGCAATTTGCTTACTATGCATCATCAGTGACGGGAGGGCATTTTACGTTCAAAAATTTGCCTGAAGGAACGTATCAGTTGTATGCACTCTTTGAAAAGGACATGAATCACATCTACAGCAGTTATGAAGAAATGCCGGGATTTTATTCTGAAAGTGTTGATGCGCGTGCAAAACAGATTAATGATAGTACTGGTTCTCTTATCAACACACTTGAAGTCCCAATTTTGGTGTTTCAGGAAGAAGATACTGTTTTGAAAATATCCAAAACATTAAGAGCACGTAAAGGGCTTCAACACATCGTTTTCAGTTTCCCTATCGATACAGCATCAGCCATATCTGTTGACTCGTTGGTGGCTGACAGTATTTTTACAACTCTTAACGCTGAAAGAGATACAATGAGTATCTGGTTTTTAAAAGAACAGAAAGATGTTGCAGGATTTGTCATTACGGCAAATGAAAATATACTTGATACTGTGAGTTTATCTTTACGTTTTACTGGGAGGGGGGTGCCGGATTTGACATATGCACAGCCGAAAATTAAACCGGTAAATGTTTTTAACACTGACAGACTGCATTTTTATGATACATTGCGGTTTTCTGTTTCTAATCCCATTACTGAGATCCAGAAAGAAAATATACTTTTACTCAGGGATTCAGATACAATGAATTTTCAAGTGTTACGAGATTTAGTCACCCCGCTTGAATTTATGCTTGTTTTTGAAAATCAACAAAATACAAAATATTCTGTTCTTTTTCAGAAGGATGCTTTAATTGATTGTTTCGGAGGGAAAAATGATTCAACTGCCTTCAGTTTTCATACGACAGATACTGCGTTTTACGGAACCCTTCAGCTTATTCTTTCAGATTTTTCAGAAGAATGTTATTTTTTTGAATTGCAAAACATCGGAAATAAAAAAATTAGAGAATATCATTTCCGAAATAAAATCAATGGAGAGAAAATCAGTTTTTCCGGATTGATCCCCGGTGATTACATTTTAAAACTGATTGCTGATCAGAACTGTAACAGGAAGTGGGATACAGGTGTGTTTTACTCCCGACGCCCACCTGAAACGGTATATCAGATGTCCGGAAAGATTTCAATAATGTCCAACTGGGTCAATGAGATCACGTGGACACCAGGAAATTGATATATCTTATAATAACAAGCTTTTAGTGAATTATTCTCACAATATGTCTACTTTGTAAAAAAGGGGTACAATATTTATGGGTTGTTTTGAATTTCCCATTATTTTTGCAAAAAAATTAAGGGTCATGAATATCACACATATTGAACACATCGGAATAGCAGTAAAAAACCTTGAAGACGGGATCAGATTTTACGAAGAAACACTTGGACTGAAATGTTATGGCATTGAGGAAGTGAAAGATCAGCGTGTGAGGACAGCATTTTTTCAGGTTGGTCAGACAAAAATTGAGTTGCTGGAATCAACAGATACTGAAGGTCCAATAGGAAAATTTATTGAGAAAAAGGGAGAGGGGATTCATCATATCGCCTTTGCCACAACTGAAATTGAACAAGGGTTGAAGGAGCTTGAGAGCAAAGATGTACAACTGATTGATAAGGCACCGAGAAAAGGAGCTGAGGGACTTGATATTGCTTTTTTACACCCGAAATTTACCGGTGGAGTGTTGATGGAAATTTGTGAACATAAAAAATAAGATCATAAGATGCCAATAGAAGACAAAATTGCCGAACTGCTGAAGAAACGGGAGCAGGCAAGAATGGGGGGAGGCCCCGAAAGAATTGAAACACAGCATGCTAAGGGAAAACTTACTGCTCGTGAACGTATTGAATTACTCCTTGATGAGGGTAGTTTTGAAGAATTTGATATGTTCGTATCACATCGCTGTTACGACTTTGGTCTTGATAAGCAACATTATTTGTCTGATGGTGTTGTTACTGGATACGGAACCATAGATGGTCGTCTGGTATTTGTGTTTTCGCAGGATTTTACAGTTTTTGGCGGCTCTCTTTCTGAAAGTTTTGCCAATAAGATCTGTAAAATTATGGATCAGGCTATGAAGGTTGGTGCTCCAGTGATTGGTTTTAATGACAGTGGAGGTGCCAGGATTCAGGAAGGGGTCAAAAGTCTTGGCGGATATGCGAATATTTTTCAGAAAAACATTTTGGCATCAGGCGTCATTCCACAGATATCTGCCATTTTCGGTCCCTGTGCGGGTGGTGCTGTTTATTCTCCTGCACTTACAGACTTTATTATCATGTCGAAGGAAAATAGCTATATGTTTGTTACAGGACCAAAAGTGGTTAAAACAGTAACTGGTGAAGTAGTGACAGACCAAGAGCTCGGAGGAGCGATGGTTCATGCATCGAAATCCGGTGTTGCGCATTTGGTTCCTGAAAACGAAGAAGAAGGTATTTTGCTCATCAGAAAATTGTTAAGCTATCTGCCACAGAATAATCTTGAAGAGCCACCGGTAATAAGTTGTGATGATCCCATAGACAGACTTGAAGATTCTTTGAATTATATTATACCAGAAAATCCAAACAAGCCTTATGATGTCAAAGATGTGATTCATGCCATCGTTGACCATAATGAGTTTCTCGAAATTCATAGGAACTACTCTCAAAATATCGTTGTTGGTTTTGCCAGATTCAATGGTGTTTCTGTTGGTATTGTTGCAAATCAGCCAAATTATCTTGCCGGTGTTCTTGATATTGAAGCCTCCAGGAAGGGTGCCAGGTTTGTAAGGTTTTGTGATGCTTTCAACATTCCTTTGGTTACATTGGTTGATGTTCCCGGCTTTTTGCCAGGCACAGCACAGGAGTACGGCGGAATTATTTTGAATGGTGCAAAATTACTTTATGCTTATGGAGAAGCGACAGTTCCCAAGATTACGATTACTCTGCGAAAATCATATGGCGGAGCTCATGATGTGATGGGTTCAAAACAACTCAGAGCTGACATCAATTATGCATGGCCGACTGCTGAGATTGCTGTCATGGGTGCCAAAGGAGCTATCGAAATCCTGGAAGGTAAAAAAATCAGATCAATAGAAGATCCAGAAGAACGTGCTGCATATATTGCCAAAAAGGAGAAAGAGTACATGGACAAATTTGCATCACCATACCAGGCAGCTAAATACGGTTATATCGATGATGTCATTGAACCCCGAAACACCAGATTTCGAATTATTAAGGCATTGCAGGCGTTTTCTAACAAAAAGGAGCTGAATCCTCCAAAAAAACACTCTAATTTGCCACTTTAAACCTGTTGATTATGAAAATGAGATTCAGTTTAATTCTGTTGTTTTCCTTTTTTCTTTTTTGGATAAAAACGGGTACACTGCATGCACAGGGTGACAGGATCATCCGTATTAACGAGTTTCTTGTCTTCAATGAAGGCAATTATGTTGATGATTACGGCAATCACACTTCATGGTTTGAATTGTTTAATCCGGCCTATAATTCAGTGAATATTGCCAAAATGTATATTTCCAATGATCCCCAAAACCCGAAAAAATACAGGATTCCGGATGCAGGGCAGATCACAACATTACAACCGAGAAGTTTTATCGTTTTTTTTGCTGATAATAAGCCGAACAGAGGAGTTTTCCACGTAAATTTTCTGCTTGAGGGGTCAGGTTATTTAAGCATATATGATAGTGACGGAAAAACATTGATGGACGAAATATATTATCCTTTTCAGGAGCCTGACCGTACATTTGGTCGCTTGCCAGATGGTGATGGTGAATGGGGTGTTTTGGAAAAATCAACCCCATTATCAAGCAATGTGATTGAAATTGGTGAGACTTCAGCAGAAATGTTTGGAAGACTTGATCCTTCAGGATCTGCATTAACGTTTATTTCAATGCTCGTTGTTTTCAGCGCTTTGATTTTATTATTTTTTGTTTACAAATTTGTGGGGAACCTGAATCAAAAGAAATATACCATTAAAGTCAGAAAGCCTGCCTTTTTGAGAGATGAAGAAGTGGCTGAAAGTGAAGACATTATTTTATCAGGAGAAACAAATGCAGCTATTGCGATGGCTATTTCAATGTACGTTGCTCAGACTCATGACTTTGAAAATACAACAATTACAATTAAAAAGATTTCAAAACCGTATTCTCCATGGAGTTCAAAAATTTACGGATTACGAAATAATCCCAAAATTCGTTAGTGATTATGAAAAAATTCAAATTTACAATCAATGGTAATATTTACGATGTTGAAATCGGAAATATTGAAGATCATCTTGCACAGGTAACAGTGAATGGTTCTACTTTTGATGTACAGATTGACAGAAGTATTGTGCAGCAAAAGACACCAAAAATTGTGAGGTCTGAAGTCAGCGCAATCTCTGAAGGAGCAAAAGCAAAAACCAATACTCCAGATGAGTCAAAATCAGCTGGAACTGTCAAATCCCCGCTTCCCGGAACAATTCTGGAATTGCATGTAAAACTGGGAGACAAGGTGACTGCTGGTCAAAAAATCATTACACTTGAAGCAATGAAAATGGAAAATGCTCTTCACGCACCCCGTGAAGGTGTTATTCAGACACTCAAATGTGCAAAAGGAGATTCTGTCATGGAGGGTGATGTTTTACTTGTTATAGGAGATTAAGCAATGAATGAAGCCGGAGGTTTTTTTGATTTTGTTTTTAGTCATGTCGTTCAGTTTTTTGAGTATTCTGCATTTGGGAATATGACATGGGGGCATATGATTATGATTGCCATTGGCCTCGTGTTTATTTATCTTGGTATTGCCAAAGAATATGAACCATTGCTGCTTGTTCCGATCGGATTTGGAATTATTGTGGGGAATATTCCCTTTTTCCCTGGAATGAAAATTGGAATATATGAACAGGGGAGCGTTTTAAATTATTTGTATTTCGGAGTGATTTCAGGAGTGTATCCACCGTTAATATTTCTTGGTATTGGGGCAATGACCGACTTTTCAACCCTTATATCAAATCCAAGACTTATTCTGATTGGTGCAGCAGCTCAGTTTGGAATTTTTGCAGCATACATGACAGCACTACAACTGGGGTTTTCACCAAACGAGGCCGGAGCAATCGGAATTATCGGTGGAGCGGATGGACCAACTGCAATTTTTATTGCCTCAAAACTTGCACCTGACCTGATGGGAGCAATTGCCATTTCAGCATATTCGTATATGGCTCTAGTTCCGGTGATTCAGGCCCCTATCATGAAATTGCTGACAACCAGAAAAGAAAAACTCATTCGCATGAAACCACCACGTGCAGTCAGTAAGCGTGAAAAAATACTGTTTCCGATTATCGGCATTCTCCTGACCTGTTTTCTTGTTCCAACCGGACTTCCGCTCCTGGGGATGCTTTTCTTCGGCAATTTGCTCAAGGAGAGTGGTGTAACCCGTAGACTTGCAGATACTGCAGCAGGGCCTATGATAGATATTGTAACCATTTTACTCGGCTTAACAGTCGGAGCCTCTACCCAGGCAACCACATTTCTCAATACAAAATCAGTAGGAATATTTGCGCTTGGTGCTGCTTCATTTATTGTTGCAACAGCCGCAGGGGTTTTATTTGTTAAGTTTATGAATATCTTTCTTAAAGAAGGAAACAAAATTAATCCTCTCATCGGGAATTCTGGTGTATCAGCTGTTCCTGACAGTGCTCGTGTTTCGCAGCATGTGGGGCTGGAATATGATCCCACGAATCACCTTCTGATGCATGCCATGGCACCAAATGTAGCCGGAGTCATCGGAAGTGCTGTTGCTGCAGGAATTTTGCTCAGTTTCCTTTATTAAGAAGTTCAGAATAGAATTATTGCAGTTATTTAAAATTCTGCTTATTGGGTTTTATTAGTAAATTCGCAGTAAATTTTTGAATCATGAAATTTACAGCACAACAAATTGCAGAATTTTTAGGAGGAATCGTAGAAGGTGATCCTTATGTGATTGTCAGGAATATTTCTAAAATTGAGGATGGAAAGCCTGAAACAGTTACATTTCTCGCTAATCCGGCATACACAAAATACATTTACAGTACTCAGGCATCTTTGGTAATTGTGAACAGGGACTTTATTCCTGAGCGTGAAATCAAAACAACACTTGTGCGGGTTGATAATGCATATCAGGCATTTGCTTCATTGCTGAACATGGTCAGTCAGGCAATGCAAAAGGACAAAAATGGCATTTCGAAAACTGCTGTGATTCACGAAACTGTGACATTTGAGGATCCGGAAAATGTTTGGATTTCTGATTATGTTGTTATCGGTGAAAATGTACAAATTGGCAGCGGCGTGAAAATTTATCCACACACATTTGTAGATGATGCATGCATTATTGGTAAAAAAGCAACTTTGTATTCAGGAGTGAAATTATACTCAGGGACCGTCATTGGAAATTACTGCATTATCCATTCAGGAGCAGTCATCGGAGCCGATGGTTTTGGCTTTGCACCTTTGGAAAACGGCGAATACCAAAAGATTCCACAGCTGGGCAATGTTGTGATTGAAGATCATGTTGAGATTGGGGCAAATACAACTATTGACCGTGCAACATTTAATTCAACAATCGTCTGCAGAGGAACAAAACTGGACAATCTGATTCAGATTGCACATAATTGTGAAATCGGAAAAAATACAGTCATTGCATCACAGGCAGGAATTTCAGGTTCTTCAAAAGTTGGTGAGAATTGTATGATTGGAGGACAGGCAGGTTTGTCCGGGCATATACAAATAGGCAACAAAGTGAGCATAGCTGCACAATCCGGAATTGCAAACAATATCAGCGACAATACACAGGTAATGGGCTCTCCAGCCTTTGACGCATCAAAATACAAAAGAGCATTTATTCTTTTCAAAAACATTGAAGAACTGCATAAAAGGCTGACCAGACTTGAAAAAATGGTCCGAGAATAAAAAACTGATCCTGTTTTCAACAAAAGTTGTATTTTTGCAACCGAAATGGATAAACAAAGAACGATTCGCAATTCCTGTGAACTGAACGGAAAAGGGTTGCATACAGGAAAAGAAGTATATCTGAGATTTTTGCCCGGGGATCCCGATCAAGGTATTGTGTTCAGAAGAACAGATCTGCAGGGTGAGAATACCATCAGAGCAATTGCTGATTATGTCACCGACACATCCAGGGGGACAACAATTAGTAATGGTGTTGTAACTGTAAAGACAATAGAACATTTACTTGCTGCCATTGCAGGGATGCAGATCGATAATGTTATTGTTGAAATCAATTGTGAAGAAATTCCAATCATCGACGGTAGTGCTGCAGGATATATTGAAATACTCAGAAAATCAGGTGTTGTGGAGCAGGATGCTGAGCGTAAAGTTCATCAGCTGAAAGAGAGATATGAGATTTATGATGAGGAAAAAGATGTTCATATTGCAATTGAACCCGATGACAAATTATCAATTTCATGTACAATAGATTATAAATCTCAAACGATTCCACCCCAGAACGTGGTGATGGAAAAGATTGAAGACTTTGGATCTGATTTTGCTCCTGCCCGTACTTTTGCTTTTTTGCATGAGATTGAACCAATGCTGAAAAATGGGCTGATAAAAGGAGGACATTTGCAGAATGCAATTATATTTATTGATCACGTGATCTCTGATGAAGAACAGAAGAGATTGATCGAATATTTCAATATGCCAGATATTCAGGTGAGAGAGGAAGGTATTTTGAATAATGTTGAACTGAGATTTGATAATGAACCTGCAAGACATAAACTCATTGATATTCTGGGAGATTTAACACTAGTAGGAGTCCCGTTTACAGGAAAAATTATTGCATACCGGCCAGGTCACAAAACAAATACTGATTTTGCCAAAATCCTAAGGAAACATTTAATGAATGGCATATGACAGCAGAAAGAATCCCCATGTACAATCCGGAAATCCCGCCTGTGTATGATATAAACGGGATTATGAAATTGTTACCTCACAGACCTCCTTTTTTATTTGTGGATAAAATTACTGAACTTCGCGAAAATGGTGTTACAGGGATTAAGAATATTACAATGAATGAATCCTTTTTTGTTGGACATTTTCCCGAGGAACCCGTATTTCCCGGTGTTATTCAGATAGAAGCGATGGCTCAAACAGGTGGGATTTTCATATTAAGCACTGTGCCTGATCCTGAGAATTACCTCACCTACTTTATGAAAATTGATGGCGTGAAATTTCGTAAGAAAGTTGTTCCCGGTGATACAATTATTTTCGATCTTGAACTTATATCTCCCATCAGAAGAGGTTTATGCCATATGTCAGGAAAAGGATGGGTTGCAGGTCAGATTGTTGTTGAAGCTGAAATGCTTGCACAGATCGCAAGGAAACCAGAAGTATAAACTGCTTTTATTCAGGATTTTCCAGAAATTAATTTTCTATTATTTGAAATCACTCTTTTAGAGTACTTCCATTTTACCTGTTCTATATGTCATATGGCTGATATTACCGTTGTATAGCTTTATAAATGTAAAATCTTCCAGCCAGTTTCCGATGTTATATAAAACCGAATACCCGTTTAGTTCTTCTTTGACCGGTGTATGCTGATGTCCAAAAATGAAATAATCAATGTGTTGTGTCTTAAGAATTTCTTTAGCGTGAATAATTTGACTGACAGTGAGCTGTCTTTCTCTGTCTGTGTTGGATGCATTTTTTTGAGTATTGGAATACCTGCTTTTATGGCTGAAAAAACTGGCAAGTCCCGATGCAAAGTTTGGGTGGAGTCTGGCATAGCACCATTGAGCAAATTTATTTCTAAACAGTTTTTTTATAAATTTGTAGCCGTGATCACCCGGTCCCAGTCCATCACCATGTGAAAGATAAAGTGTTTTGTCGTGAATTGTAAGAATTGTATCAGTCCTGTATATTTTTGCATCAAATTCCTCTTCAAAATATGAAAACATCCACATATCATGGTTGCCGATAAAAAAATGAAACTGAATTCCCCTGTCTGATAGCTCAGCCATTTTCCCGAGCAACCGGATGTATCCTTTGGGGACAACATGCTTCCATTCGAACCAGAAGTCAAATAAATCGCCAATAATAAATATATCCGAAGCATCAGCGGATACATCATTCAGCCACCTGACAAAAAGCTGTTCGCGTTGAAGGGAAGATTCTCTGTCAGGGATTCCAAAATGCATGTCTGAAGCAAAGTATGCAATCTTCGAAGTTTTCATTTCTTCAGTAGTTTAAATGGGTTCAATTCATCAAAACGGATCATCCAGCTGATTCTGTCAAAAAATCCTGCTGAATTGATTTCATAAATATGGTTTATATCTTCGGACATGAGCAAAGGTATAAAAATTTCAATATAATCTTTCCAAATTAAAATTGAAACACCTCCGTTCCAGGGCACAATTGTGTTTCCGGGATATAGTGAACCTGCATTTTTATAAGTCCCCATATCCAGGTAAAACTGTAGAGGAATTTTCCAGGGAAAGTCGGCTC
Source organism: uncultured Bacteroidales bacterium (assembly GCA_964388575.1). Lineage (GTDB taxonomy): Bacteria > Bacteroidota > Bacteroidia > Bacteroidales > DTU049 > CAYMAZ01. Next base: position 20,141 of record CAYMAZ010000032.1, on the reverse strand, counting down.
TCAGATTGAGTGAAACAAGCCATTCCCAGTTTTGACCAAGAGGAACAGCAGTTTTAAAAAAACCATCACCAGGATAAATCTGGTTTGTGAAAAAATTATATCCTGTCTCAGAGCGACTCAGGTAGGGCAGGTCGAAAGCATAGTTGTTTGTCCCCTGAATACCGGATAATCTGAAACGAAAGTCATCTTTTGTAGGAAAGGTATTGTAAAGAAAAGTACCAGCAAAAAATCGCATTTCCAATGAGTTTTTATATTCTCCATAATTGACTCTGTGAAAAGTTGAAAAGGACACTTTTATCATCCTGCTGTTGAACTGACTATGAATTTCCTGGCGGTTGATATTGGCAAAGCGAAGTAAATTGGTATGGGCTTTGAAGTCAAAAATATGTAAATAATCTTTGACCGGATAATACATGCTGTCAGTCAAATTCCATTGCAATTGCTCCTGTCTGAGCTGTTGCCAGGAAATACGGAATCCTAATTTTTCTTTTTTGTCATCTCTGTTTTTGAAGCCCACATCAAAACCTGCCTGAAAAAAATGATAATTCAGTATGGTTCTCATTTTAAGATCATAGGCGCTTGATTGTACTCTGATGTAGGGTTCTATGAAGGAAATTCTGTTATTTAAACTGAATCTCACCGAAACTCTTCCCGAATATTGGAATCTGTCAGACCCGAATGACCAGGATGGAAAAAACCTGTAGCGAACTGCAGTTTCTTTGACAGGATTAGAAAATATTCCAGCTCCGGCAAACATTTTGTCATACATATTCCATCCGGCAAAAGGCATGAAAAATAATGCTCTCTTGCCATTTTCCAAATAATAGTTGCTGATTTTGCTGTTGAGTTCTTCTGTTTTCAGCACTTCTCTTTTAGTATTTGATGAGTCAGAACTCTTATGATGCTGTGCAGATGTTGTGATACTCAGCAAGAAGAATAAAGACAGTATGAATGACTTACTCACCACCGACTGTCGTTCTGCGTGCCGGAAGCAGTTCATAAAGCTTTTGATTTATTTCTTCAGCTGACATCCCGTTTCCGGCAATGAATCCGTCCCTGTCAACCAGAATTGTATATGGCAGGTCAGAAATATTAAACATTTTCATAACTGGAGAACTCAAATTACGCTGATCATTCACATGAATTCCGGGCAGATTATCAAGACTTACTGCTTTCTTCCAGATTTCAGGATTAGGGTCAAAAGACACATTAAAAAGTAAAAAACCTTTGGATGCATGTTGTCTGCTAATTTGAACAAGATCCTGGTTTAGTTTTCTACTTTGGGGTGAAGTGCCCGCCCAAAAGTTGATGAGAATCGTATAACCCTTATAATCAGCAATTGATACCGGAGCACCATCTCTGTCGGGCAGACTCAGTTCGGGGACAGGGTTGCCGGGTTGCAGTCTCTGTGTGATTTCCTCTTTTTCCCTGAGTATTAACCTGTTTTTTGCAACTCGTGCAGCAAGTTCATTCACATGCTGATTGCCGGGATATTTTTCCTTCAAAACTTCTGCTGTTTGTTCATAGAGTTCAATATTTTCAAACTCATCCAGTATGGGTGTTCTGCCGAATATCTGATACAGAGCAACAATGGCTGCCAGGGATTCATTGTTGTCAGTGACAAATTGTTTAACATATTGTTCCTGGTTTTTATAGACCAGAAGTGCCACCTCGTCAAGTGAGTCCCGTAATTCTAATTTGTCATTGTCATATTTGCGTTTTTCCCAGATCATCGTCAGGGTGTCAAATTGCCGGTAATGCGCAAATGTGTATGACTGCAGTGCATGAATTAGCTCAGAAGAAGGAGATCCAGTGATTCCATAAGACGAGGGCAGATTTCTGATATCACCTGTTAACTTAACATCTTCACCCGGTTCACATATGAGCGTAACATAATTATCTTCAGATGTGCCAAGCCACAAAATCTTCACATCATTAACAGGAACATCAAAATGAAATTCACCGCTTTCTTTGATCCTGGCCGAATCAACAGTTTCTTTGTCAAAAACAAGGATTTCTTTCAGATAGAGTGTTTCTCCACGTGAAAATACAAATTTCCCTGAGATGTGCACATCATTCCTTTTCTTGCCACTGTGACATCCTGTGATATATGCTGAAAATAAAACTGTAAGGATTAAAAAAACTTTAAAGATATTTCTTAGCATATTTTATCAGCTTTAAATGGAAACACAAATTTACATGAAAAATTGTTTCCTGTCCAAATTTGATCTGCAGTTTACCACTTTTCAGACTTCAGGCATGAAAAGTGTTAAATGTTTTTTAAATAATTGCATATGTGTATATAGACTCAATAAAAACAACTATATTTGCATTCTAACAAATTAACAATTATGAAATCAATATTCTTATATGGTGCCATTCTGATATTTGGGATGACACTTTCATCATGTGATGATAATTCAGATAATAATCAGGTTAGCAATGTGAATGATGATGTACAGTCAGGGACATGGAAAATCACTTCATTTATTGACAGCGGAAAGGATGAAACCTATCATTTTACAAATTATGGTTTTGAATTTCAGGGAGGTGGGGTCGTGACTGCTGTGAGTTCTTCCAATACTATATCAGGAACATGGAGTATAACAACAGGAAGTAGCAGCAGTAGTAGTAATAAGTTCAATCTAAACTTTGGACCTGATGATCCGTTTGAAGATCTGAATGATGACTGGGACATACAGGAGAACTCTTCAAAGAAAATTATACTTATGGATGTAAGTGGAGGCAACGGTGGAACAGATTATCTTACATTCGAAAAAAATTAGAGTCAATCTTAGAATTAACAAAAGAGCAGAAATGAATAGTCAATTCTGCTCTTTTTTATTAGCACCCATCTTTAATTATCTGACTGCAGCTGAAGCTTCACCGGCAGTCTTCAGCAAATACGTATTTGCAAGGACATTTCCTGTGTTTTTCTTCATCCAGACATCAGGGGTGAGGTTTCCGGAAGCGAAAATTCTCATAACTTCCTGGCCGAATAGCTTTCCTTTAATGGCTTCTTCAAGCTGGAATTCAACAAGGTGACCCACCGGATAAGCAGACAGGTAGAGTGGATAATCAATCATATGGCTGTAAATGCCAAGAATTTCCTGATCTTTCATTCCGAAAACATCAGCATAGTATTGATTCCAAATGTCTTTTGCAATCTTGACAGTGGCCTCTCTGATTTCAGCAGGTGAAGCTTCAGGATTTGCATATAGCCATTTCCAGAGATTCATATCAACGAGAGATACACCCATTATTTCATACAATGACCAGGCAAGATCCAGAGCTTCAAGATTGGCATCTGAACGTTTCAGTCCGAGTATTGTCATGTCCCGTTTCTGGAACATGAAGGCCAGAGCTTCGGTAAATGCTGTATTGGGAACACCATTGAGAAAATAATATTTTACATCGTGCAGGGTTATTGTTTGCTCAACATTATGACCCAACTCATGCATGGCAATATTGAATCCTTTGTAATCCATTCCGGTTGCAGTTGCACGGGTTCTGAGTCTTGCATAATCGTCTTTCATGGCTGCACCCCAGGCGTGTCCTGCACCGCGGGCTCCGTCAACCTTAATTCTCGAAGCGATGAATTCTGCTGATGATTTTGGAAATTCGAGTTTAACAAGGATGTCAAAAATTCCTTTACGGAAAGCTTCTACTCCGGGATATCTGGACATGACCATTTTATCAAGATCTGATTCGGAAGTCCCGCTGCGTGATTTAAATCCGTCATACCAGATGTCGAATGGTTCGAGAGGACGGCTAAGACGATTGCTGATAAGCTTTCCGATTTCACGGATTTCGGGAGATGAAACAAATTCAACAAAGAGTATTTCAACATTTTCCTGTGGCATTTGCATCTCGCCCTCAAACTTTCTTTCAATATAAGTGGGATAATACGGGTAATAAGGATCAATGTTTTTCACTGCGACAAAATTCCTTCGAAGATGTTCATAGCGGACATCTTCTTCCCGTTCAGCACTGACTTCTTTTCCGTCTTTTGTCAACGTATTGGTGTATGGATTCCAGATGAAGTCATTTTTATTGATGACCTGCTGTGGGATTTCCTGATTGATAATACGTTTCATGACCTGATAAATGATTTTCTGTTTTTCAAGACCATCATTCTGTCCGTAATGTGATTTCAGTTCATCACGGAGGCCCCAGTGTGAAATAAGCTTCATTTCGTCAGGAAAATACTGAATGTTTTTGTCGTCACGAAGTTTCCCCATATAAATATTGTAGTCGGAAATATAGGCATCAGCTTCAGTGGTTACTTTTGACTGGGCGAGTGAAAGTTCTGCAGGTACGCGGGAAGCATACATGTCGCCCATACGTGCATAGCCCCATTGCTTGTCATCCCAATCCATTCCGAGTTTGTTTTTTTCATCCAAAGAGTAATGTGGAAAATTCAGAAGGCTGATGAAAGCAATCTTGTTTGTAAAGAAATCTTCCTCAAGATGTGCAGCAGGTGAATAGCTTCCGAACATCATGTCAACAGGAGTAATGGTGTCTCCGTCGTCGACATGAATCGGAAACATCAGTGCGACATTCATTTTGTTAAACAGACCGATCAAAATTTCGTAATTGCGTTCAAGTTTCTGAAAAAGAACATATTGTGCATCTCCGGACACAAAGTTGTCAAGGCAGAACTGAATGAAATCTTCTTCTGTTCCATCTTCCTTCTGCCAGAACATGGCCACCTGAGCTGTTCCTTTTTCAATTCTGAATTGCTCTGTTTTTCCGAATTTATCAATCAGTTGTTTATTCACTGACTGAATTGTGTTTTCTGAAATGATTCCCATAGTTTGTTCTTTTTTTGTTGTTTCACCAGATTTACATGCTGCAAGGAACAGTAAACCTGAAAGAATGATCATTGTTGATGTTGTGCGCATGGTATATGATTTAAATGATTGGATTATGGCTGATAATCTGCGAAGTTATAAAATGTTGAAGAAACCTGAATGCGATTTATCAATTTTTTTTGTTCCTTTACAAAAAAATTCATGAAATTTTCCCTGGTATGTGTCGGTAAAACAAAGCAAGATTTTGTTGAAGAAGGAATCGACTTTTATTTGAAGCGAATTTCAAAATATTCAAAACTGAAGTATCAGGAAATTCTCCTTCCGGGACGTGGATTTCAGGGTTCTCCTGATGAAGTGAGTTCCAGGGAATGTCAATTGTTTTCTTCTGCACTTAAGGGGAATGAATCTCTCATTTTGCTTGATGAAAAGGGTCACCAGTTTTCGAGTGAAAAATTCGCTGGCTTCCTTCAGCATCTGATGAATACAGAGCAAAGGAATGTGGTGTTTGCAATAGGCGGAGCGTATGGTTTTTCTGATGAATTCCGAAAACAGGCATCAACTGCAATTTCATTATCTCCGATGACGTTTCCGCATCAGTTGATTCGGGTGATCTTCCTGGAACAGTTTTACAGGGCAATGACAATTCTCCGAAATGAGCCTTATCATCACGCATAGAAATAAGGTTTTTTAAGAAAAATATTGAGTTCATGATTGTATCGGGGAGAGAATTTCCTCAGGTATTATCGTTTCAGACCTGATTCAGTGGAAGTGTTGTCCGTGATGAACTTCAGTAAGTTTTCATTGATGTCGTGAGAATAGCATGTGTGCACGATCCTGTTTTTGTAAACGAATATATTTGAAGCAGTAGCGGATTCTTTGGAGATGTGTTTTCCAAACAATTGCTTCATGAATATTCTTTTATTGGCCCTCATTCTGTCTGTGATGACAGGAATAAAATAAATCGGATAGTTCATGTAAAACTCCTCATATTTGATTTCCTCAACATTGTATCTGGAACTGATTATGACAAGATCCAGTTGATCACTGAATTTGTGATACAGATTGACTGCTTTACTGACAGTTTTCATGCAATCCTGATAGAAGAACAGAATCCATGTTGTGCGATCTTCATTTGAAAGAAAATAATTTTGTATGTCCTCCGGTGTTATCTGAACAATCTTGTTTTTAGTCACCGAAGGGTGCAGGTCAAATTGAAATTGTTGTATATTCATGGATGCATCAAACAGGGTTGACGTGTGACATGATGTATTAATGATAGTTAATAAAATTGTTATTGAGATGCACACATAACCGATATGAATGGTCCTTTTCATAAAAAATCGGGTTGAGATAAGATTCAGTCTGAGGCTCCGAAAAAATCCATATTGATATATACTTCTCAACGCAAATATATGAAAGTTTTGCAAAAGCTTATAAAAAAACCGGAGCGACTTGCGTCAGCTCCGGCAGTAGTTTACCCCCTAAACTATGTTTTGAAAGAAAATATTAAATTTTCTTATTAAACATTACAAAGTTATTGGTGGGTCTACAGTGGTGCAAAATTTTTTTTATTTTTTTTTTAAAAATATTTGAAAAACATTTCAAATATCAGTAAATCAACAATATACATTTAATTTTATTTTAAGTTATTTTTTTAAACGATGTGAATTTTGCCTAATATATGTATGTAAAATAGATATGTTACTTTGAAATTGAAATGAGTTTTACTATCAATTTTCTGCTACTCTATGAACTGAAACTTCAGAGAAAGTTTTAAAAAAATTGTATTTTCGTAGAATAAATAATTGAAGTATGATATCTCCCTTTCGTAAAGCAAACGCCATAATTGAACAACTTGATGCTTTTTTTGATGTCATTGGGAAAAGCACGATGTTGTTTGATGATGGAATAAAAGATTATTTATCCGGAAACATGGAGAGATTTCATGAGAATCTGACAAAAATCAGACTGAATGAGAAAGAGGCAGATGCATTACTCAAAGATATTGAACATGCATTGTATAAATATTCTTTGCTTCCGGAATTGCGAAGTGATGTTATGAGACTAATACAGCGGGTTGATGATATCCAGGATACGATGAAGGATGTTTTGGTGCAGTTTGATGTTGAACAGCCAAATATTCCATTTGAGCTGCATGCGCCACTGATTCAGCTAACAGGACTTAGCATGCATGCTGCACAAGAATCGAATACAGGGAGTAAATTGTTTTTCAGAAATTCACTGGAAGCCAAACCGCATATTCATGAAGCGATTGAATTTGAGCGGAAAGCCGATGATCTTGCCGAATCTATCAAGCGTAAGGCTTTCCATGAGCTGAATTCGTTGTCTCTGCCCGAAAAATTTCATATCAGATATTTTACGCTTCATATTGAGAGTGTGAGTGATATTGCGAAAAGTATTGCATATACATTAAATCTTATGCTGGTTAAACGTTTTGAATAAGTTGCTGTGATCTGGTTCTTTCTGACAGGTGGTTTGTTTCTTGGCTGGTCTCTTGGGGCCAATGATGCTGCCAATGTGTTTGGTACTGCAGTTGGTTCGAGAATGATCACATTTTTCAGGGCAGCATTGATTTGTTCTGTTTTTGTGATCGCCGGTGCTGTAATTCAGGGAAACGGAGCAGCTGAAACACTGAATACTCTTGGTTCGGTTGGAACCATGCAACATGCTTTTCTGTTAACCCTTTCAGCTGCAGTGACAGTTTTTGGGATGTCTGCTTTCGGGCTTCCTGTTTCTACATCTCAGGCCATTGTGGGAGCAATTATTGGCTGGAATCTGTTTTCAGGGTTTCAGACGGATGGCACTATTATCAGTAAGATTTTACTTACCTGGGTGTTTTGTCCGGTACTGGCTGCAATTTTTGTCGTGCCGTTGTACGGATTAATGAAGTTGTACATCAGACAAACCAGGA
>CAYMAZ010000032.1:0-12385 GCA_964388575.1 uncultured Bacteroidales bacterium | reverse complement strand
CACATCTTTTAAAGCAGGATTCAATGCTGAGATGGGGGCTTGTCCTCATCGGAGCGTTTGGATCATACAGTCTCGGTGCAAATAATATTGCAAATGTGGTGGGAGTGTTTATTCCTGCGGCAGCATTTGAGCCACTTCAGCTTATGGGAATCACTCTGAGTGGTGCCCAACAATTGTTTTTCCTTGGTTCCGTTGCCATTGCACTGGGGATTTTTACTTTTTCCCAAAGGACAATGAAAACAGTTGGAGGAAAATTGTTTAAACTGACGCCGGAATCGGCACTGATTGTGGTCTTGTCTCACTCATTGGTATTGTTTGTGTTTTCTTCAGCAGAGCTGAGTGCTTTTGTTGTGCGTCTTGGTTTGCCTGCAATTCCTCTGGTGCCGGTCAGCAGTTCTCAGGCAATTGTTGGTGCCATCATTGGACTTGGGCTGATGCGTGGCGGATACGGAATCAATTTTAAAGTCTTACTGGAAATTGGTCTGGGATGGCTGGCAACTCCAGTAATCTCAGGAGTTATTGTGTATTTGCTTTTATGTCTTGGCTTATAACATTTCATTCTGTATCATCTTTTCAAATTTCAATTCGTTCAGGAAACACATTTGCTGACTGGTTTGTCAAATCATGATTTCTTTGGAATTATTGTTAATTTTGTACTTGCTTAAAAGAAAAACCAAAGACCCATGATCACATTATCTTCAAAAATGGCTGAACTCATCCATGCTAATGTGAATGCATTGTCTGTACTTCAGCGGCTGAAAATTCCGCTTGGTGTGGGAGATAAAACAATTTCAGAGGTTTGTGAAGAAAATAATGTGCATCCGGAGTTGTTTATTTATGTTATCAGACTTTCACTATACGACGTGTTGCCCGGGGATGTTTCAGACAAAAAGATCCTGTTACCTCATCTTATCAGCTACCTCAGACTGACTCATGAGTATTATCTCAACAACAGACTTCCGCTTATTGAAAAGTATATTAAAACAATTCTGAACAATGAACCCCACCGGACAACTGATATTCTTTTGCTGCAAAAGTTTTTCAATAAATACAAAAAAGAGTTTGTCCTGCATCTTGACAATGAGGAAATGAAAGTGTTTCCGTATGTAATGGATTTATTGGAAATTTCTCTTCAGGAACAATGCAACAAAGCGTTGTATGCTCAAATGACAAAATACTCAATTTCAGCATTTCTTAAAGAACATGACAATCTTGATGAAAAACTGAATGACTTGCAAAACATTATTATCAAATACCTGACTCCGTTTGAAAGTGATTATGAAGTACATCAGATTTTGATTTTGCTATCGCAGCTTGAAAAGGATGTGTTTCAGCATGCACAACTTGAAGATTTGCTCATGGTTCCGGTGGTCATGGAACTTGAAAAGGAAGTCCAAATATTATGTACAGGCAGATAATGGAAGAAAGACTGGTTTGTGTTGTCGTACAATCTATGAATCTGAGGTTGTCTTTAACATTGACTTTGTGTAAAAGATTCAGCAAAGTGATGTCAATGGAGGAACTTGATGTGGCATACTACAGAAAATACCTGCTGAACCTGGATGGATTGTGTCTGATTATTTCTGCCGGTTTAATTCACTCCGCTTTTGAGGAAACAGTTGGAGCAAACGGACATACAATGATCCCGGTCATGGATAATGAACATTTACCATTGCCTAAAAAGCATAAAATTCTAATTCTTCCCGAAGATCGTGAAGAAGACGTGTTGAGAAAAGTTGAAGCAGCAGGTCATAATCTTAAAGATTCAGTGATGCCGGAAACGCTCAGTGAACGTGAAACAGAGGTTGTGAGATTTGTTGCCCTGGGTCATACAAACAAGGAAATTGCCGATATGCTGTTTATCAGTCCGCACACTGTGATGACCCACCGGAAAAACATTTCTACCAAACTTGGAATTAAAACCATTTCGGGACTGACAGTGTATGCCATTCTAAAAAATATCATCAGAATTGATGAAGCAGAAGTCTGATTTATTGTAAATTGTTTAATAATATAAGAACAATTTCAGAAAAGACACTTTATTTGTTTATGAATAGTTCATATCACCGATATATCTTGCGATTCTGTATTTACAAAAAAAGCATATACAGTTGATAAAATTTTCGTTTAACTTTGAGCCTTTATACAGGCCGTGTTCAAATGATCAGAAACTGTTTATGCATTGAGTTTGTTTGTGTTATTGTGCTGTTTTTTTCAGGCAGTAAACTCAGTTCCCAGATATTGATTACACCCAACGAGCTTGGGTTACATTATTGGATTTTTGAAAATGATGAACAGAAAAGGGACGCATTGTTTCCGAAATTTCATTCAAATTCTGACAGTGACAACAATTGCATTTTGAATTTTCAGAGCAGGAAAAGAACATCATGGACCGGAAGAAAGATTTTTGAAGAACATTTTTTACAGGTTGATTCTCCGGCGTATTCTCTGTATGCTGATCCGGCGGTTCAATTCTCGCTGGGAAAGGAAAGGGGGTATGAACCACTGTTGTATGAAAATACACGAGGAATCAGAATTCGTGGTGATCTGCAGAAAAAGCTGTTTTTTTCGTCTGAAGTGTATGAGACCCAAAGCGTTTTTCCCACATATCTTGAAGCATTTGCAGACAGTTTTGAGGTTGCCCCCGGATTAATCCGCGCCAAAGAGTTTAAGGAATCAGGAAGGGATTATTCGCTTGCTTACGGAATTCTTGCCTGGGAGCCCGTAAACAGAGTCAGGCTTATCTTTGGCCGTGACAAACAGCATTTCGGTTACGGATACCGCTCGCTCATGCTTTCTCACAATGCACCAGCATCAACATTTTTCAGAGTTGATGCAAAATATAAAAAATGGGTTTATCATTTTATCCTATCATCACTTCAAAATGTGTCACTTCAGAACGTGATTGATGTGCCGCGATCCAGTCTGGGTGGATATCAGAACAAATATGCCAATTTTCTGATTCTCACGTATCGACCTGTTGAGCAACTTGAACTGAGCATCTTTGAATCCATGATCTGGGCCCCTTTCAGTCATCAGTACAACAGGCTTCATTTGAAACATTTTAATCCCCTGCCTCTGACACGAACTGTGTATTATGGTCTTGACGATCCAAACAACACAATGGCCGGAATACAACTCAGGCTGTCACTTCCAATGAACTTCATGTTCTATTCCCAGTATGTACTCGATGAGGTTGGCTCAATTGATAAATCAGCATTTCAGGCAGGACTTGTGTACAAAAGAATTTCTGATTGTCAGTTCATCACTGCCCGTGTTGAGTTTAATTCTGCAGGAGCTTACACATATACAAACTCCGACCCACTTCAGAGCTATACGCACTATCATCATTCCCTGGCACATCCGCTGGGGGCAAATTTCCGTGAATATCTTGCCCAACTCACATGGAATTCTCGCAGATGGATTGCCTATGCTATGTTTTCATTTGTCAGGGGAGGTGTGGACACACCATATGAAACCACGGGACAAAGCATGTATGCCGACCCTGCATTTGCCAACTGGCAGGGCGGGTTTTTTCCAATGCTCACATCAGGGACTGCAAGCATGTATTTTGCAGATGTGCGACTGCATTATGTGATCAATCGTGCCAGCGGCCTTCATGTTTTTGCCGGAGCAGTGTACCGTAAAACCAAAAGTGCCTTTTCTGCAGGACAAACCATAGATGTGCACGGCGGAATTTCAACAAATCTCAGATTTTACTGTAAACATCAATCCTGGTTATGAAGAAACTGTTGTTGTTTGTTCCCGTTTTTCTGTTGATGATCCCGCACATCATGGCGCAGAACTATTCTGTTGACGGCACAACAATTCATGAGTTCAGGAATGAGTTCGCAATGTATGACGGTAAAAGATTTCCTTCGGTCAGGCCATACCTGCTTGGTGAACTTGCAGGGCAAAGTGCTGAAATACAGGAGCAGGATCAATACAACCTTCTTGAAACTCACTTTTTTCCAATGCTGTCAGCAGGGCGGAAGGTGAAATTTATGACCAGAATTGAACCCTATCTTGAGGCTTCAGCTGATCTGAACAGCAGCAATCTTATGATGTCACATTCTGCCATTGGCCTGAGCTCACTTGTTGCCGGCAGAGCTGTATTGTTTCAGGGGTCATTCAGAATCGGAACGATGAATTCGCTGGAGCTGGCAGACCGATATGTTGATTCAATGTCAGTGTTGCCTGGCCTGGGAATGGTTGCGGCAAAAGATGTATCGTCACATTATTATTTACTGCCTCAGATCCGGCTCAATGCAAAACTTTCCCCGATGCTCAGTGCTGAAACAGGTATGGCAACCCATTTTTTCGGTGAAGGTAAAAGATCGCTGATTTTATCAGATGAGCATTATTCCTATCCTTATCTGAAGTTTACAACCGACATCTGGAAGTTGCGCTATGTCAATCTTTTTGCCTGGCATCGTGATGTTCAGTCAACGGCTGCTCAGCGATGGAGTGATGGCATTTCAAAGTTCACGGCCATGCATTATCTGAGCTGGAATGTGACGAAACGCCTCAACGTTTCAGTATTTGAAGCTGTTGTGGCTCCTCTTCACGATTCACTCATGCAGCGTCAGTTTGTTGAGTATAATTATCTTTTGCCCGTCGTCATGTACCGTCCGGTTGATTTTGCACTTGGCTCGCCCGACAATGTTCTTGTTGGAATGAACCTGTCGTTGAGGTTATGGAAGAAACACATCATCTACGGACAGCTTGTTTTTGATGAAATGTTTTTTAACGAAGTAAAAGCTGATGTGTTGCAGTTTGTTCAGCCCGATTCAGGCAGGAAGCACGGAGCCTGGGTGAACAAGCAGGCTTTTCAGCTGGGATGGAAGTATTATGATATGTTTGGACTTGAGCATCTGGATGGACTGCTTGAATTCAATGTGATCCGTCCCTACACATATTCACACAGGGATGTGCAGCAGAACTACACACATCTGAATCAGCCGTTGGCGCATCCCTATGGGGCAAATTTAACGGAACTGACAGGACGATTGAGGTATACCGTAGAAAAGTGGTTTGCCTGTATTGATCTCAGCTACATAAGAACCGGAATCGACAGCGCAGGTTCACATTTCGGTCAGGATATTTTCAGACCGACATTTGATGCACCAATCGCAGGACTTGGCAATATTCCTGTTCAGTATTACGGAAATACCATCGGGCAGGGGATACCATGTACAGTTTTATATCTGAAAGCCTCACTTTCAAGAGTGTTGATCCGGAAATATAATATCCATGCAGAAGCCGCATGCACTGTCAGAAAACAAACAATTCAACAGGATACTCAATATGCTGCATATGTTCATTTTGCCCTGAAATACGGAATTGGCAACGAGAGGAAAGGAAATTAAAGAATGAAAAATGGAGAATGAAGGATGAAGAATGTGCCAAAGGTATACCCTTTTTGAAGAATGAAGAATGAAGAATGAAAAGGCATTCTGACTGATTCTCCAAAAATCTCAATTTCTTTCGACAGAAATATAAATATTTTCTATTTTTGGATCTGAAAACGTTGAATAAAACACTAGATCTTTATAGGGAATAATTGTTCACTGTTCATTGATAATTGTTCACTGTTCATTGTTCCCAGCGTCTTTGCGTCTTCGCGAGAAAAATCCCGAACATTTCCGATTGTCTGATTTCTGAATACTGTTTTTTATACATAATGAATAACTATTTATACACTGAAAATCTCGCCTATGAATTTGAAAAAATATTGTAAGTTTGTGAAGTTTTTAAAAATAAAACCAGTATTTTTGAGTTATACCTGCATTGATTTACTATGAGTAGAAAACAACCTTTTTACAAACACAGGCTGGTGAAGCACTTCTTATGGGTGTTGCTGATATTTGTTGTTTTTTTCTGGCTCATCCTGAAGTTCATCAATTTATACACAAGTCACGGAAAAACCTATGTTGTTGAAGATTACACAGGATTAAAATTTGAAGAAGTGGTCAGCAATCCATCCAATGATGTGTTTGAATTTGTGGTTATTGATTCAATTTTTGACAATAAAAGGGAAAAGGGATCTGTTGTGTCTCAGACACCACTGCCCCGAAGCAATGTAAAGAAACACAGAAAAATCTATCTGACGATTGTGGCATCACAGCCTGAGGTGGTTTTATGTCCCAATCTTCAGGATCTGACTGTGCGTCAGGCAACAACCGTTCTTGAAACATACGGAATTAAAGTAGGAAGAATTGAATTTGTTCCCGACATCGGGAACACTGTTGTTCGCTGGAAGCAGATGGGAAAAACCATTTCTCCGGGAGAAAAGCTGGTGAAGGGGAGCAGGGTTGACCTTGTTGTTGGCAGCGGTGACGGACGCGGAAATACATATCTGCCCAATCTTGTGGGAAAAAGCCGTGATGAAGCCAGAAGCATCATTACCGGAGCAGGACTGAACGTTGGATCAGAGTTTTTTCTTAACAAACGTGATACGATTTCTGTGCGGGTTGTGAGGCAAAGTCCACAGTATTCAGATGACTATGAGATATCACTCGGATCCATTATTGATCTATGGTTTGAATAATAAATTGCAATTTATGAAGACATTTCAGATATTTCTTTTGTTCGTATCAATCTTCTTTGCCGGCATTTTAAATGCGCAGGAGAAACTGAACGGATTGGCCGAAAATCCTTCGCTGATGAAGTTTGTATCGGAACGATCAGTTGATGAGGCAAAGGCAGAAAAGAATGCATTTGTCAAAATGCCCTTTGTGGATGATTTTTCATCCTATTACGGCTATCCGAAGCCGACCCACTGGGCCGACAGCAATGTATTTGTCAGCGACGGATTTACAAGGAGCAGTGTCACCATAGGCAGTGTGATATTTGATGCTTTTGATTATGAAGGGCAAATCTATGAAGGCACATCATCATTTCCGTTTAAGGCTGATTTTATGACGTCACTTCCGGTCAGAATGGACTCAATTTTTTCCGGAACGCCGCATGTGGCAACACCGGCCGATTCAGTTTATCTGAGTTTTTTTTATCAGCCGCAGGGGTGGGGCGACAAACCTGAACCCGAAGATTCACTGGTTGTTCAGTTTTACAATCCTGCAACATCCACATGGAACACTGTCTGGGCAAGTCCTGGCATGAGCTATCAGCAGTTTAAGGACTTGTATGGTGTGGATTACAAATCTGTGATGATCCCGGTTACTGATCCGGATTATTTTTCACCTGATTTCAGATTCAGGTTCTACAATATTGCCAGCCTTGCAAACAATGCTTTTCCAACCTGGATTGGCAATGTTGACATCTGGAGTGTTGATTATGTGTACCTTAACTCCGGTCGCAACAAAAATGATACATTTCCAACAGATGTTGCATTCAGGCAACGAATGCTTTCATTGCTGAGTGACTATCATTCAATGCCGTGGTCACATTTTCTGGTCAACCCCTCAACAAATATGATTTCATCGGTTGCAATTCCATACACAAACTATTCTTCAGTGCTCCTGAACCTTACTGAACGACTTGTTGTTACTGATCTTTCCGGAACAACAACAGGATACAACAGCGGAATCAGTGCTTCCAATCTTGACCCTGTCACAGACACCGTATTTGCCAGATCCCCTTTTCCTTACACTTTCAATTCACTGGTCACAGAAAATGCGGAATTTCTTACACAATTTATAATCAATTCTGCCACCATTCCTGATCTGATCAGGGGAAACGACACAATGTCCGTGTATCAGAGATTTTATAATTATTTTTCCTACGATGACGGAACACCGGAAGCGGGATATGCACTGATCGGGACAAATGCGCAACTTGCATATAAGTTTACACTGAGCCATCCTGACACTTTGCGCACAATTCAGATGCAATTCAACAGAGTATATGATGATGTCAACGAGAATCTCTATTTCAACCTGAGAGTGTGGAATGAGTCTGCAGGCAAACCGGGAAGCATCATTTATGAGCAGGAAGGAATTCGTCCAAATGTTGAGGGATTTTATGGGTTTTACGATTATGTTCTTGATGAACCCCTGCCTGTGAGCGGAAATATCTACGTGGGATGGAGACAACAGGATTCAGAAGCCTTGAATATCGGATACGACAGAAATACAAATAAGAGCAGTAAAATATTCTACAATACAGATGGTCAGTGGATGAGCTCAATGTATGAAGGGGCACTGATGATCAGGATCATTGTGGGAAATGACAGTATCCCCTATGTCAATACACCGGAATATATGGTTGATGACAATCAGTGGCTGATCGTTCCCAACCCTTCTTCAGCTGAAGAGGGCTTCATTATTGAAGGATTATCACATGGCAATTATTTGCTCAGCATATTTTCTGTTGACGGGAAACTGATGTATGAATCAGAATATCAGAGTGGATTGGTAAAAACAGTCCTTCCTGCCGGCATATATGTTGTTTCTGTTTCTGATACTGAAAAAGACTTGTCGGGATTCAGGAAACTAATGATTTCAAAATGACAGAATCAGATTTGTATGATGAACTTCAGGCAGAAGAACAGCCTGAACTGTATGAGCATTTTCGCGTGGTTGTTGACAAGGGACAGGGGATGTTGCGTATTGACAAATACCTCACTGCCAGATTGGAAGGGATCAGCAGGAATAAAATTCAGAATGCTGCCGATGCAGGGTGCATCAATGTGAACGGCAATCCGGTTAAGTCGAGTTACAAAGTAAAAGGGAGTGATGTTATCACTGTTCTTTTGCCGCATCCGGTCAGGGAACTGGAAATTTTACCTGAAGATATTCCTGTTGATGTGGTATATGAAGATCGGGATGTCATCATAATAAACAAGGAAGCGGGTTTGGTTGTTCATCCGGGATACGGTAACTATACCGGAACATTGCAGAATGCATTGCTGTTCTATTTTCAGAAGAACAGTGATTCAGAAGCGTTTCCTTACCTTGTGCACAGAATTGACAAGGATACAAGTGGCCTGATCGTCATTGCAAAAAATGAAACTGCGCAAACAGCACTTGGAAAACAGTTTTTTGATCACACTGTGATCCGTCGCTATAAAGCACTCGTTTGGGGAGATCTGAAAGATGATCAAGGCACAATTACCGGCAACCTTGCACGAAGTGTTTCCAATAGAAAAATCATGACTGTTTATCCTGACGGAGAAACAGGCAAACATGCTGTGTCTCATTACCATGTGCTTGAAAGATTCAGATATGTGACGCTTGTGGAATGCAGACTTGAAACCGGGCGAACGCATCAGATCAGAGCGCATTTCAGGTATATCGGTCATCCTTTGTTTGCAGACGAAACATACGGAGGTGACAAAATACTCAAAGGCACAACATTTTCAAAATATAAGCAGTTTGTGGAAAATTGTTTCAGACTCCTGAACAGGCAGGCACTCCATGCTTTTATCCTTGGATTTGTTCATCCCTCAACGGGAGAGTCCATATCATTTGAGTCACCACTTCCCGATGATTTTGAATCAGTTCTGGAAAAGTGGAGAAAATATACTCTCAGTGAGATGTGAGACTGTTTCTTTTCAAAATGTAAAAAACAAAGTCAGGGAAATCGGAACTGACGATTGTGTGATTTTTTCGGTAAAATTTTAATTTGAGGTGCTGATTAATAAATACCAGCTAGCACAGTTCGGACAAGTCTTGAGAATATACATAAGAGCTTGTGTGTGATTAACGTTTCCAGCGAAGAAGAGTTGACAACAGTCTTGGGTTTACTTTCTCAAACCAAAAAGGTATTGCAATTTCGTATTACCAAGTTGCACGAAGTCATTTTCACAAAGTATCTCAACGCACTTTTCCCCAGACAAAAGCTGTGTTGTTCGAACCAAATACAACACCTTGTTTTTGGCATTTATTCTCATGGAAAAAATCTGAAAAGCAAGCTTTAGGGATTTTTTCATGAGAATACATCACGGCTTTTGTCTCAGGAAATTGCAACGTTATTTCGTACGTTGTGTGACGTTGTGAATTACTGGGTTTATACTTTGTGATACAAAAAAAAATTGAACCATATTCTAATTTCAATCAGCATCACAAAAAATGAATTAGCCATTTTTTATCCTGCCGTTTCGAATTATTTTGTAAATTCATTGAAATACTGTAGGTTTGCAAAGTGAAAATTTTAAAACATATGATATGAGAAAACTACTTTTTGCAATTTTGACGACGTGTATTGCCGGGACAACGGGTTTGTTTGCATGCACCAATTTTCTGGTCACCAAAGGTGCTTCTGCCGATGGTTCAAATATGATCACCTATGCTGCCGATTCACATGTGCTGTATGGGGAACTGTATCACTGGAAAGCCGCCACATATCCCGAAGGGACAATGCTTGATGTTTACGAGTGGGACACAGGTAAATTTCTGGGTAAAATCAAACAGGCCAGGCAAACTTATAATGTTACAGGCAATATGAATGAGTTCCAGGTTGCCATCGGAGAAACAACCTATGGCGGACGTAAGGAGCTTGGATCACAAACCGGAGCCATTATGGATTACGGCAGCCTGATCTACATTGCATTACAACGTTCAAAATCAGCACGCGAAGCGATTAAGGTCATTGCTGAGCTGATGGAAGAATATGGTTATTACAGTTCCGGTGAATCATTTTCCATTGCTGACAAGGATGAAGTATGGATTATGGAACTTATCGGAAAGGGAGAGGGTGAAAAAGGCGCAGTTTGGGTTGCACTTCGCATTCCCGATGGTTATGTATGTGCACATGCCAATCAGGCTCGTATTACCACATTTCCGATTGCCAACGGAAAGACTTCCATCACTTCAAAGGATTTAAAAAAGATTTTCAACAAGGAAGTGGAATGTATCTATTCACATGATGTCATCAGCTTTGCCAGAAGTAAAGAATGGTTTGACGGCAAGGACAAGGAATTCAGTTTTTCAGATACATATGCTCCGGTTGATTTTGGTGCTGCACGTTTCTGTGAAATGCGTGTTTGGGCATTCTTCCGTCAGATCAATTCAAATATGGAGCAATATAAGGATTATGCAGCCGGTCACAATCTGAAAAACAGAATGCCGCTGTGGATCAAACCGGACAGAAAAATTTCAGAACTTGACCTGATGAATTACATGCGTGATTATCTGCAGGGGACAGAGTTTGATATGTCGAAGGATATTGGTGCAGGACCTTTTGGTTGTCCTTACAGGTGGCGTCCGTTAACTTTTGCAGTAGACGGGGAGACTTTTGTGAATGAAAGAGCCACTGTAACACAACAGACAGGGTTTTCATTTGTTACACAGTCCAGATCATGGTTGCCCGATGCCATAGGTGGTATCATCTGGTTTGGTGTTGATGATGCAGGAAGTTGCGTGTATGCTCCCATGTACTCAAGTATGACAAGGGTACCTGAAAGCTATGCTGTCGACAACGGTAAAATGATGGAGTTTAGCTGGAATTCAGCTTTCTGGATGTTTAATCTGGTTTCAAACTTTGCATATTCAAGATATAATGTCATTCATCCTGAGATTTTTGAAAAACAACAGTCAATGGAAAAACAATATGTCCAGTTAGTTTCTGAAACCGACCGCAAGGCATTGGAAATTCATGCAAATGACCCGAACAAAACTGTTGCATTTCTTACTGATTTTTCAGTGAATACAGGCAACAGGCTCGTTCTGGAATGGAAAGCATTCTTCGAATATCTGTTTTTGAAATACATGGACGGAAATATCAAAACAGCAGTTCCTGGACAACAGAATCCAACAGTAAAACAGCCCGGCTACGGTGAAGATTGGAATAGACGTATTGCCAATGATACCGGTGATAAGTTGAAAATGATCAGCCACTAAAAAAATAAAACTGAATAAAAAAGCCCTCTTGAATGGAGGGCTTTTTTTTATTTCTTTTCAGAGCAGAAGTCTGAAGTGTTATTTTGAATAATGTTCATAAAACTTCACAATGGTTTGGATTCCTTTTTCAAAGCATTCAATGTGATAGTTTTCATTTGGTCCGTGGATGGCATCAGTTTCAAGTCCGAACCCCATGAGGATTGATTTGAGTCCGAGCACATCTTCCAGTGCAGATATAATTGGAATACTTCCTCCGCTGTATGTTGGAACGGGGACTTTTCCGAACACATCAGTATATGCCTGTTCTGCCGCTTTATATTCCGGAATATCTGTGGGGCATACATAGCCCTGTCCTCCGTGGAGAACATCAACTTTAACCTTCACACTTTTTGGAGCGATGGATTTAAAATGTTCTTCAAAAAGTTCCCCGATTTTGATATGATTCTGATTGGGAACAAGTCGCATTGAGATTTTTGCATAGGCTTTTGAAGGAAGTACAGTTTTTGCACCTTCTCCCTGATAGCCGCCCCAGATGCCGTTCACATCAAGTGATGGACGGATACCGGTACGTTCAAGTGTTGTGA
>CAYMAZ010000031.1:20636-38206 GCA_964388575.1 uncultured Bacteroidales bacterium | reverse complement strand
ACCGTCGTTTCCAACAATCGCACCGTCGTTTCCAACAATCGCACCGTCGTTTCCATCAATCGCACCGTCGTTTCCATCAATCGCACCGTCGTTTTCAACAATCACATCGTCGTTTCCAACAATTGCATCGTCGTTTCCAACAATCGCATCGTCGTTTGTAATTATCGCGTTGTATAAGAAAAATTCAATAGCCACTGGACCACTTGCCCACCTGGCTACTTCCTACATCAGCTTCTTATACCTGATCCTTCCGAGGGTCAGATCGCCGAGGCGTTTCTTTTTGTTTTCTTCATATTCTGAATAGCCGCCTTCAAAAACATACACCTGAGAATCACCTTCAAAAGCAATAATGTGCGTTGCAATCCTGTCGAGAAACCACCTGTCGTGGGTGATGATGACCGCACAACCGGCAAAATTTTCAAGTCCTTCCTCAAGCGCACGCAGTGTGTTGACGTCTATGTCGTTTGTAGGTTCATCAAGCAACAGTACATTTGCCTCACTTTTCAGTGTCAGCGCCAGATGCAGACGGTTTCGCTCACCACCTGACAGCACACCGCATTTTTTCTCCTGGTCAGCCCCTGAAAAATTAAATCTTGAAACATAGGCTCTTGCATTGATGCTCCTGCCTCCTACCATGATCGTTTCCTGCCCGTCTGAGATCACTTCATACACTGTCTTTTCAGGGTCAATGGCAGTATGTGCCTGATCAACATATCCGATGCTCACCGTTTCGCCAATTTCAAATGTTCCGCTGTCAGGTTGCTCCAAACCCATCATCAGCCTGAATAATGTTGTTTTACCTGCTCCGTTCGGGCCGATGATTCCAACGATGCCGGCGCGCGGCAACTGAAAATTCAGATGCTCAAAAAGATTTTTTTCACCATAAGCTTTACTGATCTGATCAGCAACAAGGACTTTATCTCCAAGACGCGGCCCGTTGGGTATAAAAATCTCAAGCCGTTCTTCTTTCTGCTTCACATCTTCATTGAGCAATGAATCGTAGGCATTGAGACGGGCCTTTGATTTTGCATGTCGCGCCTTTGGGGACATACGCACCCATTCAAGTTCACGCTCAAGAGTTTTTCTGCGTTTAGATTCCGATTTCTCCTCCATCTCAAGACGTTTTGTCTTCTGTTCAAGCCATGAGGAATAGTTTCCCTTCCATGGTATGCCTTCTCCCCTGTCAAGCTCAAGTATCCATCCTGCAACATTGTCAAGAAAGTATCTGTCATGCGTCACTGCAATGACGGTTCCCTTGTACTGTTGAAGGTGTTGCTCAAGCCATTGAACTGATTCAGCATCCAGATGGTTTGTGGGCTCATCAAGCAGCAGGATATCGGGTTCAGAAAGCAGCAAACGGCACAGTGCAACACGGCGGCGTTCTCCTCCGGAAAGGACAGCAACCTGAGTATCAGGCTCAGGACAACGCAAAGCATCCATTGCACGTTCAAGTTTATTGTCAAGTTCCCACGCATCATGCTGATCGAGCAGTTCAGTCAGTTCGCCCTGCCTGTCAATGAGTTTTGACATCTCATCATCACTCATCGGCTCTGCAAACCTGTTATTCACTTCTTCATATTCCTTCAGAAGAGCAACAACTTCGTGTACACCTTCTTCCACAATTTCACGAACGGTTTTTGAATTGTCAAGAGCCGGTTCCTGCTCAAGCATTCCGATTGAATATCCGGGTGAATAGACAACCTCTCCTTCAATTGCTTTGTCAATGCCCGCAATGATCTTCAGCAATGTTGATTTTCCGGATCCGTTGAGGCCAATGACCCCGATCTTTGCACCATAAAAAAATGAAAGATAAATATCCTTCAGAATCTGCCTGTGAGGCGGAACTTTTTTTGAAACCCGCACCATTGAAAAAATGACTTTCTTATCGTCGCTCATTATTTTATTTTTTGACAAAATTACTAAATGAAATCGTTACTGAATTCCTAAAATGATATTCCTTCTTTGGGAATCCAAATAAAATGAGAAGTGTATGTCGTTCGCTATTCAGTAATCAGTAATCAGTAATCAGTAATCAGTATACTGCTAAAAACCTGCAGTTAAAAACCAAGATTTCTTTCTAATTTTCCCCGGCAAACTGACCGATAAATAAGGGTGTATTAAATGAATTTTCCTTCAGGATAAATAAAAACGGTCTGTTGGCGATAAATCTCACCGGTTCTTTTATTTCAGGAGCAACTGATGACGTCCTGACCATCACTACAGCTGTAGCAGCTGCCGCTTCTGAACCCTTCTCATTGACTTCAAAAAATACTTTCTGCAGTATTTTGCTGATTTTAATATCACGTCGTCCGGAAATTCCGGAAAAATCAGCATCATCAGAAAATGCAAGCGTCATCCCCATTTTCATCATCATATCTTCCAGTTTGTAAGAAGATTCAATTTTGAACTTTGGAATTTCAATATACACCTCGTTTGGCCTCATGGATAAAATCATTTCTTCATATTCGGAAGCGTCCGGGATATAATTTCTGAGATTTACCACTGTTGATTTGTTTGGTAAAATAACAAGGAATGAAAAATTCCCGTTTGTATAGGGAATTTCAAGAATCTGCCATTCCTTATATGAAGCATAATTGATCTGATCACGCATTCCGGTCATAAAAGGCTGCAGATCGCTGCCCCCGTCGCCATAAAAGAAAGGCTTCTCAGCGGTCATCTTTTCATCAAAGGCATTTTGCCAGTCTGATTTAAAATATATTGCATTGACCAGCACCATTAAGGTTGATGAATCCAGTAAACCCCTTGGAATCAGTTCCTGAATACGCCTTCTGGTTTGTTGCTCAACCCATTGGTTGATCAGTCGTTCAGCTTCATCAGCCTTGAACAGAAAATCGACCTGTTCAAATGACCCTAAAAAATAACGCTGCATTCTTTCCACATATGAATTCAGCAGATCATAGGTCTGCTCAACATAAATCCTGTTCGCAATTGAAAACTCAAAACCTGTATCGCTTTCCGACTGTTTCAGATGATTGTAATATGCACCGGCTTCTGAAAGAAATTTTTCCACATCAGAATGAAATCCGAGAACTTTACTCATCTGCTCTGCAGTTTTGTTTTGAGCTCCAGGATAAGTCATTCCAAGAGCGATTTGCAAGGAAACAGGTGAAATACAAAAATTTTCACCAGTTCGTTCGTGACTTTGAATCTGAAAAAAACGAAATCCAAAATCAGTGATGCTTTGCTGAATATTTTCATGATTTTTACTCATCGACATAGAATTTTCTCTTTTTGAATCAACTGATAAAGAAGATTCCTGACCTTTTATTTCAGGACTCGTGGTTCTTTTGGAAACCTTACATGCAAAAATGGTTAATATTGACAAAACAGATAAAAGCAAAAACTGTGTTTTCATAATAATTCAGATTTAAATAATGAGATGGCAGATCTATACAATTTCCATAAAAATCAAAAGTACAAAAAAAGAATTTAAACCTCATTGTTCATCTCTTGTCAGTTGTAACAACCCGGCTTCAATTTCATCACGGTCAAGATACCTTCCGATAAAAACAAGCTTTGTTTGCGGAACCTCATCACCCCAGTCTCTTCCTTCTTCAAGAATATACGATCCAAAAACAGCATGGAAGATATATTTCCCCGGCTTTCCGTGAAAATACAATATACCCTTTGCACGCAGAATTGTTCGTTCATTAAAATAGAGAAAATTTCTCATCCATATACTGAATGCCTCAAAACGGAATGGTTGTTCAACAATAAATGATTCTGAGTAAAAATCTGAATGATTCGTGGTTCGGTTACTTTTTCTCATTAAACTGCCTTTTTTGACACCGGGTAATTTTCCTGAAAAAAAAGTCTTGAGTGAATTCTCTGTTGCCCGGGCCGAATAGCTGTCATTATCAAGCAGCTGCAGATCCTGAATGTCAGAATAGGCAGTGGTGAATTTCTTTGCAAGCGGATTCACTTCCTGAAGGATTTTCATTGCTTCATCAATATAAATTTTTGATGAAAGATCAGCTTTATTGAGGAGAATGATGTCAGAAACGGCAATCTGTTTTCTGATTTCCGGCATCTCCTCAATCAGTTCCTCAAGAATTGTCACATCAGCAACACAAATTACACTGTCAATTTTAAAATATTCCTGAATTTCTTCGTTTGAAAGGAATAGTCTGACCACACTCAAAGGGTCTGCAATTCCGGTGGTTTCAACAAGCAGGTGATTGAAGGTATATGTGCTTTCCATGAGGGTGCTCAGTGTGACATAAAAATCTTCATTCAGTGTGCAGCAAATACAACCGTTAGAGAGTTCAAAAATACCGTCAAGTTTTCCACTGATGAGTTGACTGTCAATTCCGATATCCCCAAATTCATTTTCAATGACAGCAAATTTCTTCTCAGGATATTTCCTGATAAAATGATTCAGCAGAGTTGTTTTACCTGAGCCGAGAAAACCGGTAATGATTGTGACGGGAGTTTTCATATTCTGATATGACTCATCGTAATGCTATTCAATACTCATCTCACCTCTGATGGGCTTCTGAAGTAATTCTGTAATGTTCTCAATATTGTGATCCTGCCCCAGCAGAAACATCAGTTTGCCCATCGCTGCTTCTGTTGTAATGTCATTCCCTGAAATCACACCAATATCAAGCAAACCTATACTGGTTGCATACTTTCCCATTTCCACATGTCCGCCTTTGCATTGAGTGACATTAAAGATTATAATACCTTTCTCAATAGCACTTTTCAGCAACTGAATAAATCCCGGATCCGAAGGAGCATTCCCTGACCCGAATGTTTCCAGTATAACAGCTTTCAGATGCTTCGTGTTCAGTATAGATTCCACTGCATAATGTGAAATTCCAGGAAACAATTTCAATATTGCAACGTTATTGTCAAGTTTGTGATGAATCTTCAACTTTTTGAAGTTTGGCTTCAGAATCAGGTTCCTGTCATATCTTATTGCAACACCTGCTTCTGCAAGCGGAGGGAAGTTGCCTGAAATGAATGCCTGAAAATTTTCTGCATTAAACTTTGACACCCTGTTACCTCTGAAGAGGCGGTTCTCGAAAAATACTGTCACTTCAGGCACAATTGGTGTCTGGTCAATCTGTGCAGCTGCAATTTCAATGGCATTGATAAAATTCTCCCTTCCGTCAGTACGAATTACACCAAGCGGAAGCTGTGATCCGGTAAATACAACCGGTTTATTGAGATTTTCCAGCAGAAAACTTAGCACTGAAGCAGAATATGCCATGGTGTCTGAGCCATGAAGTACAACAAAACCATCATATTTCTCATAATTGTCTCCAATAATGGATGCGAGCTTCAGCCAAAAATCAGGTTTCATATCTGAAGAATCAATCAGTGGATCAAATGAAATGTGATCAATATTGTAATTGTAATTTTCCAGCACAGGCAGTAATTTGTATAGTTCATCAAAATCGATGGGACTGAGTACACCTGTTTTCATATTTTTTACCATGCCAATTGTACCACCAGTATAGATGACAAGGATTTCAATTTTGTCCATTCTGTAATAATTAAAAAATTAACTGCAAAATTAGGAAAAAGAATTATGTGGAAGTGTTTGAAAAAATGGGAACCTCTTACTGCTTTGACTCTGGTTTGAGTATTTCCCTCAGGTAGTTTTCAAGAAATTCACTTGGCATTGGGGCATTATCATTGATGATAAAGCCCTCTGGGTCTATCATAAAGGCATGGGGATAAACCTTTACACCCCATTCATCTTCGATGTCAAAATTTCTGTTGAAATTAACAAATTCCCACGGATAGCTGTAATCATTCATGAAATAATAAAACTTCAGAAAATTCACATCCATGGAAACTGAAACAAAATAGACCTGATTGTTGAACTTCGGATAAATTGCATTCAGAACATTCAGCTCCGGATAGCACATCCTGCAGTATGTTGTAAAAAAAAGAACGTATGTGAACATCCCTTTCATTGAATCCAGGTAAAAGTATTGTCCGTCTGCTTCACGTGCCACAAGCGGCGGAGCTTTTCTCTTTTTAATATGTAGGTTCATTTCCGTAAGCAGAGCAGCTGCAATCTGTTTGTGTTTGCTGAATTTACTCACCCTGCTGATCTCTGACATCATATCAAATATTTTTTCACGTTGAAGATAATTTGCAAAATACATTTGATGCAGATTTTTGATCAGCACCATTTCCCTTACAACTTCATTTTTCAGCAGAGAGTCTTTCCCGAGAGAATCAAGCAAAGCAATATAATTCCTTTCTCTGACAATATGCAGTTCAAGATCAGCCGGAGAAATGGTTCTTGAAACAGTATAAATATATTTATCGAAAAACACATTAAAAAAATTCATGAAAGCAGGATTTTCGTAAAGAAATGGCCTGTCGTTAAAATATGCATTCACAAAATGGTCTTGACTCTTCAATCGGGCTGTAAACTGAAGTTCCGCAAGTGAATATTCCACCAAAGCCTGAAAAAACGTGTTGTTCACACCAGCATAAAGGCTGTCAATTCTTTTTCTGAAGGCATCAAATTTTTGAGAATTCCTATGTCTGACCACATCTGTGAATTCATATTCTGAAAAAATCATCAGTTCCTTTATGAATTCGGAAACAAGAATATTCAGATTATATTGATTATCAGCCTGATGAAGAATGAGTCGGGGAAAATTTGAAGCCAAAGGCGAATACAATTCATCCTGAATTGTAAAGTCAAGGGTATCAAACATGATCGAGTATGTTTTGCCTGCTTCAATATAAAAATCATGTGATCTGAAGCGTTCGACTGCAAAAAAGATAGTTTTTGTTTCCCCTTTTTCCAACATCAGTTCGATCCTGAAAGCACCGTTTTTACCTATTGAATCAACAATAATTTTACGGGGTGAATAGGTAATCTGATTCGTATATTCATATACTCTGATCCATCGGTTATTTCCATTCTTCAATTCTCCCTGAATAATTGTTTTGACAGGTGCAGCTAGCAGGGCTTGTGAAATAAACATGAAGATCAGTAATAAACGCATCAACTTTGTTGAATTTTTACTTTTTCAAAACGGGGAACAGTTGATTTTAGTATTTTGCAAGTTCCTCTGCAATTGCATCGGGGACAAACTGACCAGCATCTCCCCCATTTCTGATGATGTCTCTGACAATTGAAGAATTGATCGGATTGTATTCAGGAAGTGATAATAAAAAAACCGTCTCTATATCTGGATACATTTTTTTATTCATCTGACCAATTCCTCTTTCAAATTCAAAATCAGCCGATGTACGTAATCCACGAAGAATATATCTCGCATTCTCTCTTCTGCAGAAATCAACAGTCAATCCTTTGTAAGATTTGACATATACTGTCGGATGGGGTTTAAATACTTTTTCCAGAAAATCAATTCTTGTCTGAAGATAGAAAAATGAATTTTTTTCAGAGTTTTCACCAATGGCTACAATAATTTCATCAAACAAAGGAATGGCACGTCTGACAATATTTTCGTGACCCCGGGTAACAGGATCGAAAGAACCGGGAAATACTGCAATCTTTTTCATTGTGTTGAAATTTATTTCTTCAAAGATATGTATTTTTTTCTCTTTATTACAAAATTCTGAAGAAAGAACGTTATAAACGAAAAAAGCCTGCTTCTGCAGGCTCTTTTCATTTTGTAATAATCATGTGTTATTCTCTTATAAACCTATTTTTCAAGACCTGTCCGTTGGACATAACCTCTATCAAATACAATCCACTTTGCAGTTTTGAAATATCAATAGTTTCCTCGTATTTTTGCCTGATAACAAGCTGACCGAATGAGTTGTATACTCTGACTTCAGAAGCTTCATTTCCAGGGATCATAATGTTGAGTTGATGACTAGCCACAGGATTGGGATAAATGATGAGCTCGTTCTGAGTAATTCCCATTTGCTTGTTTGTTCCAGAAATAAGAACGGTATAATCCTCAACCTCTCCGTTTGCAAAAATCTCACAACTTGTGGAATTTGAATTATATTTCATAGACACACGCATTCTTGTGGGACCATACACTGCATTTACCGGTACTACAAAATTACCGCTGACAGATGTTGCATTTGTCTTGTTAACACTATATACCAATTCTCCTGCATCATTAAAGTCTCCGTCCTGATTGTAGTCGATCCAGACACGGTATGCCTCTTTACGAGATGGGCTAGACAAATACGGAGTGATTGTAATCTGATTCGTGGTTCCGGCAATAAGCACTGTTGTTAGATTCGTAAAATCTGCATATCCTCCGTTATTTCCTGAAACATTATTTATGTCACCCAATTGCACCTGATTTATATACTCAAGATTTGAATTATTTCCCTGAGAAATACAATAGTTGATCTGCATCTGCAATGTTGTAGCAGAGACACTATTACTTGCTCCAGATTCATTTCCGGCGCCATCAACAGCCTTAACATAAAAAACATAGGTCGTATTTGGCATCAAGCCCGTCACATTCGATGTGGTAGCAGCAACTGTTGAAATTTTGTTACCATCTGCATAAATATTATAACCTGTCACTCCAACGTTATCAGATGATGCATTCCATGTTAAAGCTACAGATGTTTCTGCAATGTCATAAGCAACTAATGAATAAGGTGCAGTTGGGGCCTGAGTATCAGGAGGACTCATTGTTGTAAATATGACGGATACAGAATATACAGATACAACATCATCAGGACATTTGCTCCTGACCTGAACCTCATATTGTGTTGAATGCGTTAACCCGGAAAATGTATAATTCGTATTTGAAGTTTCAATTGTTGTCCAGGTTGTTGTTCCACTCTGACGAAATCTAACATCATAAATTGCCAGCGGTACTGAGTTCCAGTTTGCTGTTGCCTCTGTCTGGGAAATTCCGTCAATCATCAATCCCGTGGGAACAGTTGCATTGCAGACTGCAGGTTCTGAAGATATTCCTGTTACAATCAGTGAAAAATTCTGACTTCCACCAGTCAATGATCCCTTGTGCGTTACTGTGATCGTATATGTTCCTGATGCATTAGCAACATCAACACGTTCATACGGATCTTTGGTATTGTCACCTTTTCCGTTTGCAGTGGCTGAAGTGAGTCTCCATGGAAAAAAGATATTATTACCCTGACTGACTCTGATATCAAGATCATTAACCAGTCTGGCAATTGTTGAATTTGAAGCAGTAGTTGCAGTTCCTGCAGGATCGGTCCATGATATTGAAGCAAATAACGGATTCACACCATCGCTTTCAACGACAATTGTATAGCTTTGACCGGGCATTAATGTCAACTCACTTAAAATGCTCTGATTTCCGTTTTGTGAAATGACTTCAGCTGCTTTTTTGGCATTCATCAATCCCCAGCCCCATATTGCATCAGGTCCCACCATCCCTGCATCATCAGCTGTATGCAAAGCAATACCCTTGAGTGTTGCTGATTTCAGAAAAAACCCGTTCACATTCATTGCATGCTGCTGTAGCAGTAACAAGGAACCCGCAATATTGGGAGAAGCCATAGATGTTCCTGAGATACTACTGTATGCATTATCACTAGATTCATAGGTTGAATAGACTCCCTGTCCGTTTCCGGTGATATCTGGTTTGATTCTCAAATCATCAGTGGGCCCCTGACTGCTGAATGAACTGATCAGTACTGATAACAGATTCCCGTCATTGTCCACTGTTGCATCCTGCGCACTTGCAACAACCATGTTATTTTTGGATGTTGAAGAACCGGTAAGTTTGTCATATTGCTTATTTTTGCGATCCAGCGGCTGGGAATTGTAGTTTGTTGTTCCGTCATTTCCGGCAGCAACCACCATTAAATAATATGGTGCATTGTAATGAATTTCATCCCAGTCCCTTGATTCAGCTATGTATGCCCCAAAATAATAATCAGGAACATACTGTGAATTATACCCATAGGAATGGTTAGAAATGAGCATTCCGCTTGCAGCAGCTGACGCGACTTCAGAAAGATCATTGTTCCAGTCATAGCCGATTGCCCTTGCCTGGGGGGCCATCCCCTTTGCACTTGCAACAGCGCCTGATGCAATAACTGTTCCTGTAACATGTGCTGAATGATAGTGCAACGTCGTTGTTCCATCACCAATTGTAAAGCGATTGTTTCCACCAGGTCCGTCATATTCCTGATGTGTTGTCCTTGCCAAACCTCCATCCCAAATGTGAGCGGTCATATTTTGTCCATCAAGATTATAACCTGTTGAACCACCACTATTCAGGTGGTTTACTCTTGTTGATCTTGAAGCAGCAACATTACAGGTTCTGTAATAGATCAGACTTCCATCAGGATCTATACGCTGTAACTCAGCATATCCACCATCTTTCAGATGTAATATTGTTTTTATCCCCCTCTGTTTTGCAATTTGCAACGCATTTTGCTTTTCAAGTGCTGCTTTCTTTTGATATTGCTCCTGCAATTCTGTCAGTTTTTGTCTGTTGTGCTTTGAAGATATCACTTCACGCTGTTCAGCTGTCTGACCGAAACCAAAAAATCCGGTGGTCAGAAAGATGATTATTAAAATTTTTGTTTTGAATAATTGTCTGTGCATTTGATTTATTTGTTTAAGTTGTAAATATTTATTGTTTATTCATTGAAGATAAAACGATTAAAAGTATTCAAGAGCTCTTAAATACTCTCTGTACCACTTCTGTTTCATGCTTTTACATTTTTCAAGTTAATTGTACTTAATTTTGCACAAATGTATGGTTACGCGAGCTCTGGAAACAAGTATTTTGAAAAACACAATTTATTTGATAATAAATATCGCCAAAATGATGTTATT
This sequence comes from uncultured Bacteroidales bacterium, assembly GCA_964388575.1. GTDB lineage: Bacteria > Bacteroidota > Bacteroidia > Bacteroidales > DTU049 > CAYMAZ01. The sequence continues at coordinate 27,435 of CAYMAZ010000031.1, read as the reverse complement.
TACAATTTAAAAAAAACGCCTCTGAATTAAGCTTAACAAGTTTAAGAAAAAAGAAAAATTGTTCTCTAAGTTGTATGTATAAATTCCTGATAAAGCGTAAACAGCGCTGCAACTGAAGTCCTTTGAATGATTACGTTTCTGTCAGAAACGCCAAAATTGAATTGTTTGGCAAAGGTATTTCGTTTATTGACAACAGCAATACATACAGTTCCTACAGGTTTTTCAAAAGTTCCGCCGTCAGGACCTGCAATTCCGCTCACTGCAATGGCGTAATCGGTTTGAAATTGATTTCTAATCCCCTGAGCCATGCTTGTGACTACTTCCTGACTCACAACACCATATTTTGTGATCAATTCTTCGGCAACACCTAGCTGATTGATTTTAATCTCATTGGAATATGCAACAATACTTCCTTTAAACCAGCTTGAAGATCCGCTGTTTGAGGTTATCATACGGGAGATATTGCCTCCTGTGCAGCTTTCTGCAATTGAGATAGTTAACCCTTTTTGAATAAAAAGCTCCTGTATAAACAAAGCCAGATCGTCAATATTTCTTCCTGCATAAAATTCACCTGCTACTGCCTGCAACTGAGTTTCAGTTTTGTAAAATATTTCCTCAGCAGTATAAACATCTTTTTCCCTTATTACCTGTCTGAGTTTAACAAGTCCGGGGGTTGGCAGAAAAGCAAAATCGTTCTGTTCATTTAAAATTGTTGTTTTCCGTTTGAGAAGATCAAACAGAAATGATTCACCGATACCTGAAAACACAAAATCACAATAATAAATTTGTCGTAACCCGTTAATATGTGCCTGAATATAGGGGATAACCCTTTTCTTCATCAGATATTCAAGTTCAAATGGCACTCCGGGCAAGAAGAAATAATAAGTACCCTCAGCCTGGAATACCAATCCCGGAGCTGTTCCAATATCATTCATAAGCACTTCTGCCTTGTCAGGGACGAGAGCCTGGTCTTTATTGATTTGAGTCAGAGGAAATTTTCTCTGTTCAAAAAAGTTCTGAATATGCTGAAGAACGTCTTCATTTAGTCTGAGTTGTGAATGAAAACAACTGCATGCAACCAGTTTGGTGATATCGTCATGTGTTGGTCCGAGCCCTCCTGAAAAAATTTTCAAACTAACTGATTTCTCATTTTTAAGAATCATTTCTGAAATATCTTCTTCAATATCTCTTACACTAATCCTTCTTACTACCTGAAATCCTGTCTCATTGAGCATTCTTGCGATCATGACACTGTTCGTATCAATGGTTTTTCCATTTAAAAGCTCATTCCCGATTGTGATAATTTCAGCTGTCAGCATATTTTTTTTTACAAAAGTACATTTATTTCAAAAAATTATATTATTTTTGCACCTCGAAAATTTGAAGAACGATGGCCAAGAAAACAAAAGACGCAAGAGTACAGGTGATTATGGAATGCACCGAGCATAAAACCAGTGGAATGCCCGGAACAAGCAGGTATATAACCACCAAAAACAAAAAGAATACTCCAGACAGAATGGAACTGAAGAAGTACAATCCCATTCTTAAGAAAGTAACAGTTCACAGAGAAATTAAATAATTTGAATTATGGCAAAGAAAGTTGTTGCATCATTAAAGAAAACTGACGGAAAGGGCTATTCCAAAGTCATACGTATGGTTAAATCCGAAAAATCGGGAGCATACTCATTTAAAGAAGAAATCATGCCTACAGATAACGTAAAAGACTATTTGGCAGGTAAATAAAAAATATTTTACTTCATTTTCAAAAGCCCTGATTTTCAGGGCTTTTTTAATTTTTGTGACATTTCAGGAAATTCATTTAATTTTGAAGTCGAAAGAATTTTTGTTGAATTCATCCGTGATAATCATAATGATTAAAAGGTTTATTATTATTATTTCATTTTTTTTGTATCTGGGGATTGTAATTTTCACACTGATCAAACTTAACTCGAGCATATCTCCTCTCCTACCACTGTATTATTTTTCAGATGATGAGAATCCTGTTTCCAAATCTTCAAAAATTAAATTAATTCCTCCTTTTGTATCAGATAATGAAACAATATACTGTATTGCTGAATTGAGACAGGCTGAACATCAAAATTCAGTTCTATGCAAAATCATGCCTGAATTGAATATGACACACATCTTATTTCAGTTTGAGGCAAAAGATATAATCATCAAAGGATTTTCTAGAGAAGACAAAACAAAACTCTTTCTTCTGAAAAAAAAGAATTCAGAATTTCTCATGCTCAGGATAATTGATGACAGTGTTTTTCACCATTTTCCTGTTCCGCTGAAAGACAATGAGACTATTACTGCTCTTGGAATTGGTGATAGCAATCCCGAATTGATAACAATAACAGATTCAGTACCTCAGAGTTTTAAAAGATACTGGGCAAATTCAAGAAAAGAATTTCAGTGGGAACAACGTCAACTGAGACCAAATCCTTTTTTCATGCGCATCAGTTCCCCTTTGGCTGCCTATTTTAAAAACAACTGGTTTTTCCTTTCCTCCTCAGAATATTACAGACGTGATAGCCTGTACATCAACAATCCTCCCGGAACCACAAATGTCATGCTTTTCCGAAATAATCTCTCTTATCATGCTGATGATATCAAAGTTTTTGAAAAACCTTTCACAAAAAATCATATCGATATTACATTCGGTGGCATCCTTGAGTCTTATGGCAATTGTGTTAATCATTACGATTACAATCCCAACACTGAGGAATTTAAAAAAATTGCATGTCCTGACAGCAACTGGAAAAACATCCCTGTTTTCATTATGAAAGAATTCCACCCTGAGAGATTTCCGCTGTATGAACAAGTCGAGGATGAAGGATCAAGAATCATGGTTTTTAATGAGGAGCAACGTTCTGTAATTACTTATTCTACAAATCATAAAACCAAACAAACACTGTTCAGCTTTGAAGATCAGGAAGAAGCATTTTCAAAAACCAGTGCTGTATTTCAAAATCATTTTCTGATCCCCTACAAAACTGAATTGTTATTTTTACTTGACAACGGATATTATTGCAAAATCAACAGTCAAAACGAGCGCATTGATAATGTGAGCTTTAAATATAAAATTATTTCCTTTGCCAAACTCTTTTCAAAAAAGCTGACAGACCATTCCAGCAATTTCAGTTCGTATTCCGTTCCTGTATTGTTAGCAGGATTCCCGGCATTACTGGTCGCAGCAATGTTTTTCTTTTTTATTGTCAGGGTTTTTCTGACACCCAAAAGACCAGCCTATTCCAGCAGAAAAAAAAAGAAAACACCTTTGATTTCATATCTGGCTCCTGTTTCATTTCTCTATTTGGCAGCATTTTTTGTTTTTGTAATTAATTTTGTATCTTTGTTGAAAATAATCTGAAATGAAACATATCCTCTTCGCATTCATTCTGTTATTATTTGGGACAGCAGTCATAGCACAATCTGATTTCAGACAATCTCCAATCAAACATACTGATTTTAAACTGACAGGAGGAACAACATTTGCAGCCGGTTCAGGATTCTATGGAAACTCTTTGTTTCTGGCTCCATCTTTGTCAAGAACTATCACCAGAAAATTTTCACTACAGGCCGGAACCGTTTTTCAGACATATCATTTATTCTCTTCATCCAACAATGAATTGAAAGCTTTTTTTCCTGCATATTCTCTGTCATTCTTCGGAATGGGGACTTTGCAAATGACTGAAAAGATTTCAGTTTACGGAGGCATTTTACACACCAGACCTTTCTCCGAAAAACAGGGTGATGATCGCTTCTCTCCGGGAAATACTTTTTTCGGAGGTATCGACTACAGAATAAACAGCAAAAGCACTATCGGACTCAGGTTTGCCTATTCCAAGGACCAAACATATCTGCTCCATTCGCCCTCATCTTTTGGGCAAAGCACTTCCTTATTATTTCCTGAAAATAATTTTCCATTTGGATTTTAATGGAGACTTTAACACCCAACATTTTTGTAAAAAGCATGAATGAAACTGTTCAGTTTTACAAAATGCTTGGCTTTGAAGTCACAATGAGTGTTCCGGATGTAGAAGAATATGTTTGGTGCATGATGAGTAAAGGAAAAGCAAATATCATGTTTCAGTCTTTTGAAAGCCTGGGTGATGATCTTCCGCAAATCAAACGAACAGAAGGCGCCCCCTTATTGTTCTATTTCAAAATGGGAGACCTCATGAATTTTTTCAATGAACTAAAAAATAAGGTAAATATTCTCAAAGATCCGGAAGTGACCTTTTACGGCTCAAATGAATTCAGTATCCTTGACAATAATGGCTTCATTCTCACCTTCGCTGAAGATGAACACTGAAAAGGCGCATTAGAAATTATAATTTTATTTCATTATGAAAAAAATTCTATTGATTTGCACAGTTTTCCTTCTGTTTCAGTCATGCATGAACATTGGTCCAAATGAGAATGATGGCAATGAAAAATTTCAAAAGATGAATCGTCTTGAATGGCTTTCCGGAAGCTGGGAATTTGAAATTGATGACGGTCTTTTCGCTGAAAGCTGGACAAAAACCAATGATTCAGTTTTCACTGGTTTCGGATATATGATGATCGGTGAAGATACTGCTTCGATTGAAATTTTATCAATTGAACTCATCAATGATGACCTTTACTATGTTTCCAAAGTCAGTGATCAGAATAATAAGCAGGAAATTGCATTCAAACTGATTTCAGATTCAGACAACACGTTAATTTTTGAAAATAAAAAACATGATTTTCCTCAACGAATCATATACAAATTTGTTGACAATAATGCATTTACAGCAATCATTGAAGGAGATTATGAAGGTGAACCGAATTCAACAGAATTGTTCATGAGCAGAACATCACACTGACATTATATCAGTTTTTTAATTTTCAACAAACGAACAAGTTGTTTGTGAATTTCATCCGGTGTCATCATAAAACCCTTATCGTTGATACAACTCATATAGAGTAATTTATCCGGCATCATCGAGCATACATCAAGATAAACCTGTTCCACTGCCCTTTGAAATTCAATGTTTTGTTCGTGAATATCCGATTTTCCTTTCAAATATTTGCGGTCATCTCCTGATCTGGCAGATTTGAGCTGCTGTTCAACAAAATCAATCGGGACATGAAGAAAAACTGAAATATCGGGGACAGGAATTTTAAAGTATTCATATTCCAGATTAAAAATCCAGTGTATGAGATTTTCTCTTTGCCTGGAATCTGTCAGCTTTGCACACTGAAACCCGATATTTGAAAAAACGTATCTGTCAGCCAGAACATGTGTCCCGATTTCAAGTTTTTGCTTTAGCTCACTTGTTGCATTATATCTGTCACCTGCGTATATCAGGGCAACCAGTTCAGGATGAACCTGTTCCAGTGGACCATAATCTCCTCTGAGGAATTTGGCAACCATGGGGCCGAATACAGCTGATTCATCACCAGTTCTTGGGAAATGAATAAAATAGCTTGGAATATTATTTTTTTTGTAAAATTCTTGTAAAAGCTTAATCTGTGTTGACTTACCGGTACCATCGAGTCCTTCCAGAACGATAAAGCGTGCAGGATTTTGTTTCATCTTTAAATCATTATCCGTCAAAAATAATATTTTTTACCTTTGCGACATCTAAAAATAGTTTAATGAGCAGGAATACACATGATTTTGCATTCAGGGGATCTTTAAAAACATTACAGTTCCCCTGTATCATGGGAATAATAAATATTACGAATGATTCATTTTATTCAGGCAGCCGGATCAGTGATGATAAAAAACTGCTTGAAACTGCTGTAAAAATGCACCAAGACGGAGCCTGTATCATCGACATCGGTGCAGTATCAACACGTCCCGGGGCTAAACTACCTGGAGTCACTGAAGAAGCAGACAAGCTTATCCCAGCCATACAGGCTGTCCGTAAATGTTTACCAGGAGTGCTCATTTCTGTTGACACTTTCAGAGCTGAAATTGCCCGGATTGCGGCAGATGAAGGAGCAGATATCATCAATGATATTTCCGGTGGTACTATGGATAAGAATATGTTCAGCACAATTGCTGCCATCCACCTTCCATACATTCTGATGCACATTCAGGGAACACCTGAAAACATGCATATGAATCCAGTTTATGATTATCTGATGAATGATATCAATTACTTTTTCGCACAACAAATACACAAAGCACAAAATGAAGGTGTTCATGACATTCTGATCGATCCTGGGTTCGGTTTCGGAAAAACCATTCATCATAATTTTGAACTTCTGAAAAAACTCGAACTTCTGAAAATGCACAAAAAACCGATGCTTATCGGAATATCCAGAAAATCGATGATTTATAAAACATTAAAAACAAATCCCGAAGATGCATTAACAGGGACGATTATTCTGAATACGATTGCTCTCATGAAAGGAGCTGATATCCTTAGAGTACATGATGTCAGAGAGGCAAGGGAAATTATTCAGTTAACTGAGCGAATACTGTAACTCTAGATAAAAAATATTACCTGATGTTAAACCTGTGAAACCAAGTTTAATTCTGGTGGCAAGATCATTCTTTGGTGTGAATGTTCAGGTCATGACCCATTTTTTTCTGTTTGGTCATCAGGTAAAATTCATTGTGAGGATTCGTCTCAATGACCAAAGGAAGTGTATCAACAATTTTGATACCGAATGCAGAAAGTCCGATCTTCTTTGTAGGATTATTTGTAATAAGTTGAATATTATATGCTCCTATCTTTCTAAGAATCTGGGCACCAACACCGTAACTTCTTTCGTCGGCCTTAAAACCAAGATGAAGATTTGCTTCAACTGTATC
>CAYMAZ010000031.1:4122-20626 GCA_964388575.1 uncultured Bacteroidales bacterium | reverse complement strand
CCAGACCTTCTTCCTGAAGATGATATGCTTTTAGTTTATTGAGTAAGCCAATGCCCCGTCCTTCCTGATTCATGTATAAAACAACTCCTTTCCCTGCAGCATCAATCATGGACATTGCACGATGAAGCTGTGGGCCACAGTCACAACGATAGCTTCCGAAAATATCACCGGTCATACAAGAAGAATGCACCCTCACCAGCACCGTTTCATCCTGGTCCCACTTACCCTTTACAAGAGCAAGATGCAACATATCATTTGTAATGTCACGATATGCATGCAGCATAAACTGCCCCCATTCAGTTGGCAATTTTACACATTCTTCCAACTGGACAAGACTTTCATTTTTAAGTCTGTATTCAATCAGATCTTTGACAGAGATGATTTTAAAATCATATTTTTCTGCAATCTCATACAAATCATACAACCTGGCCATTGAGCCATCTTCATTCATAATCTCAACAAGTGTTGCAACGGGTTTCATTCCGGCAAGAGCCATCAGGTCGACAGAAGCTTCAGTATGGCCTGCTCTTTTCAACACCCCGCCTTTTCTGGCTTTTAACGGAAAAATATGTCCGGGTCTTCCAAGTTCTTCCGGTCTTGTTTTTCCATCAGCAAGTGCCAAAATTGTTTTTGCCCTGTCAGATGCAGATATTCCAGTAGTACAACCATGACCAATCAGATCAACAGAAACAGTAAATGCAGTTTCATGCAGTGAAGTATTCATATTCACCATCATGTCCAGTTTCAAATCTTCGCTTCGTTGTTCAGTCAGTGCAACACAAATCAACCCCCGACCCTTTGAGGCCATAAAATTTACCGTTTCGGTTGTAATCGTTTCTGCTGCACAAATGAAATCTCCCTCATTCTCACGATCCTCATCATCAACGACAATAATCATACGACCTTTCTTCAACTCTTCCAGAGCTTCAGGAATGGTATCCAGTTTGCGCTTCATTTCTCAAAAATTTTGTGCAAAATTAGAAATAATTCTTCAGTTATTTCAAGTTCTTATAATCTCCGTTAAGCAATGTCTTTAAATTACCGGGATCAGATGCAGCATAACCCTTCTCTGTATTGACAACCCTACAGGCTTCCTGCATGTAATCGTGTTCAAATAATAGAATATAATCCTTTTGTACGGCATCATTTAAAAAAGATGCCTTTTCCTCTAGAGATTTGAGTGGAGCAATATCAACAGAAGCAACATAGGGCAATGGAATATGAAAAGCTGAAGGTATGAAGTCAGAAACATAAACAACGGTTTTGCCTGAATATTTCATAAACGGAATCATCTGACCACTGGTGTGTCCATCAACAAAAAGAAGATCAACTCCTTCGTCTGAAAAGGGCTGTTTATTGTGATTCAGAATTTTAAGTTTTCCTGATTCTTCAAGAGGAATAAAATTATCTGAAAAATATGATGCTGCTTCACGTGGATTTGGATGAACTGCCCATTTCCACTGTTCCTCAGAAATCCAGTATGCGGCATTCTTTAATACCGGCTCAGCAAGATTATTTCGGGGATTGATTTCAGTTGCACCCCCGCAATGATCATCATGAAGATGTGTAAAAAGCAGATCGGTCACATCATCAGGATTGTATCCCGCCTGAATGACACACTGAAGGAGAGGCACTGCAGATGTAATGTATTTAAACTGATAATATTTGTCAGGTCTTTTGTTTCCGTAGCCTGCATTAACCAGAATCAACCGTTTTTCTGTCTCAATCAATACAAGTCTGTTCACTATATGTAAATTATTATTTTCGTCTACAGGATACGATTTACTCCATATTCCCTTCGGAACGACCCCAAATGCCACACCACCGTCCATGTGCCAGTGTTCGGTTATGAATGTTGTAATTTTTCTAATCATAATTTTTATTGCAAAGATACTAAGAAGACATCAGTTTAGTTCAATCACACAGGATCATGTCTTTGAAACAAATTCATTGTTGTCCGGGAAAAAATATTTAACATTTGAAAGGCCCAAGTAATAATGTATCATTTAATTTTTTTTTGACAGGGAGCTTGCTTTTTGATATTTGTTTTGTTTGATTTTCACCAATTTATTTCTGAATTCGTTTTCATACATCATTTTTTATGAACTGGATTATCAGGTATTTGCAAAATTCAGTGTATTTTTGCAGGGACAAATTTTCAATCCTCTTCAAAGAACAGCATTTTTAACAACGGGAACTCCCACACAACTTAACGAAGAAAATCCTGATGAAAAAAATCCTTGCTTATACCGGACTTGTTACAACAATGCTAATCTGGTCAGTCACTTTCGTGTGGTCAAAACAAATCATGAACGCTGGAATCAGTCCTACAATGCTTGTGTTTTTGAGGCTAACATCGGTTGCTCTTCTGATATTGCCCATTTTCATGATCTCAGGACAATTCAGAAAAATTCATAAAAAGGATATCCGTCTGTTTATGTTAATGGCTTTTTTCGAACCTTTTCTGTATTTCATCGGAGAAGCAAACGGAATTAAACATGTTTCACCAAATATTGCATCAATCATTATTGCTACAATACCCCTTTTTCTTCCTTTTTTTGCAAGATTCATACTCAATGAGAAACTCAGCTTTATAAATTATATTGGAATGGCAGTATCCTTTTCGGGAGTTATTCTCATTATACTTGACAAGGGTGGAAAAATCAGTGCATCGCCAATAGGACTGATGTATCTTTTTTTTGCTGTTTTCAGCGCTGTTGGTTATACGATTCTTGCCAGACACATGTTGTCAAGATATTCTCCCCTGTTTATTTCTACTCTAAAAATCCTGATTGCCTGGATTTATTTCATTCCGGTTTTTCTGATCTTTGACCTTCCGGCCATACAAACGATTGCATTTTCAAAAAACATTATTCTATTAATTTTTGCATTAGGTCTGGGTGGAAATCTGACAGCATATTTTCTTTTTAATAATTCTATCAAACAAATCGGCGCATCAAAATCCAGCATATTTTCAAATCTGATTCCCGTTTTTACAGTTGTCTTTTCGTTTTACATACTTCACGAAGTGGTCCCATTGATCAAACTGGCTGGAATAGGACTTGCTTTATGCGGAATATATATCTCTCAAATTCAATTTTTTAAACCGAAAAAAGCAATCTTAAGCAATGATTCACAATAAATATTTTTTTTACTTTGAGAAAAAATTCCGAAATTTGCACGATTTTTAAATAGAATAATTAAAATCAATTTATAACTAAATTCAATTTCACTATGAACATTCCTCACATTTTTTGGGTAGTTCCTGCTGCATCAATTTTAGCATTATCATTTGCCTGGATGTTTTTCAAAAAGATGATGAAAGCAGATGAAGGTACTGACACAATGAAGAGAATTGCTGAACATGTCCGTAAAGGTGCCAACGCATATTTACGTCAGCAATACAAAATTGTTGGTATAGTTTTTATCGTGATTACTGTAATTTTCAGTATTCTGGCATACGGACTTGGCATTCAGAATCCATGGGTGCCGTTTGCATTTATCACTGGCGGTACATTTTCAGGACTTGCCGGTTATTTTGGAATGCGTGCTGCTACATTTGCGTCATCAAGAGTAGCCAATGCCTGTCGCACATCGCTGGACAGTGGATTACGGCTTGCATTCAGAAGTGGTGCGGTGATGGGATTGGTTGTCGTTGGTCTTGTGCTACTTGATATTTCAATCTGGTATCTTGTTTTGAATTATTTCATTCCGGAAATGGATGGAGGATATAAATTAATGACAATCACTGCTGTCATGCTCACATTCGGAATGGGTGCTTCTACTCAAGCTTTATTTGCACGTGTTGGCGGAGGTATATATACAAAAGCAGCGGATGTTGGAGCTGATCTCGTCGGAAAAGTTGAAGCGAATATTCCAGAAGATGACCCCAGAAATCCTGCCACTATAGCTGATAATGTGGGGGACAATGTAGGTGATGTCGCCGGTATGGGTGCTGACCTGTTTGAATCTTTTGCTGCATCTATCCTTGCAACAGCACTTCTTGGGGCAGCTGCATTCCTCAATGCTGATCCACTCATTCAGACAAATGCTGTTATTGCACCAATGCTTATTGCTGCTGTTGGAACAATGCTTTCCATTTTGGGAATTTTCCTTGTCAGAACAAAAGAAGGAGCCACACAGAAACAACTTCTCAAATCTCTTGGTTTCGGAGTAAATATTAGTGCCGTATTTATTATAATTGCTTCTTTTGGTATTTTGTATTTCCTTCAGATTCCAAACTACATTGGCATTTGGGGGTCAATCATAGTCGGTCTTGTTGCCGGAATTGGCATCGGTCAGTCAACAGAATATTTTACAGCATCAGCATACAAACCCACAAGAAGAATTGCAGCTTCAAGTAGTACGGGACCCGCTACAGTAATTATCAGCGGAGTCGGAACAGGACTTGTTTCAGCAGCAGTTCCTCTTGGAATCATTGTTGTTGCGATCACGCTTGCTTATGCTTTTGCCACAGGTTTTGACTTTGCCGTTTCTTCTCTGAATATTGGTTTATATGGTATCGCCATTGCTGCAGTAGGAATGCTTTCAACACTTGGAATCACACTCGCAACAGATGCTTACGGACCTATCGCTGATAATGCCGGTGGAAATGCTGAAATGAGCCACCTTGACCCAGAAGTGCGTAAACGCACCGATGCCCTGGATGCCCTTGGTAATACCACAGCTGCAACGGGTAAAGGGTTTGCCATTGGAAGTGCAGCTCTTACAGCACTTGCGTTACTTGCCTCTTATTTTGAAGAAGTTCGTATGATGTTTGTTAAATTTCTTGACAAGCCCAACGAACTGATCAACGGAGTTCCGGCAATAGATGCTGAATTTATTGATTTTGTTCAACATTATGAAATTCATCTGATGAATCCAATGGTCATCGTTGGTATCTTCATTGGTGTTATGACTGTGTTCCTTTTTAGTGGGATGACTATGAATGCGGTTGGTCGTGCTGCCCAAAAAATGGTTGACGAAGTTCGTCGCCAGTTCCGTGAAATTCCAGGGATCATGGAAGGAAAATCTGAACCTGATTACGCACGTTGTGTTGCTATCTCAACAAAGGGTGCTCAGAGAGAAATGCTGGCTCCTTCACTGATTGCACTTCTGATCCCGGTCATTGTAGGTTTGATTTTTGGAGTTTCAGGAATTACAGGTCTGCTGATAGGTACAATTTCTTCAGGATTTGCACTTGCCATTTTCATGGCGAATGCTGGAGGTGCATGGGACAATGCAAAGAAATTCGTTGAAGAAGGCAACCACGGAGGAAAAGGATCAGATGCCCATAAAGCAACTGTTATTGGTGATACTGTCGGTGATCCTTTTAAAGACACTTCAGGACCCAGCCTTAACATCCTGATCAAGCTGATGACAATGGCTTCTGTGGTTACGGTTGGTGTTGCAGTGAGCTACCATTTGCTTTAAAAATTATAAAATTTTGATTTAAGAAAGCTGCTCATCAGAGCAGCTTTTTTTTGTTTTTTTTTAAGGGATATTGAACAACATGGCAAAAAAAATGTAATTTTGACAAAGAAAGTGATACATTATGAAAAAAATTCCTCTGGAAATCTATGGACTTCATTACAGCCAGTCACCCAGCGGAGCCTATGCGTTAATTATCGGAGAGAAAGACGGATTGAGAAGACTGCCAATCATGATCGGGAATGCTGAAGCCCAGGCTATTGCTTTGGGACTTGAAAATTATAAAACTGAGAGACCACTTACCCATGACCTTTTTCACAGATTTGCAGTTACCTTTGGGATTGTACTTGTAGAAGTCATTATCAATAAATTTTCAAAGGGGATTTTCTATTCTTTACTTGTTGTTAAAAAAGGTAACAAAATCTACGAGATTGATTCCCGAACATCTGATGCAATAGCTCTTGCTCTAAAGTTTAAGTGTCCTATGTTTACTTACAATGAAATTTTGGAAGAAGCCGGAATTTTTCTTGAAGATCCTGCAGAACAAAGTGATGATGAGTCCAAAAATGCTGACTCAGATGATTCGGAAGAAAATGCTCTCAGTGACCTGAACCTGGAAGAACCATTAGTCCATGAAGATGACTTGAAAACATTAACAATTACTGAACTCAATGAAATGCTGAAACAAGCTGTTGCAAATGAAGAATTTGAAAAAGCATCTGTCATCAGAGATGAAATCAAAAAAAGAGCAAATCCTTAATTAATATCTAACGAATGAACAAATATTTATTCCTGCTTGCAATTTCTGCTTTGTTTGTTTTAACAACAATAAAGCCATTAACTGCTGAAACGATTCGTCAATCCGACACATCTTCTGTCACTTTTCAGAATGAAGATATCAATTCTGTTCAGGAAGAAAGTGCCAAAGAAATTTCAACAGAAGAATCTGCAAAAAAACAAGGTTTTAAAATCATTGAACCCAAACCAGTGTTTTCCATCAAAAAAATCGGACAGGGACTTTTAGGTTTATTAACCCTAATTCTCATAGCATGGCTGTTTAGCGCAAACAGAAAAGCTGTACAATGGAAAGTCGTTCTGACAGGGCTTGTTTTTCAGCTTGTACTTGCATTCAGTGTGCTTCAGCTACCTCCTGTACAGATGTTTTTTGAATTTGTCGGAAAAATGTTCATTAAAGTACTTGATTTTACAAGAGAAGGAAGTGAATTCCTTCTGGGTAGCCTATTGAATGTGGAACACATGGGTTTCATTTTTGCATTTCAGATTTTACCTACTATTGTGTTTTTCTCAGCTCTGACAAGTGTTCTGTTTTACTTGGGAATTATTCAGAAAATTGTTTACGGACTTGCATGGCTGATGACAAAGACCATGCGCTTATCAGGATCTGAGAGTTTATCAGTTGCCGGAAATATTTTTCTGGGCCAAACTGAGTCACCTTTACTCATAAAAGCATACCTTCCCTCTATGACAAAGTCTGAGATTTTGTTGGTTATGACTGGAGGCATGGCGACACTTGCTGGAGGGGTCCTGGCTGCATACATCGGATTTCTAGGAGGTGATGATCCTGTACAGAGACTGATATTTGCAAAACATTTGCTTACAGCTTCAGTAATGGCTGCCCCCGGGGCTGTAGTTGTCTCCAAAATTTTGTTTCCACAAACAGAAAAAATTGATATGGAGGTGAAAATTGACAAAACAAAAATCGGCAGTAATATTCTGGACTCCATGGCAAATGGGACAGGAGAAGGAATCAAACTTGCTGTAAATGTTGCTGGTATGTTACTGGTCTTTATAGCTGCAATGGCTCTTATAAATTTTGTTTTCTTTAAAATCGGAGACTGGACAACACTGAATCCTGTCATTGCTGAATACTCAAGCAACCGATATGAAGGGCTTACCCTGCAATTTTTACTTGGAAATATGTTTGCACCTTTGATGTGGCTTATTGGAGTCCCTGCTCCAGATATCGTAATTGTTGGTCAGTTGCTTGGTGAAAAAGTGATTCTCAATGAATTTATTGGATACACAAGCCTTTCAGGATTAATAGCCACTGATAGTTTCAGCAGTGTTAAATCCATTATTATGGCAACCTATATGCTTTGTGGATTTGCCAATTTCGGATCTATCGGAATTCAAATCGGTGGAATCGGATCTTTAGCTCCTAATCAGAGAACACTTTTATCAAGATTTGGATTCAGAGCTCTACTCGGCGGAACACTGGCTTCTCTTTTCTCTGCAACAATTGTCGGAATGATCCTGGGTTAAAAAAGCTACTCATTATACAGATGTTTCATGTTCCCGATGCAACATAAATCTATCTGATGTTTTATTTATACACATTGAACGTTCAATTTCCCATTAATTTCAACACAACACAAGCACCTGTTGTATAGAGACATACAAAACACATATTAAGTATTTTATAAAAATATTTGTTTATTTTGATTTTTTTTATTACATTTGGGGCAATTAAAATTAAATACATTCTCATTTAAAGAAAAAAATATCTAAATTATGTATAATATTTCGTTAATTTTTAAACCAAATTTAAATTCATAGTATTTAAGATCATTAACAATTTTATTTATGAAGTGATTCACAAAATTTTAGGAGAAGGAATATGAAAAATTTAATTTTATTGTTATTTACAATCAGTTGTTCTGCCTTTTCACAAATTACAATCACAGGTATTGATATTGCAAACCAGTATAGTATCGGAAATACCGTTACTGTTAATGAATTTGAAGGTAATGCAAATATTAATATTGGTTCAACAGGTGGTGGCAACAATTGGGATTTCAGTGCATTGCAGGGAAATTTAACATATAACCTGACATGTGTTGATCCAACATCGACATCTTACTTCAATGATTTTCCCATGGCAAACATTTCCACACTAACCACAGGAAATTATGGAGGAGACCCAGGATCTGTATGGCATTTTGCAAGTGTGGACGGAAACTATAATAACATGGGTTCGGTTATTATTTTAGATGCTCAACCGGGAATAATCACCATGATCAAACACAACCCAGCGAGGCGTGAACTAGAACTCCCCCTCACCTATAATTCAGGCTGGACACAATTGTACAACGAAACTGTTTACGTCAACGGCACTTCGGTTCTTTCATCAGATGTGTCTTTGAGTTTTAGTGCTGATGCATATGGAACGATGACCATTCCGGGAGGGCAAAGTTTTGAAACACTCAGGTTAAGAGAATCAATGACAATTCAGGGTGTTACACATGTTTCTTATTTATTTGTCACCAAAAGCGGTGCACAGGTTAGTTTATTTACTGAAGATTCAAATCCACCAACCAGTGGCATAATTGATCTGGTTGGATACAGCTATAATAATCCACTTATAACAAGCGGAATTGAACATATTGCGCCGTCAGACTATATACTTACACAGAATCATCCTAACCCATTCAGCTCATCAACAAAAATTTTCTACAGCATACCCAACTCATCACATGTCACAATTTGTGTTTATGATATATTGGGAAACCGTGTTGAAACCCTTGTTGACCAGGAACAGAGAACGGGTCAATATGAAATTGAATTTTCAAAACATCAGTTAAATCCTGGTATTTATCTCTATTCAATATGTGCAGGAGAGTATAGACAAACTAAAAAAATGATTATCCATTAACCATTTCTGTATTATTACACATTGAACATCAGAATTAATAATACCTGACATCTTTAACAGAACCATTTTTATTGTAATAGGTCCATTTCCCTGATCTATAGCCATTTGTATAATATCCTGTCAATTGTTTGCTTCTGTCGGAAAAATATTGGGTAAATCCCCCCGTATAAGGTTCTCCCTTGTAGTATTTTCGACTTTTCCCTGATAGCTGGACCCAATCGACCCACTTCTGACGTGTCTGATCGCTTGAACTGTTGGTAGCAGATACCTTGTTCTTTGCCAAACCTTCATGTTGTTCTTTGAGTTCATCCACTTCTGATGCAAAAAGTTCAAATTCATCTTCCAAATTTGCTATACGCGCTTCACTTTCAATAAGTTGTTTAGAAAGCCTGTCAAAATCTTCCTGACTTGGACCTGCATGATTTGAGTTGCAGCTATAAATCACTACAAAAACCAAAGCTGAAAACAAAGTGAAAAATTTTCTCATATGAATTGGGGTTTAGTGTTTCAGGTGCAAATATAAAACCAGATACAAAACTGAAAAAAGAATTTCAAATAAATTCTGTAATTTAAAAACATATTTCGATAATTAGACAAAAAATACAAACTAAAAAATCAATATCAATATTTTCAATTAAATGGAGATCTGAAGTCTTTCAGAAATTCAAAAAAGAATGGAATATAAACTGAAAAATCTATCAATATTTCATTAACTTTGCTTATTCTAACATATTCATTCAGTATGCAGCAATATCTTGATCTCCTGACCAATATTTTAAACAACGGTAATCAGAAATCTGACAGAACAGGAACCGGGACATTAAGTATTTTCGGTTATCAAATGCGATTTGACCTATCAGAAGGATTTCCTTTACTGACAACTAAAAAATTACATTTACGTTCAATTATTCATGAATTATTGTGGTTTCTTAAAGGAGAAACCAACATCAGGTATCTGAAAGAGAATGGTGTTTCCATTTGGGATGAATGGGCAGATGAAGATGGAAATCTCGGTCCTGTATATGGATCTCAGTGGCGCTCATGGCCTACCGTTGATGGAAAACATATTGATCAGATTTCTCAGGTTGTACATCAGATCAAAACAAATCCTGATTCACGCAGATTATTGGTTTCTGCATGGAATCCATCAGAAATTGGTAAAATGGCTCTTCCCCCCTGTCACATTATGTTTCAGTTTTATGTTTTTGATAACAAGCTCAGTTGTCAGCTGTATCAGAGAAGTGCAGATGTATTTCTGGGAGTTCCTTTTAACATCGCTTCATACGCCTTGCTGACAATGATGATGGCACAGGCATGTGATCTGAAGCCCGGGGAGTTTATTCATACTCTCGGAGATGCTCATTTATATTTGAATCATCTGGAACAGACAAAACTTCAGCTTACAAGAACACCGAAGAAACTGCCTGTAATGGAAATCAGTCCGGAGAAAAAAGATATTTTTGCATTTGTCTTTGATGATTTCCGTTTATCAGACTATGATCCCTATCCCCATATAAAAGCTGAAGTGTCAGTATAAACATTTAGTATTCAAAGATTAGAAATCAAGGTCTGTATAAAAATTTCCATAATCTTTATAAAGAAAAACAAACACGATGAAACTGGAGCGTTTAGAATTGGTTAACTTTAAAAATTACAAAACAACTCAACTACAATTTGACGGTAAGTTTATTTGTTTAACAGGTAAGAACGGACAAGGTAAAACAAATCTGCTGGATGCAATATACTATCTTTCACTCACAAAAAGTTTTCTCAATCCTGCTGACATGGCAAACATCAATCATGATGAATCCTTTTTTCGTATTGCCGGCAGCTATTTACTTGATGATAAAACCATGCATTCCGTTGTATGTTTCCAGGAGCGAAACCAGAGAAAAAAAATAATTGTAAATGATAAAATTTGTGAACGTTTTGCTGATCATATCGGGGAATTTCCATTGGTCATCATTTCACCAGCTGATTTTGAATTATTCAGTACAAGTGAAGAAAGGCGCAAATTTGTTGATAATACAATTTCTCAATTTGATAAAAGTTATTTGGATCATCTTTTGCAATATAATCGAATTCTTGCACAAAGAAACAGGCTTCTCAAAAATATCGCTGATCAGAAAAATGATCATTCACTGCTGGAACCCTATGATTTTCAACTGGCTCAGTTTGCAAAACCTATTCACTTGTTACGCAAAGAGTTTCTTGAGGGATTTATTCCATTGTTTAACACTTATTATCAGGAAATTGCACGAACCAATGAGTCCGTTGAAACAATCTATGAAACAGAGATGGAAAACAATGATTTATCTGATCTACTGACAAAGTCCAGATCAAGAGATATTTTACTGGGGCATACCACCAATGGCATTCACAGGGAAGACTTTTCATTCATGATCAACGGTTTTCAGGCCAGGCGATTCGGGTCTCAGGGCCAACAAAAATCATTTCTGATTGCTCTGAAGCTGGCAAAACACAAATATATCGGACAACGTAAAAACATTGTCCCTGTTCTGTTAATTGATGATCTTCATGATAAACTGGATGCTTCAAGAGTAGGGCATTTATTTGATCTTCTAAACAATGGAGGGTTTGATCAGATTTTCATCACAGACACACAAAAAGAACGTCTTGACCCATTGATGCAGCATATTAAACAAGCAAGCTGCTTTTTCCATATTGACAGCGGAACCGCAATACAAATAAAATCATGAGCGATAACAACCAATTTTCATTGGGAGATGCATTGAATAACCTCATTAAAAAACACGGGCTTGAAGAAACAATGAATGAATATCGGTTAAAAGAAGCCTGGCATAAGACAGTTGGTACGTTCTGCAGTAAACACACTGAATCAATCCGTTTCTCAAAGGGAGAAATCACAGTGAAAATTTCCAGTGCTTCCGTTAAACAGGAAATTTTATACGCAAAATCAGATATTATTTTAAAAATCAATGAGATACTTGGACAAAATATTGTAACCTCAATTCGAGTTTTTTGATACTTGACCAGAAAATTTGCTTATAGATTAGATTTCAAGACGTATTTAAAATTTTTTAATTCATCCAAACTCCAGAAATGAACACTAAAACAAATATTTCTCTTTATGCAGTGGAGCTGACACCTTTTTCTTTTCATATTGGAATCGAAGCAAGAATCAGCAGAAAGAAAGTCCGATTAATCATTGACACTGGAGCCTCACAAACCGTAATCAGCAGGCAACTCGTCAATGATCTTCATCTGGAAACAACTGTTCCTGAAGTCAATAATATTACAGTAGGCATTGGACAGGACACTCTGAATCCTGAATTCACACTTTTAAAAAGCATAACAATTGAAAAAATTAAAATTAAAGATATTCCGTGTATCGTTTTACCAATGGATCACATCAACAAAACATATGCATCTATAGGGCAGAAGAACATAGACGGAATTGTCGGGAATGATTTGCTATTTGCACTCAAAGCAAAAATTGACATGTTCAAACTCAGAATGAGTGTTGAATCTGAAAAGAATGTTCTGAATTTCGGAAGACATATGGAGAAACAGTATCACATCAGTTTGCCCAAATGATTGGGATTACTCATCATCCCACTGTATCATAAGCTTGGGTTTTTCATCCTGTTTATGCTCAAAAACTTTTTCTGTACTGTCCGTTTGGCTGCTGAATTCTTTCTGTAAAATTTCAACAGCTTTTCTTCCCTCCTGCTTAAAATCTCCCTTAACCTTTGAGGATACTGTCTGCATGTCTATAGCGATAAATTTGGGTTGATCAACAGTTCCAATGACTCTGAAATGCCAGTTCAGCTTATTCTCATTCTCTTCCTGAATTTTTCCATATTCATCTTCAACTCTGGGTTTTAAAATTGATTCCTTATTCCTCATGATTTCTGAAAACTGAATTGTGAAATTGTAATCAATCTGGTTATCAAACCCATGCTTTCCCTGCATTTCAAAATTCATCACAGAAGAATGAATGGTCATTTGAGGGATCAGAATTTCTTTGTCCCGGATTATAATCTGATTGGAAAGTTTTGAAAACTCTACATTTGAAAAATCACGTTGTTTGAAATACTTTTTTAATCCTGTAAGTGGCTCATAGTTTGATACAGAACCATCCTTAACCTCTATGTCAGACACAACAGTTACTGAGTTCAAATCAATACTGAGATCTTTTGTCCAGACTGAAGAAAAATGCACCAAACCGCTCAGTTTACCCTTTAATTGCTCATGAGTCAATGAAGTTTGCCCAAAATTATTCATATCCTTAAACGCACTACTAATATTTACATTATCAAGCTGTGACATTACACGAAAATTGATTAAATTTTCCGGGCGTGCATCTACAATAACTTCGGCACTAATCAGACCTTCCATAGATTTCAGGGACATATTTCTCAGTAACATCATTTTGTTATGAAGTACAAGCCGTGTTTTGACATCTCTTCCATAAAACGTATTATAAAACAACTCTCTGATCATGAGATCAAGATCAAGCATGATATTCTGAGGAAGATCCACATGAATTTTCTTTTCTTTTTCCTGCAATTTCGAAGATGAATTGGATGCAAAAATTCTGTCAGCGTAAACAGTGTTGGAAAATGCCTGACCTTCAATTTTCAATTGCTGATCTTCCAGAAAAAGAAAGGGAAAAACATTCAATGCAGTT
Source organism: uncultured Bacteroidales bacterium (assembly GCA_964388575.1). Taxonomy (GTDB): domain Bacteria; phylum Bacteroidota; class Bacteroidia; order Bacteroidales; family DTU049; genus CAYMAZ01. Next base: position 6,848 of record CAYMAZ010000031.1, on the reverse strand, counting down.
CCCTGAATAAACATATCTGATTCACACGTTTTCACGAGCATTCTGTTGATTTTCACGTTTTCCTGATTGAACTCTCCATCCAATGTTTGAATACTTATTGTATCCTGAAAGTTTTTAATTTTTAAATTGATACTTTCAGAAGTTAAAAACCCTGAAGACTCAGCGTTGAGAAAATCTGATGCCTTCAATTGGTTCAGATCTGAAAAGTCACCGGAATATTGAATCTGACATTTCACCCTTCCTGACAAATTTTCAATATCATTGAATTTAAATAAACTGTGAAGATTATCCAACTCAACCTCTGCATTGAGAAATACGCTGACTGAGGATGATGTAAATCCATTCACATTAAAATTTCCATTCAAAAAACCTGTTCCTAAACGAGCATTAAAACTCTTGCAGTTCAGTTGAGACTTCTCAGGATAAATCAGATTTTCACATGAATAGGATAAATCAAGTGACAAATCTTCCAGTTTGACACCGGTCTCCATTCGTGTCAATAAACCATTATCGAGGGTTAAATCAACCAAAAGTGAAGGCAACGTTGTATCCGATAAGGGACCTGAAATCCTTGCAAAGAGTTTTACATTCCCTTTTTTGTTAAATGATTCAAGATATTTAGTGAAGTCTGAGGGAAATAATGCTTCAATATCAGATAGTCTGGATTTTTCACTCATTGCCGAGAAGTCAATAACAGGAATATCTGAATCCTGATAATCCCCCTGTATTAAAAGATTAACACCTTGAAAAATCAAAGAAACATCTTCAAATTTGTAAATTTCATTGTCAATATCAGCAGACACCGTTCCAGAACAGTTCAGTGGAAGATTCATAATCATTCTGCTGTTTCCAATATATAATTGATGTGAATATAAATCTCCTGAAAAATTCAAATTAAAATTCTTTTCATAAAATGCTCCGGAGAGTTCAAATTCATCCGTATATAAAGAAATTGTAATTCTATTACCGAAATGAAGATATCGAAAGGACACCTTACTGAGTTTTACTCTTTGGATAAACAGCTCAAATTCAGAATCCTCCTTATCTGTAGAATCTGTTTTCCAGAAAAGATAATTATTGCTTCCATCAGAAAAGATTTTCATGAAACATTCTCCGTTTTCAATCATAACTCTTTTAAGGCGATACTCTCCTCGAAGTATTTCAAAAATATTAAACTGGAGCAATATTTTTTCAGAACTGATCAGTGTTTCATCTGTCTGCAAACCATTAATCACCTCAGGTATAACAACATCCTCAAAGACAACCGAAACGAAAGGAAATGTTCTAAATACTGAAACATCAATATTTTCCACACTGATTTCTGTCACAAGATTTTTGTTAAGTTCATCAATTACATATTGTTTGATTTTATCTTTTGAGAAGTAGACAAAAAGAACAATACTGAGTATCACAGTAAGAAAACCTGCAAAAATCCAAACAAGGATTTTTAAAACTTTAAAGATCGTTTTTTTATTGGTCAGTTTTTCAGGTATTTTCATCATATTCAGTAACGAAAGATAATCAATTCAATTGTATCTATTCAATTCCGAATGAAGTTGTATTAATGTTACTTCCAATATTCCCCTGCTGATATTTTGAACAATCAGTTTCAATTGAAAGCGGAGCTGAAGGCTTAAAGAAATCTCCGGTACTGATTTTCAATTTTGGATCATTATACACTTTCTGCATAAATTTTGCCCAAATCGGGAGAGCAGTATTGGCCCCCTGACCAAGAGCAGTACTCCGGAAATGCACCTGCATAACCTGACCACCAACCCAGGCACCGGCGACAAGATCTGGGGTAATACCCATAAACCACCCATCTGAGTTATTGTCAGTTGTTCCTGTTTTTCCGGCAACAGGATATCTAATATTATATCTGCTTCTGATTCTTCCACCTGTTCCACCGTCAACAACCCCCTTAAGCATTTCCAGCATAACGTATGCGGTTTCTTCGTCAAGTGCTTCTTGTTTCCCTGGCAGGAATGTCTGTATGGTATTTCCGCTTTTGTCTTCAATTCGTGTCACGACAATGGGAGCTGTATATATTCCACCATTCGGGTATGTTGTCTGAGCACCAACCATTTCCATTAAAGTAAGCTCAGGCACTCCAAGAGCAAGTGCATAAACGGGAGGCATATGACTTTTAACCCCCATATTTCTTGCCAGATTGACCACAGCCTGGGGAGACATCTGCTTGATCAGGTAGGCTGAAATCCAGTTAATGGAAGAAGCCAATGCATATTTAAGTGTAATCATTTCTCCCTCAGGAACTTTACCTGAATTCTTAGGAGTCCATTTCTGTCCGTCAGGTAAATCAATAGTCACTGGAACACAGGGCACTTTGGTACATGGGGAATATCTTAAATCTCTGACTGCAAGTGCATAAACAAAGGGCTTGAAGGTTGAACCCACCTGTCTTTTTGCCTGAGTTACACCATCATATTTAAAGTGTCTGTAATTGATTCCACCCACATAAGCTTTGACATGTCCTGTCTGAGGATCAATAGCCACAAAACCAGCCTGGAGAAACCATTGATAGTAGGCGACTGAGTCACGGGGGGTCATGACAGTATCAATTTCTCCATTCCAGGCAAATACTCTCATTTCAACAGGCATATCAAAGGTTCTCAAAATCTCAGCGTCATCAAATCCTTCTCTTTTCATTGATAGAAACCTATCGGAACGCCTGATTAGTCGATCCATGAGCTTGTCAATATCTGTCT
>CAYMAZ010000031.1:0-4112 GCA_964388575.1 uncultured Bacteroidales bacterium | reverse complement strand
AATGCAGGTTGAAGATCTTTTCCAACATGCTCATAAACTGCTTGTTCCGCATACTTCTGCATTCTTGAATCAATGGTTGTAAAGATTTTCAAACCATCTTTGTAAATGTTGTAATGTGTACCATCTGGTTTTTTATTTTTCAGACACCATCCATACAAAGGGTTGTTATCCCATTGATCTTTAGCTTCAAGATAAGTCTGTCTGGAACTGTAGTTTTTTTCCAGGGGTTCTTTTGCAGTCATTAGTATACGTAAATACTCTCGGAAATACGTTGCCATTCCTGCTGTATGATCCTGAATCTGAAAACGTTCTGTATTAACAGGAAGTTGTTTCAGTGAATCAAATTCCTCATTGCTCATAAATCCGTACTTTCGCATCTGGCTTAAAACAACATTCCTGCGTCTCATTGAATTTTCAGGATTTCTGACAGGATTGTAATATGTTGGTGCTTTCAGCATTCCAACGAGTACAGCTGATTCTTGAACTAACAGACTATCAGGAGACTTGCCAAAATAAGTATGGGACGCTGAATTAATTCCAAAGGCCTGACTTCCAAAATCCACGGTATTGAGATACATCGTAATAATTTCTTCCTTAGAGTAATTTCTTTCAAGCTTTACAGCTGTGACCCATTCTCTGAATTTTATTCCGATCAGTTTGATTTTGGATAAACCCTTTGGTCTTTCAAACAGATTCTTGGCAAGTTGCTGAGTAATTGTACTTCCTCCCCCTGAACCTGAACGACCTGTTAAAACACCAGTAACAGCACGGAACAGTCCACGCACATCAATTCCTGAATGCTTATGAAAACGAACATCCTCTGTAGCAATCAAGGCATTTACAAGATGATCCGGCAAATTCGAGAATTCAATATTTGTTCGATTCTCAATGTAAAATTTCCCCAACACTTCACCATCGACTGAATATATTTCAGACGCGAGATTGCTTCGCGGATTTTCAAGTTCTTCAAAAGAAGGAATCGGACCAATTAAACCCAATGAAACCCCAATAAAAAACACAATAAAAAAAAGCAAAGACAACATGACTGTCATCCATAGAATTTTAATTTTTGTATTGTTTTGGGATGTACCTTTTTTTGCCATAATTCAATTTATTCAGTTTGTATTGTTTCAAACTCCAGACCAACTGTTGCGACTCCATCAAGGGACTTCACACGCATTGCCTGTTCAATAGCAAAAACATATGTTCCACTTTGGGGCATCGTAATATTTGACTTATAGAGAAACTTGTTATTCTTATATTTTCCACCTCCTGAGCCCAACCATTTGCCTTTAGAATCAGCGAGAACACCCTCCACTGTATCAACATAGGTCGTATTGTCCGGATACATGACATTTACAAAAAGAAAAATGTTTGAAAAGGGATATTCATCTGTATTTCTGATGTTTATGAACATATTATAGTTTTGAGAAACATCTTCAATGTCAACATTAAACTGCAGAATCTCATCTGCTGACCATGACTCATTCTCTATTTGATAAGAATGAATATATCCGGTGTCTGAACAGGAGCTCAACAATGCCAAAACAATGAGCATAAAACAAAAGTTGTTATTCATTTTTTTCACTTCTCATCTGTTAAACCCAGTTTCTGAATATCTTCTTGATCAACGGAAGTCTCTGGTTCGATATTGCCATATTTAATTTTTGCAAAATCTTCCAGATTATCGGGTTTAGCCCCTTTCCGGTTTTGCGACATGATCTGCTTAACGGCATCTGAAGGCAGACCAAAAATGCTTGACCTGTCATCAATATATGAATACCACATTAGATTTTTAAAAACATCAGATTTCACATGAACGGCCTTGCCTTTCCTGGTTACCAAAGTAATCGATGAATCCGGAAAATTCTTTAAAGCATCAGCATAAACAGGGTATTCAAAATTCAGACAACATTTGAGTTTGGTACATTGCCCGGCCAGTTTCTGTGGATTCAGTGAAATCTGTTGTGTTCTTGCAGCCTGAGTGGAAACAGACTGAAAACTATCAATCCAGGATGCACAGCACAATTCCCTGCCGCAAGGACCTAGACCACCAATGCGGGCTGATTCCTGTCTTGCACCTATTTGCTTCATTTCAACCCTAATCCGAAATTCTCTGGCAAGGATTTTTATCAATTCTCTGAAATCCACACGGTCATCTGCAGTATAGTAAAAAATCGCCTTGGTGCCGTCACCCTGATACTCAACATCATTCAGCTTCATTTCAATATCAAGCTCATGAATGAAACGACGTGTCCTTCTCAAAGTTACATGTTCACTATCAATTGCTGCCATCCACTTCTGAATGTCCGTTGCCTTTGCTTTTCTGTATATTTTCCGTATTTCAGTCTTGTCAGGATCAACATTTTTGTTATACATTTGTCTGATTGCAAGATATCCCATCAATGTTATAATTCCGATATCATGTCCGGGATTCCCCTCAACAGCGACAATATCGCCAACAGACAACTTCATGTCATGACAAATTTCAAAAAATTCTTTTCTATCATTTTTGAATCTGACTTCTGCATATTCTTTTTTAAAATCATTAATTCCAAATGAACCACATCCTGTTGCTTGCAAATAAGGAAACACAGACATTTTGGAACATGATATCAATTCTTTCAGGGGAACTGCTCCTGGTTGTCCTGTAATCTTAATTAATCCCCGGCATATATATTTAGATTGTTCTTCCATTGTTAATACAAATTATGTGCAAATATAACTAAAAATCATCTATCTCATCCTGAGATAATTCCCAATTTTCATAGAAACATCTGTAAAGAGAATTCTTTGATTTGCATTTCTTTCAACAGCAAAAAGTGCATCTTCAAGTTCCTTCCTAATCAGGTAAATATTATTCTGATTCAGATACTTACCAAAATTCCTGTAAAAACTGGTTTCTGATGAATCGTGTATATGTTTCAACCGATCAGAATATACCTGTATCCATGCATTTCTCACCTGTGTTATAACAAAATTGAGATATTGTTTTTGTTTTTCTCTGCCAAGATTTTTAAAATCATTGGCCACAGCCAAAACTTCAGTAGTATTTTGTTTGAAACAGATTCTCATCCATTCAATAAAGCGTTTCATGAATTCTTCTGATTCGTCATCATTATTGATGACTTCAATTATGATATTCAGATTTCTGTCAAACTTATCAGAATATTTCACAGCAGCAGACTGATCAACCCCGTAATGAATATTTAAATATTCAGAAATGTCAGAAACTGATAGTTTAGGAAGCTTAATCAGCTGAACTCTTGATATAATGGTATCCAGAACCTGTTGTGGATGATCAGATACCAAAATAAACAAAGTCTTTTCAGGTGGTTCTTCAAGAATTTTCAAAATCTTCGGTGCAGCTGAATAATATAGTTTTTCGATCATCCAGATAATCATGATCTTATATTCACTTTCGAAGGATTTATAATTCAGTGTATTCAGGATCTCGTTACATTCATCTGCAGAAATAATACCCTGTTTTTCCATTTCAATAAACTTATACCATTGATTGAGATTTGAGTAGGGCGTCCGAGTGAGTATAAATTCACGCCATTGCTGAAGATAATCCTTAGTGATTCTTTTTTTACTTTGTTTTGATTCATTTACTGGGACAACAAAATGGATATCGGGATGAATCATTTTTTTGCTTTTCAAACATGAAGGACACTTCCCGCAAGAATCTCCGATTATTCCATTAGTTGAATCAAAATACAATTTCTCAGTACAATTGACAAACTGGGCAAAAGCCAACGCCAGGGGCAAACTCCCTGAACCTTCGCTACCGGCTATCATCTGGGCATGGCTAATCCTCCCTTTTCTGACATTCCGGACGATCCTGTTGATCTCACTTTTCTGTCCTGCTATATCAGCAAACTTCATAGGGTAATTATTCTACTTTTTTAATTTGTATTCCAAGTTCATCCAGCTGCACATCACTGATCGGGGCAGGTGCATCCAGCATCACATCTCTTCCCTGGTTATTTTTTGGAAAAGCGATAAAATCTCTGATTGTTTCACTTCCACCCAACAGAGCTGAAAATCTGTCAAAACCGAAAGCAATGCCGCCATGAGGTGGAGCTCCGTAGCGAAATGCATTTAATAGA
>CAYMAZ010000030.1:8062-38555 GCA_964388575.1 uncultured Bacteroidales bacterium | reverse complement strand
ACACACAACCAAAAACCGTTTCAACGGTTTATAAAATTTGATAATGAAAAATAACATAAAAACCCAAATAGACCAGTTGGTTTACCAGCTTTACGAGTTGACCGAAGAAGAAATAAAAATTATTGAAAATGGTTGAAACCATTCAAATTAAATCGTTTGCCATTCATTGCCCACGGTTTAAACCGTGGGCAATGATAATGAAACACAAAACAAAAAACCGTTTCAACGGTTTCCTAACATAAAAAATTAATTATGCCACATTCATTCAATAAAATCTGGATACACGCTATTTGGTCAACCAAAGAAAGAATCCCTCTGATTCGACAGCATGTTGAAAATACAATCTTTCAATACATTGGTGAACAATTGCGCGACATTGGCTGTCCCGTAAGAATCATTAACGGTATGCCCGATCATGTTCATTGTTTATTTTTGTTAAATCCGCAAAAATCAATCGCTGATGTTATCAAACAAATCAAAGGAAGCACTTCGCATTACATCAATCAAAGCAATCTGATGAACGAGAAATTTTCCTGGCAAACCGGATACGCTGCTTTTTCTGTTTCAGAATCTGCTGTAGAAAAAGTTTTTCAATATATTCAATCACAAAAGCAACATCATCACAAGAAAACATTTCAGCAGGAATACGATGAGTTTCTGAAATTGTTTGGTTTTGAATCTGAATAAATCTGTGAATTCCGGATGAACAGGTTTGATAAATGAACTCAATAAATTGACCATATGAAAACAAATAATTGAAAATCCGTTAAAATGATCAATGACCTCATCACAATCTTTAACCAAATAAATCCAAATCTCATAAACATGAAAACAGACCTTTACACAAAATCCATTCTCACAATAATTGCCATATTTCTTGGCATTATTGCATTACAAAATCTGAATCCATTGATGGTAGCAAATGCAACAGAGCAAAACATTCATAATGCTGGAACTTCCAATTCCGGGTTAATTCCTATGAACAGCAATGGAACAATTGATGTGAATATTGTTTCGTGTTCAGCAACATTAGGTGTGAGTCTGAATAAAATCAACACATCGGATGAACTTGATGTGAACATTGATGAAATTGGAGGAAGCTGGGTATCTAACCCAATTACAGTTAAAATTGCTAATTAAAAAACAAACTCACATTTGACTGCAACATCAAAATTCATTACAAAACATTATTCTTCAGTTTTTGTATTTAATTCAAAAAGAAACCTGAGTGTATCCACACCATCTGCAAAATCGAAAAAACCTGGTGACTGTGCCATTCCGAAGGGAATTGCTACAGTGAGCTCAGCAGAACCCGAAACTACACATTGCAGTTGATCTCTCATCCGGTCAATTGATTTCTGAACGGTTTGAATATCACGGTAAGTAATATAATGTATTATTCCCGGAGGTGTTGCGATCTGATCTGACCGGACAAGAATAAAAAAACCGCCATCAATATATTGGGCTGAATTAATGATGTAAATTGCCTTGTAGTAGTCATAGTTATTCATGTACTTATGGTGCTGTTGAAAATAGCTGTAGCGGGAGGCTGCCAGAATTATCTTTTCAAATTCATAATTTTCGGGAACAAACAGCGTGGTCACATTGCGGCAGCCAAAACCAAAATAGCTGAACATATCATCAGCCAGCAACATGAGATCTTCAGGACTTTCCTTTCCTGTGAGGACAGCAACACTGTTGCGGTTTTTGCGGATGATGTGCGGGTACTTTGAGAAATAATATTCGAAATACCGTGATGTATTATTGCTCCCGGTTGCAATGACAGCATCAAAACCGCTGATCTTCCCTTCTGAACATCTGATGTGTTCAGAAAAATCAGGTTCAATCCGGCACAGTAGATCTGCAATAACCGGAAGCAAAACAGAATCGTCAGATGACATTTTGCATAATGCTTTGTGACCTGAAATGAGCACATGGGCAAAATCCTGAAAGCCGACCAGCGGAATATTGCCTGCCATGACGATGGCAACAGTCTTTGGTGTTTGATCAGAAAAAACGTATCCCCTCTTTTCAAAATCTGAGTGTTCAATATTTTTTAGCATGACCGCAATAGCAAGCAATGCCTGCTCAGAATGAGATTTAATAAACCATGGATTAACTTTTTCTGCTTCAGAAACAGCATGAAGTAAATGGCTTCCTGTTTCGCTTTCAGTATTACTCAAAGCAAATTCGATTGCTTTGCCGAGAGTTTTAAAAGCATTGATTCTTTGACTATAATTCATCTTTCAGACGGATAAAAATATCAGCAAAAATAGTAACAAAAAAATGAATCCATAATGCATTCCATTCTTTCATTTATATTTGTAGTTTTGCAAAAACAACAAACGATCATGTCCCCTGTACTGTTGATTCTCATCTATTTACTCCTTCCCATCTGCATCTTGTATATAACATGGAGATCATCCATTGCAGCAAGAATCGGTTCTGTGCTACTTGCTTATCTTGCAGGACTAATCATTGGAAACACAGGTGTTCTGAATGAAAATGCAGCTCAAATTCAGGACTTGATGACCACACTGACTATTCCGATTGCACTTCCATTGCTCCTGTTTTCTATGAATATCAGAAGCTGGGTTTCCAAAATACGGGGAACATTTCTCTCTCTCTTGCTGGGCATTGTTTCTTTGCTTATTCCAGTTATCGGCGGATTCTACATCTTCAGGAACCATATTGATGAAGCCTGGAAAATTGCCGGTTTGCTCACTGGTGTGTACACCGGCGGCACACCAAATCTTGCTGCCATCAAAATTGCTCTTGATGTGAATGAGGAAACTTACATTCTGACCCACACCTATGACATGTTCCTCAGTGCGGTTTTTCTGCTGTTTGTGATGTCTGTCGGACAGAAAGTCCTGCTCAAATTTTTACGACCCTACAGAAAATCTGAAGACGTTCGGCAGTTTGAGCATCCCGTCACAGAGAAACCCCGCCGTGTCGCATTTTTTAACGTTCTTCAGAGAAAAACACTTCTCCCGCTACTTGGTGCATTTGGATTATCTGTGCTTATCTTTGCCATTGGAGGTGGGTTAAGCATGCTTGTTCCTGAAAACACATCCATGGCTGTCGCCATCCTCTCAATCACAACACTGGGTATTGCTGCTTCGTTTATTCCTGCCGTGAATACAATTAAACGGACGTTTGATTTCGGGATGTATTTTATTCTGATCTTCAGTGTTGTCGTTGCATCAATGGCTGATTTCTCAAATTTCGGAATTGCCCAGCTGCACCTGCTCATTTACATTACAATTTGTGTCTTCGGTTCATTCATCATCCATATCATTCTCGCAAAGGTTTTCAAAGTTGATGCAGACAATGTGATCATCGTGTCCACTGCACTTGCCTGCTCTCCGCCCTTTGTCCCGGTTGTGGCCTCAGCACTGAAAAACAAAGAAATTATTCTTTCAGGACTCACTGTGGGAATCATTGGATATGCGATCGGAAACTATTTTGGAATTTCAATTGCCTGGATTTTACATTCGTTTCATTTTTAAAACTTACGAATTATGAAAAAAACTTCACCTTTTATCATCATTTTAAGCATTATGCTATGGTCAGCTTCATCGATTGGGCAAACAGACACAGCGAACATCAAAAAAGGCTGGACATTCGGCCTGCTTCCTTCTGTGGCATTTGACAGTGACCTGGGATTTAAATACGGCGGCCTTGTGAATTTCTATAATTTTGGTGACGGTTCAACCTATCCCAATTACAAACATTCAATCTATCTTGAAATTGCCAGAACAACCAAAGGTGGCGGACTGAATCAGCTTTTCTTTGACTCGGGGCACCTGTTTAAGGGGAAAGATATCAGAGTGACTGCAGACCTGAGCTGGCTGACAGAACAGGCGCTTGACTTTTTCGGGTTCAACGGAGCAGAAGCGAATTATATTCCTGAATATGCAGATATGGATTCGCCGCTCTACATCACAAGAATGTATTACAGGCATGAACGCAAAATGCTCAGAGCTTATGCCGATTTTCAGGGAAATATTACTGACAGGCGTTTCAGGTGGTTGCTGGGTGGTGCTTTTTACAATTACCAGATCAGACCGGTTGATATTGAAAGACTGAACAAAGGCAAGGATGCATCTGATATGCTACCTGACACAACAACGCTGTTTGACCTGTGCGTTGACAACAACATCATTCCTGCAGCTGAGGCCGATGGTGGCAATATGAAATTATTTAAGGCCGGACTGATATACGACACCCGCGACATCGAAGCAAATCCATCAAAAGGAGTCTGGAGTGAAGCCATTGTGATGACAGCACCTGCGTTTCTGGGAAACAAAGAAAACAGGTTCACAAAACTTGCAGTCACACACAGACAATATTTCTCAATCCTAAAAGACAGGCTCACATTTGTTTACAGGCTTGGATACCAGTCAACCATTGACGGCAATGCACCCTTTTATTTTCAGCCGCTGATGATCAGCTCATATTCACCGTCAACGATCACGGAGGGTCTTGGCGGAGCAAAGTCACTCCGGGGCATTATGCGTAACCGTGTTGTGGGTGATGGCTTTGCTTTCGGGAATTTTGAATTTCGATATAAAATTTTCAAATTCATTGTTAAAAAACAGAATGTATACATTGCCCTCAATCCTTTTATGGATGCGGGGGTTGTGACAAAGCGAATCAGCACCTGGGGCAATCTGACCGGAAATCCTGAACTTGACAGGCATTTCAGCGGTAAAGACGAAAGCCTGCACTACACTGCCGGCTGTGGACTGCACATTGCACTCAACGAAAATTTTGTGCTCGCCCTCAACTACGGAAGAGCTTTAAACAAACAGGATGGAAGAAGCGGATTGTATATCGGAACGAACTGGTTGTTCTGATGGCTATTTAATAGATATTGTAACTGACACTGATTTCAGTGTTACCTTTGATCATTGCCCATACAGGACAGTACTTCTGCTCTGCAAGTTTAACAACCCCTTCGATATCCTGCATTGTTACATCTTCTGATGTCAGGTTGATCAGAAGTCGAATTGTTTTAAATCCTGTTGGATGTTCATTATACCTAAATCCCGTTGCCTGAATCCCAAATTGGCTGACTGTTCTGTTCATTCTTCTGAGAAATGTCAATACAGCACTCCCAAGACATGAAGCCAAACTAAGCAGAAGCAACTCCAGAGATGTATACCCAAGACCATCACCAAGCGGAGGAGTATAGTCTATTGAAACAGGATCATTTCCATCAACCAATCCTGAAAAATGAAGTCTGTCATTTAACAGTACAACTGAAGCACACATTTCATTTGATTTATTCATATCAGAATAGTATTGAATTTAGTAAACGAGACATTCCTACGTATGAACTTTGAAAAATCTGAGTAAATACAAATCAATTATAAACACAAGTACATTCCATGTTACAAGTGCAATGAACCCTGCCGGCGAAAACAACCAGTTCATATCAACAGACGTCATGATAGCTGAAAAACAGCTTGAAATGCCATTCGCAAGGAACAAAACTCTGAGTGTCTTTTCCGTTTTACTTTCTCCAAAAATAGCTGACATAAAAATATAAGAAAGTCCGATTCCTCCCCATCCATACATTTCAAGTGCCCAGGCAAATGACCCGGGATTTGCCATTGTCAATGCTGGTAGAATAATGGCTGTCTCAGGAGGATTATTCATCGCAAGATAGGGAACATAAGTTGTCTGAATCACATAATTCAGGAAAACAACAGCAGTGAAAACAACATTGATCAACAACCCTGACAGTGCCATGATTTTCTTTCTGTTATCAACAGAATAATATAACGCAATAAAAGTCAGCATTGAACCTAGAACAAGAAAAAAACCAAAGAAAAAAGTTGCTGTTTGAAATAGATTAAATGACAGAATAAACAGTTCCGCATCCTTCCATGGTGGCTGTGGTGTTAGCAATGAAGAAAGCAAGGGAAATACAAGTCCGGAAAAAACTATTCCGAACATGTTTAAAATTACTGCATTACGACCAAATCGTTTTATTTGCTGCTGCATGATTTTAAATTGAACAAATATTATTCTATTGGGTCATTTGCTTGATCATGTAGAAAATTATGACTGTAATAATGACCACAAATGGCACTTACTGCAAGAACAAATAAAACCAGGAAGATGATCATCATAATGGTATCACCATTCTGTCCGTGTAAACCGGCAGACGTTAGTGTTGAGTACACCAGCATACCCAGTCCGCCCATGTTTGTCTCAACAGAATGTTTACGATTTCCCAAAAGCATGATCCCGCTTACAAGTAATATCACTGATGTCGCAAATTCAGCATATAAATGAAAACTCATTTCTATTAATCCTCCTTCCGGAACTCTAATGAGAAAAAAAATCAACCAATAGGCAATCACTAAAACGCCTGAAGAAATTGAAAATATTGCAATGGAATATTTCATAAATATTTTCAGATTTTTATTGTTAAATATTTCGAAATGCAGTTTTTATTGTTAAATTTTATTTTGCGAAGTTAAAATATTTATTTTTTATTTATACAAATATGTTTTAATAAAATAAATAGTTTTTTATAACTTTTTTTATTCTTTTTGAGCAAACGAATGGGATTGATGTAAGCCAAGTAGATGAAAGGCACAATGACTCAGGATGACAGTCAAATGTCAATGACTAGAACCAGATATTTCAATTAGTTGCAATCAGGAAACTTTCAGATTAAGGCTCTCACCACCACCGATGCACAAAAACATCCAAAAACATTGGGCAAATATGAGATTGTCCCAACGGTGCTCAGTTTATTGGTTTCTCCTTCAACAAGCCGGATACATTCTTTCGAAACACGTTCGGTTGAATAAACAACCTGAACTCCTTCATAGATTCTCATTTTATGAAGTCTCTTTCTGATGTATAGTGCAAGTTTACATGTGTTCGATTTGGAAATGTCATCAATTTTCACCATCAGAGGATCAAGCTTCCCTCCTGCTCCCATTGACGAAACAATGGGAATATTCTTTTTCAGTGAATGATAGATCAGGAAAACTTTCGGGGATAATGTATCGATTGCATCAACAACATAATCAAATCCCTGATCAAGAATCTCAATCATCCGGTCATCTCTGATAAACTCTTCATACACATGAAGCTTCAATTCAGGGTTAATATCCCTTAACCTTCTGCTCCATTCATGCGCTTTTTTCATGTTTTCAGTACTTCCAAGTGCAATAAGCTGACGGTTTTTGTTCGACGGCTGAATGATGTCAGAATCTATGATTGTCAACTCTCCGATTCCGGCCCTGACAAGCATTTCGGCAGCTGCCCCTCCCACTCCGCCAAGACCGGCAACAAGCACATGAGAATCTCTGAGTTTTTTCAGATTTTCATTTCCGATCAGCAATTCTGTCCGTTCCTGCCAGTTCATTATGGTATGATATTAAAACATCTTTGAAAATTCTGTTTGATCTTCAGCACAACATCCTCAATTTTTAAATTTCTCAACGTTGCAAATGCATGGTACAAATCTCTGATATCCACATCATCATCATCTGTTTCAAAAAAAATCATTTCATCCGGAATTACCTTTAATACTTTTACATATGCAGAATCAAGGACTTTTTTTCCGAAAGAAAGAGCACACCCTGAGTCAAGACATTGTTTTGCAGTTTCTGACGATTTGGAAAAACCATGAATAATCCATTGCATTTCCGGTTTCAGTTCTTTGCGGAGCTTCAACAGATCATGAAAAGCCCTGACACAGTGAATGATTAACGGAAGATTGCTGGTTTCAGAAATTTCATAATGTCTGATAAAAATTTCCTTTTGAACCCGGGGATCAGTTGAATGATAATAATCCAGTCCACACTCACCGATTGCAAGGCAATGCTCATTTCTGGACAGTTTTCTGACCATCCAAACAAACCAGTCAACATGCTGATGATTCACTGACCAGGGATGCACACCTGCTGAAAAATTCATTTCTGTATTGAAAAAGGGATCCATTACAGGATCAAAGCTGCAGATGCGAAAAATATCATTTTCCGGATTTGAAAGTAAATGCGAATGTATATCAATATATTTCTGCATCAGCAATAGATCAAACAACTGCGAAAATAGAAAAGTTTTTAAAAACAATGAACAGTTTTCAACAATATCCTCTCAATGAGTGTGAAATTTGTATTTTTGAAAAAAAATTCAAATGGATATTAACGAACTTGAAAATATTGCATCACAGGTGCGCAGAGACATTATCAGACAGGTTCATGCAGCAGCATCCGGGCACCCGGGTGGATCGTTGGGAGCAGCCGATATTCTGACAGCATTGTATTTCAAAATCATGAACATCAACCCTGCAGGCTTTTCAATGGAGGGCACTGATGAAGACGTATTTTATTTGTCAAATGGTCACATCTCCCCGTTATGGTACAGTATCCTGGCGCGAAGAGGTTATTTTCCAGTGAGTGAACTCAGCACTTTCAGGAAAATCAACAGCCGTCTTCAAGGTCACCCAACTCCTGCTGAACATCTTGAAGGTATCCGTGCAGCATCCGGGAGTCTGGGACAGGGACTATCTTTTGCACTCGGACATGCATGTGCAAAAAAAATAAACAAAGATCGCTCATTGGTTTACGTTCTCATGGGTGACGGCGAGTTGCAGGAAGGACAGATATGGGAAGCAGCCATGTATGCAGGAAGCAAGAATATTGACAACATTATTGCAATGGTTGATTACAACGGACAACAAATCGACGGTCCCACTGACAAGGTCCTTTCACTGGGCAATCTGAAGCAAAAATGGGAAGCATTCGGATGGGATATTCTTGAATCAAACGGGAACAATATGGACGAAGTGGTTGCTGTTCTTCAGAAAGCGAAATCTATGTGCGGAAATGACAAACCCGTTGTTATTCTGATGAAAACCGGGATGGGATATGGTGTTGATTTTATGGTTGGCACACATAAATGGCATGGAGTTGCTCCAAATGATGAAGAAAAAGACAGAGCTTTATCACAACTTCCGGAAACACTGGGAGATTATTAATCTTAAAAGAATGAATACAAAAATAAACATCGGTTTTTTGCTGCTGATATGTTGTCTTATACTCACAGGCAATCTGCATGCACAAACTGATAGAAATACTGATCCTGAAATCCCGGTTATTAAGACCCGGATTCTGTTTATTTTTGATTGCAGCTACAGCATGTATGGCAAATGGCAAAGTGACTCAAAAATTGTCATTGCAAACAGACTTATCGGAGAAATGCTTGACAGTCTTGAAAACATCCCAAATCTTGAACTTGCACTCAGGATTTTCGGTCATCAGAAAAACTATCCTCCTCAGGACTGTGACGACAGCAAACTTGAAATTCCTTTTGGAGCAAATAATGCAAAAAAAATCAAACAAAAGCTCAAATCAACCAATCCGAGAGGAACAACACCAATCGCAATGTCGCTGGAAAGAGCCGGAAATGATTTCCCCCCCTGTGATCGTTGCCGAAATGTAATCATTCTCATAACTGACGGAATTGAAGAGTGCAACGGCGACCCGTGTGCGGTTTCTCTTGCACTTCAGAAAAAAGGCATCATCCTCAAACCATTTATAATTGGTATTGGTAAAAATTTTGAAGAAGCATTTGATTGTGTTGGAACTTACTTTGACGGAACCACAGAACAGGGATTTAAAAATGCACTTAACGTTGTCATTTCACAGGTACTGGATAACACAACATTGCAGGTAAATCTGCTGGATATTCATGGTAAACCCACTGAGACAAATGTAAATATGACTTTTTACGACTCAATCAGCAGAACACCAAAGTTCAACTACATCCACACCATGAATGTTGAAGGAAATCCTGACACTCTTGTTGTGGATCCGCTGCCTTCGTATTATATAAGAGTAAATACAATTCCACCTGTTTTTTCTGACACATTCAGACTTACACCGGGAAAACATACAATCATTCCCGTACCGGCACCTCAGGGGAATCTGGAAGTGAAAATGCAAAGCACATATACAACCTCTTACAAATATCAGTTTATCGTCAGAGAGCACAAAAAAATGGAAACAATCAATGTGCAGTATTTTGACATGAAGGAAAAATATCTTGTCGGAAACTATGATCTTGAAATTCTCACACTACCAAGAATGCACGTTGACAATGTCAGAATCGACCAGAGTACAACCACAACTGTTGAAATTCCGGTTCCCGGAACACTTCATATTCAATACCCTTCATCAGGATTCGGCAGTCTTTATGTCATGCGCGGCAACGAACCTGAGTGGGTTTACAATTTAAATACATCCGGTAATCAGGAAATGCTTATTTTACTTCCCGGCCAATATATGCTTGTTTTCAGAGCCAGATATCATAACAGATCATTTTACACACAGGAAAGATCTTTCACGATCGAATCACTGAAAACGACGCGCATTCATTTATCAACCAGACAATAAATCAATGAACATATGACATTCAAAACATCAGAAATAAAAGATTTTAAGGACACCCGATCAGGTTTTGGTGCAGGTTTGCTTGAATTAGGAAAAAAATACGAAAATGTTGTTGCGTTATGCGCCGATCTGACAGGTTCGTTAAAAATGGATGCGTTTATGAAAGAATTTCCTGAACGTTTTTTTCAGGTTGGAATTGCCGAAGCAAACATGATCGGATTGGCAGCAGGGATGGCAACTTCCGGACTTGTTCCGTTCACAGGAACTTTTGCCAACTTTTCAACAGGCAGAGTTTATGACCAGATCAGACAATCTATTGCTTATTCCAACAAAAATGTAAAGATCTGCGCTTCGCACGCCGGATTGACATTGGGTGAAGACGGTGCCACACATCAGATTCTTGAAGATATCGGTCTGATGAAAATGCTTCCGGGAATGACTGTCATCAATACCTGTGACTATAATCAGACCAAAGCTGCAACCATGGCAATATATGAACATCAGGGGCCAGTGTATCTGAGATTTGGCCGGCCAAAAATTGCAAATTTCACACCTGCAGACCAAAAATTTGAAGTCGGAAAGGCATTACTCCTCAGAGAAGGCAAAGATGTGAGTATTTTTGCCACCGGACATCTCGTCTGGGAAGCTCTTCTTGCAGCTGAAAAGCTTGCTAATGAAGGTATTGATGCTGAAGTTATTAATATTCATACAATTAAACCTCTGGATGCACAATCTGTTCTTCAATCTGTTCAGAAAACAGGGTGTGCTGTCACTGCAGAAGAACACATGCTGAACGGAGGTCTTGGAGACAGCATTGCACAGCTTCTTGCAACAAACTTTCCGGTAAGAATGAGTATGATTGGAGTTGACGACAAGTTCGGTGAAAGCGGGAAACCGGAACAATTAATGCAAAAATATGGACTGACTTATGAAAATATCGTTCAACATGTCAAAAAAGTCCTTAAAAGTTGAATCTTAAAAAAGTTTGTAACTTTACAACTTTAACTTCCCGGCAATAAAAAATGTCAAAAATTGCAGATTCTGAAATACTGACTCTTTTTCATAATCCTGATACCAAAGAAAAAGGATTTAATCTGCTTGTTGAAAAATTTCAGGAACCTGTATACTGGCACATCAGAAGAATTCTGATAAATCACGAAGATACAAACGATGTGATGCAAAATGTGTTTCTGAAAATATGGCAACACCTGGACAATTTCAGAGAAGATTCGAAGCTTTATACCTGGATCTACAGGATTGCAACCAATGAAGCCATCTCATTTCTCAAGTCTTCCAAAAGCAAATATCATATTTCCCTTGACGCTGACAATGAACATTATATTTCAAACTCATTACAGGAAGATGTCCATTTCAAAGCCTCCGAAATTGAATTCAAACTGCAAAAAGGTATTTTAAAGCTTCCTGCCAAACAACGACTTGTCTTTTTAATGAGGTACTATCAAAATATGAATTACAATCAAATGTCAGAAGTTTTAAAAACAAATGTAAATACATTAAAGGCCACATATCACATCGCATCAAAAAAAATTGAAGAATATCTGAAAAATAATTAAACTTTACTATAAAAAAAGTGTCTAAACGTTAATTTGATAGCTCAATATGTCTGTATTCAGAAAAATATTTCCTGACAAAACTCCACCTGATAGTGAATTTCCCTTATTGAATGAAGCAGGAAAGACCAATCCGTTTCAGGTTCCTGAAAATTATTTTGAAACGTTTTCTGAACATGTCATGCAACAAATCAGGTTTGTTAAACCAATTAGTCCCGTTCAGTCTTTTTTAAGAAATCTTTCACAAACTGTCCTTCAACCAAAGTTTTCCGTTGCAGCTTCATTAGTCATCATAATTGCAACATCTGCATTTCTTTATTTCAGTGACCTGGGGTATGAAATTAAACCACTTCCCATAGCCGGAAACAACACCTATGAGACCATAGTCGTTGTTAACGAGCAGCTTCCTGGAGAAAATATGCTCGCTGCAACTGTTGAAAATGACAACAATGATGTCCGGATCATTGTGGAGATTTCTCCCGGAATGACTCCTGAAAAAATTCAATCTATCAGATCATCAATCCCTTTTGAAGCACCTGTCTTTATTCAGATAGAGCAAGATATCAGGAAACATTTTGCTGAAATTGACGTGAAAGAAAAGTATTCAAATGAAATCACATCCCAAACAGAAAGCTTCAAATTAGCAGACAATAAGCATGTTGCTCCTGTCAACACACCAAACTTCAATCAGATTTATCAATATCATCCGCACTATCAGAGCAGTCAGAATATTTCCAGTTCAAGTTTTGTGAAACCTGAGGAACCTCTTCAACCTGTTCAAATGCAGGATCAATCCCCACTTATTGAGAAAAAACCTGCTCAAACCAATAACAACGCACGGCTTCCTCATTTTGCACTCCCTGAAAATATTTGCAGTGAAACAGCATTTGAACTAAAACCACACACGATTAACAAAGAATACAATTATGTTTGGTCATCAGGAGAGCAAACACCAACAATCACCGTCAGATCATCCGGAACCTATACTTTATCAATTTATGATCCTGAAAATCCGAATGTGTTTGTAACCAGCTCATCCAACGTCAGCATTATCCCCAAACCAAAAACAAGTCTGCCCTCAAATGCTGTTTTATGCTCAGGATCAACGCTCAGACTTGAACCTGAAATAAACAACCCGGAGTTGTACACATACTTCTGGATACCAACATCTCAAAAGACAAAAGACATTACTGTCAGTGAACAAAGATTATACGTCCTTTCAATAACCGGTTGCAACACATACTACGATTCAGTTCTTGTTGTGAAAGAACACTGTGATGTTATGATCCCAAATATTATTACCCCCAACAACGATGGGTTGAATGACTATTTCTACATCCAGGGGCTTGATAAATACCCCAATACAAAACTGACAATTTATGATAGAAACGGAACTCTTGTATTCTCTACAAATGAATATCTGAATAACTGGGATGGCAACAACCTTCCCAATGGCACATATTTTTTCATTCTCCGTTTTAATGATGGTTTAGAAGAACATGGTACTCTTACCATCCTGAAATAACCCCATAACCTCCCCAAAATAAGGTTAACACCTACAGGACACTGCGGCTTTTGTCGCAGTTTCTGTTTTTCAGAAGTTTAATCTCTAATTTTCTTTGCAAGAAATCTGTTGTATAAAAGCATCCCAAATATTGTTAGTAGCCCGATTCCAGAAAACATCAGCCATAGAAGTGAAGGGTTCTGCATCTTATCAACAAAATAGACATAACTGTAAGCACCTAACACCCCTCCGATTCCGCTCCCAATCACTCCGTAAAGAAATGAATAACCAAGATATAGTGCTTTCTTATCTTCCGGAGCAACGAGTCCGACATATGAAATAAACTTGGGATGTGCGGTCATTTCGCCAATTGAAAAAATGATCATTCCGGCAATAAAAATCCAGGCGTGATCTGAAATTGCCAAAACAGCCATCCCAATTGTTCCAAGTGCAATCCCAACAATCATTGTTGGTAATGCCTTCCGTTTTCTCACAATGGATGAAATCAGCAGCTGAAGTGCAATAATTGTCCCTGCGTTGATCACAGTTACATGTTCTGCATCAAACTTCCAGTCAGGATTGGACACAAACAGTGCAAGAAAAGCATTGACTGCATTGTTCACAGGAGTCATATCCAGATGCTCAGTAAGATACCATAACACAGTATCAAACATCTGAAAATACAAAATCCAGAAACAACTGTATATTGCAATCATGACAATGAATCTGTAATCTGCCATGACAAGTAAAATGCCTTTGAGAGATTCTCCCAATGATTTTGAATTTTCAGGTTTAGCTGGTTCTCTGTAAATAAAAATATTAAGTAACAACATTGCTCCCGTGGCAATGGCCGCCATAATGAAAATATAGGAATACGAATATTGTTTTAAATAAGGGACCAGAATCAGTGGAAAAATGAATGCGCCGAGATTGATGGACCAGTAAAATATTCCGAATCCAAGTCCGGAGGTATCAGCATTTGTTTCTCTTGCGATTGTCCCTGATATGATTGGTTTGAAAAAACCGGCACCTGTGACCATGAGCAGAAGTGCAGCAAACACAGCCTCATATGATTGCACCATGCTTGTAATAAAATACCCGAGACTCATCACAACAAAAGCAAACAACAGAGTTTTCCTGTAACCATATCTGTCAGCAATTGCTCCGGAAAGGATGGGCAACAAGTATAGAAGAGGAGTAATTGTACTTTTAATGATTCCCACACTTTCCCTGGAAAATCCAAGACCACCCTCCTGTGTCCCCATCACCATATATACAGACAGAACAGACATAACACCGTAATAAGCACCTCTTTCAAAGAACTCCATGGTAATTACTGTCCAGAAATTCCTGTTGAACATATTCAGAATGTTTTTCTTTGCCATAATGACTATTTATAAAGATGAATGATTATTTGCGTATGGTGTAACATCAAGAGAAGAAAACATCCCCTTTTGATACTTCAGGTATCCCAACATTCCAATCATTGCTGCATTGTCGGTAGTAAATCCTCTTTCAGGAAAAAACATGCCCAGCTTTTTTCTTTCAGCCCATTCTAAAAACACCTGTTTGAGATATGAATTTGCTGAAACACCACCAGCAACTGCAATATTTTTAATTCCTGTCTTTTTAACAGCGAATTTCATTTTATTAAGTAAAATATCAACGATTGTATGCTGAATTGAAGCACATAAATCAGATACGTTGTGATCAATAAAATCAGAATCCTTTTTCAGTTCATCTCTTACAAAATACAGAAATGAAGTTTTCAATCCGCTGAAACTGAAATTAAATTCCGGGATAACGGGTTTACTGAATGAAAAACGTTTTATGTTTCCTGTCTTTGCCAAAGCATCAACAATAGGGCCTCCGGGATATTCAAGGCCCATGATTTTTGCAGCTTTATCAAATGCCTCGCCTGCTGCATCATCTATGGTATCACCCACAAACTCAATATCCAGAAAATCCCTGACGATGCCGATTTTGGTATGTCCTCCGGAGATTAGCAGTGCCAGAAAAGGAAACGGGGGTTTAGGGTTTACATAACCTGGTTTATCAAGGAAAAGAGCATAGATGTGTGCATTCAGATGATCGGCTTCTATCAGAGGAATTCCAAGAGCCTGAGCCATGGATCTTGCAAATGATGCACCAACGAGTAATGAACCAAGTAATCCAGGCCCTCTGGTAAATGCGATTGCATGAAGGTTTTTTTTATGTATATTTGCAAGTTGTAATGCTTGATGAACGACGGGTATGATATGTTGCTGATGTGCTCTCGACGCAAGCTCAGGAACTACACCTCCGTAATTCCGGTGGATTTCCTGATTTGCAATAACATTGCTCAACACGACGTTATCCTGCAGAACAGCCGCCGAAGTATCGTCACATGAAGTCTCTATTGCTAGTATATTAACTGTTTTCATTTATGGCCAAATTCTCTGTCATATGGAAAAGAACTGCAAAAATAATAGTTATTCTCTATATGGTGGTGATTTGCTTTCCAGCATTTCTCTTTGTCCTTGTCAGAACACCCCTGGTTCAGCAGATGATTGTAAAAAAAACAACTGCATTTTTATCTGAAGAACTTAACACAGATATCAGTATCGGCTCAGTTACATTCGGTTTTTTTCTTGATGTGGTGATCAATGATCTTCATGTAAATGATCAACACAATCAGGAACTTGCAAGAATTGAAAAGCTTTCAGTCGGGTTTAAACATGTTTCTCTCAGAAACCGGAGACTCAGTTTTGGTAAAGCAGAAATCCGTCGCCCAGTTTTTCACCTGAAGCAATATGAGGGAGAAGAAGTGACTAATCTTCAGTTTATCATTGACTATTTTTCAAGTGAAAAACAGGATACAATTCAAAAAGAAGCCTGGAAAATTAGTTTTAATACTGTAAAGCTCAAAGATGCTGAATTTTCATATTCCAATGACCACAAAACAACTGTCAACGGAGATCAGATAGATTTCAATCACCTTCATTTGACAAACATCAATCTGACTGCATCAGACTTACTTATTTCCGATACCATTCAGGCCATCATTCATAATTTATCATTTGAGGAACAAAGTGGTTTTATCATTAAAAATTTCAAATCTGATGTTGCATTCTGCAATCATTATCTTGAAGCAACCAAAATGATACTTTCATCACAAGGGACGCGGCTCAATGCTGATTTATGCATGGAATATTCTCACACTCGTGATTTCAATGATTTTGTGAACAAAGTAAACCTGAAAACTGATTTCAGAAAATCACTGGTTGATTTTAAAGATATCCGGTTTTTTGCAGAAGAAATACCAGCGCTAAAAACAAAACTTTTCTTATCAGGAAAGATTGATGGCACAATCAGCAATTTGTCAAGCAAAAATCTGAATGTTGAAACCGGAAGATCAACGAGGCTGAACATGAATTGCCTGATTACAGGTCTGCCGGAAATAAATGAAACTTTCTTTGATCTAAACATCTCTCAACTTGCAACAAATTCCGGAGACATTATACGTTTTCTAAAAGACCTGAATATACAACCCAATTCACTAAAAGAAATTTCCACTCTGGCAAATTTTGATATCAGTGGAAGTTTCATTGGTTTTCTGAACAGTTTTTTTGCTGACTTCAAAATGAATTCAAATATCGGAGAAATCAGCGGAAAAATGTCTTTCAGAGATCCCGACGGAATAAAACCCTCTTATAATGGAAATCTTCAAACAAAATTATTTGATATCGGCAAATTGTTTCAAAATGACATGATCGGGATCATAAGTTCAGATCTTGAAGTGAACGGTGAAGGCAGTAATCCTGATAACATGAGGATTTTGGCCAACGGACAAATTTCTGAACTCGAACTCAACAACTACATATACAACAACATTGCTATCAATGCAGATGTGAATAAAGGGCTTTTTGACGGAGATTTCAATGTGAATGATCCGAATATTTTCTTTGATTTCAACGGTCAGATATTGTTAAATAGTGAGATTCCGGA
Organism: uncultured Bacteroidales bacterium; assembly: GCA_964388575.1. GTDB lineage: Bacteria > Bacteroidota > Bacteroidia > Bacteroidales > DTU049 > CAYMAZ01. The sequence goes on along the minus strand of CAYMAZ010000030.1, from coordinate 21,066 downwards.
GTTTTCATTTGTAGCATCTGCTAAAAATGCGAATCTGAACGCTCTGAACTTCAACAGAAACGACAGCCTGGCAATCATGAACGGAAATATTGAATTCAATGGTTTCGGCAGTTCAATTGACATGTTTTATGGAAAAGCCGCTCTCACAGATATCAGATATCAGGAAGGAGAGCGAACCTATTACATTGACCTGATAGAAATTGAGCAGGATTCATTACCTGAACAAAGAAAGAGACTTGGCATTCACAGTGATCTGGCTGATGGTTATATTGAGGGAATTTATAATTTCTCAGAATTTCCTGTTGTTTTAAACAGATTCATCGCAGATTATATATCTGTACCGGAAGATTCCGGGAAATATGAAAACCATGAAATCAGTGATTTCAATGTTAGATTTGATGTAACCATCAAAAATTTTGAACCTCTGAGTGCACTTTTCATAACTGACCTCAAAGTTTCAGAAAACACACATTTTTCAGGCACATACAATAGCAAAACCAATGCCCTTTTCAGTTCTGTCAGCTCTCAGATGATAGAGTATACAGGCATTTCTCTTATGAAGTCAGATTTCGATATTGAAACGTTCTCAAAAACCATCTATCTGACTGTCAATTCCGATAGAATCTCTTATTCGGACAGCCTTTTCATTGAAAATTTCATTGGAAATGCTGTTGTTTACAAAGACAACATGAATTTCTCCCTGTTCTGGGACAACAAGGTTATTTCTTCTGTAACATCAGGAGATATCAAAGGAAATGTTGTTTTTTCAGATACAACCGGATTAAAAGTTGAACTTGCTCCATCAAATTTCACATTGGCAAATAAACAATGGCAAATCTTTGAGGGCAATAGTTTCCAAATGGGAGACAGTTCTATTGTTGTAAATAATCTTCATTTCAGCAGAGGTGATCAGGAGATTCTCATTCACGGAGCGGCATCCAGATCAGAATCTGAACAATTGCGCTTAACTTTTACAAATTTTGATCTGGATAATCTTGAAACTGTTCTATCACAGTTTGATTTGAACTTAAAAGGCAATCTTGACGGGTTTGTTGAAGTAAGAAATCTATTTTCGAATTTCTATTTTACCAGTGATTTACTTATAGAAAATTTCAGATTTGAGGACAAGAATTATGGCGATATCAAAATCATGTCTCAATATAACTACATCACAAAATCAATTTATGCAGATGTCCGTGCACAATACCAAACCACAACCAGAGTATATGAGCCGTTGCTGATTAGCGGTAACTATTATTTTGACAGGCCTCAGAATGAACTGGACTTTAAATGCAAATTATCAGCTTTTGAACTGAATCTGATTGAACCATTTCTTGCTGATCAGCTCAGATTTGTTGAAGGAAAAACATCAGGTGAGATTTTTGTAAAAGGTGATATTAAAAATCCCGATGTTAACGGAAGTTTTTGGTTTTTACGAACAATTGCACATGTCAACTATCTGAATACAATATTTATTCTCAAAGATACCATTCATGTAACCAGCAATTCAATCTATTCCAATAATTTCCTTATTTCTGACGGAAGAGGTAAAAATGCAAATGCTGACATCATGATCAGACACAATAATTTCAGTGATTTTGATCTTGACATAAAACTCCAAACCCAGGAAGACTTTGTATTTATGAATACAGGACCTGCCGATAACGATGATTTTTACGGAACAATTGTCGCTGATGGTTTTGTGCATGTGACCGGTAAACCCGATGATGTGATCATGAATGTTTCAGCACAAACGGCCAGAGGAACTCAGTTCTTTCTGCCTATGGACGCTGCTGGGAGTGTTTATGAAAGTAATTTCATCACTTTTATCAATCCTGCTGATTCATCGGAGTCTGAACTTTCAGTTTTCGAAGGTAAGGATAGTCCCGGATTCAGAATGAATCTGGATTTACAGGTCACACCTGATGCAGAAATGCAAATCATTTTTGATCCCAAAATCGGGGACATCATGAGAGGCAAAGCTACCGGAAATCTTCGGATTGACTTCGATATTAACGGCGACTTTATTATGTTTGGCGACATAGAACTTATTGATGGTGATTATTTGTTTACACTTGAGAATGTGATCAATAAAAGATTCTTTATTTATCCCGGAGGAAACATCAAATGGGAAGGAGACCCCTACAATGCTATTGTGGATATCAACACCTATTATCCCCTGCGGGCCAGATTGTTTGATCTGGTAAGCCATATTGATTCATCAGAAATTTACAGAAAAAAAATTCCTGTCAATCTTGAACTTGAACTTAAGAATAATCTCATGACACCCGATATCACTTTCAATATTTCTCTTCCTCAGTCTGATGAAACCACAAGAAACATTATGAATACAGCTATTAGTTCTGATCAGGAGCTCAATCGCCAGGTATTTTCATTGCTGATACTGAATTCTTTTGTTCAACCTGAAGCATCCTTTTCAGCTCCGTTGACTCAGGGAATGGGGACCACTTCACTGGAATTTGTTTCAAATCAGTTTAGCAACTGGTTGTCACAAATCAGCAGAGATTTTGACATCGGAATCAATTACAGACCCGGAAGCGAACTGTCAACAGACGAAATTGAAGTGATGGTTTCCACTCAGCTATTAAACGACAGAATTCGTATCGAAGGCAATGTTGGTGTTGGCGGAAATCAGGTCGGAGTTGATAACACATCAAACCAGCAGGTTATGGGTGATGTGAGTATTGAAAATCTCTTAACTCCTGACGGGAGAATACGGATGCGTGCATTTAACCGTTCAAATCCCATCGATGCCATTTCCCAAAACTCACCCTATACTCAGGGAGTTGGAATTTTTTTCAGAAAAGATTTTGATACATTCAGGGATTTACTCAAAAAAAGACAAACAAAGCAAAAATCAGACAAGACTGACAAATAATAATTCTAAAAATTATTTTCTGATGAGTTTGGGATTAACCGAAAGTGCGTTTTTCAACACATTTGAATATTGTCTGTATACCTCCATTCTAAAGTCATGATTATCACAAAATTCAGGTAAAAGTTTTAAAATTTTTTCATCCAGAATACGTTCAAACAAATCAATCGTATCTGCTGAATAAAAAGAATCAAATCGCCTCACGCCATGAAATTTATCAAAGGAATAAAAATGGGAAGGAAACAATTCGTATCCGTAATAGATTTTATGATCAATTTCATTGGCTAGTAAATCAGTTGCTGTTTGAAGATCAGAGTTTTTGTGTATAAAGCCAATGTTAAGTTCAGGAGCAAAAGTATAACAAACCCTTCCACGCAATCCCAGAATTCCCCATTTCATACTGAGCAGATCGTCGGCTGCAGTTTTAGTATATCCAATTCCCACTGATTGAAAATATAATTCCCTGGCTTTTAACACATCACAAGGGTCAAATTCATATGAGATCGAGACTGGCAATAAATGGAGTTCCCGGTATCCTTCAGATGGTGATTTTTTCCCGGCACCCATGTGCAACATTTTCAGAAGCGCGGTCTGTGTTGCATCATTACTGTCCTTTGCTCTCCCTTCACGTTGTGCAATCCAGACGTTTTTATTTTTTTCAGTAACAACATACCTGATATATTCAGACATTTTCTGTGATGCCATAAACAACTCCCGCCCCTGAACATCTCTTCTGACAATAAAGCTTTTATTTACTCTGACAAGGTCTTCAATCCAAGGATTAATCAAAAGATTATTACCAATTGCAATTTCAACCGTTGAAAAACCATTCACATGGAGAATGTAGTTTAAAAAAGAAGGGTCAAGTACAATGTCTCTATGATTTGAGATAAAAAGATAATTTGCGAATTTCTGCAGAACATCAATATTTTTGCAGTATAATTCTGCACCAGCCTTATGCAGAATTCCGTCTGCCAGTTTCTTTAAAATGGCAAACTGAAACTCATCAACTGTTTTTACGTTTGGCAAAGCTTGAAGTATCATTTCCACTTCATCCTGTGGCAGAAAAGGCGTCAATAGGGCTCCGACACCCTTTGATGCCACAATCCGCTGAATTGCCATGGGGACTTCTTCATCATTATATGGCCTGATATCATCAAATTTCTGAAGGTCCATCTCGTGATTATTTTTGCAAAGATATGTAAAACTTCTCACCGTTGATTTAGCGTTCTGGAATTGTGAACAATAGATATCAGAGACGATAACATTATTCAAACAGGGAATCCCCCATTTTTGAAAATAATGTATATTTGCTTTTGGAATAGAAACCGTATAAAAACTGAATAAATTCAGAAAGCATGAATTACAAACATGTAAGTATCAATTTGAATGTCAGAGGCATCGGACTGTCACCGACACTTGGAATTAATGAGTTAAGTAAGAAACTTGAAAAGCAGGGCAAAAAAATCTATCGTATGGGCCTTGGACAATCACCTTTTCCAGTGCCCGATCCTGTTGTTGAAATGTTGAAAAACCATGCACATGAAAAAGATTATCTGAATGTCAAGGGGCTTGAAAGACTGAGAAAAGCTGTCGCTTATTTTCACAGAAACAAGGATAATATTAAAGTAAGTTCAGATAATATTCTTATCGGCCCTGGGTCAAAAGAACTGATGTTTATACTCCAGCTTGTATTTTACGGAGACATCATTCTGCCAACACCTTGCTGGGTATCATATTATCCGCAGGCAAAAATTATCGGAAGGAATATTAAAACAATTCATACAAGTTTTGAAAACAATTGGAAACTCACAGCTCAACAGCTTGAGGAATTTCTGAAAAGTGAAAATGACATGGACCGTCCCAGGCTCATTGTGTTGAATTACCCTTCCAATCCGGATAGTGAAACTTTCTCTGAAAATGAGTTAAAACAAATTGCCAAAGTCGCACGGAAATATGCACTGATCGTCTTATCTGATGAAATTTACGGCCAGTTACACTTCGAAGGCAATCATATTTCCATAGCCAGATATTATCCTGAAGGTACAATCATCAGTTCAGGCTTATCCAAATGGTGCGGTGCAGGTGGCTGGCGTTTGGGGACATTTTCATTTCCTGAACATTTTGAATGGTTGTATGAGCCAATGGCTGCTGTTGCAAGTGAAACATTTACATCTGTTTCAGCGCCGATTCAGTACGCTGCTGTCAGTGCATTCAGAGGCAGTATTGTTATTGAACGTTATCTCATTAATGCACGGAGAATCCTGAAGCATCTTGCACAAAAATCACATGCAATTCTCACAAACGGAGGTATCAGAGTTCATATGCCAGCCGGAGCTTTTTACATGTTTATCGATTTTTCGGAATTTACTGAAAATTTCAAAAAAAGAGGAATTTTCAACAGTGAAACATTATGTAAGAAACTACTTGATGAAGCTGGTGTTGCAATCCTTCCGGGAAGTGCATTTTTACGCCCTGATGAAGAACTCACTGCACGATTGTCTTTTGTCAATTTTAACGGAGCCAGAGCGATGGCAATGAGTGAAATTGTTCCGCTGAATGAGCCTTTACCAGATGATTTCGCAGAACAATGGTGCTCCGGTGTTATTGAAGCAATGAATGCAATTGTTCAATGGGCAAACTCCTGAAAAATGACTGCTAAAAAATATCAAACTGATCCGGATTAATATACTTTTACCATCAATTTATCGTTAGCTCCTTGTTATTCGCTAACACTTATTATGCACTGACACATATTCCGGAACCTGAATGAATGTGATAAAATTCCTTTCTGTTTTAAGTTTCACAATCCTTGCAATATACTCATGTCTTGCACAAAACAGTCAGCTCAGAATTTCAGTATATGATTCTGACAATAACCCTTTGCCCGGAGCACCTGTTCAGCTGACAGCTGGCAATGATTCAACATTTTTCTTTTCTGTCACCGGTAATGATGGTATTGTATTGTTTGATACAATACCTGCCGGTAACTATACAATCCATATTTCCTATATCGGTTATAAACCCGTTGATAGTCACATTAATTTAAATGAAAATATCCAGAGTTTTGATTTTGTTTTAAGTCAGGATGCAATTGCACTTGAAGGAATTACTATAACAGCAGTCAAACCTCTGATCAGACAGGAAGAAGATAAAATGATCATTGATCCCGAGCCAATCGCAGCAACAACTTCAAACACGCTCGAAGTTCTTGAAAGCACTCCCGGACTTTATGTAGATCCTGACGGTGGCATTTTTATATCTGGAACCACACCTGCAGTCATTTATATTAACGGGCGTGAACAAAAAATGAGTCAACAGGACATTGCATCATTTCTCAGAAGCATCCCTCCCAACAGTGTTGACAGAATTGAAGTTCTCAGATCCCCTTCAACGAAATATGATGCAGCCAGCACAGGTGGAATTATTAATGTAATATTGAAAAAGGGGTTGAAGATTGGACGGTTTGGTTCGGTCAATGCTGGGATGAATCAAGGAAAATACGGGAATCGTTATGCCGGATTCAGTATTAATAACAGCGGAAATAAAAGCACACAGTATCTTAACCTGAATTATAATTCATATAACAGGCTTGAGGAGTTGAATTCTGTCAGAATTCCTGCATTAAACACGTCTCTGACCCAGTCATCAGATAATGTTTCAAAGAATCAATTTCTGAATACAGGATATGGCATTAATTATGATCTCTCTCCTAAAATGAATATGTCATACGATGGACGAGTCAACATTGGTTACCGGGATCACGAAACAGAAAATTCAAACCAGATTACAAATAATGAACCAACAACACTTGCTGAAAGCAACAATTTAACAAACAACATTATACAATTCCTGAATGTTCAACAGGACATTGGACTCATTGTTAAGCCAGATACAACAGGAACAGAGGTTGATATTAAACTCAGCTACAGCTACAATTCCGGTCATACAGATCAGGATTACACGACAGAGTATATTTCTCCTGCTTTACCGGTTTACAGTGGATCAGGAAATGCTAAACAAAACAGACATTTTGTGGTATTTCAGTCTGATCTTGTCAAAAGAATTCCATTTCAGATTAAACTTGAAACAGGAATCAAAAGTACATGGCAACATTATGACAGCCAGGCAAACTATTTTCACAACAGCACAGATTTGCCGGTTGTTGATACTTCACGCACGAACTCATTTCTTTATACTGAAAACATCAGTTCAGTTTATCTTCAGGCATCCCGGAAACTTTTTTGGGATGTACTCCTTAAAGCCGGAATAAGATGGGAGCATACAAATATGAACGGAAATCAATATGTTCCTTCTGATACAAGTTTTCTGGTAAATCGTTCAGATTTTTTTCCCTACATTTTTCTCAGCAGAAGGCTCTTCAAAATAATGGGCGCAGAATTATTTGGATACGCAATTTACCGGCGAACCATCAGTCGCCCCGGATATCATGAACTGAACCCATATGTCAGATTTGTTGATCAGTTTTTATACGAAACGGGCAATCCATCTCTCAAGCCACAGTTCACAGAAAATATTGAAATAAACATCAGTTTCAACGATATGCCACTTTTTGCCATTGGCAGAAACTATACAACAGATTTGTTTTCAAGTGTGATGTACCCGGATGACATTCAGAACGATTTACTTGTGATGACTTATGACAATCTCGGCACAAACAGAGAGACCTATTTCAGAGGGATTGTCGGAATCCCTCCTGGTGGTCAATACTTTTTTGCCCTTGGTACTCAGTACAACCTAACGGAATATCATGGATTTTATGAAAATCAACCTTTTGAATTCTCAAATGGAAGCTGGCGATTTTTCACATTCCACTCTTTGAATGTATTCAAAAACACCAGGATTACTGCAAGCGGTTTTATGATGAGAAACGGTTTGTGGAACTTCTATAAATTGAAGCCCTTCGGGCAAATCAATGTCGGTATAACACAATCTTTTTTTAACAAAAAACTGACGGTGACACTGAATGCACGTGATATTTTTCAAACAATGCACACAGAGTTTGAATTCAACCAGGGAAGTATTTTTAGTACAGGCACCAGATATACTGACAACAGGAGATTCGGTATCAATGTCCGATATCATTTTGGCATTCGGAATAAAGAAGAACGGAACGGAATCCCAGGTTTTGAAGAAACTGAGTTTTAATGCTCATGAACTTCAAATGATTGAATGCATTTTGATAATGTGAAGAGCCGTTTTAATTCCATCCACGGCTGAACTCACAATTCCTCCGGCAAATCCACTCCCCTCACCAGTCACATATAGTTTATCAAATCCTTCACAGGGACCATTGTCAACCTGACGTAATACCTGAACTGCACATGAAGTTTTACTTTCAAGCCCCATCATTACACCTTCATCATAACCTTGGATTTTTACTGAAAAATATCGAAGTCCTCCTTTAAGTTGCTGTACAACTTTATTAGAAAACAATTCTTCAAAAGAATAGGGAAAGACACCGTGGCTATATGATGTTTCGGGCAAAACAGGTGACACTTTTCCCTCAATAAATGAGGAGATCAGATTTGCCGGCACAGCAAATGAATGACTTATCTGCCAGATTTGATGTTCAAATTGTTCTATCACATCCAGCATTTCAGATGCTGAAGTTTCATTCACACCAAAATCATGTGGAGAAACAGGAACCACAATGGCAGAATTGGCATATTGTGAATTCCTGGCATAATTACTCATGCCATTGACAATACTCAGACCTTCTGAGGGTGCAGCCTGAACAATTTTTCCGCCTGGGCACATACAAAATGAATATGCAGAAGCGGAATCTGCTCCCTGCCACCGAAGAACATATTCTGCAGATTTTAAACCCTGAATAAATGGCTTCTTCCACATGGCCAGATTAATCATTTTCTGATCATGCTCAACCCGGACACCTACTGCAAATGGCTTGGCAACAAAACGTACACCTTTTGAAATCAGAAGCCTGAAACTATCATAGGCACTGTGTCCGGTAGCCCAAATCACAATGTCAAAATCCTGAACACCTGAGCCGGTTTCAAGTTGAATACACTTCCCTGAAAATTTAAAATCTGTAACTTTTGCATTGAATTGTATTTCACCACCCAGATTCTGAAAATGCTTCCTCAAATTCATCACCACATTTCTAAGATAATTGCTTCCGATATGAGGTTTTGCAAGATATCTGATTTCGTCAGGAGCTCCGGCATCAACATATTGATTCATGACGTATTGTTTAAGCTCTGAAACGCCCTTCGTTCGTGATGTCAGTTTCCCGTCTGAAAATGTTCCGGCACCGCCTTCCCCATAAACATAATTTGCTTCGGACCTGAAAACATTGTTATTTTCAAAACTGCTGATGGCAACGGCTCTGTCTTCCACAGCGGCTCCTCTTTCGAACAGAGTGACCATAAAACCGGCTTTCTGCAGGACCTCTGCTGCAAAATATCCGGCAGGACCGCTTCCGACTATCCCAACCCGTTTTTCGCTACTGACTCGGGGAATACTCAATGTTGAAAATGGAGGACTTTCATTTTCCCTGATCTCATCTGATTTTACATAACATCTGATCTGCCAGTGGATATGATTCGGCTGCCTGGCATCAAGACTTTTCAAATCAATGACAAATTGAAAATCTTTAATCTTCAGTTTGCGCCTGATCATTGAAGAGATGTCATACTCAGTATATAGAGCAGGAAGTTTTAATAAAATATATTTTGACCCCATATCAGTATATTACTTTGAATCTGTAAAATTAAGAATTAATAAATAATCTGCTAAACCTGAAGAATTAATTCATATGTATATCATCACACCCAGTATATCCCAAATCTTTTGAAAGGTGTACCCTCATTTCTGTAATTTTTCAGAAATTTCATAAAAAAAGAAAACCCGCCGTGTAAGGCGGGTTTAACACCTAATCGGGAAAAATTTATGGTGTTATTGGTTTATGGGCAAGATATAATGAGCTGAATTCAGTGGCTTTGTAAATATTTCCAACTTTTTTTACGGTGCAGGGGCGATCACTGTCAGCTCCAAGTGTTTCAGCAAACAGTTTAATTCTCAATCCGTCACTTGCCATACTGTAGCTGTATTCATTCGTATGAAGTTTAACAATATATGGCGGAGCTGTTGGAACATATCCGTTTTGAGGGCTTGCTCCTTCATAGTATATAAATGGAAGACGAGGATATGATACCAGATTGTTTTTCAGTGTTGATGTATTACTTACAATCTGCCCGTTGTAACTACCCGGGGCAGATGATGAAACGGTCAGTGGTGACGTACATGTTGCTGTCAGGCATTTCATTCCTTCAATTGGATATTGCTGATAAATGCGCATTGCAACTATAACCATGACAACGGCTCCCTGTGGTGTGGTTGCAATCTGATTCTGTAATTCTACAAATTTCTCAATGGTGTGGCAGATTCGATTGATAGAAACTATTGACTGTGATTGACTCACATCCCATTCTGTTTCATTAATGGTTCCGTCAATTGTCCCTGAAACAGGATCAGAGTCAGGAGGCAGCACTTCTTCAGTATAATCTTCTTTGTCTTTATCACAGGACATATTTACTGAAACCGCAAGTGCAATAAACATGAATAACATTAATCTTTTCATAATAATTCATTTTAGACAAAGATAATGTCATTCAACTTCAAATCAATCAGGAATTATACGGATAAATGGTACAAATTCGTCGTGGACTTCAAAGAAATTTTCAAAATTGTAAAAAATAAATGTATTTCACATTCGTTGCTGTCAGACAAATAAAGATATCAGCTACTCTGAAATATTCGTAATTATTGTCTCATGTTGTGAAATACGTTGACAACATCGTCGTCTTCATCAAGCTTCTCAAGAAGTTTCTCAACTTCTGCAGATTGGTCAGGTGTTAATTCTTTTGTTTCTTTAGGAATTCGGTCAAAATTAAATGTAAGAATTTCAAACTGATTTTCCTCAAGATATTTCTGTATCGGTCCGAAACTTTGAAATTCAGCATATATGTGAATTTCATTGTCATCCATAAAAACTTCCTCTACGCCGAAATCAATCAGATCCAGTTCAAGTTCTTCGAGATCAACACCCTCTTTCATTGCCGCTTTAAAAATACAAACCCTGTCAAACATAAAATCACTCATTCCTGATGTGCCAAGACTGCCTCCATATTTTGAAAAAATTGCTCTGACATTTGCAACAGTTCTCTGATTGTTATCTGTTGCCGTTTCTACTATTACAACAATTCCGTAAGGAGCCTTGCCTTCAAAAATTACTTCACGGTAATCTTTTGCCTCTTTGGATGTTGCTCGTTTAATTGCTCTTTCAACATTATCCTTTGGCATGTTTTCACTTCGTGCAGTTTGTATCAAAAGCCGAAGCCTTGAGTTCGAATGTGGATCCGGCCCCCCTTCCTTAACTGCTATTTCGATATCTCTTCCCAGACGGGTAAAGACACGTGACATATTACCCCATCTTTTAAATTTTCTTGCCTTTCTGTATTCAAAAGCTCTTCCCATAATTTTTTTTTAGATGTGCAAAATTAGAAAAAAGTATGAAGAATAAAACCTGATGCGTGAAATTGGATATATTTTTTTTTCGACATGTTCATTGATGTGTTCCCGGAAGTTCTGTTCCCTGAAGTTGAATTATAATTTTTCTTTCGGCAAAGGCAATTTTACATTATCAGATCAAGTTCTGAATTGGGCTGTATTGCTTAAGTTTATTCAAATTCAGGTCACAAAGTTGCACAAAGCAGTCACAAAGTAACAACGTACTGTGTGCATGACAAAAGCCGTGATTTGATCTGAGAAAAAACGGAAAACGAGCTTTCGGTTTTTTCCCAGATCAAATTCCAAACACAACGCCTTGTGTTTGGTTACTAAAAACACGGCTTTTGTCTGAGAGAGAAGTGCGTTGTGATACTTCGGGAAAAACTTCGGAAACTTCGTGTTACAAAAAGGAGCTCATTTTCTATCCCGCTGTTATATGATGTTTTCCAAAAAGATATTCGTTTACTTCTGAATAATCAGCTTTAATTCCTTCTGCAATTTTACCGTGATATCATCATAAAAATCAACCATGAAAGTCATTTAAAATAAGTTCACAACTGATTGGTGATGCTATGATTTTTGTATAACCTTTTGCAGCTTTGAAGTGTTATAGCCCAGTGCCGCGGCATTTTCAACCAGCCTGTTGTAATGTTCTTCATCCATCTGAGGTGTCCGGCTCAATATCCACAAATAATCCGGTGTGGAGCTGCCGATAAGCACATGCTGATAATTTTCGTCAAGGTCCAGGATCAGATAGTCTGCCCAAAACCACAAAAAAAATGTAACCTGCAAACGCCCGGGCACATCAGGATCCGGCATACGCCCTCTGCCTCTTGCCTTCTTATGCTTCCCGTCAAGTGAATATTTATATCCCTGATTCAGAACAGAGATTTTTCCATCGCTTTTTAACTCATACGTTGCAGTAACTCCAACCAAATCCTTCTCAAACCGGTGCGGAAAACGAGCAATTTCAAACCACACGCCCATATATCTCTCAACATCAACATTCTGAACAACAGGTAATTTCATATTTTCAGGATTTTGTGTAACACATGAATGAAGCAAAAAGATTGAAAAAACAGAAACAGGAATAAGAACATGCAACCATTTCATAACATCAAATATTTTTTCCGGTAACCAAGAGTTCTATCTGTTCACAGAGAAGATGCCCGATCATGATGTGCAATTCCTGTATCAGAGGTGTGTCATCTGATGAGACATTGATGAGATAGTCGCAAAGATCTTTCATTTTCCCGCCGCTTTTTCCGGTCATACCAACAATTATCATATTTTTCTCCCGGGCCGCATTGACAGCCCTTATGATATTCTCTGAATTACCAGATGTTGAAAGAGCGATGAGTATGTCACCTTCCCGGCCTTTTGCACGAACCAGTCTCTCAAAAACCACATCATATCCATAATCATTTGCCACAGCTGTCAGATATGATGTATTCACATGCAGGGCTTCAGCATCAAGAGGCTCCCGATCAATTTTAAACCTTCCGGACAATTCTGCTGCAATGTGCTGGGCATCAGCAGCACTTCCGCCATTTCC
>CAYMAZ010000030.1:0-8052 GCA_964388575.1 uncultured Bacteroidales bacterium | reverse complement strand
AGCAACATTCGTCCACCCTGGTGAAAAACGCCTGCAGCTGCCATTGCCACACTCCTGATTTTATCTGTCAGTACCTCATCAGCTTTTAAAACCTCAAGTGCATCTATCAGCTCCTGAATTCTTTTCTTTATATCCATGATTTTGTATTTCAATTTTGTTACAAATATACAACTACCTGTAATAATTTTTTGTGAAACCGGTTGCAGTTTTTTTCCCTCGCATCATTTGTAATATCCCCTTCCACAATCCTGCTCCGTATGCAAAGACCTGAATATATAAGGTCACAACTGACAACAACCCGACGTTCAGGTTTTTATATTTCACAATCGATTGCAAAAAAGCTATGGTGGCTACACACAGCATTCCGGCAAGCACGACTGACCAGATGATCACCAGAGGTAATACAGGGAGCTGAAGTGCAACATGAAAGATACTTCCTGCAATGATCAGTATAAATCCGGCAAGAATCACCGCAGGCAACAGATGAACAGGTTTGAGCATGGTTTTGTCAATTCTTCCAAGGTTGATTCGTGCAACACCCCAGTTGAAAATCTGTTTGTAAAACCGTTTCAGTGATGTTCTTCTCTTGTGGTACACAAATGCATCTGGGATGAGTGCAACTTTATAGCCATTTCTGTAAATCCTGGCCGAAAATTCCATATCCTGACCGTGTCTTAGTTGTCCCATTCCACCTAAGTTTTCAAATATTTCTCTCGAAACACCCATATTAAAGCTCCTGGGATAAAATTTCTTCTGAACGGATTTTTTGCTTCCTCTTGTTCCACCTGTGCCGATAAAAGATGTCATTGAATAATTAATGGCTTTCAACAGCGGTGAAAAATCAGGGTGACACGTGTCAGGTCCTCCAAATGCATCCGGTTTATTCTTTTGGATAAATTCATCTACTTTTTGCAGATACTCAGGCGGAAACTGACAGTCGGAATCAATAAAAATGAAGTAATTTCCACCTGCTTTCTGCATTCCGTGATTGCGTGCTTCACCCGGCCCTTTGTTTTCCTGGTGAAGATACATCAGGCTGAGTCCAGAAAAAGAATTGTAAGCGTTTAAAAATTCCTTCGTTCCGTCTTTCGAACCGTCATCCACAAAAACAAATTCAAACTGCTGCCTGTCAAACACAAGCTTTTCAGCTGATTCAAGAAGTTCTCTGAGTTCTTCGAGCCTGTTATATGTTGCAATAATTAAAGAATACTTCATGTTGGTTGCGCTTTGTACAAAAATCCGTTTTAGCTGAAAAATTTTTCAATTTCTGTGTTGTCTTTTTTTTGCTTAAAATCGTCACTGTCAATGTACATTTTCTGCCATATTGCCAGTCCCATTACAATCCAAAGATAATTATAATGCCATCTCAGTTTGGGATGTGGAGGATAATCCAAAATTCGCCTGATATACCTGTAATTGAAAATCCCCTGCTTTTCAACAAAATCCTGAGTCAAAATTTTTTCAGCCACTGTCTTCAAATCTTTTTTAAACTGCAAATAGGGATTAACAGTGAAGCCCCATTTTTTCTTTGTGATGATATCCTGAGGCAGTTTTTGCATCATTGCTTTTCGAAACAGATATTTTGTCTGCCGGTTTTTGATTTTCAGATGTACAGGAATGGAATATCCGAAACGAACAAGATCAGGATCAAGAAAGGGCACACGTTGTTCAACGGAATGTGACATTGACATTCTGTCTTCTGTCAGCAGGTAATCATTGACCATTTTTGAATGAAACTCAGCAAAAAGGACCTGATCCAAAGCAGACGAAGCGGCTGAGATTTTAAAAAATGTATCAAATTGTGATTTCACTTTTGACACATTTTCCAGCATGTGCTGATACATTTCCGGATGATAAATATCTTTGTAAAAACCACTGTCAAAATCCCAGGCATTTCTCAGGATCAAATAAAAGCGTTCCACATCGCCGATTGCCAGAAGCATTTGCATGCCCCGCCTGTACTCGTCAAATCGAAGAGAATTGGTAGCGTTTTGCATTTTAAACAGCAGAGAGGATTTCATTTGCATCAGTTTCTGCATAAACACGGGCATACGTTTGTGCCATTTGTTGAATGAAACCACAAAACGATGGATGTCATACCCTGCAAACAGCTCATCACCACCAAGACCACCAAGCACAACAGTAACGTGTTCCCTGACAAATTTTGACATATTGTATCCCTGTAACAAATTGATTTTCGGCTCTTCTGCATGCCAGATCACAGAAGGAAAATCCTTCATGGGGTTCATGGTCAGGCTGAAGGTTTTATGATTTGTGCTGAAATGTTTTGCAATGCGCTCTGCATCAGGAAATTCATCTGTGGGTTCATTAAATCCCATTGTAAAGGTATTGATCGGATCCACTCCCAACTCATGCATTTTCTGCACTATGGTTGATGAATCCATACCTCCGGAAAGATACACCCCAACAGGTACATCACTGAGCAATTGTCTTTCAACAGCCTGCTTCAGATAATAGTGCATCTGCTCAATGGCATCTTCTTCCTTCATTTGCGGATCCGGTTTCGGTTCAAGCTTCCAGTAGGGACGAATGTTATAATTCCCGTTTTCCCAAAGCAGATAATGAGCAGGCGGCAATCGCTTCACACCTTCAAAAAGCGTTTCATTCATTTGCGTATAGCGCAGATTGATATGTGAATGAAGTGCCCTGTAGTTGAGTTTTCTTTCAAAACGCGGATGCAGCAGCATGGATTTCTGCTCAGAACCAAAAAGAAAAACATCATTTTCAGAATAATAATGAAGTGGTTTTACTCCGAAATGATCGCGGGCTAGAACAAGTCGGTTCCTGTTCATGTCAAACAGTGCAAAGGCAAAAATTCCGTTCAGCTGAGCCATGAACTCAGGTCCCTCCTCTTCATACAGATGAACCAAGATTTCAGTGTCAGAAGATGTATAAAATGTATGCCCTATATGTTCAAGTTTCTTTTTGATCTCCCTGAAATTATATATTTCGCCATTAAAGACCACACACACAGATTTATCTTCATTGAAAATCGGCTGATCTCCGGTCACAAGGTCAATAATTGCAAGACGCCGGTGACCAAGTGTCACATCGCCATGCTGAAAAACAGATTTGCCGTCAGGGCCTCTGTGCTCAACAATATCAAGCATGGAATGCATGAGGGCATTATTATCCTTATTTTTCTCAATGATTCCTGCTATCCCACACATGATCAAATATTTTTGCCAGAGATGATGTCAGTGCTCTTCTCGAAAACTGTGAAACATCATTCCCCGGATCAGTATATAACTCTCCCCGTTTTGTCTTATTGTAAACATCCAGTATAAATGCTGCAGAACTGTCGACTTCGTCATTTGCAAAAAACTTCCCTGTTTTTGTATTGCTCATGATACCGGCAGTGTCACATTCAGGATGTCCGAAGCCCAGTATTGGTTTTCGTGCTGCAAGATAATCATAAAGTTTTGAAGGAATCACACCAAAATCATTATTTTCAGGAACAATCACAAGCAAAAGGTCTGAATTCTGCATATCCACAATTGCTTCTTTCATACTTTTGAACGGAAGATTGACAAAACTGGATGTAAACCCCGATCCCTCAATCATTTTGTCCAGGAAATCAGGAAAATTTCCAACAAAGCGTACTTCAAGATCATGCATAAACTCTTTGTTTCCCGACAATTTCTGTATCGCCTCAATAAAAGCAACCGGCCGCTGTTCATAGCTCATGCTCCCGGCATAGGTAATGACAAACCTGTGATCCTTTCTCGCTGGTTGCTCTTTGAAAAACTCAGCATCATACCCGTTATAGATAAGATGAACCGACACTTTACTTTTGTTTTTAAACAACGTGACCCATGAAGGACTCACTGTAACAAGTGCATTC
Source organism: uncultured Bacteroidales bacterium (assembly GCA_964388575.1). Classification (GTDB taxonomy): domain Bacteria; phylum Bacteroidota; class Bacteroidia; order Bacteroidales; family DTU049; genus CAYMAZ01. The sequence goes on along the minus strand of CAYMAZ010000030.1, from coordinate 4,187 downwards.
ATCCCGGCAATTGTTCTTTTTTCAATTTTCCTGTCAATGTTCTGTAGACAGCGAAGCCGGATGTTCTGACTTTTCAGCCAGAAAACATCACTCCACGGATCACGGAAATCTCCAACCCATGGCACACCGGTTTTTTTCGAAGCTGTGGCTGCAATGATATGATTTGTCTGAGGTGGTGACGAGCTGAAGATCAAATCAATTTGTTCATCTCTGATAATCTCAATTGCTTTTTTGACAGCCCGAAGTTTCCACAGGATTCTTGTGTCGGGAACGGCATTGAACTTCAACCAGCGAGTCAGCCTGTTTTTAAAAGATTTTTTTGTTGAATCAGTGAAACCATAGGGAACATATTTCTTTTCACCTTTTCCGGTTGATTTAAGAAAAGTAGGAAATGTAAGATTTTTAGCTCTGAAAATTTTCGTGTCAGCTCTCAGTTCCGCAGAAAGGCTTTCATCAATGAAGGGAAAGTCTCCCTTATCAACAGTGAGAATAACAGGTTCCCAACCATGCTCAGGAAGATATTTGTAAAATTTGAGAATACGGTTTATTGGCGCGCCACCTGCAGGAGGCCAGTAATATGAGATAAACAACACTTTTTTCAACGGCTTATCCATCAGATCGTTTTTTTGTATTTTACAAGTTCGCTCAGTCCTCTTGACATCCAGCCGTTTGACCAGTGCATCAGTGTATAAGGTTTTTTGAAAAATCGCGTATTCTGATAATAAAACCATCCTTTTCGTTTGTTCTGCATGTTATTGACTGCCCATTCTGCAATTTTTTCAGCAAAATCAGCATATTTCACATTGAATTCAGCGGCTTTCAGAAAAGAGATGATCCCTTGTGCAGACCCGTGAACATCGATGGGATATGTGGAATTGTTCATCCACCTTGGGAGCCCGTTTTCAAGGAAAAGGTGCTTTTTGTAGTAATCTATTCCCTGCAGGTAATTATTCATAAATTCTTTGTTCCCTGAATAGTTCATGTAATCAAGAATGGCATCACAGATATAGCCTGTATGGTAATTGTCGTGCATTTTGGAATGATCTCCGGCAGGATGGGAATAGAACCAGGCACCGTAATCAGTTTGTTTATCCACCACAAAACGGATCAGTTTTGTTGCTTCTGCGGACAATCCGGGAGTTGGTCTGTAACTGTTATAGCGTGCCACAACAGAAGCTGTCAGTGCACTCACATCCATCACTATCCAGTTGATCCTTTCATCAGGCACATAGCTGAGACATTTCATTGTTTCGTCTTCATACAGCACTTTTGGGGCTTCAAGCATGAACTTCATTGCTTCTCCGACGACGTCGAGGTATTCCGTTTTCCCTGTCACATCGTAGGCGTCCAGAAAAGCAGTGCAGACGAAATAGGTCACAACTCTGTTTGGCAAATGTGCTTTGGCAAAGAATCCCACATCCTGCCATGGGTACTGATAGCCCCAGCAAGTGGTCGGATAATGTGGAGAACGTTGATCAATAAGCCATTGCAACAGTCGTTCAGCCTCCTTCAGGTCTTCAGGGTTTTTATCTGCCAAATATTTGTTGAGATACGTCATTGCAAACAGAGCATATCCTTTTGGATTCGGTGTTTTGGGGACGAAAAGTAAAGGACGCAGATTCAGCGGAAACCTCATCACAACCTGGCTATATACGAGTCTTATCCATTTGTTGCCGAAAGACAGAAATCTCAGAAACTTGCTGTCAAGTGCATCGTATTTGTTGTAACCTGTATACTCTGACTGATTAGCCCAGTTCAATACACGATCAAGAGCTGTTTCTGCTGCAATACGATCTTTCATTCATCAGATGTTTTAAGTTCAGGAATTCAGATTCACTTTTTTATGAATCAGATATTTATTTCTGTCACTGGAATTACGACTGATCATTTCGGCAATAAAACCACCGATAAAAAGCTGGCTTCCGATGATCATACATAGCAGCCCGAGATAAAACAAGGGACGTTCTGTCATTCTGCCTTCATCCATAAAGATTTTCAGATATGCCAGATACCCGGCAATGACAAAACCAATGATAAAAAGCAATGTACCCAAAAGGCCAAACATGTGCATGGGTCGTTTGCCGAATCGGGAAATAAATGAAATTGACATCAAATCAAGAAACCCGTTGATAAAACGGGAAAGTCCACCAAATTTGGTTTTACCATACTTTCTGGCCTGATGAATCACGACTTTCTCTCCGATTTTTGAAAATCCTGCAGTTTTGGCTATATAAGGAATGTATCTGTGCATTTCACCGTAGACTTCAATACTTTTGACCACATCATTTCTGTATGCCTTCAAACCGCAGTTGAAGTCATGGAGCTTGATTTTAGTCACCCGACGTGTTGCCCAGTTGAATAATCGTGTCGGTAATGTTTTACTCAGTGGGTCATGTCGCTTTTTTTTCCAGCCGGAGACCAGATCAAAACCCTGCTCCTGAATCATTCTGAAGAGTTCAGGGATTTCCTCAGGTGAATCCTGCAGATCAGCATCCATCGTGATGACAACATTTCCCTGTGCATGTTCAAATCCAGTATTCAGAGCAGCAGATTTTCCATAATTACGTCTGAATTTAATCCCTTTTACTGAAGGATCAGCTGCAGACAATTCTGAGATCACATTCCAGGAATCATCACGACTGCCATCATCTACGAAGACAATTTCGTATGAAAAATTATTTTTCAACATCACCTTTTTTATCCAGAAAGTCAATTCAGGAAGAGATTCTTCTTCGTTTAACAAAGGAATTACTACAGATATATCCATTGATTATAAGTTTTCCTGATGTTTGGGATGTTTTCTGACGAAAAAAGCCATAATCAGAGATAAAATGACAGCAATAACAGGAGTTGTGATCAGAGAAGTTTTTAATTGCTTAAAAGGATTTAGATTGTCTTTGGTTTTGACCAGCAACTCATCAACCATATTTTCAGGAATGTTGGGGTTAGAGCGTATAAATTCCTCAAATTGTCTGAAAAGTTTCACATGATATTCAGGGTCAATCACAGTATTGAGTATAAGACTGAAAAGTGCTGAAATGAAAAATATAATGATCGCTGCAATAAACAGGATAATGGCTCCACTGAGATAGTCAATTTTTCCAGGTCCGTTTTTATCTCTGAAAGTCACTGCAGCTTTATACATGAAAATTATGGAAATCCCATACGTGATGAGAAAACTGATCAATCCAAACCATAAATTGTAAACATTAACATCAAAGATGTAAATTGATGCTGTAAAGAGAACAAGCAACAACCCACCATACAGTCCCCATTTACCTGCAGATTCTGTTACGTTTCCAAAATTTATACCTCTTTTGTCCATGTTGAATTTTTTTTCAAAAGTACAAAAAACAAAAAAAATTGCCGGATTTTTTTTTTTAATGTCACTGAAAAGAGTATTTTTTGTAATTTTGCAGTGGGGTAAGTCTTATACAACCAGCTCCTGTTGAACTCCCCCAGGTTCGAAAGAAAGCAAGGGTAAACGGTCGAGCGGTGTGATGTAAGTAACTTACCCTTCTTTTTTTATAACCTTTTACTCTATGTCAAATTATTCAGGGTCACAAAGTGATAGGGTAATAAAGTAACAAGTGAAAAAGTATTTTTTGTGATTGGGGACTGGTATTTACCCTGTCAATCCCTAATAACGTTGACAAATATCAACAATATACTGCTAATTGCTAACTGATAATTGCTAATAAGCCCATTTCAGATACATTGCGCCCCATGTAAAACCAGCGCCAAAGGTTGCCAGAATAATGTTGTCGCCTTTTTTGAGCTGAGATTCCCACTCCCACAAACATAACGGTAAAGTTGCAGCTGTTGTGTTACCATACTTGTCAATATTAATCATCACCTTTTCTTTGGGAAGTTTCATTCTATGTGCAGTGGCTTCAATGATTCTCATATTTGCCTGATGCGGTACCAGCCAGTGAATACTGTCGGAATTGAGATTATTTCTTTCCATCACTTCAACAGCAGTATCAGCCATCTTTGAAACAGCCCATTTAAAAACAGCCTGTCCTTCCTGATAAATATAATGTTCTTTTGCATCAATAGACTCATGAGAAGCAGGTTTTACGGAACCACCGGCTTTCTGATGAAGGTGAATTCGTCCAATACCGTCTGACTGTAATTTGACATCAATAATACCAATATGTTCTGTTGTTGGTTCAAGCAAAATGGCA
>CAYMAZ010000029.1:10150-40052 GCA_964388575.1 uncultured Bacteroidales bacterium | reverse complement strand
AGTTTATCGCAAAATTATACTTCTTTCTCTTGCTCTCTACTTTTGCTCAAAACTGTTTTGTGTCGGGGTGGCAGGATTCGAACCTGCGACCTCCTGCTCCCAAAGCAGGCGCGATAACCGGACTACGCTACACCCCGTTTCGAAAATTCAAAGTATAACTCAAAATTTTGAAGGTGCAAAGTTAGTACAATTTTTTATATAAAACACATTTGAAGAATAATTTTGATACCAGGTTGATATGCTTTGAAAATAGATGCATATTGTATGCTGTCTTTTCCCAAATCTGAAAAGTTAAATTTGAAATTTGCAGAATACATTTATTATGTATTTTTGCTGTGAATTATTAATTAAAAAATGAAACATATGAAAAAACAAGTATTATTCTCACTTCTGTTTTGTGCAGGAGTCCTTTTCACGACGGCTCAAACACAGAGAATGGTTTTGTATGAAGGATTTTCAAATGCCAGCTGTGGGCCATGTGCTGCTGCTAATCCTGCGGTTAATGCTCTTCTTTTTACCAATCCCACAAAAGTTGTTCCCATAAAATATCAGGTAAACTGGCCGGGTACTGATCCTATGAATGCTCAGACTCAAACATGGGCAGGGCCCCGTGTGACTTATTATACCATTACTGGCGTACCAGCCACAAGAGTTGACGGAACCGGGACTTCATTCAGTCAGACAGCTATCAACACACGTTATGCTGTCCCTTCACCTTTTCTGATGGAAGTGAATCATACGTTTAATACAGCTCAGGATTCTGCTTTTGTTGAAGTCCGCATTGAAGCGGCACAGAACTATACAGGGAGTGCACTTGTGCTTCAAACTGCTATGGTAGAAAAACATATCTCTTTTGCAACACCGCCGGGATCAAACGGAGAAAAGGATTTTTATAATGTCATGAGAAGAATGTATCCCAATGCAAGTGGCACTACTTTGCCAACGACATGGACACTCGGACAGGTGGAAACTTATACATTTGCAGTTCCCGTTCCCACGTATATTTATCAGTTCGGGGAAATTGCATTTGTAGCTTTTATTCAGTCAAATTCCGACAAATCTGTTCTTCAGGCCACCAAAACCATTCCTGATCAATACATTACTATCATGTCTCATAATATACCTCAGGAACCAGGCTGCTACACTCAGTTTGCTTTTCAGCTGTCCCTTGTGAATCAGGGAAAAACACCAATTACCTCTTTTGATATTGAATACGGTGAAGTTGGACAAACTCCCCAGATTTATAACTGGACCGGATCATTAGATTATGGTCAGACCGCTAATGTTACATTGCCAGCATTATCCGTTTCCGGTTCTCCAATGGTTTTTGCAGAAGTAAAGAATCCAAATGGTGGCACAAATGCATCATCAAATAACACCTATGTTGAAGGACAAGTGATGACTGTTGATAATTACAATCCTGTACCAGTTTTTCAGGGTTTTACGTCCACAACTTTTCCCCCTACAGGTTGGGCTGTTGTCAGTGCTGACAATTTGAAGTGGGAAAGAAACTCGGCCGGAGGTTTTGCCGGATCACCGGGAGGATCTGCCAGAATTCAGTTTTACAGCAGTCCTCAGGGCGCGGTTGATATGTTATATATGGAACCTCTTGATTTGACAAATTCAGGACAATTATATCTTACATTCAGTCTGGCACATGCACGTTACAGCGCATCCTATTCTGACAACCTGAAAGTAGAAATTTCAACCAATTGCGGAGCCAGCTGGATCACATTATATAACAAATCCGGTGCTGATCTTGCAACAGTGACAAATTTTGTTACCAGCTCGTTTATTCCCACAACTGCTGCTCAATGGAGAAAAGAATCCATTGATTTGTCAGGGTATTCTTCACAGAATGAAATTCTTATCCGTTTTAATGCAACCAGTGGTTATGGCAATAATCTGTATATTGACGACATTAATATTGCTGACCATACCAGCATTGAAGAAAATATGACAAATGAATTGATCAGCATTTATCCAAATCCGGTGAATGATATTCTGAATGTTGAATATAAGCTCGATAGAAGCTCAGATGTTCTGGTGAATGTATTTGATGTTACTGGCAAGAACATCCGTTCGGTTAATTCCGGAAATATGTCAGCAGGAAATCATACCATGCAAATTGATGCTTCCGGCTGGGATTCAGGTTTGTATCATGTTGTTATAAACACAGCCGGCGGAACTTCGTCTTATAAGGTTTTCAAAAATTAATCGTTACAATATCCCTTTCCTGTTTGGCATGAATTTGGCTTTCAGGGAAGGGATTTTCAATATTTTGATTATGAAAAAAATAATTGTTTTAATGTTGTGTGTGCTTCTGGGATTTAATGTGACGATGACAGCCCAGGAGACCAAAAATACACTTCCTTCGGTGACAATACGTACACTTGACGGGAAACAGTTCAACACTTCAGATCTTAACAACGACGGGAAGCCATTTATTGTTAGTTTCTGGGCTACATGGTGTAAGCCATGTGTGCGTGAGTTTACAAGTTTGACCGATGTGTATGATGAATGGCAGGAAGAAACCGGTGTAAAAATCTTTGCTGTCAGCGTTGATGACTCCAGAACCAGCAATAATGTTCTTCCTTTTATTTCAGGCAAAGGATGGGAGTTTGACTTCTTTCTTGATGCCAACGGAGATTTTAAAAGAGCCATGAATGTGAATCTGATTCCCCACACATTTATTGTAAACGGAAACGGAGAAGTTGTGTGGCAGCATACTTCCTTTGCTGAAGGCGGAGAACTGGAGATGCTGGAGATTATTAAAGATCTGATAAAAGAATAAAACACTCATTATGAAAATTTGGAAAATATTTGCTTCATGCTTTTTTGCATGTTTCAGTGTCTTTGTCGTTGCTCAGGAGCAAAATTTTGGAGAAATCAGAGGTGATTTTCAGACGGATTTTCAGATGTATCAAAGTGATAGTGTCATCGGTGCTCCCGATGTGCCGGAAAAATTTCTGATGAACGGCTATCTGAATCTTGTTTATACAAAAGGTAATTTTTCAGCCGGAGTCAGATATGAAGCGTATTACAACGCATTGCTCGGCTATGATCCCCGCTACAAAGGCAGTGGATTTGCATCGCGATGGGCTTCTTACAAGCATAAGGATTTTGAGGTTACAGCAGGGAACTTCTATGAGCAATTTGGCAGCGGAATTCTTCTGAGAAGTTACGAAGACCGAAATCTCGGAATGGATAACTCCATTGATGGATTCCGGATCGTTTATTCTCCTGTTCAGGGAATTTATCTGAAAGGTCTTGCCGGACAACACAGATATTTTTTTGACAAAGGACAGGGAATTATTCGCGGAGCCGACGCAGAAATCAATCTGAATGAGGTGTTTGAAAAATGGAATGAAAGTGATTTGAAAATGATCCTGGGAGGAAGTTTTGTCAGTAAGTATCAACAGGATCGTGACCCCATATATAATCTTCCAGAAAATGTCGGGGCATTCTCAGGCCGGTTGAATGTGCAGCACAAAAAGAAAAATCTCTTTGCCGAATATGCTTATAAAATTAATGATCCTTCAGCTGTTAACAGGCAGATCTATAGGGAAGGTCAGGCTCTGCTGGTGAATGCATCTTATGCCACCAAGGGATTTAGTGTGATTGCCGGAGCAAAACGAATTGACAATATGAATTTCCGCTCAGACAGGAATGCAACAGGAAATGTTCTGCAGATCAATTATTTGCCATCTCTCACAAAACCACATGCTTTTGCTCTTACAGGATATTATCCCTATGCAACCCAACCCAATGGAGAAATGGCTATTATGGGGCAAATTGCATATAAAATTCCAAAAAAGACTTTGCTTGGTGGTGACTACGGAGCTGATGTCTTTCTGAACTTTTCAAGAGTTCACGATATTCAGCGCGAAGCAATAAACGATTCTACTTTCATCGGACAATCCGGAACAACTGGGTATGAATCTCCATTTTTCAGTATCGGTGAAGAGTTATTCTTTCAGGATTTTAATCTTGGTTTCGGAAAAAGACTGAATAAAAATCTCAGGCTCAATGTGGAATATGTGTATATCGTATATAATACGGAAGTCATTGAAGGGCACCAGGGTGACATGGTGCATGCCCATACCGGTGTTGTTGATATGAGCCTCAGGATGAAAAACAAGAGAGCATTCAGATGGGAAGTTCAGCATATGTACACTGAACAGGATAAAGGCAACTGGGCCATGTTGCTGCTTGAATTTACCATCGCACCCAAATGGTCATTCGGAATCCAGGATATTTACAATTACGGGAATGACGATGCTGATCAAAGAATTCATTATTATCTTGCATCTGTTGCTTATACACAGAATGCAAGCCGCTTTGCAGTGAACTATGGAAAGCAGAGAGAAGGAATTGTATGTGTTGGTGGTGTGTGCCGTAATGTTCCAGCTTCAAATGGATTGTCTGTTTCAATTACTACAAATTTTTAAAAACAGGAATTATGAAAAGATCAAATATCATCATCATTTTTCTGATCACAGTTTTTATATTCACATCATGTGATGTCATCGAACCACCCTATACAACCACAGTGAACGGAAACGATACTTCCACTGCTGAAGTGAAACAAAAAGTTCTGGTTGAGTATTTCACAGGACACAGATGTGTGAATTGCCCAACTGAAGCTGCAAAACTGAAACTTCTGAAGCAACAGTATGGAGACAGGCTGATTTATGTCGCTGTTCATGCAGGATACTTTTCAGAACCACAGGGAACAGATTATTCAGCAGATTACAGAACAACCACAGGCAATGAACTTGATGCTGCATTTAGTGTGACGGCAATCAGCACACCAAATGCTCTTGTCAACCGCACATCCTTTGACGGAAATCTTGTGCTTCCTCCGGCCAGCTGGGCAGGAGCTGTTGCTGAGCAGCTTCTGAAAATTCCTCTTGCAGCAATTTATTTGGATGCTCAGATTCAGGGAAATTCAATTGTTATGAATGCAGGTGTAAAACCCAGGGCTTTGATTGAGGGAACCTACATGATTTCTGCTTATATTGTTGAAGATAGTATCATTTCATTTCAGAAAAATAATAATCCTCAAATTGGTACAACACCCGATATTGAAGAGTATGCACACAGATATTTGCTCCGGGGTTCTATGAACGGAACTTTTGGCGATACACTGTTTAGTCCTCAGGCTGCACAGGCAGATAGTTTTTCGGTACAGATGTCTGCTTCACTGAATCCTGTATGGGATACAAATAAGCTATATGTTGTTTGTTTCATTTACAACAAAACGACAGATGAAGTTTTGCAGGTTGAAATGAAGAAAATTCCCTGAACCTGAATCTATGATTTAGAGAAGATTGTAACTGAATTTCATATTGTAGATCTTCCCGGCAGCATGTGTGCAAAGCGTAATTTCTGACAATGAATTGACAGCTGCCTGATAGAACAGGGGGTCATTGCTGTTCAACTCCAGAATCTGAATTTTCCCCTCATTACTGATTGTAAAACTGACGATGACAAAACCTTCAATTCCGTTATCTTTTGCTGTTTGTGGATAAAAAAGCTGAGACCTGATTTCATTATAAAATAATTCAGTGTACGTATTATCAGTTTTGTTTGACCTGTCTCCGTCGGCATATCCATGAACTGTTAATACAATAAAGAACAGAAAATAAAATATTAATTTGAATGTTTTCATGACTTGAATGATGTTTTATTTAGACTAGAACAAAATTAGACATGAAATAAGTATGAACGTATGATGTGAAGTTAAATCGATGTTAAACAATTTTGTATAATTTTACAGAAATATCCGGAGGTATGAAGAAACTTATTTTAACAACTTTTGGTCTTCTTTTATTTTACATCTGTATTTCTCAGATTCCTTCAGGTTACTACAGCAATGCGGACGGAAAAATTCGTGAAGACCTGAAGACAGCATTATATGAAATCATAAAAACAGGTCATACATCGAATACCTATGCTTCGTTATGGATTCATTTCCAGAAGACTGACAAGCATCCATCGGGGAATGTATGGGATATGTATTCATCCTGCAATTTTGTTTTTGTGTCAAATCAGTGTGGAAATTATAATTCTGAGTGTGATTGTTATAATCGGGAGCATTCTTTCCCTTCAAGCTGGTTTGGAGGTGATAATTATCCGATGTATGCCGATCTGCATCACGTGGTTCCAACTGACGGATGGGTCAATAACAAGCGGAGTAATTTTCCTTTTGGAAAAGTCGGTTCTATCAGCTGGACATCCCAGAACGGAAGTAAACTCGGAAACAGTAATTATCCGGGATACTCCGGAGTGGTTTTTGAACCTATTGACCAATATAAGGGAGATTTTGCAAGAATAATGTTTTATATGGTCACCAGGTATGAAAATCTGCTATCCGGATGGCAGATGAATGAAGCCGGAGCTACAGCTGTACTTGACGGTGATATTTGGCCTGCGTTCAACCCGTGGGCACGCGATTTATACCTTCAGTGGCATGAACAGGATCCTGTGGATCAAAAGGAAATGATGCGCAATGATTCGATTTTTTCAATCCAGAACAACAGAAATCCGTTTATTGATCATCCTGAATTTGCAAGACAAATCTGGGGTGTTGATGCCGGTATGAATCAGACAGAAATGATACATATTGCTGTGTATCCACAACCCGCAAGTGAGGAGCTGAACATCTCAACCGGAAGCTTTCAGGGAAATGTGTGGATATTTGATTTGTTCGGAACATTGCACAATTGTAATGAAATTTCTGAAAGCCAGTTTACAGTGAATGTCTCTTCACTGAATCCGGGAATTTATATTTTAAAATTCGTTTCAGGGGATCAGGTTGTTACGCAGAAATTTATAAAGGATTGAATCCCAACAGCAAATTAGGTTTTTTGAAACTGATTTCAGAATAAAAAAGGTGAATGTCGAAACTCAGAGATATTGCTTTATAGTTGATATATAACTCTGAATATCAGAACCATATAAGATTAAAAATAGTGATTTAATTTAGACCACATCTAAATGTTAATAAATGTTAATTTAAATTTGGATTTGGAAATTTTTATAACGTATATTTGCAGTGCTAATCATTTTGAAAATTATTAACCTAAAAAAATTAGAAACGATGAAAAAATTAAGTTATTTATTGATGGCATTTGCAATGTTTGCATTTGTTGCTTGTAACAACGCACCAAAAGAAGAAGCTGAAGAAGTAGTTACTGAAGAAGTTGTTGTAGAAGAAGAAGTTGTTGTAGAAGAAGAAGTAGTAGAAGAAGTTGTTGATGACGTTGTTGAAGAACAGAAATAATTTTTGAAACAAAAAATGTGAAAAAGGTTGCTCAACAGGGCAACCTTTTTTTTTAACTTATTCTCTTTCGGGCTGATTGAGTGATGCAAAATCGGAATTGATTCTTCGGGAGGGAATTAAAGAAGTCAAAAATCCGATCACTCCCACTGTGGTAAACACAATGAGAAAATCACTTAATTTAATTTTGACAGGATAAGCCTGAACAACAAAGCCGGCATCGGGATCACCCAGACCCAGTAATCCGAATCTTTGCTGCAGCCAGCTAATAATGACACCGCAAATGACTCCGAGTGAAGCACCGAGAAAGATGACAAGTAGTCCTTCAATAACAAAAAGTTGTCTTATCTGTTTCAGCGAAGCACCCATAGAGCCCAGAACAGATATGTCTTTTCTTTTTTCCAGGATAATCATGCTCAGTGTTCCGATAACATTAAACGTTGCAATCAGAAGAATGAACGAAAGGATCATAAAGATTGCCAGTTTTTCACTTTTGAGTATTTTGTAAATGAATTCCTGTTGTTGGTAACGATCTTTTACTGAGAAACCGGAACCTAAAATGCGTTCAATTTCCCTGGCAGATTTACTTAGATTGCTTCCATTTTTCAGCATAATTTCCACAGATGTGACTTCGTTTTCGTAATCGTATAACCGTTTCCCGGTTTCAAACGGAATAATAATGTAGCTTTCATCAAATTCCTGCTGAACAGAGAAAACGGAAGCAGGAAACACTTGTTCAGAGACAAAGGCATTGGTCAGCGATGCTGAGGCTTTTGCTGTGCGTTTGGGAACAAACAGGGAAAGGGTTTTGGTATAATCGTTCGGATTCACACCAAGGACATAATCAACGCCTGCGCCGAGAATAGCCTGGTCTGTTTCCTTAAATTTTAGTTGTCCGTCACCACGCACTATGATGGAATCCAGATTTGCTGATTCAAGAAATTCATCACTGACGGCTTTTACATGCACAAGGTGCTGCCTGTCGTTATATCTTGCCAGTGCAAGATCTTCAATCACATAAGTTACAGTGAAAACATTGTCCAGTTCCCGGATCTTATTTTCGGGAAAATGATCAAGGCGAAAGGTTTTTCCTTCGTCTGACTCAATCTTAAAATCTGAATGAAAATTATTGAAAAGATTCAGAATCAGATCCTCAAAACCATTGAAGACAGACAGAACGACAAACAGAGCCATCGTTCCGACTGCAACACCAACGATAGAAATGGCAGAAATAATATTGATAATTGCATATGATTTTCTTGCAAACAAATACTTACGTGCAATGAAAAGTAAAAGTGATAATCTTCTCATGCTGCGAAATTATGAAATTTATTCATGTATTTTTTCGTTTGCGAACCTTGCCTCTGATTGGGACTCTTTTTGGTGCTTTGCTTTTTAGTTCTTCTTTTTCTTTTGCCGAGACTTCGGTAAGGTGCAATTCAAAGTCTGTCAGCAAAGGTTGAGCCAGCTTCCGTTCGTCAGGACTCAGGGGGGTTACAAGCAGCATCTGGGGAATGGTTTTCAGAGAATTCTCAAAAAACAACAATTGAGATTTGAGGGGATTGCCTCTGATGATGAAAAAATAATGAAAATGTGAAGCTTTGGAAAACCATGCAATGTGTTTGTCGAAATTCGATATCAGAAACAAGTCAACCAACTCCGTAAACTCAATATGTGTAAAAAGACTGAATTTCAGATCAGGATTACCTGAAATAATCAGATCAGGATGACGAACAAGCTGAACATCCATTACGTTGTTAATAAACCAGCACAGTTTATAGTCTTTCAGATGGGTTGAAAGCCCGTAAATATTATAATCGGAAAAATCGGGAACAAGTTTTAACTGATGTGGCATTTTGTAAAATTACAAAATTTCACACAAACTGTTAAATTAAAAGCCATAGACAAATTCTCTTAAAAGAATACAGATTTCTTTTGTTTTTGTAAATGGAAGGGAATCATAGGTATCAAAGACAGTGTGATAATCTTTTGAATCTTCAACGCCACTGGTGATAAATATTGCAGGAATTCCTGCTTCAATAAATGGATAATGATCGCTGTGTGCCTGTGCTTCAGCGGCATATAGTTTCAGATCGAGTTTTTCATGTTCAATGATCTGATTCATGGTGTTCATGAATTCTTGCAAAACATCACCGTTTTCAATCCGGAATCCATTTTGTCCGAAGGCAACCATATCCAGATTAATGACAGCTCTGATTTTTTCAAGGTCAACAGGGCAATTTTCAACAAAATATGTTGATCCGATCAGTCCGGCTTCTTCAGCGCCGAAACAGACAAAAATCACTGAGCAGTCAGGTCTGTTTTCCGGTTCGGAAAAAAACCGGGCAAATTCCATAACAGTACTCACTCCTGAGGCATTATCATCAGCACCGGGAAAGTATGTGTGTTTGCCCATCATTCCGAGATGATCATAATGTGCTCCGAGAATAACATATTCATCTGGTTTACTTTTCCCCTTTAAAAATCCTGCAACATTCCGGGATGTGTAATTTTCTTCGTACTTTGTATCAATATTTATGGAGATCGTTCTTGCATCGCCATTGATGATACCGGGAGCCATTTCAATAATGAGAGGATCTTTAACCTTCAGACCATAGATGGCATAGCTCCTGAGCGGATGTTCAGTTACATAAATGAAGGCCGGAAACGGATTCCTGAAAAATTGTTCAAAAGATGCTTTTTGGGTTATATAATTTGCATAAACATAATCAATGTTAATCACAGGGATCATACTTGAAATATCTGCTCCGGCCAAACTGCGGGCAAATAAGGAATCGGTGTAACTGCTGTCAGAAACAAAGAGCACATTGAATGTTTGATGAGTTGTGTTGCATGATTTTCTGAGAATGTATTCTGTCCCCGGATTGAGTTTTCTTCCATCAACAGTCAGTTCAACATTTTTCCGTATGGTGTTGATAGAAAATTTGAAATCCTGAAACCATGAGTTGTTGAATTTTTCAAGACCCGAATTCTCAAACTCTCCGGCAATCCAGCGGGCAGCTTTTAAGTCTCCCTGATGCTCATAGCCTCTGCCGCAGAAATAGTCACTGCTGAGATATTTTATGTCTTGCCTTATTTGTGTCAGATTTTGTGCTCCTGCAACCAGAACAATAAGTTGCATCAGGAACCATACAAGAAAAACAGAACCTGAGAACCAGAATTTTCTTAAATGTAACCTGCGATTATTCATAGACTTGTGATGATTTATGTGCATTGTGCTAAATTAATATTTTTAAATCAGATTCCCTGTATTGTGGGTGTATTTTTTTGCTGCATGTTTGTTTCAGGTTGCTTATAGTCATTGATTTTATATGTTATTCCGAGTGATAGTACAGGATATTGCTGCGACCAGACTGTTTCTGACTGCAATGCAGGGTTATTGATTTCGGATCTGAATTTCATTGTATGCAAAACATCATTAAACTGCAGGTTTGTGGAACATTTTCCATGAAAAATATCTTTTCTGACAGCAGTATTGATCATCCACATGCTTTTTCTCAGGGATTGTCCTTCATATTCCGGTCCGTTGTATATTGCAGTAATCTGAAACCTGAACCCTTGTTTCATTCGGATGTTCAGCTCAGAATTTACAGAAAATGAATTATTGGTAAATGATACAACGTCTTTGTTTACCTTACTTTTTCCTGTTTGACGGTATATATTTCCTGAAATGTTTAAACCGATATTATTTGAAGGCATAAGATGGATTGCCGCTTCAGCTCCAAAATAAGAAGATTTTTCAAAGTTCTCAAAGGTCATCATAATTTTACCGTTGTCCATGACATTTGTTGACCGGATAATATTGTTTGATACGGAACGCACGTACAAACTCGTGCTTAACATATGTTTATTTTTCAGGTAAGTTATCCTGTTGACTTCGTAGAGGTCAATAAATTCTGGGTCCAGTCCTGGATTTCCAATCTGGATCAAATATCCGTCATTTAAAAATGGTGTTGGTGACAATTGCCAGTCGTTGGGATAATTCACCCTACGGCTATAGCTCATCTGATATTGCGTTTTTCCCCGTTGACCGTATTGTACATGAAATGAAGGATATAAAAACAACCCTGACGAACTGTATGTTTCATTTCTTTGAGGTAAATCGAGTTTGCTGTTATAATCTTCGACTCTTATTCCTGCCTGCACACCCCATTTCTCTTTATTGATTCCTGCCAGTCCATAAACAGTAAATCTTTGAACTTCATGTTTGTGGAACCCTGAAAAATAATTATCAATGTTCCATCCTTCCTTCGAAATATCTTTATATAAGGTAGTATATTCACATTCTGAGGGCCTGTTGAAATATTGAACTCCGCCTTCAATTTTTGCAGGACCTTTTTCTCTGACATAATCAATGTTTATGGTTAGATTCTTAATCCAGTTTTCCTCCCGGTATCGACTCCCACTGACAAATTCTGAAGATGTCCAGAGCTCATCCGTTGAAAAGCGATTGATGTTCTCATCATTCATCCCGTCCCAAAATCCCATGTTCATCCGGATGTCAATGTAATGTGATGAAGTGTCAAACTGGTGCTGAACGAATCCTGTCACATCGGTCATCATCCCTCGTAACAAAAAATAATCATTTGATTTGCTGTAGACATTGCTGAATTCATTTTGAACTGTTTCAAGATACGTTGTTTGTATATCTCTGTTCAGCTTAAAAAAGCTGCTGTTCAATGAAATTCCTGCTTCGGTTTGAGTTGAGACCTGCCATTGTGATTGAATTCTGACAAACGGATTTTGAACCCGTCTTTTAATTTGTGCATAACTGTTATAGTTAAACACGTTACTGTCAGAAATTACATTTCTTTCAGCAACAATACTCATGTTCACAGGATGGTACTGATAACCTGCAGACACATTTGTGCTGAACTTTTTTCTTTCATATTTTAAATTCACATCCAATCCGGCTTGCCCCGAGGTGTTTCCCCTGACACCAATTAACGCTGCTGAAGTTTTTTCGGAATGCCGGTTTGTTATAATGTTGACAATACCTGAGGTTCCCTGGGAATCATATTTTGATGACGGATTTGTGATGATTTCAATTTTTTCAATTGTATGTGCCGGGATCTGGCGTAGCACATCTGTCGTATTTCCTGTTGCCGGGATGTTGTTTATGAGCAGAAGAAACCCTGCAGATCCTCTCAGAAAGACGACTTCGTTTACATCAACTGTTACTGAAGGGCTTTGTCTCAGAACATCAATGGCTGTTCCGTTTGCAGCAGTTGCCATTGCTGAAACGTTAATGACCTGTTTATCCAATGTGTAGTCCAGGGTATGTTTGTCAGTAATAACTTCTACACCCTGCAATTGATAATTGCTTTGTTTAAGATATATTACGCCAAGATCAATATGTTCTTTGTTTCCGGTTATTTCAAGGCTGTCAATCAGTGTTTTTTCGTAACCAATAAACTGGATCACAAGATAATATTTACCTTTACTAACCTGATTCAGAGTAAATTCACCGTTTTTCCCTGTAATTGTTCCATTAACAATAACTGAATCAGGAGCATACAGTATGACATTTGCATATTCAACACCCAGCTTTGTTTGCAGATCAGCGACAGTGCCGCTGAGGGAAGCAGAATTTTCTGCTTCCCTGACATGAAAGACAGCAGCACATGTGTTATGAGCATTAATAAAATGTGTTATGAAAAGAACGATTATGGTTATTCTGATATCGCTCATAACTTTTTTGTAAACAAAAATAGATGCAACAACAGGTTTAATGCAAATAACTTATATATACAGGGAAGAATTCGGGACATTTCAGGAAAATTTTATTGCAAACAGTTTATTGCTGGATGAATGGTGTATGTAGAAAGATGAGAGCTATATCAAAGAATTTGGATGCTTTATCCCTTTGTTTCAGAAAGGACATGTGGGGATTCAGGATGTATTTAGTTTCTGTGTTATTGTTGATATCAGCAAAATTTCAGATATTTGCATCATGAAAAAAATAATGTCATTGTTGTTATTGATGTATGTTTTGATCCAATTATATCCGCAAAACTCTTTTGCAGAACAACCGGACAGTCTGATTCTTCATAAAGGTGCATATGACTTTGAACCCCTGGAGAAAAAGTCGAAGATCGGATGGGAAGTGTCTGGTAATTTTGGCGTGTATCAGGCAAATAAATATCATGCAAAATTTTATAATGGAGAACCACAAAATGTGAATAATCTGAATTATATTTTTTCAAATTATTACTGGTATCAGGATATAAAGGATCAGATTATTATTCACGAACAAAGAGACTCTTTCCTTATTTCTGATTATCCGGCTGATATTAAATACGATGCAGCAATGCATGTTGGATTTTCTGCAAGATATAATTTTTCAGAAGAAATCACAATGAATATCAGTTTTAATTATTCAAAATTGCAGGTTCGGGATGTGATTGCTCTGGAAGTCATTCCTCCATTTTCAGGCGCCGTAGAAAGTTTTGTGTATTGTAATATTTTCGGGACAGAGGGAAGAACAAACATTGATGTAGGGGGAATGTATACCTTTTCTCCTGAAAAAAATTTGACGCCTTTTGCAGAAATGGGACTGAATGTGAATAGTACGCATGTTAAAAAGCACATGATGCACTTGTATGACAGGGAATTTAACTTGGTGAATATTTACGGAAGTTCTAACTATGTGCCAGGAACCCCACTGAACGAATATGACATCAGACAGGGCGGTATTGGTTTTGGTACATACATCTCCGGTGGGATGAGATATGCCCTGAATGATCAGTTCAGCATGGAACTGGCTGCAATAATCTATTTGAAAACTGTTGGACTTGAACACTATAATAGAAAATTCGGACTTCATGGCGCTGTATTGTTCAGACTTGTATTCAGTCCTTTTTTTAATTTCTCAGGTGAAGACGGTATTATTGAGAAAGAAAATTAAAAATATTTTTTTGTAAGTTTGAGAACAGAAAGATCCTGACTTTCATTCAACTGCATATTTAAAAACCGGATTGTTGGGAAGAACAATCCGGTTTAAAGCTATGATTTTTCAGTGAGTTTAATAATTTTCAGCTCTCAACTGCATGTAGGCAATTGAGTGCAGGCATGCCGGGCAGTTTTTCAATGCTTTGGCTGACTCATACACATATCCGCAGTTGAGGCATTCCCAGAGGACCTTGCCGTCCCTGACAAAAACTTTATCTTCAGTGATGTTCTGTAAAAGCTTCAGATAACGCTTTTCATGCTCCGCTTCAACTTTGGCAATTGCCTTGAATGCAGTTGCTATTTCAGTAAAACCTTCCTCTTTGGCGACTTCGGCAAACTCGGGATATAATAATGTCCATTCTTCATTTTCACCTTCAGCAGCAGCTTTCAGGTTTTCGACAGTTGTGCCGATCACTCCGGCAGGATACATGGCTGTGATCTCGACCATTCCGCCTTCAAGAAATTTGAAAAATCGTTTTGCGTGTTCTTTTTCCTGATTTGCAGTTTCCTGAAAAATATTGGCAATCTGAACATATCCTTCCTCGCGGGCCACTTTTGCAAAGAATTCATATCTGTTTTTTGCCTGTGATTCTCCGGCAAAAGATTTGAGCAGATTCTGCTCAGTTTTGGTTCCTTTAATCGATTTCGACATAATCTCCCGATATTAGTTATTGTTATATTAATTTGAAGTCATCTTTTACCGTTCGGCATACAGGGCAGACCCAGTCATGCGGCAAATCACTGAATAATGTGCCTGCCTCTATTCCCTGTGTGGGATCTCCGTCAGATTCCTCATACGTGTATCCACAAATTGTACACTTGTATGATTTGTAATCCGTTGCTGTTTTTTCGGAAGTTTCTGCGGAAGGCATTTCAACGTAAGTGGGAGCATTTTCAGGTGCTGCAGCTTTGTATACTTCTCTGTAATAATTATAAGTCAAAGCTTTCTTTGATTCATCAAGCATTTGAGAATGCAAAAGCTCACCAATGAAAATGACATGTGTGCCAACATCAAACTGCTGAACCACTTTACATTCCATATATGACAAACAATCTGTTGTAAAAACAGGTACACCTGTTTCACCGTAAATCACAGATTTGTTCTGTAGTTTGCTGTTGTCTTTACCGCTTTTATAACCAAATTCTGAAATAATATCACGGGAAGCATCCATAGACAAAACAGACAAGGCAAAAACCTGATGTTTTTCAATAAAACCGAAAGTGTGATTTTTTTTGTTACAGCTTACTGCAATTCTTGGAGGGTCTGCTGTGACCTGAAAAACTGAATTGGCTATAAAACCGTTTCCGCTGTTTTGGTCACCTGATGTCACAACATACAAACCGTATGACAATTTATAAAAAGCCTTTGGATCAATCATGATAAAGTATTTATGATATGTGATGCCAAAAATATGAAAAAAATGCTCACTATATGACGTCTCAAAAAAAAAACCGGTAAATTCTTGAATATTTACCGGTGTCTTATACTTAACAAAAGTCAATGCTACCTGTAAAGAAGTTCAGCCATTTCGGCAAGCTTAACAAAGTCTGTTCTGAAGCCGAACTCATCTGGCCCTGTGTATTCTTTTGCACGGCTGATAAGGGACTTAAACGATGCAGTGCCTTTAAATTCCGAGTTTCTGAGAAGCATGCCGAATTCAGCCACTGCAGAAGCAAACCAGATGTTTGAGCCGGCCTTCATTTGCTCCCGGCGAACGGTTTTTTCAATCAGGATACTTGTATCTTCCTGTGGCTTTTTATAACGAATTTTAACATGCATAAAATCGTTCCCTGATTTTGTGGAAAATGATTGAAATTTCAGTGGATCAACGGAATTGACAGTTTCTTCGGAACCGGCAGGGATAATTTCGTAGAGAGCAGTGACTGTGTGACCGCAACCAATATCGCCTGCATCTTTTTTGTCGTTGTTAAAATCTTCAGCATTGAGAATGCGGTTTTCATACCCGATGAGACGGTAGGCTTTCACCTTTGCAGGATTAAATTCAACCTGTATTTTTACATCCTTTGCAATAGTGTATAGTGTTCCCCAAAGTTCAACCACAAAGACTTTTTTTGCTTCTAGAATATTGTCAATGTAAAAATAATTTCCGTTTCCTGCATTTGAAAGCTGTTCAAAACGGGAGTCTTTATAGTTTCCCATGCCGAAGCCGAGAATTGAAAGGAAAATACCTTCATCACGTTTTGTTTCTATCAGTCTGACAAGTTCTGCATTGCTGCTTGCACCCACATTAAAATCACCGTCACTGGCAAGGATCACACGATTGTTTCCGTTTGGAATAAAGTTTTCTTTGGCCACTTTATAAGCCAGATTGATACCGTCACTTCCTGCTGTTGAACCTCCTGCCTGAAGCTTTTCAAGAGAAGAAATGATGTTAACCTTTTCACTTCCCGGCGTGGACTCGAGCACAAGTCCTGCAGCACCGGCATACACAACAATGGCCACCCTGTCCTGCGGACGAAGCTGTTCGGTAAGCAGTTTAAAAGACTGTATCACAAGCGGGAGTTTGTTTGCCGCATTCATAGACCCGGAAACATCAATGAGAAAAACCAGATTATTGGCGGGTATTTGTTGTTCATTGATGTTTTCCCCTTTGATTCCGATCATCACAAGCTGGTGTTTGTCATTCCACGGGCAATTTGTTGCTTCCATTGTCACTGAGAACGGATGTCCGTCGGTGGGTTGAGGATAGTCATAATCGAAATAATTGATAAATTCTTCAATGCGGACTGCATCAACCGGAGGTTTCTGATTCTGAGTCAGAAATCTTCGGATATTGGAATAGGAGGCTTTGTCAACATCAACAGAAAAGGTTGAAAGAGGGTTTCCGATCACTTCTTTGAAGTTATTGTCATGAATGACATCATAGGACTCAGTATTGTAATTCACATGTGGCATATCATCATAGGATGCATTGCCGTAAACAGCTCCGGTTGAAACAGGATAAGATTCTCTCTTTCTGACAGATAAGTTGATGTTGTCTTGTTCTGCTGCATCTTCAATAACAACTATTTCAAGAGAAAGAGTGATGTTCAGCGTTTTTGTTTTTCCTTTTTCAATCTGTACTGATTTTTCAATATGATTTGAAAAACCTCTGGCACTGACTTTAATATCATATATTCCGGGGGAAATCTGTATTGTAAACTGACCTTTATTATCAGTGTTTGATGATGCTTTCAGTTTACCAGCCTGAAAGGCTTCGATTTTGGCATTTGAGATGATCTTGTTGTTGCTTTTTTGTTTAACACTTCCGGCGAGCACTCCGTATTCTGAAGCAGATGTGCATATTGAAAATAGAAGTAATGTAAGAATGAGCAATGCTGTTTTCATGATGGTGGATTTTTAAATGAAAAAATTTGAACAATTGAATTAAGGAGAACTCAGTTGTTCAAATTCCATAAAACAATCTGTTTCAAAGCTGAAAATTTCTGTTTTTGATTTTGAATCAGATTTGATAGACAGGCTGTTACGTTTCATAAAATTTGTGATTTTTTCATTCATTTCATGATTAACATTTTGATTTTTTTGGGATTTGTAAGTACAAATGTTTGGGAGATCTGAATTCCACCTGATTGCAGAATGGCGTTAACTGATTTTTTGCAGGAAGCACTTTGTCCTGTAAACACATCTATCAATTTCGGGACGGAACATGCAATCATAAGAACCGCTTTTTTCCCTTTCATCTTCTTTTTTGGAATACCGGATTTTGACGTATCCATAAATCGAAACACATTTCTGTCAAAAAGTACCTTCAATGTGCCCGGCATGTTGTCCCAAAACACCGGTGTGCCGATGATCAGCTGATCAGCTATTTCAATTTTTTTGCCCACAATATGGGCATCATCGTCCGGCAAAATACATTGATCTGATGTCCGGCATTTCATACAGGAAATACATGGTGTTATGCTGAGTTCATTCACGTGGATCATTTCAAATTCATCGGAAGAATGAAACCCATTGATTGATGCCGTAAGCATTTTTGAAATGTTTCCTTTTCTTCTTGGACTTGCATTCAGGATGATTGTTTTCATGATTTAATTTTTGAAAAGAAGGTGTGCCAATTTCTTCGTTCATCCCCTTTATGATTTTTATTTTTTTTTGTGCTGCAAAAGTAGATTGCCGAGACTGCTCCTGAAAATGAAACATGTTGGAGACACTGTATCGGATTATGAATGGACGATTTAAAATGTTGAAGGGTTTTGTCAGTCTAAGGAAAGTTATTTTCTTATTTTTGCTTTTTTTAAGCAATCAAGTTTGACCTACAAATCTCTGAGCATGAAGAATACTTATAAAAATGAGATGTTGCCGAAATTATCGGACATTATCAGGGCACAAAAATTACTGAATTCGATTATAAAATGTACACCGCTAGAGATCAGTCAGTCCTTTTCGTCAATGTCGGATGCCAGGGTTTTTCTGAAGCTTGAGAATCTTCAGAAGACAGGTTCGTTTAAAGTCAGGGGGGCTTATAATAAAATATCCGCTTTAACTAAAGATGAGAAGAAAAGGGGAGTGTTGTGTGCTTCGGCGGGTAATCATGCGCAGGGAGTTGCTTATGCAGCTTCAAAACTGAATGTGAAAAGTAAGGTGTTTATGCCGGTTTTTGCACCTCCCCTGAAGGTTGTTGCCACACGTTCGTATGGTGCCGATGTTGAGCTTGTTGGAAAAACTTTTGATGATGCATACAAAGCGGCTGTTGAATATGCAGGAGAAAGCGGTGCAACATTTATACATCCATTCAATGATCCGCTGGTTATTTCGGGGGCAGGAACGTTGGGGCTCGAATTGTTTGAACAGTGCAGGGATGTTGAGTATGTGTTTGTTCCCATTGGAGGCGGTGGACTTATTTCAGGTGTAGCAATAGCGTTGAAGAATCTGAATCCGAAAATCCGAATTATCGGTGTTGAGGCCGACGGGGCGCAAAGCATGAAAACATCGGTTGAAAGGGGAGAAATTACACCTTTGCACTCAGTCAATACGATTGCTGACGGTATTGCTGTGAAATCATGCGGAAGCCTGAACTTTGAGGCTGTGAACAAATATGTTGATGATATTGTTGTTGTTAATGATGCTGAAATTGCACGGACTGCATATTTGTTGTTGCAAAGGGCGAAAATTCTGGCTGAGCCTGCCGGAGTTGTGTCAATGGCTGCAATTCTTTACAAGAAGATGAATGTGAAGAACAAAAATGTGATTGCAGTGATCAGCGGGGGCAATATCAACATGAGTATTCTGGAGCAGATCCTTGACAAGGGGGTGATGAATGAAGGATTCAGGGCAAGGATTGCCGTTCTGATCCCCGATCAGGCGGGAAATCTGAAGATGATCCTTGATATTCTCGAAAGGGTGAGGGCCAGCGTTCATGATATCTGGCACGAGCGGTCAACGACCAGTGTTCCGGTTGGATTTGTGCAGGTTATTATTACGTTTAATCTGCAGGATACGTCACAGCTTGAAACCATTACACTTGAACTGGACAAAAATGATTTGAGTTATCAGGTGTTGAGATGAGAGATGTTGATTGACAATCAGATAAATGTGTTGGAAGTCGGAAGTCGGAAGTCGGAAGTCGGGAGTCGGAAGTCGGAAGTCGGAAGTCGGGAGTCGGGAGTCGGGAGTCGGGAGTCGGGAGTCGAGAGTCGGGAGTCCGAAAGTGAGAATATGAGAAGATGGGAATGTGGGAAGATGAGAAACTGAGAGCCCTTATACACTTATACCCATATTTGACTATTCACTGTCCATGGTTGATGGTCGTGGATATAGGTTAGGTTTGTGGTCGATGGTCTTTGGATTTTACTTAATCATTTTGTGTTAAGTGTTATGTGTTATTCATTCCCGAAATGTGGTCAAGTGGACAAGTGGTCCAGTCGCTATTAAATTTCCCTTATATCCATATTTGACCATTGACAGTCCATGGTTGATGGTCGTGGAGGTTGGTTTGGTCTATGGCCTATGGTCTGTGGATTACACTTATTCATTTTATGTTTAGTGTTATGTGTTATTCTTTTCTGATTAATTTGGCCATGGTTGTTTGTCATGGAAAATCACCATGATCAGTATTTTATGTTCAATGTTAAATATATATATATTTACATATGAAATAAGATTTTAACAATTTATTTGGTTTTTGACAAATTGTTGCGTAAATTAGCAGCCTTAAACCAAAAAAAATATGCCTATGCTGAATTTTGAATCTGATCAACCTGTAATGGTTCAGGTATCTGATTTTTCAGGAAGGACAGTTTTGACAACTTCGGTTAAAGTTGAAGGTTCAAATTCAATACATGTCGGAAAACTTGAAAGTGGTTGTTATCTTATAGAAGTGAAAACCGATACTGTTGGCTCATTTTCAGAAAAATTTTGTATAATCAGGTAGTTTTTTAATTTTGCCAAAGGAGTTCTACAATACTCCTTTGGCTCTTCTAATAAAATTATGAAAATAATTATTTTGATTTCTCTGCTTGTAATGTTTCCACTCATAACAAAGAGCCAGAATCTTGTTCCAAATCCTAGCTTCGAAGAGTATTACATTATCAATTTGTCTCCCCCATGTTTTCGGATTCCCTGTTGTTCATTGGCAAAATCAACAGATTGGACTTATGCAAATCTAATTTTCTTCCCAGATTTGTCCGGTCCGCATTATTTTACCTGCGATATGAATTTCTGCATAGACAGTGAATGGACAATTCCATATCAGGGAGTACCAATAAACAATTTTACTGGTTCTCAATATACTTTAAATGGTTATTATTATCAGGAAGCAAAAGATGGATGTGCATATCTTGGGTTTTTATCATATTGGACATTTTTTAACTTTGACATTCGACAATATCCAATGGTAAAATTAATGGATAGTTTAATTATTGGCAATACATACTGCCTGAGTTTTTGGTTGTCAGTTCCTGATGTTTCGTATTATATGACAATGAACACCATAGGTGCATATTTGTCAACTTCCCAGCCTGTTACAGTTGATGCCAAAGTGATGCAGGTAGTACCGCAAATTGAAAACCATAAACTTGATTATCCCGATACAAGCAATACGTGGTATCTTGTGTCGGGGTCATTTGTTGCCGACAGCAGTTATCAATATTTAACGATCGGAAATTTTTATCCTGATTCGCTCACGAATGTTCTTGTTGATTCTGCTAATTTAAATCCGGTTATTGCAGATTTTGGGTTATATCTTGATATGGTCGCCCTGTACGATTGCACAGGTCATAATTATTCAGCCAATGCGGGTAAGGATACACTGATTTGCATAGGAGATACGATTTTAATCGGTACGGATGATGAGCATAACAGGCAGTATTTCTGGTCGCCCGGGTCGTTGTTTGCAGACAGCACGGCGGCAAGGCAGCTTGTGTCACCCGTGGTTACAACAACCTATTATCTGCATGTGATCGATGAGTTTTTTCTGGAGACATGGGATACGATCACTGTGTATGTTGAAGAGTGTTTTCCGGATACGGTTGAAGTTGTAGAATGTAATATCTGGGTTCCCAACAGTTTTACTCCAAACCGCGATGGACTGAATGATGAGTTGTGTGTGATTGGTGAGGGGATTGAGCAGTTGTCGCTTGTGATCTTTAACCGCCGCAGTGAGGTTGTGTTTGAAACCAAAGACCCGTACCACTGTTGGAATGGCAGTCACAATGGCCGCATCGCACCCCAGGGGGTGTATGTGTATCTGCTCAGGGCAACACTTGCAGACGGGACAACGGTGAACAGGGATGGAGTTGTTATGTTGATCAGATAGCAGGAGATTGCTCTGGGGTCTGGGGTTTTTTATTGGAAATTGTAAAATGTAAATTTTAAATTTTACCAAAGTTTGTTATATTGAATATTTTCTATTTGATTTTTGCTATTTTCTATGTTCCCTGGTAATTTGCAGTATTAAGCTGCTCCGGCAGTTGATTTGACCAGAATTCAGTGAATTTGTTTTTTCTGTTTTTGTCAGGATGGTTTAACGGCTCAAAGTCTTAAAGCCCAAAGCCGTTTTCAATATTTCTGCCGAGTGCTTTAACAAATTTTGCCATGGGCATGCCGTCGACCACGTCATGGTCGAGTAAAACAGTTATATTGAGCATTTCTCTGATCTGAACACTGTCGTTTACAACCACAGGTTTTTTAATGACGGATCCAATTCCGAAAGAAACAGGATGAACAGAAGAATGGATAAACCATGCGTTGATCTGTCCTGCCATGCTTAGTGATGTGACTGAAACATTGCCCATGGTTCTGAACGCAAGCACGGGACGGTTGAGGAGGATTTTCCAGAACCAGCGCCTGATCGTGCCGGGCAGAATATGGTAAAGGCGTTCGTATTTTTTTTGCTTTTTATGAATCACAATGTCTTTGTCGGAAATCTCTGCATTGACAGCATTTCGGATTTCTGCAGAAATTTCAACTGCATTTTTTTTGTCGGCATTCTGAATCAGGAAGGGAATCGGAACTTTGTGACTGCCTGTTGATTTTTCGGCAATCATTGAAACATCAATGCTGTTAAAGATCAGCTGTCTGCGCTTGTTTTGCCTGAATGAAGCCACCATGGGATGATCACTTAATGTGTGCCCGATAACTGCTGTCAGCCATCCGTTGAATGAAATTTTTGAGCCATCCCGTTTTAGTTGTCTGATCTTCAGCCTGCTTTCAGTGACATCGAATTCAAGCAATGCAGCAACATGATGTTTCTTTTTGCCTGCTGCAAACACATCAAATGTTGCAATTCGCGACTGGGGAATAATCTGAACGGAATAGTTTTTGGCCATCGTTTTCGGGTTTCAGGTTAATTGTTTCTTTTCTCAAAATGCTCATTCTTTTTTTTCCTGACCCGCATCACAATGAGATAAATGATGGCGCCCAATGATACGATGATGGCAAAGATCTGGGCTGCAATGATGACATTGACAATTTTCATGTTATTTCAGTTTAACTGCCGTTCCGTATGCCAGAATTTCAGCGGCCCCTTTTGTCACCATGGCTGTGGTTATTAAAATACCAACGATTGCGTCGGCATTCATTATTTTTGCATCTTCAATCATGCGTGCCAGAGCTTCTTCCCTTGCATATGCCTGCAGCTTGGTGTATTCTTCAATTTCGCCTCCCACAATGTTTTTCAGACCGGCAACGATGTCGCGCCCGATATTTCTTGTTCTGACTGTGCTTCCTCTGGCGATTCCGAGGATTGTTTCAATTTCCTTTCCGGGAACGGTGTGTGTTGTTGAGAGTATCATAAAATATGTATTAAGTGGTTAAAAATTATGTGGTTGATGAATTGTTTTTTCCTCCAAACCATTCTTTAAACGGAGTGACTTTGTCGATCGAAACGAATACATCTTTCATTTCGGGATTCAGTTCCAGTTTTAATCTGCTTTTTGGATAAACAAGCACTTCTTTGATTGCACGAATTGAAACGATCATTTGCCTGTTGATCCTGAAGAAAACATCAGGATTCAGCTCACTCATAAGTTTGTCGAGACTCAGATCAACAGGATAGGATGAATTGTTGTCCAATATGGCAAATGTTGCTCCATCCTGGCTGATAAAACAGGATATTTCGCTGACAGGAAATGTTTTGATCTTTTGCCCGAACGCCACAGAAAATCGTTCCCTGAACTGAGGTTTCTTTTCGATGATCATTTCGTAAAGCTTTTGCAGATCATGTGACGACCTGACTTCAAAGCTCATTTCTTTATATTTTTTCAATGCAGCAACAAGTTCTGTCTGCACAATCGGCTTCAGCAGGTAATCAATGCTTCTTAACTTGAACGCTTTGATTGCATATTCATCAAATGCTGTTGTGAAAATGATTGGTGCGTTGATCTTTACTTTTTCAAAGATTGCAAAACTCAGGTCATCTTCGAGATGTATGTCAAGAAAAATCAGATCTGGTTCTGTGTGGTTTATGAACCAGTCAACAGACTCTTCGACAGATTCCAGTTCAGCAACAATTTCAATATTCCTGTCATAATCAAGTATCATTTGTCTGAGTCTGCGTGCGGCCAATGTTTCGTCTTCAATAATTATTACTTTCATAACGCGTGTAATTAATTTCTTAGTAATGGTATTCTTGCAACAAAATGCGTTTCTGTTTTTTCAAAAAGACATTCTTTATCAGTGAGCAAAGCATACCGGTTTTTAATATTCTTTAGTCCGACCCCGGTTGAGACAAAGTTGGTTTCACGACTTTGCAGATTGTTTTCAACCACAAGACATTCATTATCATCAATGTACATGTAAATAAAAAGCGGATTTTTCCTTGAAAAGGTGTTGTGTTTGATCGCATTTTCAATGAGAATCTGCAGCGACAACGGAAGCAGCATCCTGTCTTCTTTTTCTTCATCAAATGCAATATCAACATGAACCTTATCCATAAATCGGATGTTGATCAGAAAGACGTAAGCTCTCAGAAAATCCATTTCGGTGTTGACGGGGACAAGGTCTTTTTCCTTATTTTCAAGAACATACCGGTATACTTTTGCCAGTTGCTCGGTAAAACTTTCAGCTAGCCCCGGATCAAGCTTGATCAGGGATGTCAGAACATTCAGGCTGTTAAATAAAAAGTGTGGGTTGACCTGCTGTTTCAGCATGTCAAACTGCGACTGAAGATTTTCTTTTTGAAGCCTGAGCAGCTGTGTGTTGGCTTCGGTAAGCTGCCTGGTACGTTCTTCTATCGTGTTCTCAAGTTTTGTGTTCAGTTCTTCAAGTTCTGCTTTGGCTGCTTTCAGGTCTTCTTCGGTTTTCTTTCGTATGCTGATGTCAATAATAATCCCTCTGGATCCGATAGTTTTTCCTTCCCGGATAATCGGATTACTGTATATCAGAACGGGGCAAAGAGATCCGTCAGTTCTGATCGCGGAATATTCATTGTAAAAACTTCCTTCTTTGGTTTTTCTGTTCTGAATGTTTTGTGCAAGTTGCTCCCTGTCTTCGGGTGCAAACAGTTGAAGTGCATGAATTCTTCCGGTTTCGTCAGGTGTTCCTTTTTTAAAAAGATTTTCAGCAGCTTTATTGAAAAATGTAACATAGCCTTCATTGTCCAGTTCATAAACGGTTTGTGGTAAAAAATCAGTCAGCTCTTTGTATGACTCTTCGGCCAGTTTGCGTGAAGTGATGTCACGCGATACGCCCATTACCTGATTCGTTTCGCCGTTTTCGTCTTTCATCAGAGATGCAACAACTTCAACCCAGACAGGGGTGCCATTCTTGTGGTACTGAACCATTTCGCCGGTCCAAACGGGAAGAATATTTGTTTTTACAAATTCATTCAGTGCTGAGTCTATGCTCTGACGCACAAATTCAAAGGATTCAGAGGGCATTGTTTCATAAACAGGAATTTCAAGAGCTTCTTCAGGAGTGTACCCCCTCATTTTGTATATTGAAGGACTGATATACGTGAATTTCATGGTTTTCAGATCCAGTGTCCAGATCACATCGTGAAGATTTTCTGTAATCAACCTGAAACGCTCATCTCTTTCCATCAGAAGGGATTCAACTTCCAGTCTTTCAGCAATTTCCTTTTCAAGTTTTTTATTCAGTTGCTTTTCCTGATTCATCAATGTTTCCATATGTGAATTGCGCTGCTGTTCAAGCTGTAACAACATATCGGCTTCAGTCTGATTTTTTGCAATTTCAGATTGCTGTCCGATGAGGTTTATTAATCCCTGTTGCAGAAATACACACAGTGATCCTATGAATAAAATGTACACAGATTTAAATATCTGGCTGAGCGGAGTAAGCGACAGACTGTTAATTCCTGAATCGATTATAAGAGGATATCTTATGACAAAAACCAGAGAGTAGGCAAATGCTGATAATAGAGTAATAAATATGAGAAGCTTTCTGTCAATACGGAATGTATACAGCAGAATCATCACAGGATAGAGCAGAATTGTTGCAGCTGCAGAGACTGCAATGGGATCAAACCGACCGGAAAGATGCCACAGATGGAAGGTAATTATGCTGACATCGAGAAACACTGATGAATATCTAATCCAGACATTGTCAAGTTTTCTGATGTTTGCAATATGAAGAAAAATGTTTGAAATTGCATAGACGACAACCAAAATCAATGAGTGAATTGTTTCACCCTTGTAACCACTCAGCAGTTGAATCAGAAGCAATCCCAGAATGAGCGCAATAAACAACCACCTGAAATACACCATAAAACGGGCTCCTTTCAGCCGTTCCTGTTGAATTAGATCTCCCGATAAATATGATAGTGCTGGCGTCATTATGAATGAAAATTTATAATATATTGAATTACATATTTTGATTGATTCCAAATGAAAAATGTTTTTCATTTTTCATAATCATTTGTGCTTTTATTTATGAATTCTTACTTACAAAACTACTGCATATTGCATCAATGAAAAAATGTTTTTTAATGAATGACTGAAATCAGACCTTGAATGACAGCAGAATACTTTTAACAGGAAGGCACTACTATATGTCTTACATTGCCAGGTGAATTTTCCTGCATGTTTAACCTGCAAGAATAAAATCTAACCCTTCCGTAAATCCAAGTGAAATAAAATGTTGGCGTATGGAACTTCCTACGCCACGTTTGGAGATAAAGTTCAGCACAAACCATTTTTCGGGTTCTGTAATTTCGGGAATACTGATAAAACGGTATCTGCCATTTTTCGGAATTCTCACATCTGTGTATCCATATATATTAATGCCTGTTTCTGACAAAACAGTTGCTTTTTTCCTGCAATTGCTGCTGCTTCCGCATATCACAATTCGCTTTTTTTCAGAAATATGTTTCTGAATATATTTGGCAAGATAGATGCATTTTGTTTGATGAAAAGCATCTTCTGAATAATTATTGTGACTTCGGGAAAGCCTTTGTTCATGATCGTTCCATTGCAACAAATGTTCAGGTATTTTGTAAAAGTTCACTCCTTTGTCCATCCACCTCAGCCAAAGTTCATAATCTTCAGGGACATTACCTGTGCTGTATGTTCCGAACAAGTAAATCAACTTTTTTCTGAACATCACAGAAGGATGTGCCAGAGGTGATTCCACAAACCGTGACAGAAAATGTTCCTCAGGAGTGATGATGCTGTTCTGCCATTGCACATACAATTCATAACCGTGACTTTTTTCAATTGTTGAATGAAACTGTGTTTGTGAGGCAACAACATCAATTTCGGGATGGTTGTGCAAAAAACTGACTTGTTTTGAGAATCTGTCAGGAAAGGAAATATCATCTGCATCCATCCGGGCAATGAAGTTTCCACGGGCTGATTTTAAGCCAACATTCAGAGCATGGGCAATTCCCTGATTTTTTTCATGAAGAACATGAATCCGTTCATCCTTGCTTTGCCAGTAGGTTGCAATTTCTCCTGATGTTTGATCAGCATTGTTGTTGATGAGTAATAATTCCCATGATTCAAAATGTTGGTTGTAAATGCTTTCAATGGCATCATGAAGTGGAAATTCATCACGATGAAAGGGAAGAATAACAGAAACTTCAGGTTGAATAATTTTCAAAAAAATGGGTTATAATCTTGAATATACGTACTGACACAGTTTAGTGAGCATGTTTACATAACTGCCGTATTCGTTATCATACCATCCGAATATTTTCGCATGAGTCACCGGAATTGTCAGGTGCTCCTTTTTATTGATACCGTATCCGGAAAGCATATTCGGACTTAATTTAAGGAAGCCTGTTCTGGTGTGTGTTTCATGTCCTTCAATTACAACAGCAGCATTCACTCCGGCAAGGTCGGATGACACATTTTGTCTGTTAGAAAACACAAGCATGTCCTGTTGAGGGCCATTTGCAGCTTGCTTGTAAAGATCGTTGATGATCTTTCGGCTCACTGTTGGATCACCATGAAGATCAATCTGAGATCCAAAAGTAATGTTCAGAGAAATCAGAGAAACAGTATTGATGGGTATCCTGACGGAATCGGCCATAAATCCGATTTCCTGTATCTGGGGCATCACTTCTTCAAGTGCTTTGGCGGCACCGGTTGTTGATAATATGATATTGTTAAAGACAGATCTGCTTTTTCGCAAATCACTTGTGCCCGCTGAAGGAACTGAGTCAAGAACAGATTGTGTATTTGTGGCAGCATGAACTGTCGACATTGATGCTGTTAGGATGTTTGCAGTGGCTTCAGCTTCGATGAGAGGTTTCATCATGTGTGAAAGTGCTGTCGTTGTGCAACTTGCAGCTGAAATAACGTGGTGTTTTTCCGGTAAAAAATTCAGATGATTGATGCCGTAAACCATCATAATACTGTCATCTGGCATTTTTCCGGCAGAATCCTTGATCTTAAACGGAGCACTTAAAATGACTTTCTGTGCCCCGGCTTCCAAATGTCCGCGAAGACTTCCTTTTGGTAAATCTGAAGATGCTGACGGATCTGAAAACTGACCTGTACAGTCAATGACAACTGGTACCTGTTCCGCTGCCCAGTTAATGTTTTTCGGATTGCGTTCTTTAGTTAATACTTTGATGGAAATACCCTCAATCTCAAACAGACTTTCCTCAGCATTTATAATTTTTACTTCAGCCTGCCTTCCAGTTTGTCCGTACAAAAATTGAGACAAAGTCCCATAGGTTGTGTCGGTTTTCAGAAAATCAAGTATGTCTTCAGGTTTTTTACCGACAGTTCGACCAAGATTTATCACAATGCCGTCAAAGTATCTGCTGACAAGCTGGTTCCATAACACAAGTTTTCCAATACGCCCAAGACTGTTTATTCCAAGGAACTTTTTGTTTGATATCCGAATATTCATAACACAGTTTTTGAGGCAAAAATAATGATTTTATGACGAATTGAGCAATCTGATACAACAGCACTTTTATTGATAAAATGTAATTTGACTACAATTTGACGTGTTCAATCCTATAATGCCCTTTGTAGATATTTCCGAGATTGCCGTCAATTGAAATTTTGTCACCACTTTTCAGGGTATGTGAATTCACTTTAAATAATTTATCCTTTTCAAGAACCTGGAGTTCATTACAGTTGACGATGCAGATTTTGCCAAGTCTCATCGCTGTGACCGCTGCATGAGATGTTGCTCCACCGCGAGCGGTAATGAGTCCGTCGCATTCAAAAATCAATCCGATGTCATCAGGAACAGTATCCGGCTTGACAAGTATCATTTTCTGATTGGGGTGTTTTTTACGCAAATTTGTCAGGTCATCAAAGTCAAAAAATATGATGCCGTTCAATACTCCTTTTCCGATTCCGGTTCCGTGAGTGAGCATTTTTTTGTTTTCTTCAGTAGTATCGAAAACTGTTGTTGTTTCACTTTTGGGAACTTCAAGATCACGTGTTTGCAGAATATAGAAATCTTCGGGTTTTTCTGATTCAAAAGTGAATTCAATTTCCTGGTGCCCGAAACCGTGTTTTTCAGTAAGTTCAAGGGCAATATTTTGCATCAGGCTGTAAGTTTCGGAGAATTGAATTTCAAGCGATTGTAAGTCTTTTGTCGATTCGGTTTTCTGATTTTCAGAAACTGGCAAAACATGTACGAGACCTCCAACCACATCTTCCCCCTGACTGACAAGTGAATAATCACCGTATAAGTGAACTCCGGGATCAGATAAATGTGGATTTCTTGTAAAAACAACTCCGGTTCCTGAAGTATCATTA
>CAYMAZ010000029.1:0-10140 GCA_964388575.1 uncultured Bacteroidales bacterium | reverse complement strand
GAACCATTTTCTGAACAATGACAGCCGTTCCCCATTCATCAGCGATTTGAAGGTGCTTTCTGTATACTTTAGCCCGGGATGTTGACCAGCTGTCAAACACAAGCAATATGGCCTCCTTGAGCTGCGCAAAAGGTGCATTTTCAAAGCGAATATTGTTCTTCAGAAGTTTCTCTTTGTATGAAAAAGCAATATCGCGCATTTGAGCAGGAGTGAACTGAATTTTCTGTTTGACACCATAAATGCCTTTGTATTCAAGCATAATCTGATCAAATTCATCACGTGGAATTGAGTATGCCATCCCCCACGACTGGAGAAAACGCCTGTAGCAGTCCCAGGATGTCCATTCAAAATTTTCCTTTTTGCTCAATTCTTCTGTAATTTGGTCATTCATCCCCACATTTAGAAACGAATTCATGGCTCCGGGCATCGATACAGCTGTTCCAGATCTGACAGACAGTAACAACAGTCGTTCAGGATTTCCAACCTGAAGTCCTGCCATTTTTTCAAGTTGCCGAATGTGCTGTCTGATCATTGAATCAATCTCACTGTTTAGCCTGGAGTGATTTAATATTGACTTTTTTCTTCTGAATACTTCTGTTGTTAGCACAAATCCGGGAGGAACCGGCAACCCCAATTCATAAAGTTTCTTCAGAAAAAATGCTTTTGATCCGAGAAAAACACTGTTATCCATTTCAGGTGTCGGAGCATACAAAGGACTGATGATCATATCAGGATTGTAAGTCAATATGTCGCGGCGCATTTCTTCCGAGAAGTTTTCAACCATGTTGCGCAAAGCAAACTGAATCTTCTGAATAAAATTATCAATGCTTTGTACAAGAAATGCAGATGAAAGCATGTCTCTATAAAATTCTTCCGATTTTTTGACAAAAAGTTGTTCTGAGTTTGCCTCACTTGTAAAAAGCTGGGGGACAACAATTTTTAAGATATCATCAAAGGGCCTGAAAAAATATTTATTGATAATTTCCTTGATATTTTCTCCCATGAATTGCACAATATTGATGTGTTGTGCCATAGAAAAACTGTGAGAACTTAATGAATATTTCAACATTTCCAGGTTTGACATAAAGCCCTGATTTGAAATCCCGTCAATTTGCATTCCACGTTGATAGAGATAAAGCAAACCGGTGATCTCTTCAAGTTTCTTTGCCGTAAAATAACTGAGATTGTAGGATGTTGTGATTTCATCCATAATATTTCCGGCAATGAATTCAAGTTTAAAAATAAAACCCAAAGCTTCAAATTTAGGTTCCCGATATTTTCCATACATCGATGGAATACCAAATGCCACATGTCTTTTGTAATAGATGTCTTCCCATCCTTCTGTTGGCTTTGGATTCAGAACGATCGCATTCAGTTTTTCCATGATACTGAATATCAGGTTCAGAGATGCAATGTTATCTTTTTTGCATAATGCTGATTTCAGTTCTTTGATTTCATTCTCAGTAATAGATGAAACTGTTGATAAGCCTTCAAACAAACCATCTGAATTAAAAGAATATTTTGCCTGTAGCAATTCGTAGAGCCGGCAAAGATATTTCAATCGTTCCCTATGAACTTTCTTATGCTCCTCCAACGTCTTCAGTGCAGATTCAAGTTTATTTTTTTGCATCCTGAGTACATCTTCAGGGCTACATCCAGCAATGAGTGCAACATCATTAATGAGCGCCTTCATTGGTTTGACCCATTCTCCTGAAACATCAATTTCTGCCAACACATCAGCCGGTAGATGTGGTTTCAGAGGCTCCGGATCACCCGTTAACCAGAACCAGAATACCAGCTCAAGCAATCTGATATGCGAATTATTACTTTCAATATGCACCTGTTTCCTGACAAAATGAATCAGTTTGTCACGTCTGTATGAAATATTGTCGATGGCTGTAGAAACATCTCTCAGCTCTCCTTCAGCTCCGATGTCATTGTAGTAGACCGGAAACAGGCGGCAGAGTTGCTTGATTTGCTTATATGCTTCTCTGATGTTTGTGTTCAGAAGTTTGGTGACATCTCGCTGAAACAGATCGGTGTCAAAAATAAAAATTCCACCCAGCTTCAGATTGATAATCAGTGAGGAAAGTAATTTCCGGTATTTGATGGGTGCAGTTTCTATGATCTCCATCCATACCCTGATGTTTTTCAGATGATTTGGATTGACTGATAATTTCCATTGATCAGTTATTTTAACTTCACCGGGATGCACAAAACCAAATTCAATCACCCTGCTCTCAAAATGCGGAATGAGCTCAGGACATTGATTTGTGGCCAATTCCTTCCCAAGGGTCAGTATGCAATCCAAAACAATATGGTAAAGATCGTCCCTGATATCCTCAAAAACCTTGAAAATATATTCTATGAATGAAACAGATTGATTGTCGGTTAATTGTGATACAATATTTCTCAGGATTTTGTTCAAATCCCACATAAGGTGTTCGGAAAGGTGCTCCATTACAGGAAGATGCAACAAGAAAATCAGAAATTGAAATCTCTCTGTTGATTGGGAAAACTGTTCAAGCAATCGTCTGTGATAATTGGCCAGATCTGAATAAAACCAGACATACTCATTTAGCATTCCAAATTCAGTGACCTGATTTAATTTTTCCTGAAGTTCGGGGTATAATTCATGTTTGATGTGCTGATAAATCTCTTTACTGGTTGCACTTCCTGTCCAAAGCTCTGATTCAAATTTTTCTGCTTTTTCGATTTGATTTTGCCAGTGCAAATATGTCTCTGCAATAATATGTTTATACAAACGAAGAAGATGCCCGGAAAACTGACCTGATTTCTCCAGTGGAATCAGCCCCTGTCTGATAATGCTTCCATTGAACAGTATTCTGATCTTGTTTTCTGAGTGCAGATCTTCTTCAATTTTGCAGATGTTTTTCTCAATAATTTCTGAAAATTGGGGAATGTCAGCAGTAAGTTGCCCTGTAAAGTGCGAAAATGTATGCAAAAGAATATCACATACATTTTTATCCTGGCACTTGTCAATGACTGAATGAATCATCACAGAAATAAAATCAAGTGCCCTGACATTTTCTTCAACCGAGCTGTATAGCCAGAAATCACTTATGGCGGTTTTTTGTAGCCCGTCGCTCACAACTTTGTAATTCACATAAGGATGGTGAAATTCCTCAAAAAATTCTTTTGTTCGTTGATAGACACCCCAGTAATTTTCCGATAAACTTAAAAACCACTGAAAATCATCAGGCAGCACAATATTGTCTGAACGGGTTCTTGATAAGTTCTCTTCCAAAGCTTTGGATTGAGGTTTCTGTTTCATATGTAAGGCTGATTGATTTTGACAAAGATAAAGAATTATCTGATGTTGTTCCACACTGTTCTGTTGATTTTAATAATCTGAATTGCGAAATGATGATTGTTGCAAATACGAATTTTGAATATTTGCAATGTTGGTTTTCGATTTCATGATAAAATAAAATCATACATTTTTTGTAATTTTACAGCTTTGAATGCACAAATTACCCTAAATTGAAAAAACAGATTGCAACCCTGTCTGATTCTGAATTAATTTCATTGTATAAATTACAAAACGACAGAATGTTGGTGGGAGAATTGTTTAAAAGGTATTCGGGTTTCAGTTTTGCAATTTGTATGAAGTATCTGAAAGATGAAGACGACAGCCGCGATGCAGTGATGAGTGTGTTTGAAAAGCTTTTTGAGCTGTTGCTCAAACACAATATTGATAACTTTAAACCCTGGCTCTATTCTGTACTTAAAAATCATTGCCTGCTGGAATTACGAAAAGCCACACCCTTCAAAAGACACCATAACGAAGATCAAATTTCAGAAAACATTATGGAAAACAGAGCTTTTATGTATCAAGAAGTCAATGGTTTTCCTGAGAATGAATTGCAGAAACTTGAAAATGCAATTCCAAAACTCTCTGAAGAGCAGAGAAAATGCATTGAACTGTTTTATTTGAAGGAAAAAAGTTATCAGGAAGTATCTCAGATAACAGGATATGATATGAAAAAGGTTAAAAGCTACATACAAAACGGAAAACGAAATTTAAAGATTATGCTAGAATCTGAAAAAAATGAATAAAAAAATCAGCCACATTTTTACACTTTCGGGTTGTCCTGATGAATCTGAGCTTCTTGAGTATGTCAGGGGGAATATTTCCCATGACCGTCTACACGAAATCGAATCTCACCTTTCAGATTGCGAAATGTGCAGTGATGTTGTTGAAGGGTTGTCAATGATGTCTGAGCCTGAAAAATTTCCCGAAGTTGTTGCTGAACTAAATAGTACCATTGATGCATTTGTTCAGAAAAAAACTCTGAAAAAAAGTCTGACTTTCCGAACGTTAATTGCTGCAGCTGCCATGATTATCGTTCTTGTTACTGTTACATTTGTTTTGCAGAAACAGTATTTTAAACAATCTGTTAAGGACATTGCTCAAAATCTAACAGTAAGCAAACAAAACCCTTCATCACCTGAAGAACGTGAGAATGTGCTTGCTCCGGCTGATGAAGGAAGAAATGGATCTGGAGTTGCAACTGGGAAAAAGGCTCCACCTTTAATCACCGATATCGCAGAATTTGAAGAAACTGAATATGACGACGCAATTGATGTCCGTCTACCGGTTTCAGTGACAGCATTGGAAAGCGGAAATGTCATGAATAAAGAGAAAACTGTTTCCGGAAGATCAGACGCAGATGAAATTGTTACATACGATGTGACTGAGAATGAAGTTAAAGGCTTGATCATGGAAGAAGCGTATATTGAAGATGTCCGTTTAGTGAATTCGGATGAAATCAGCCGCGAAACAAAATCATTATCACCGATTTCAACAAAGGATTCCGAAAAAAAGGTGAACCCTGCAAAAGCTGAACAGGCTGCCTTAAGTTCTGTCGAGCTGAACAAGGGAATTCAGTTTTACGAAGATAAAAATTATCAGGCATCGTTAACGTTTTTTGAAAATGTTCTGAAAACCAATCCTCAGGATAGAGAAGCTCAATGGTATTATGCCCTGAATCTGATCAAACTAAAGCGCACAGAGGATGCAATAAAGGTGCTTCAGGAAATCATATCGGAAGGTGGTAATTATAAAAATCAAGCCGAACAGGAACTCAAAAAGCTTCAGGAATAAGACTTTTAAGTTGCTCATCAATTTGATATCTGAAATATCAGGAAATTGTTGTTTTTTGAAATCAATACAAATTTTTAAAAATTAATTACAATATATGCAATGATATGTGTTGCATGTTCTTATAATTCCGAAATTTGAAAATTCCTGTCAGCAATTAACCCAATGGATAATAATCAACGATCGTCAACGTTGCGTCATGTTCAGACAATCCTGATTTGTCCGTTTGATCTGATGTCACATTATCTACGGTGTATTGAACTGGCGAAATCATTAAAGGAAAAGTATACGATTTATTTTCTGAGCAGTGTCTCATATAATTCTTATGTGACTGAAGCCGGGTTTGAGATTGTTGAGATGCCTGAAAAAGTATACAGCAATGTCGTGGAAAAATCAAAGGATTTCGATTTTTCCTGGATCAACCCGAAAGATGTCCGTGCAAGCATTCATCATCTTATTGATGTTATTAACAATTATAAACCTGACCTTGTGATTTTTGATACATTTTTCGGGGCTAAAGCAGCATGTGAGTATTGCCACATCCCTTCGGTATCAGTGTTAAACGCATATGTTTCAAAGCATTATGATGACATCAGACCTTTGCCAGAGAATCACAAAGCCGTTCAATATAAGAGTAAATTAAATGAAAAATCATGGAAATTTATTCTAACACATGCTGAAAAAATTCAGATGCATGTTGTACACAGACCTTTCCGTAAGATCAGAAAAGAACTTTATTTAAAAAGATATTCCTCAATTCTGGATGAACTGCAAGGAGACTTCAACATAATCTGTGATGACACTGCATTATTTCCTTTAAAAACAAATCTTCCTGGAAATTTTTACGTGTGTGGTCCTGTCATTTTTAATTCTGTAGCAAATAATGAAGATCTGAAAAAATTACTTTCAGATAATGCGGAGAGGAAAACGATTTTTGTGAGCCTTGGAAGCAGTGGAAATTCAAATAATATTCAGTTTTTTGATCATGAATTCTTTGACAGATTCAACATTGTGATATCCGGACATTCAATGGATATTAATTCAGGAAACAAGTATTACCGGCGGTTTGTGAATTTTAAGAGCATACATCAATTTGTTGATCTGACCGTTTGTCACGGTGGAAACGGAACAATATATCAATCTCTTGCAGCTGGGATTCCGGTTCTTTCAGTACCATTCATTTTCGAGCAGGGCTGGAATGCGTATCGTGTGGAAAAGATGAAACTTGGCCTGAGTCATAATCCAAAAAACGGAATTGATGATTTCATTGAGAAAACGGAATTGCTCTTGTCATTGGGTTCTACAGACAACCAAGTGAGATTCAGCAAAAGAATATCTGCAAATCCGTTTTCACAGAAGTTTTATAATGCGATTGAAGATATAGTTCATAATGTTCAGGCGAATCAGACCAGTTGAAAAATAAAAGGCAATCAGTTGGAACTGACTGCCTTTTCATAAGAAAAAATATAAAAAATTGTTTAGATTAGCCCTTTATCATGTTTAATCTGGATGTTTTTCAGCATATCATCTGTCATTGCTTCCAGGTCATATTCAGGATTCCAGCCCCATTCTTCGCGGGCAGCTGTGTCATCAACATCATTTGGCCATGAATCAGCAATTGCCTGACGGAAGTCGGGTTCATAACTGATTTCAAATTCCGGCATACGTTTTTTGATGGAAGCAGCAAGTTCCCCAACACTGAAACTCATTGCTCCAACGTTAAAATCACTGTGGTGCTTTAGTTTTGAAAAGTCAGCCTGCATCAGATCAATGGTTGATTTAATACAATCGGGCATATACATCATAGGCAGTTTTGTGTCTTCTTTGACAAAGCATGTGTATTTTTTGTTTTTTACAGCTTCATAATAAATGGCAACGGCGTAGTCAGTTGTTCCACCACCAGGAAGAGTCTCATGACTGATGATTCCGGGGTAACGCAATCCACGAACATCAAGACCGAAGCGACGCACATAATAATCACCAAGCAATTCGCCGGCAACTTTGGTAAGTCCATACATCGTTGTTGGCTTTAGAACTGTTTCCTGTGGAGCACGATCCAGGGGAGTTCCCGGTCCGAAAACGGCAATTGAGCTTGGAACCAATACCTGTTTCATCTTCATTTCGCGAGCTACTTCCAGAACATTGATCAGTCCGTTCATGTTCACATCCCATGCAAGCATCGGATCCTGTTCACCCGTTGCTGAAAGAATTGCAGCCATGTTGATGATTATATTGATGTCGTACTTTTTGCAAACATCATAAAGAGCTTCACGGTTCACTGCATTGAAGAATTCAAAAGATCCAGTTTCCAGAACAGCCTGTGAAGGAGCGGTTTTTCTCCCTGTTCCGATCACATTGTCATTACCGTAAATGTTGCGAAGAGTGAGAATCAGCTCAGATCCGATCTGTCCTGCTGCTCCAACTACAAGAATTTTTTCCATAGAAATATATTGTTTAAGTTAATTTTCAAATTTTTTGCAAACTTATAGTAATTTTTTGATTTTCAACGTTGACGGAGAATAAAAAATTTGAATAAAAAAGATGTGTAATTGAAATATTTTGTAATTTTGTAAAATTAATCTAAATAAAAATAATAATCATGAAATCAAATATCGGAACCACAGACAAAATCATCAGATTTATTATTGCAGCAGTAATTGCAATTTTGTTTTTTACAAACGTCATTCAGGGAACACTGGGCATTATTCTTCTCATTTTTGCGGGAATTCTGGTTGTGACATCACTTGTCAGTTTTTGCGGTTTATACACAATTTTCGGAATTTCAACCTGTAAGAGGAAAGAACAATACAAATAAATTCTGTATTCAGGCTCTACAGTTTTTAACAGAGCAACTCATAGAAAAATCCCGGCATGTCTGAATTCAGCTAGCCGGGATTTTTATATGCTTCTCAGGAATCTGAAAAGCATTTTCAGGTTGGTTGATATCATTCAACAATAACCGAAGCAC
This sequence comes from uncultured Bacteroidales bacterium, assembly GCA_964388575.1. Taxonomy (GTDB): domain Bacteria; phylum Bacteroidota; class Bacteroidia; order Bacteroidales; family DTU049; genus CAYMAZ01. The sequence goes on along the minus strand of CAYMAZ010000029.1, from coordinate 2,047 downwards.
TGTAGCCCAAATCTCTGATTTTTGCTGCCAGTTTTTCAGGATTTGTTTTTTTGGGTTGATACTCAACTTCAACAATTTTGCTGACAGGATCGGCAGTGATTTTCTTCACGCCGGGTTCAAAGTTGAGCTGGGTTTCGATGTTGTCTGCACATGCCTGACAATGCATTGATGCAGAAATTCTTACGGTTTCAGTTTTTTTCTTTTTACTGTCCTGTGCAACGGCCGGATTTATTGATGCCATCAACAAGATTCCGGTGATAATTAAAATGATTTTTTTCATAATTGTTATGTTTATTTGATTTTTAATGAGTACGTGAAATTGGTTTGTCAATGGTGTATCTCAGTCCTGCATAGATTTTTCTTCCCATTACCGGGCCCCATACAATTGACGAGTCGAAATACGGCCCGAACGGATCTTCAAATCCGAGAATCGGATGGTGCATCATATAATTTGTAAGATTTTCGGCTCCCACATAAAAACTCCAGCGTTTCACATTGTATGTCACATGCGTGTGAACAATGAGATAAACAGGCGCTTCTTCAGGAGGACGACATTCGATTGGGTGAAATGACAGATCGGGAAGACTGCTTTTGCCGTTGAGCAATGCAGTAGCGTCAAACTGCCATTTTCTGTTTTTGGTCAGATAGCTTGCGGTGAGCAGATATTTCCAGCGGTTCACAAGATATTTATCACGCAAAATGCCGTCATACGTTGTTTTGACATCATTATATCTAACGGCAGCACGTAAATCCAGATTTCTCAGCGGGGCATATGTCACTTCAAACTGAAGATGTGATGCCCATGATTTGCCATCCAGATTATAGACACTGATGAGCTGTGGATGTTTTTCATAATCCACAATTGTCTGATTGATGAAATTTGTCCGGTAGTATTCAGCAGTGATGGTAATATCCCTTTTGAACAGTTTATGGTGGAATGCCAGATTTGCTCCAAAATTGACAGCTTCTTCCATTTTACGTTCATCTTCAAAAACAAAGTTTCTGGATGAGGCAAGCAGCTGAATGTTTTCAACGATAATTCTTGGCGAACGGTATCCTTTGCCGGCTGAAGCCCTCAGAATAAAATGTTCGTTCAGAGGATAACGGACATGTGCCCGTGGAGTTATAATTGTGCCGAAAAGTGAATGATGATCAGCTCTGAGTCCTGCGATAAAAGTGATGTGATCGGGAATTGAAAAGGTATATTGAGAAAATACTCCGGGAACTCTTTCTATTGTTGTAAAAGCTGAGTCATTCAGGGTTTCATCATACTCGTCATACATCAGGCTGAATCCGGCCTGGAAAAGATGCTTTGGGTCACCCAGTTCAGTGCTGAAGATGAGATTTGAATAATATCCCAGTTGAGATGCATCATAGGTTTTAAGTCCAAAAAATGAATTCATATCATGATATGACAATGAATTGATGAAGCCAATATTTGTGTTGTTTTTATTACTGAACATATATCCCGTTTTTGCAAAAACATCCATTCGTTTTGTGTTGATTGATGTTCCATAGAAGTTGCTGTTTTCTTCATTCTGAAAATAGGCTGTCTGTCCGCCCTGGCGTTCTTCTTTCAGACCTCTGATACCCCACCTTGCTTCAAATCCGCCGTCATCGCTATGATAATTCCAGTGATTTGCAAGATGAATCTGTTGTTTGAGCGGAACATCCAGAAATCCGTCACCATTGTCATCGATCTGAAACGGTGTATTTGAATAATGTCCAAAAAGCATCGACTGTACTTCATGATTCAGAACAAATCGCTGATTAACATTTATTTCATGTCTGCCATCCTGATCTCCGTAAATGTTCAGATATGTCCTTTCATCATCTTCGGGTTTTTTCAGTTCGGCATTGATCTGGCCTGTAATGGATTCATACCCGTTAATCACCGATGAAGTGCCTTTAGAAACGTAAATTGATTCAAGCCATGGGCCGGGGAGATATTCAAGACCGTAAGGAATACCAAGTCCGCGCAGATAAGGCATGTTTTCAAAGAGGATCTGGCTGTAAATCCCTGAAAGTCCGAGTAGCTGAATTTGTC
>CAYMAZ010000028.1:0-41879 GCA_964388575.1 uncultured Bacteroidales bacterium | reverse complement strand
AAAACTCCTGTGCATAAACCGCAATCCTGAAAAATCAGAAAAACTTCGCAAAGAAATTGAAACAGAATTTAACGTCAGATGTGAATATATCATAGCAGACCTCAGTAACCTGGAAGACATTTTCCGGGTTTCAAACCAATTATCTGAACTTGAAACGCCCATTGATGTGATCATTCATAACGCGGGAGTTTATCTGACCAAACGTGAAGTCACTCCTGAGGGATTTGAAAAGGTATTTGTTGTTCATTACCTTTCATCATTCATCATGAATTACATCATGATGGAAACTCTGAAAAATCATAATAACTCTCGAATAATCATGGTCGGATCAGAGGGGCACCGGTTTGCAGCATGGGGTTTGCGACTTGACGATCTGAACTGGGAAAAGCGAAAATATTCCGGGCTCAAAAGTTATGGCTCAGCAAAAACAGCTCAACTGCTTTCAATGATCATTTTTGATGAACAGTTCAGACATAGCGGAGTTACAATAAACACCATGCATCCGGGAGCAGTAAAAACCGAAACCGGGCAGGAGAACGGACCGGTATATCGGTGGTTGAAAAGAAATTTCTTTGATAAAACGTTAAAATCCCCCGGGGTTTCTGCTGAAGCACTTTATTATCTGGGTGTTTCAAAAGAAATGGATGGTATCAGTGGAAAGTTTTTCAACTTAACAACCGAAGAAGAACCGGCACCACCTGCAACAGACAAAGAAATTGCATTTGAACTCTGGAACAAAACATTGCAAATAACAGGCCTCAATGAAAGAAATTCAATGCAGGATGAACATTCACTTTTTGAAAAATATGGAAATGATTGAACACAGTTATGATACCATCGTTGTTGGAGGCGGCATCGCCGGATTAACGGCATCAACCTACCTTGCCCGCAAGGGACAGCATGTCCTTCTTATTGAGAAAAACAAAGAAACCGGCGGTCTGGTGAATACATTCTCCCATAATGGTTTTCGTTTTGATGCAGGAGTCAGAGCCCTTCTTGACGCAGGAATCATTTTCACAATGCTCAAAGACTTAAATATTGAGCTCAACACAGTGAAAAGTCATGTTTCAATTGGTATTGAAAATGAAATTTTGCATGTAAAAAATCTTGAAAGCTTGTGGGAATATGGTGATCTTCTGAAAAAATTCTTTCCGCACAGTCATCGTGATATTGATGAAACAATCAAAATCATCAGAAAAATTATGAAACACATGGTTGTGCTCTACGGCATCGAAAATCCGGTGTTTAAGGATTTAAAACGAGACCTCCCTTTCATTTTTAAAAAAATACTTCCATGGTTTCCCAGGTTTATTTTTACTGTTCGGAAAATCAACCGCATGAATATTCCTGTGGAAGATTATCTCAAAACAATCATTGAAGATGCTTCATTGCGGGATATAATTTCACAGCATTTCTTCAAAAACACACCTGCTTTTTTTGCGTTGAGTTACTTCTCTCTTTACCTTGATTATTTTTATCCCAAAGGTGGGGTTGGCAAACTGGCTGAATCCCTTCATCACAAGCTGCTGGAATGCGGAGGTGAAATTAAAACAGGAACCAGAATCACAGGAATATTTCCGGACAAGCAATGTATCACAGACGAAAATGAAAATTGTTACGAATACAAAAATCTGATTTGGGCTGCCGATCTGAAAACACTCTATAAAACAGCTGACCCCGTCAATTTGGATCAGAAAACACAAAGAACAATTGAACAACTGAAAACTGTTTTCTTAAAAAACCGTGGCGGTGATTCTATTTTTACAATTTTCCTCGAAGTTGATGAACCGCCAGAACGATTTGCAAACATTGCACATGGTCACTTTTTTTACACACCTTCAACAAAGGGGCTGGGAAAAACCCACCGTGAAGAACTTGACCACATTCTCACACATTTTTCAACAACCAGTAAGGAACATATTTTCTCATGGCTTAAAAGGTTTATCAGTTTAAACACATATGAAATTTCAATCCCCGCCCTGAAAGATTCTGAGATGGCACCTCCCGGAAAGACAGGGATCATCATCAGTTTTCTTGCAGAATATAATCTGTTTAAACAAATCAAAGAGGCCGGATGGATTGAAGAGTTTACAGCTCATCTTGAACAACGAGTCATCAGGCTCATCACAGATTCTGTGTATCCTGTGCTGGAGGGAAAAGTCACTGATCATTTTTCCTTTTCACCACTGAATATTGAAAACAGAGTAGGCAGCTCTGAAGGAGGAATAACCGGATGGGCTTTTGTAGAAAATATGCCTGTTGTCAATAAAATTCAGATGGCTGCACAATCAGTACATACCCCATTTCCTTCAATTTTTCAGGCAGGTCAGTGGGTATACAGTCCCGGGGGGGTTCCGATTTCCATACTTACAGGAAAACTGTCAGCAGACAGTGTCCTGAAAAACAAGAAACAAAGAACGTAATTTTCATTGTAATCAACTGTTTGATGAACAAATACCACAACCATGCACGCAGGATAGAATCAGGCATTGTTGAGTGTATTATTGGTTTGATCGGGATGAAAAGGAGAATGGAAAAGAAGATCAAACATAATCGTTTCAGAAAAGACCCGGCACCCGTTTTAAGGTCTATTTATAAAAACCATACAGTTCAAACAGAAGAGCATAATGGCAGAAGCATCTGGACATTATTACCGGGCAAGATTCAGACTGACAAGATCATTCTCTTCTTTCACGGTGGTGCATATTATGCGAACATCACCAAACATCACTGGCGTTTTATTGAGCAGCTTCTTATCAGTACAAATGCCGGAATTATTGTTCCCGATTACCCGTTAGCGCCAGAATCAAACTGCCTGGATGTCTATACGTTTGTGGATGCTGTGTATACAAAACTCATCTCAGTTCATCCGGAAAAACAATTCGTGCTGATGGGTGACTCTGCTGGGGGCGGACTGGCTCTGGGCTATGCACAATCAATCAGCAATCTCAGTATCAAACAGCCTGAGCAAATTATCATGTTTTCACCCTGGCTTGATATTTCCATGTCTAACCCTGATCTCTGGAAATTTGATAAATCAGACAAAATTTTAAGTATCAATGCACTCAAAACAGCCGGCAAAACATATGCAGGAGATGTGGATGTAAAAGACTTCCATGTGAGTCCGATTTATGGTGATTTTTCAAATATTGGCAACATAACAGTATTCTGTGGAACAAACGACGTTTTAATTTCAGATGCCAGAAAACTCAACGCAATTCTAAAAATCAATAACTTAAGTATGAATTATTTTGAATATCCTGGAATGTTTCACGATTGGGTAATATTTCCCGGTCTGAGGGAAGCACAGGATGTGATCCAAAAAACGAAAGATTTGATCACAACTGACAACAATTAAATGTTTCGATAACCTTCCCAATATTCTTGCCTTATCACGTATCCGACAAGTTTGTTGAGTTTTCTCAGGCAGTAAAATCTATTGAGTATAATATTTTGTTGTCTTGAATTTGGAAATTATCAAATTTCTTATATCCGGCTGAGGATACACTCCCACTCTTTCAATAAATTTTAAAAAAAATGTTCTGAGAATAATCGAAGAACGCCAACACTAACAATACACGCTGAACGTTAGCGTTCTTTGAAAGACAAAACTCTTTTGTAAAATGACAATAACACTATTATTCATATTCATAATTATCCTGATAGCTGCAATAGTATTGACCTTACTACTACAACAACCCCAATTTGGGAAAGATCCCTCCGGGGAAAGAAAGGAAATTACAAAACAATCACTCAATTATAAACAGGGCGCATTTCATAATTTAACCCACACTTCATTATCTCTAAATTTCAGAGATGGCATAAAGGAACTGCTATTCAACAAAAACAAACAGAAAAAACCCCCTGTTGAGATCCCAACTGTCAAAACAGACCTTAAGACATTACACTCCCATAAAAACGTTTTTGTATGGTTTGGACATTCTTCATATTTGCTGCAGGTAAATGGCAACAGGCTTCTCATCGATCCTGTTTTAAGCAATTATGCCTCTCCTTATTCCTTCGTGAACAAGGCATTCAAGGGAACCAATATTTATACTGCCGATGACTTTCCTCAGATAGAATATTTAATAATCACCCATGACCATTATGACCATCTGGATTACAAAACCGTCACTGCTCTCAAACAAAAAATTGACACAATTATTTGTCCACTGGGTGTTGGGGCACATTTTGACCGCTGGGGATTTGACAAAAGCAAAATCAAAGAACAAGACTGGAACCAAACCTTTTCCATTGCAAACCAAAGCATGCTGCATATTGTAGCATCAAGGCATTTTTCAGGCAGAGGACTGAAACGAAACCAGACACTTTGGGCTTCCTATGTTTTGCAAACTCCTGATTTAATGATTTTCATTGGTTGTGATGGTGGTTACGGTAGTCATTTTTTAGAGATCGGCGAAAAGTTTGGCCCGTTCGACCTTGTGTTTGTGGAAAATGGTCAATATAACCGATTATGGCCAAATATTCACGCCTTTCCTGAAGAAACCATACAAATTGCCAAGGAATTACAGGCTAATCAAATCATGCCAATACACTCTTCAAAATTCTCCATTTCCACTCACGATTGGGATGAGCCGTTAAAGAAAATAACAGAATTGGGTGACAATTTTAAACTAAATATACTCACACCCAAAATTGGTGAGCTGGTTCATATTAATGACTCTCTTCAAATCTTTACAAGATGGTGGGAAGATTTAGTAGAAAAATAAAAATGCAAGTAAAAAACAAAAATTAGATACGAGTTTAAAAAAATCACGCAGCCAATGGCAATGCTTAACTTAATTGAGGATTAAAAAGCATCAATAACAAAAATATTATATACATTTGCAACTCGTTAACAAAAAAATTGAGAATTGTATGAAATTGAATCATTTTTTACTGATCGGACTTCTGATTACAGGAATAGCATTACTCAGCGGATGCAGCAAAGAAGCGAAAATTGAAAAAAACCTCTGGAAAAACGGAGGGGAATGGAATATTGAAACCCTGATTGCAAATCAGGTCAGCACAAATCCTGCGGATAATTTTAATGAAACGCTTTATAACTATGGTACTTTTTCTTTCGAAAAAGATGGTAGTGGTGTTTACACAATAACGGTTGACGGTGATTTTGAAGCAGGAACATTCACATATACAAACACCGATGACAAGTTAACATTGATTATTCTTAATCAACCCCGTATTTTCGATATTCTTGATTGGGAGAAAAATAAAATGTCGATTTTCATTACAGACAACTTTATTTCAAACGGAGAATCAGTTACTCACACAGAAACAATGAATCTGATAAAGAAATAAACTCAGGATTTCAACTTTTCGCGTTATGCTACAACGTTATACCGGGCAGTTCCATAAGTTTTGCCCGGTTTTTTTTTCAAACTCATAACTGATCTGCCAATTAAAACGTAAATATAATATGGATCATTTTTCTTATTTTTGTAACACAACTGCAATTTATTATTGTAATAATACAGTACTGAAATCTGTTGCAGTATAAAATACATAAAACAACATAACACCTGTATGATATGCACAATGATCAATATATTCCACAGCGACGAACATTAAGATATCTGTTTGCATTTTTCATGCTCCTGTTCTTCAACACAAGCAATGCACAAATCAATCCATCGAACAATGACACAATAACATCAACCGGAAATCATCACATAAATCAAAATCCCAATTACAGTATAGATCTGGCAACGAAACTGGGAGCTGACGATTATGGTATGAAGAGTTACTTTTTTGTCATATTGAAAACCGGAACAAATACGAGCACAGATTCTGAATTAATCAGTGAAAGTTTCAATGGACATATGAAAAACATTCAGAAGCTGGTTGATGAAGAAAAGCTAATCATTGCAGGTCCCTTTGGAAAAAATGAAACGGGTTACAGAGGCATATTTATTCTGCACAATGTCAACTCCGAAGATGATATTAAATTAATCCTTCAAAACGATCCCGCTATCAAAAACGGATTTTTGGATTTTGAAATATACAACTGGTATGGTTCTGCTGCACTTCCTGAATATCTGCCAGCTTCAGAAAAAATCTGGAAGCTCAAACCATGAAAATACAATAACAAATTTTTAAAGATGAAGAATTCAAAAATTTTCAAAATGCCCTTTGCCAGTGTTTATCCCTTCTATGTCCAAAAAGCAGAAAAAAAAGGTCGCACAAAGGCAGAGGTGGACGAAATCATTTTCTGGCTGACATGTTACGATGAGAAGTCGCTGCAGCAACACCTTGATAAGAAAACAGATTTTGAACAATTTTTCTCATATGCTCCGAATATCAATCCCAATGCTTCTAAAATAACCGGTGTGATATGTGGTTACCGGGTTGAAGAAATTGGTGATACACTGATGCAACAGATCCGATACCTTGACAAACTGATTGACGAACTGGCCAAAGGCAGGGCAATGGATAAAATATTAAGAAAATGAATCCGATCTTCTTCCCCAATCAGGATGATTTCAGAACATGGCTGAAATTGCATCACCAAAACGAAACTGAGTTACTGGTTGGTTTCTATAAGATTGGTAGCGGAAAACCATCTATGACCTGGTCTCAGTCGGTAGATCAGGCACTTTGTTTTGGCTGGATTGACAGCAAAAGAAAATCCATTGACGAAGAACGATATTGTATCCGTTTTACACCAAGGAAGAAAACAAGCAAATGGAGTGCTGTCAATATTAAAAAAGTTCAGGAACTGACAAAAGCAGGTCTCATGACTGAAGCAGGCCTGACAGCTTTCAGCTGGCGAAATAAAAACAGCATAAACGATAAAACACTTGCATTCCCCAAGAAATTGGAAATATTGTTTAAAAAAAATAAAACAGCCTGGACCTTTTTTAAAAATCAGACTCATTCATACAAAAAATCAATTTTTTACTGGATAGCTTGTGCCAAACATGAAAAGACACAATTGTCAAGGCTTGAAAAAACAATTTCAGAAAGCGAAAAACAAAGAAGAATAAAATTCATGTAGCCGGAAATACATGAATCCGATTCAAGCAGAAAGTTATCAAATATCATATCTATACTAATTTCTAGATAAATGACAGAGAATTTTCTTATTAAAATTCACTGAAACAAATTGTTATGAGTTCTGAAGATTTATAACAATAATTTTTTCTCAAAAATTTGTTTGAGACTTTCAGGCATTTTCATTTGCTTCAGAAGTGTCAAAACGTGATTAGCATCCATCCTATTCAAGGTTTTATTTACACTTCCTTTTATCAATATTAATAAAAATTATTTATAAAATAATTGAAATATATTCACAAATCATCAGAAATATTTTGTATATTTGTCAGACATTGAAACTATTTCATACTATTAAATTTACAAATTTATGTTAGAACAACTATTCGATTTAATCAAAAGCAATGCTGAGGATCTGGTGGTGAAGAACGATGCAGTTCCCAACCAGCACAATGACGATGTCATTAAAGATGCAGCTGATGTCACTGAAAACGAACTTATGAAAGCCGTATCTTCGGGAAACTTTCAGGATTTGCTTGGAATTTTTTCTCAGAAAGGAAGCAACGAAAGCGGTTTAATGGACAATCCGATTGTGAAAAACATCATGTCAGGTTTGATGGGAAAACTTTCATCAAATTACAACATCAACACATCAAACGCACAAAGCATCACGAGCACATTGATTCCCATGGTGCTGAGCAAGTTCAACAAAAAAGTCAATGATCCACAAGACAAATCCATTGACATCAACAGTTTAATTGGAACACTTACCGGTGGGAAGACCAAAGACACAGACTTTGGCTCCATCCTCGATCAGGTGAACAAAGGAAAATCATTTGATCTTGGCAGCATGTTGGGTCAGTTTATGGGTGGTGGAAATGATAACAAATAATTTTTGTTACATGAATCCTGACTCAAACAAAATCAACGAAACATCAATTTTTTACTAAGGAAAACTCTAAATTTTCACTTAACAAAATCAATTAACACAATTTAAATCAAAGTATTATGGCTATTGTAAAAGTAATCGAAGTCATTGCATCATCAGACAAAAGCATTGATGACGCAATAAAGAATGCCGTGAAAGAGGCATCAAAAACCATTCACAACATAGACTCCGTCTTTGTGAAAGACATTAAAGCTCATGTTAAGGATGGGGAAGTTACAACTTTCGGGTGTATCTGTAAAATTTCATTCAGAGTTGAATAAATGCAATTCATTTCAACTCAAGTTTTAATTCATTTTTAAACCAAAAAAAACGACTATTATGAGCAAACGAGAAGAATTAATCGAAAAATATGCCAAACAACTCACCGAAGCAGGTGTAAAAGTTGACATGGATTTACTAACTCACGTCACAATCGGGTTAGGACCGTCTATCTATAATGCAGATGCTGAGATGGTGTCCGGAAACGATCCATCAGAACTGGAAAGAATCAAGAAAAACTATCTGATTGGGAAACTTGGACTTAAAGACAGTCCTGCATTGGACGCAGCCATTGTCAAAGCCATTGAAACCATTGGAAAATCCAAGCCAAATAAATACAGAGCAGGAATTTATTATCTGTTGTGCAAGGAGTTTAAAAAGGAATCTGTTTACAAATAGTCTTTAAACTCAATGTCCACGACTGAGAAAATATAATTGAATTGCATGTTGAAACAAATTGAGCATGATATATCAGTTTGTTTCAACATGCACGTTTTTTATATTGATTGGTAAATTTTTTTTACAAAACACAACAAATAAGAATTCATCTCAAATAAGTCACTAAAACTCAAAAAAATGGAAATCATCGGAACAATCATTATCGGTGCACTGGCCGGTTGGCTTGGTGCTCTGATATACAAAGGCAGTGGCCTTGGAATCATTGGGAATGTTGTTGTCGGAGTCGTTGGGAGTTTCCTCGGATACTGGCTTTTGGGAAAACTGGATATTGATCTTGGTTCAGGATGGATTGGAGCCATTCTTACAGGGGCAATCGGCGCAATTATTATTCTGTTCCTACTCAATCTGATCGTTAAAAAGCGTTAAACTCCGACATCCGAAACTGATATTGCCTTTTCAAGGGCATGACAAAATGTTTTAGTACATTTGTCCTGTTTTTTCAAACACATTATGCTGAAGTGATTGAAAGACTTTGAATTTCAATGATTTTTTGTATGGTATGAAGATATGTTTTCCCTGTGAGTATGAATGTTACCTTTTCTGCAAATATAAAATCAGATTTTTTCTTCTATTTTGTATTCCTGTCAAATATGACAAAACGATTTTCAAATCATCTAAGTTACTTTTCAGATCTTGTTTTTATAAAAACACATTTATTAAACTATCACATTTATATATGTAGATTACAAACTCAATAAAACGGTCATTTTATGTCATCTCTGCAACCAAATCATTCAATGAACGATTTACAGTAATCCAATTGAACAAATCAAAACAACCGAATGGAAACAAAAAATGATATTCAGTCAATCGAAAACATAGAATTGGTTTTTCTCAAAATGAAAGACTATGAAGAAATTAAAAATGCAATGCAGGAGGCTTACTCAAACATGCCGGAAGTATACTGGAAAGAACATCACATTCGTGCGTTGATAGAGAAATTTCCGGAGGGACAGGTAGGCATTAAAGTTGATAATGAACTTGCCGGATGTGCATTATCCATCATTGTAAATTACTCTGAATTTGATGACAAACATACATATCAGGAGATTACCGGTGGATACACCTTTGACACACACACACCTAAGGGTGATAAACTTTATGGTATCGATGTATTTATCAGGCCCAAATTCAGAGGCTTAAGACTTGGGAGAAGACTGTATGATTACAGAAAGGAACTTTGTGAAAAACTCAATCTCAAAGGGATTATATTTGGTGGAAGAATACCAAACTTCCATCAATTTTCATCACAAATGTCACCCCGACAGTATATAGAAAAAGTACGGAGGAAAGAAATCCATGATCCCGTTTTGGATTTCCAGCTGTCAAATGATTTTCATCCAGCCCGGGTGCTCAAAGGATATCTGGAAGGAGATCAGGAGTCTCAGGAATTTGCAGTCCTTCTTGAATGGGACAATGTATATTATGAGAAAAAAACCAACAAAGCTGCAATAAAAAAATCCATTGTCCGGCTGGGTTTGATCCAATGGCAGATGAGATTATACAAAGACTTTGATGAGCTGATGCAGCAGGCAGAATATTTTGTTGATGCAGTTTCGGGATACAGATCTGATTTTGCTTTGTTTCCTGAATTTTTCAATGCACCACTCATGTCGGAGTACAATCACCTATCAGAAGCAGAAGCAATTCGGATGCTGGCCGGTTACACAGAAGATATCAAAAACCGGTTTGCAGAACTCGCAATCTCATACAACATCAACATTATCACAGGCAGTATGCCCGAACTTGTAAACAACGACTTATACAATGTCGGTTATTTGTGCAAAAGAGACGGAGGTATTGAACGATTTGAAAAACTCCATGTAACTCCTGATGAATCAAAAATATGGGGATTGCAAGGAGGCAAAAAAATTCAGGCCTACAACACTGATTGCGGCAGAATCGGAATTTTAATCTGTTATGATGTCGAATTTCCGGAACTGAGCAGGATTCTGGCAAAAGATGGAATTGATATCCTATTTGTCCCATTTCTGACTGACACACAAAATGGGTATTCACGAGTTCGGAACTGTGCTCAGGCCAGGGCAATAGAAAATGAATGTTATGTCGCCATTGCCGGAAGTGTTGGTAACCTGCCCAAAGTGCACAATATGGACATACAATATGCACAATCTGTTGTGTTTACTCCTTGTGACTTTTCATTTCCTACAAACGGGATAAAAGCTGAGGCAACCCCCAACACAGAAATGATCCTGATTGCAGATGTGGATATTGATTTACTGCGCGAATTGAATCAGTTTGGTAGTGTCCGCAACTTGAGGGACAGAAGAACAGATATCTACACAATTGAACGAATGGATCATGAATAATCTCACAAACTGCTTCAGATTCTATGAAGCCGTTAAAAGAAATCCATTACACAGGCATAAATCTGTTATTTAAAAATAGCTTAGAATTACACAAACGACTCAGACCAAAAACTGATCTTTATAAATTTACTCTTAACATGATAGGGATTACAAATTTGGTTTTCATCAAAATAATATTATTCTATATTCTTGTTTTACTGGTAATTGAAATACTTTAATAAACAATTACTTTAATAATTCTTTCAGAACAACAATGGAGAAAAAATAAAAAATATCTTCATTTTCCAGAAAATTAATCTGACCTGATACGATAACAATACTTCTGCATTATTAAGTTCATAATGAATTTTTTTTATTTAGGATTTTGCAAAAGCTTTATAAATTAGCAGTGTAAAAACTTCAACCAATGAAACTGTTTTTCAGAATTTTTCTATTTTCATTATTGTCAACAGCGATTTCCCCTGGGAGAATATCTGAAATTTTCAATTGGTGTCAATGGATCACAAGAACAGAGTTCATATTTGTAAGGAAGATAAAGAATAAAGGAACTACGTGCTCTTATGCACAACTTGTTCGAAAATTGAAAGAAAGAGACGCTGCATCAAGCCAGGAACAACATTTTTTTGTGAATTACAATTTCAGCATCGTCAACAATATTTGTCAGGTCCATATTAATCAAATGCTGAAATGGTCCCATTTCAAAATTCTTAACATCAGAATGTTTTATCACAGCAAACATTGTCCCCCAGAGAAGGAAATTCATGTTTTAAATATTTCTTAAAAACCATACTATCTTATATTTATTAACTTTAATTAAACTAAAACATGAATAAAAATATTTTTAAAATTGGATTATGGTCAGCAATAATTTGTCTGATCTCATTCATTGTCTGGATCGTTGCTTTTGCAGCTATTTCAACCCAATCACCACTTTTTATATGGACTGATCTGGAGAGTTACATTCAATATACAAAGGAATACAATCAATTTTTTCAGTACCTGGCAAAGTCATTTATGATTTTCTTTAGTCTTGCTTATATGATACTGGCATTCATTTTTTATGAATTGACTACTTCAGTACGAAAAATTTACTCAAAAATCGGCATTGCCTTTGTCGTGATGTTTGCTTTACTTTCATCGCTTCATTACTTCATTCAGATCAGCTTAGTCCGCTTTGCAATTGCAGGGAATGATTATGCAGGTCTGGAGCATTATATTCAGTCAAATCCCACATCATTTCTCTTAGCCTTAAATATGCTTGGATGGACTATTTGCCTGGGATTATCCTCACTTTTCCTTTATGCTGGTTTATTCTCCGGCACTGTTTCTAAAGGGATCCGAATCGGACTTTTAATCAGCTTCCTTTCAGGTATACTTGGCGGAATTTCATATCTGCTTCAGATTGATATCCTGACATTTATTTTTATGAATCTTGGGATCGGATTTGCATTTATTATCATATCTGTTTCAGCTATCCGCCATTTTCTTACAATCAGGAGAAAAAGTATCATTTTGGAGGAATGAAACCACACAATACAATCAATAAAAAAAAAATACCATTGTCTTCTTGAGTGCGGACCCATCTTTGTTATATTTATTGTGCTCAATTTCATCAGTACTCACAATGTGAAAGTTGTCTATTGAATTCGGACTGAAAGGTCTGATATTGTAATTTTAGATAACGCAATCTGTCCAGTCTGAAGAATCAAAACGCCAATCAACTTCATAAGACATATCGCATTTGTACAAGGACTTTTGCTCCCTGCTGAGTTACATGAAAACAAAAATCACTGAACCTGGGTTTACTCAAACCTGAGGATTTATAATTGGAAAATCCAAAACCTTCAAGCGGAATGCCTAGTAAGTTATACTTCATTTTTCCGTTGCAGTCTTCATCATCAAGCAAGGCAATACCATAGACTCCGGGCTCCATTTCAAGGCTCATTGTCAACTCTCCGTTTACAATGCCAATTTTTGAAATGAAATGTTCAGAAAAGGCTTTCTCCTTTTCAAACTGTTCCTGACCTGAAAACACAGCAATCTGCAGAACGCCTTTATTATTTTTCAGTCCCTTGATTTTGATTTCTACTACCTGAGAAAACCCTTTCCAGGGGAATAAAACGCTCAGTATCAAAATGAATCTGAAAAACATTTGTTTCATTTTCATTCAGGAGTTTTTATTTGTCTAGCAGTGAAGGTGAAAAATCATTCTCACTTTTTACTGAACCCAGTTGGAACTTATTGATGTCAATAACAGATCTTCTGCCATTCACTTCGTTTTTCATTTCCATTTTATAACTGAAATATTTTCCGTTGGATTGCTTTTTGTAGCCGGAAAGTGTTTGGGTTTTAAGCTTTTTCCCGTTCTTATCAAAATATTCCACCTGATAGCTCAGATTATTTTCTGAATCCACATAGGAAAGTTGCTTGTAAAAGCCGTTTTCCTGCTCAATTTGTGTGTTCAGAGCTGTACTTTCTATAATCCGGCATTCACGTCCATTGATTTTTGTCGTCCCGGTCATTTTGTAATTATAGTCATCCAGATTTGGTGTACTCATATTTGAATTTGTAAATTCTGAGCCCATGAAACTGCTGCTACGTTCACGTCCTGCAATTCTCCTTGTTTTTCTTGTTGCAGGCAGATAAATCCACATATCTGCATTCTTGTCGGGATGATCATGAATCAGAATTGTTGTACCACTCACATCAGCCGGTGAAGTAAATGTCATAAGCATTTTAGTTGTATTCCCGAATTTTTTTGTTGAGGTGCTGAGAGTTCTCACTCTCACATTCCCTTTGTTGTCATAAATCATCAGCTTTGAAGTCATTTCAGATGCATCAAATTCAATGACATCCATGGATTTCTGAATGATGCCTTTTGCATTTTGTGACAAGCCGGATAATGTAAGAAATCCTGAAATAAGTAGATAAAAGAATGTTGTTTTCATACTATGTTTGTTTAATTAATTCTATGCTTTCGTTAAAAATTTTGGTTTAATCCAGATGCTCAGCGCAGGAATAAGGATGAGTGCACAGATAAGACAAAAGAACAATGAAAGAATGATTAGAAAAGCAAAAGACCTGACAATGGGGAAAGCTGAAAAAAACAAGACAGAAAAGCCCATAATTACGGAAAAAGCGTTGATTGTAATCCCCTGCCCTATTGTTTTCAGTGAAGTTTCTACAGCAAATTGAAATGTCGCCCCGGAAAGGAGCTCTTTCTTGAGTCTCCAGAACATATGGATTGTAAAATCAACACCAAGCCCGATTGAAATTGAAGACATCAGTGCAGTTACAATATTCAGTTCAATGTTGAGCCAGCCCATAATGCCAAATGTTGATACGACAGCAAATAAAAGTGGCAAACTCCCCAATAGTCCAGCATTAAAACTTCTAAAAATAATAATCATAAGGATCAGTATGGCTACAAAAGCAAATAAAAGAGAGTAATTCTGACCTTTCATTACTGCTTCACTTAATTCTTTGTCCACAAGGCTATAGCCTCCCATAAAGAGATAATTCGGATCATCATCAAGTGTTTGTTCAATATTTTCAATCACTGCATTGACCTCATCAATACTTTCAGCCTGATACTGAATGGTCATAAGAGTATATTCAAAATTGAAATCAACATATTCTTCAAAATCTTCAGGATCACCGCTCATACTGTAAAGTTCCATATATTGTGCAACCCCTTCATAGGTATCAGGAATTTTGTCGTAAAACACATCCCCTTCATCATTCATTGCCTTACTCATTTTCCTGATAATTCCGGCAACAGAACTGACACTTCCAACATTTCTGATTTCAGAAAAATTCTGTTCATAGAAATCAATGCGTTTCATCATCTCAGGATTTTTAACATCTCCCTTAAACAGAAGCTGCAACATTTTGGTTCCTCCAAAATGTTTGTCTGCGATGTATGCTGATTTATTAAACGGGTGACCAACCGGCAGCACTCCGTCAGAGTCAGCCGAAATTCTGAATCTTGACAGTCCTGAAGCAGAAAGGAGAAGGACACAAGCAAAAAGGATCACAGTGAGTTTTGTGTGATTGACAACAAATCTGCCGATTGCTTCCAATATCCTGGAAAACAATGATGAAGTGTCTTTTCTGAAACCATGATGAACTTTACTTTTTTTTAGGTATTTTAAGACTGCAGGAATAAATGTAAGACTGAGGATCAAAGCCAAACCAATACTCAGTGCTGAGATCACTCCCATTTGCCTTGCAGGATGAAGCACATGCGTTACAAGTCCCAGAATCCCAACAATCGTCGTCAGACCCGTGAGTAAAACCGGTGTTTTAAGATATGCAACCGATTCCCACACAATATCTTTCATCGGTTTTTCACTGTGCAGTGCATTCAGTTCATGATATTTAATGATAAAGTGAACACCATAATTATTGGCAATGGCAATCATCATAATTGGTAAAAGTACCCCGATGATACTCAGCTCCCATCCAAATGCAGGGATGAGTGCAAATGAGAACAAAATTGAAATAATGACAATTGAAAACGGTAACAATACATCACGCAACTTCCTGAAAGACAGCAGAAGAAAAACAAACATAATCAACAGGCCCAAAGGAAGAAGTACAAGTAAATCAACCAAAATCTTGTCATTCACTTCAATCCTGAGATATGGCATAGCGTTGATGTAGTGTTTTTCTGTTCCGGGATATTGCTGAAGCGTTTTATGAATGAAAGCCATCAGTTCCGGATCCTCCATTGTTTTGTTTGACTTCAGCAGGATCATTGTATACCGGAAATCGTCAGAAACAATCAACTTGTAAACCAAATCATTGTTTCTAATTTCATTTCTGAGATTGTCAGTTTTGCTCTCAGATTCAGGAATCTGAATGATGACAGGATCAACAATAAGATATCCGTCTTCTCCTTTGATGCTTTTTGCATTTGATAAGGAATAGACTCTTGAAAATGCTCCGCTGCTTTCAAATTCCCATGTCAGTTGTTCGATGCGCTTCAGTGTCAATGGATTCAAAATATCATCCGTTTCAAAAATGATCAGAATCGGTTCATCTTCTCCGAATATATCTGCAATACTGTCAGAATGAACACGTGAATTCATTGTAGAAGGCAGATAAGACTCCAGATCAGGATTGATGGTTATGCGTGAAATTGGATATATTGAAAGTAAAGCGATTGCAACAACAATAATGATGATAACAGTCGGCCTTTTATTTACAAAATCTTCTATCTTCATGATTCAGTCACTTTTTTGAGTATTATTGATATTTTGAGCTTAAAACTGAACATTCATTTCAGCAAACAATCCGCTGAGTATTTTTCCGGAATAATCAAACAGTGAGTTCTTTGGGCCATGCATATATATTCCTCCCAGGCTGAAACTCAGATGATCATTTGTTTTCAATTGCAGCCCTGGTCTGAGCATCAGCTCATCTGTCGTAAAGTTGTAATATGTGCTGAATTCAACATCAAGCGTTTCATAAAGAAAAGAATTAGCAAGAATCAGCATCAGCGCATGATCAGCCTGGTTCTCCTGATGAAATATTTTTCTGTTAAACAGTGTCATTTCATAGATCATATAATCTTCTGCATACCTCATCATGTCTGATGGATTGTTCAGATCATACTGACTCAGGTCAGGAAGCATGAGTCTGGAAAAATTCAGAGTGTATTTCCCCACATACTGGACAACAGCAGTGATGCCGGCAATATCACGTTCAAACGCTGCAACATAGGATAGATCGGGATTTGGGACAAACATCCGTTCAATATAATCCTGAGTGTGATTATAAGATACTTCCCCTCTGAGCATTGTCGAACCTGCCGGTAATTCAAAATCAAATCCGGCACTTCTTTTAAAATATGGTTCCGGATTGTTCAGAATCTCAATACCTGTTAAGGACAGATTAAACTGCTTCAGATTAAAACCATGAAAAGGGTCATAGCCCTGAAAATATGACAGAGAAAAACCTGCAGCAGAAAATTCAAAATTTACCCTTCCAGCCAGGGAAGCATGGGCAAATTCTCTGTCAGGAAGGATTGTTTCGCCAAAATCAACGTATTCATTGATTTTGAAAAGATCATATCTGTAGACTGAAGGTTTATATAATGGTATCCCAACCAAATCAATGTCAATATGTTTATTCATCTGATATCGCAAACGAATCATCAAATTTGACATCAACTGATCATCAGGATCTGACGACAGGAAAAAATAATTCACAGGCGTAAGATAGTTTACTGCAGTAAAGCCGTCTGTTCTCCCCCATACCACAATTTGATTGCCGGCATTAAATCTTAGTTTTCCAACCTGATAGGAGACATTCAGATCCTTTACTTCAATTTCATTCACTGTGCTATCAAACTGAATTCCTGTTCTTAACCTGAGGTCCGTATGAAAGCCAACATTCTGAAACTGGAACTGACTCTTCAGTTGAAACTCTGAAAAGAATGACGGATAATCATATGTATTTCCCGCAAAAAAGGCAGAAAGCCTTGTTCCTCCGGACAAAGTTAATTGTGGTTTATTCTGAACCTGACTTACGGTGGAATCACCTGCAACATTTTCCTGAGAATACAGAGGTAACAAAAGAATATGCATCAAAATTAAGTTAAGTATCGCTTTCATTGGCATACAATTGATGTCCCAAAACTATCATCTGCATTCCAAAAAATGGTCTGACTTTTAAAAGATGTACTGATTGAAGTTGTCCACCTACTTAAAGTCGGACAATCTGTAATCTCAGATATTTTCTTTTCTGTATACAAAAGGGGTTTTTCCGGTCATTTTTTTAAACACGGAAAAAAAAGAAGATTTGCTGTTAAAGCCGCATTCATAACCTATGGCTTCAATGCTATAGGGATTGGATTCATCAGACAACATTTTCTTCACTTCTTCAACTCTGTAGGCGTTGACAAAATTAAAAAAGTTGCTGTTCAGTTCTGCGTTCATAACCTGTGAAATCTGATATTTGGGAATTTGTATTTTATCTGAGAGCATGTCCATATTGAAATCTGGATTTAAATATGGCTTTTCGTGTTCAAAAACATCCAGTATACTCTTTTTAATCATCAACTTCCGATCCTCATTCAGTATTGAATTTTTATATCTGATGTCATCTTCACTGGTTTTCTGATTTTTTTTCTGATAAATCACATTTTGTCCAAGTCCATAAAAGCCAAGCACGTATATCAGGAATAACATTACTGAATAATTGATCACCTGGGGCAGCATGATGAATTTTTCTGTAAATATGACAGACAGACCTGTTATCAACAATACGATACAATACACATTGTAAAAAACAACGACTGAAAATATCCAGATCAGCTTTATACCACGCTCAAGGCTTGAAAATTCCTGCATGATATTTTTTCTATGTCTGTGGAGCATCGAAACACTTAGAACATTGTATAGCAACCAGGAAATGATGTTAATAATTCCGAACGCAAGACGAAAACCATACGATTCATCAACGATAAAAAAGGTGTTTAATTGAATCGTCTCTTGAATCACATAGGCAAATGTTTCAAAAAACAAAAATGGCAGGATGTGGAGTATCTGAATCGGCTTGATTTCAAAATACTTATCTGTCAAGGACTTAACATACAAATAAAAAGCAGGATTAATCAAAAGAAAGGAGCTTGAAAGCAGTGGTTTGTTTAAAAACATATAATCCATAGCCAGGGTAAAAAATTCCACAGCCATCAGTATAAGCCAGGCAGAAAGTATCCTGTCCGAAATGCTTTTATTTTTTTTCGAAAGTATAAGCAAGGCCGCAAACAATGCTTGAGAAATTCCAACCCACAATATGATTTCGATCATTTTCTCCATACTGGCTCCATGTTATCTAAATCACAACAAGCTTATTCTTAATTGCGTAGGCCATTAAACTCAAAGAATTTTTAGTATTTGTTTTGGTCAGTAAATTTGTTTTGTGCCCGAGAACGGTTCTTTCACTGATAAATAACGCTTCTGCTATTTCCCTGTTACTCAGCCCTTCGCAAAGTAGCTGAAGAATTTCCTTTTCCCTACGGGTAAAATCCAACTGATCTTTTTCTTCAGGTTTATCCTTTGAAAACTGTCGGGTAAAAAATTCAAACAGCTCTTCCGAATAATAATTTCCTCCGTTGAAAACAGTTTGTATTGCTTTATCGAGAGTATCTTTATTGATATTTTTCATCAGGAATCCTTTTGCACCGGTATCAAGCATACTTTTGATATACTCATCATCGCCAAACATTGTAAGAGCAATGATTTTCAGCCTGGGATTCTTTTTCAATGCAATTTTGGCTGCATCAATTCCATTGAGTCCGGGCATTTCAATATCAAGGAGCACAATGTCAGGGCTAACATCATTGATCATGTTAATAAATTCCTTTCCATCGGTTGCTTCGGCAACAAGTTCTACGTATTTAAGTTTATTCAAAACCATTTTCAGACCATTTCGAAAAATTTCGTGGTCATCTACAATCATCACTTTGATTCTGTCATTCATAAAGTTCACAATTAAAGAGTTATTTCAATCTGTATGTGAAAACCTTCTCCGGGTTGACTGTTAAAATTATAATCTCCATTGATGGACATAATTCTGCTGATAATATTTTTCAATCCCATTCCTTTGTTTTCTGACTGGATAATGTCATCAACAACAAATCCAATGCCATCATCAGCAAAATCAAGGCTCAGTCTGTCTCCTTCCTTCTTCAGTAAAATACTGACATTTTTAGCTTCAGCATGTTTTATGGTATTATTGATCAGTTCAGTAATTACTCTGAACAAAATCAGCTCCAGATTTTGATCCAGTTTTTGGTGAATGTTTTCTGTTACAAATTCAATGTTCAGCTGATTGGTTTTATTCACTTTTTCACAAAACGCATGTACTGCTTTCACAAGTCCGTAGGAATGAATGACTGTGGGCATCAGATTGTTTGAAATTGTTCGGGTTGCGTTTACAGCATCATCGATCAGTTCATTGCTGTGTCTTATCAATTCTTTCCTTTCAGTTTCTTCAAGAAGAGCAGAATCCAGTTCATTGACGTACAATTTGATTGTTGAAAGCAGCGGGCCAAGACCGTCATGCATTTCACGTGCAAAACGCTGTCGTTCCCTTTCTTCACCTTTGATTACTGCACTCAAAATCTGACGTTCTGTTTCACGCCGGTGACTGATATTCCTGACTACACTGAGTATCAGTTTTTCTTCCCCGTAGTTCACCAAACGGCTTGTAAATTCAACCTTTATCGTTTCTCCTGATTTGGTTATATGTTCAGATTCAAATGAGTGACTTCCTTTTTCAAAAATGATCTGTCTGTTATCTGAAACAAAATCTTTAAATTTTTGTGATTTGATTTCAGTAATTTTCATTGAAAGCAGCTCTTCACGGGTATACCCCAATGTTTCACAAACTGCATGGTTGACTTCGACAATATTCTCCTCCATGTCTGTTACAAATATATCGTCACCAGTGCTGTCAAACAACTTTCGAAAACGCTCCTCAGATTCTTCGAGGGCCTTGCTTACAGACCAGAGTTTTTTTCTTGATTGCTGAAGTTCTGTTAGAAACTTAAACAAACGCTCTGTTGTAAAATAATACAAAAAACCAAGCAAGAAGATGATGGCAATCATTGCAGTAATAACAGCTCCTGTAATCGCATCACGTCTTAACTCAAAGGTTTCCTGATCATTGAATACTCCGGCAGCAATATACAATTCAAAAGGTTCAAAATATGAGAATGCCATTGTTTTCTCTCTTCCATCCAGTTTATAAGTAACCACTCCTTCCTTTTTGCCATTAACTTTTCTAAACAGCAAACTATCTCCCCAGAACTCGCCCTTTCGTTCCGGATGAAGGACCATATATCCATCCTTGTCGAATACAAAGGGATAGCCGCTTTGTCCAATCTTCAGTCTGCTTAGAATTTTTTCAAGTTCGTCAAGATCCTTTTCTCTGTCACCGACATAGATCATTCCAACAACCGAATCATTTTGAAAGATTGGTTCATAAGCAGTTACATACCACTCATTAATGACAAGTGCCCTGCCAATATAGCGTCTGCCGCTCAGAATTGTCTTTGAAACTGGTGAACTGAATGGAATATAAGTCCATTGCGCATTTTTCCCATCTTCTCTTAACACATTTGTTGATAATCTGACAAATCCACTATCAGCTTTCTGAAAAATTGTGACAGTGCCGCTGAACATATGTTTCAGACTATCCACAAAATCATTTGACAGAGATAAATCGTTTCCGTTCAGTTTCCATTTTCTTAGTGACTCTGCATGACTTTTTCTTGTGTTTTGATTTTCAATTTCCCGAATGACATTATTATCAGTAATTTCAAGCTGGTTACTTCTGAATATGGAACCTGCAATGTTCAGATTATTCACAACTGTTTGAAGCTTCAGATCTGCTTCACGCTCAAACATCTGTTTGATAGTTTCAGCTTCAAGCAACAAATTTTTTTCCAGTTGTAAGTTGTAATTTTTAATTGAAGTGTTTACAAACCAGATGGTCATAAACAAAATCACAACCGTAATGATAAAACTAACCGGCAAGAAAAGCCTTAATCTGTGTGGAATATTCAATTTGGTCATGATTACTGATTCCAAAAAAACAATCAGTAAAATTACGAAAAATACATGAATGACTTTTTTGTGAATCTGAAAATAAATCCCTGTCCTTGATTAAAAAATTTCATTATAAGCAAAGAACCCCGGACAGTTCAAAACTCCGGGGTTTTAGTTAAATCAAGTAAGGTAGAGTTGTAATAGTATTTTTGAACAAAGATTGTTTAAACCGGAATTTTGACAGTAAATACAGATCCCACATCTGGTGCACTTTTTACATCAATGGTTCCTTTGTAAAGCTCTGTCATTTTTTTTGCAATTGATAGTCCCAAACCGCTTCCGGACACATACTTTGTCTTATTGTTTTTAATTCTGACAAAATCCTGGAAAAGCAGTTTTGTTTCTTCTTCAGTCATTCCGATTCCTGTATCTTCAACACTGATTTCCAGCAATTCATTAGTCTTACTGATTGTGACTGTAACACTTCCACCCTCTTTATTATACTTAACTGCATTTGAAATGAGATTATTGAGAATAATTTCAATTTCATTTTTATCAGCATTTAAAAAGACTGATTCTTCAAAATTCTGAATGATTTTGATGTTCCGCTGAATGGCAAGAGGTTCTATGGAGTCAACTACAGTACGGGCTATGTCAATAATATCAATTGTTCTGAGATCTCTGTTTTTCTTTCCGGATTCAATTCGCGTAAGGTCAAGCAAATCAAGAATCAGATTTCTCATTCCCTTGATTCTTTCCATTGAGCGATCAATCATATCCAGATAGTCATCAATCGTATCACCAACCTGCTTTTCTTTCATCATCTTCAGATACCCTTCAATGGCATTGATGGGAGATTTGAGTTCATGAGAAAGCACAGAAAGAAACTGAAATCTGATTTGTTTACCCTCTTCTTTCATTTTACGGGTCATTCGTCTCAGAAAAAGATTTTTGGTAATATTCTCTACTGATGTTTTCAGTTCCTGAGGTGTAAAAGGTTTCGGAACAAAATTGAATGCGCCCTGATTTGTTGCTTTAATGGCCAGCTCAAGTGAAGCATAGGAAGTGATCATCATCACGGCAATATCATACTCCTTTTCATTAATATAGCCGAGAACTTCAATTCCTTCCATTCCCGGAAGTTTATTGTCGAGCAGAATGATATCAACCTTTTGCGATTCAATAATTTCAATTGCTTTCTCTCCTGTATCAGCTTCTAGAATTTCAAATGCGAAATCCTCATCCATAAATGGATATCCAACAGTAAAATCTCTCAGGACTCTTTCAGCTCCTGATCTGATCCCGGGTTCATCATCCACAACCAGAAGTTTCAGCGTACTCATAATATTAAATTTTTAAAAGTTTATTGATTTCACGATGTAACTGATCTGAACGGATTCCTTTTTCCAGGTACAGGTCTGCATGTATCCATTTTCTGTCATTTGCATCTTCTAGGCTAAACATCATTCCTGTTTCTGCGGTCAGTGCTGTTGCAATAATTACTGGCAGTCCGGGAAACTTATTTTTAAGTCTGTGACTCAGAATAAATCCGCTGTCTTTATTTTCCATCATCAAATCAAGAATGGCAAGATCAGGACGGATTGAGTTCATCATTTCTTCAGCCTCTTTCTGTCCGCAGGCACTGATTACATTAAAGCCCATGCTTTCAAGCATTTTTGTCATCTGCATGATTATGTCAACATCATCATCGACCAGGAAAATTGTTTTTTTATTTGTTGTTTCCATATCTTTGAAATTTTATATGATTCTTTGTAATGTTATAATAAATTCTGTTCCAGTATTCCCTTTTTCAGGATCTGCGTTTGATTGTACTTCAATTTTTCCACTGTGCATTTTTATTATTCCGTAAACAAGAGGCAATCCAAGTCCTGTGCCCTTTCCGATATCCTTTGTTGTAAAGAAAGGAGTAAACAACTTGTCCATATTTTCTTCAGCAATCCCTGTTCCACTATCTTTAATCCGAATCTGGACCTGGCGTTCTGTTCCAGTAATACCTATCCTGAGTGAACCGCCCTCAGGCATGGCTTCAACAGCATTCTTCATAAGATTCGTCATGGCCTGAATCAATTGCTCTGAGTCAATCATGACCAATGGATCAGTAACGTCAGTAACAATTTCTGCCTGAATGTTATCCGGAACAACAACTGAACTCAGACAACGATTCATAAATTCAACAATATCAGTTTCTTCTGTTTTAATTTTATTTTTTCTCGCAAAATTCAGTAATCCACTGACAATATTCTTGCACCTGGCAGCCTGTTCGACAATCAGTTCAATATCTTTTTTCAGGTGTGCATCAACTTTCAGTTCATCAAGTACAATATTACTGTACATTGTAATCACACCCAAAGGATTATTCAATTCATGTGCAATTCCTGCAGATATTTGGCCCATGTTCGCAAGCTTTTCTGAATGTTTCAGGGCAAGTTTTGTATTTCTGAGTTGTTCAACTGAATTATGCAGCTTTTCTATGGTATACGGCAAACACATTTCTGAATCGGCATATCCGAGAGCCACTGCGATGGCATGACCTCTGCATGTTTCATATCCACACGCACCACAATTCAGATGTTGATCTTCAGAAACTTTTCCCATTCGTGCCAGAATCTCCTGAACTTCCTGCTCTCCGGGCTCAAGTATCCGTCTGTCCAATGGAGTAAATGTCTGAGTAAGATCAAGGGTGCTGTATTTGTCATAATTCTTCTGCCACTCTTCGTAATCAAGTCTTTTTAGCTTCTCATCAGCATATTTGCTGATTTTGGATCTTTTATAAAAATACTTGTTCTTTTCACTCATTCCCGGCCCAACAATACATCCGTCACAACAAAGAAGTTCAAGATTATAATTTGAAATCTCTCCTCTTTCATATTCTCTGATTGCTTCTTTAAAATTATGCTTCCCTGAGTCTACAATGACTCTTCCTTTTGCAATATCATCTGAAGCTTGCAGATTTTGTGAAAGCCCTCTTGTAACAGGGAAAACAGCTCCAAGTGCAGATGCAGGGCCATCGAAATCTGAGAGATTGTCCTGATTTGTTGATATTTTGTATTTTTTAAACAGTTCACGCAGTTCCTTAAAAGTCAAACCCACATCAACTTCATCAGACTCTGCTTTTTTGGCTACACAAGGTCCGATAAAAACTGTTTTGATGTCTGGTCCGTAAAGTTCCTTTGCAAGTCTTGCTGTGGCAACCATAGGAGAAGCAATCGGGGCAATGCGGTCTACAAGATCTGGATGAAAATGTTCCACATAAAACACAACGGCAGGACAATCAGATGAAATGACAGTATTCCCGGATTCTTTATCGAGCAGTTTTTTGTATTCCCCGGCTACAAGATCAGCACCAAATGCAACATCCAATACCTTGTGGAATCCGAGGTTACGTATCATACCAATCAGTACTCTGTAATCTTCAATGTCAGTAAACTCTGCCGGAAAACTGGGTGCCAGCAGTGCAGCAACCTGTGACGTATTGTCCAGAAGCAATTCTTCAGCTTCATACTTCAAATCCAACATCTCTTTTGCCCCTTGACTGCATACGGAAACACAGTTGCCGCACCCTATACACCTTTCACTTAAAACTTCAGCCTGTCCGTTGATTATTTTTATTGCTTTTACAGGACATTCACGTACACAAGTATAACATACTCTGCATCTGTCTTTTACAGTAAATACCAGTTTATTACGTTTTGCATGCCCCATTGCAGACTCCTTTACAATTATATTAACACATCACGTTTACAATAA
This sequence comes from uncultured Bacteroidales bacterium, assembly GCA_964388575.1. GTDB lineage: Bacteria > Bacteroidota > Bacteroidia > Bacteroidales > DTU049 > CAYMAZ01. Next base: position 16,542 of record CAYMAZ010000028.1, on the reverse strand, counting down.
TGTGTATGCAACAATTCGTGACTCAGGTGACCAAGTGGTTTCTCCAGAAATTTAGCATAAAGCTCAATAATCTCAGGATTCTTGTGAGACACTTTGATTGTTTCTTTTTCGTCAATATCATAGAGCGATTTCATCCTGGATTTGATTGCTTCTTCTGTAGCACCGATATGTTGTCCGCCACCGTTGATACATCCTCCCGGGCAAGCCATCACTTCAACGAAGTGATAGGACTTTTCACCGCTTTTAATTTTTTCTATCAGTTTTCTTGCATTCGCCAGGCCATTCACAACAGCCACACTGACTTTCATGTCATTGATTTGAATTTCAGCTTCCTTGGCTCCGTTCATTCCCCGCAATGCTTCAATTTTGAATCTCATCAGTTCTTCACCTGTCAGTAAATGATATGCAGTACGTATTGCTGCTTCCATAACACCACCAGTTGCTCCAAAAAGCTTTCCTGCTGAACTTCTGAATCCAAGTGGAGAATCAGTCGTTTCTGGAGTAATATTATGCATATCGATTCCGTACATTCTGATAATCTGTGCAAGTTCGCGAGTTGTCAGAACTGCATCCACATCACTGATCCCTTTTTGTGTCATTTCTTCACGTTGTGCTTCGAACTTCTTTGCAGTACAGGGCATCACTGAAACGGAATAAATATTTTCAGGTTTGTTGTTTGTTTGCTGTGCCCAGTAACTCTTTATCATTGCTCCCATCATCTGCTGTGGTGATTTACATGATGAAAGATTGGGAATCAGTTCTGGGTAGAACTCTTCAACAAATTTTATCCATCCCGGACAGCAACTTGTAAACATTGGCAGTGTGCCTCCGTTAGCCACACGGTGAACCAGCTCAGCTGCTTCTTCCATAATCGTAAGGTCAGCTGCAAAAGTAGTATCAAAAACAAAATTGACACCCAGTTTACGTATAGCTGCATTCATAATACCGTTGATATCCTTTCCGGGCTCCATATTAAATTCTTCAGCAAGTGAAACTGAGATTGACGGTGCGTATTGTATTACAACAGTTTTTTCAGGATTGTTAAGCATTGACAGAAATTCAGGCATGTGACTCTTTTCTGATAATGCTCCTGTGGGGCATACCATAATACACTGACCACAATTGACACAACTTGATGTGTTGAGGTTTTTGTCAAATGCAACACCAATCACAGACTGACTACCGCGATTGATGAAGTCGATACAGGCAACGCCCATTACTTCTTCGCATACTCTCACACATCTGCCGCAAAGGATACATTTTTCAGGATCACGAACAATACTTGCACTGGCTCTGTCCAAATGATAGTTGTTTTTAGCACCCTTGATTCTGCGCTCTCTCACTTGCAGTTCTTCTGACAAATCCTGCAACTCGCAGTTTTTGTTCCTGACACAGTATAAACAGTCATCCGGATGATTTGACAACAACAGTTCAACAATCGTCTTCCTTGATTCAACAACACGGGTTGAATTGGTCAGAATTTTCATCCCTTCTTCAACTGGAGTTGAACATGCTGTAACAAGTCTGTTGGTTTTTACATTTTCAACAACACACATCCTGCATGATCCTGAAGGAAATTTTCCCTTAAGATGACAAAGCGTTGGAACCTTAATTCCCTGTCTGTTCAAAGCGTCCAGAATGGTTTCACCATTTCTGGCTTCGATTTGTTTATTATTTACTTCAATTAAAAAGCTCATTTCTTTCATTATTAAATTGTTACACAAAGCTGATTGCATTGAATTTACATGCATCATAACATGCACCGCATCCGATACACTTATCTGCTACAATGAAATGCGGAGTTTTCTTAGCTCCGACAATTGCATTTACGGGGCATTTCTTCACACAAACGGTACAACCTGTACATGCATCAACATCAATTTTATATTCTCTCAGATTCTGACAAACACCAGCAGGACATTTCCTGTCAAAAACATGTGCTTCATATTCATCCTTGAACCATTTGAGGGTACTCAGTACTGGATTTGGAGCAGTTTGTCCCAATCCGCACAAAGATGTATCTTTTATCACTTTGCTCAGTTTTTCAATTTGCATAACTCCCTTAAACCTGTCAAGTGCCTCTGTATCACCTGCATGTGGTTTTGAAGTGATGCTTTCAAGAATTTCAAGCAATCTGCGAGTTCCTTCACGGCATGGAATACATTTCCCACAACTTTCTCTCTGAATAAATCCCATAAAGAATTTGGCAACGTCCACCATACAGGTATCTTCATCCATAACAACCAATCCACCTGAACCCATCATCGCACCTGCATTGATCAGTGATTCATAATCAATTTGAATGTCTAGGTTCTGTTCAGTGATACATCCGCCTGACGGCCCTCCGATCTGTACAGCTTTGAACTTCTTATCGTTCATGATACCACCTGCAACATCAAATAAAATCTGACGTACAGTTGTTCCCATAGGAATTTCCACAAGACCGGTCTTTTTAATTTTTCCTGACAGTGCAAACACTTTTGTACCCTTGCTTTTCTCAGTACCTGTTGAGGCAAACCAATCAGCTCCATGTTCAATAATGGAGGGAACATTTCCAAATGTTTCAACATTATTAATCACTGTGGGTTTTCCAAACAAACCACTTGTTGTTGGAAAAGGTGGCCTGGGGCGAGGCATCCCCCTCTTGCCTTCAATACTGTGCATAAGTGCTGTTTCTTCACCACACACAAATGCCCCGGCTCCTTTTTTAATTTTAATTTGCAAATCAACCCCTGTCCCAAAAATATTTTCTCCGAGCAATCCATATTCTTTTGCCTGTTTAATGGCTATTTCAAGCCTTTCAATGGCAAGAGGATACTCAGCTCTGATGTATATATAAGCAACTGTTGCACCAATGGCATAAGAACCAATGGCCATTCCTTCTATCAATCTATGTGGATCTCCTTCAATAACTGCTCTGTCCATAAATGCACCGGGATCACCCTCATCAGCATTACAGATCAAATATTTCTGATCACTCTCTTCAGAATTGGCAAATTTCCATTTTCTTCCTGTGGGAAAACCTCCGCCTCCCCTTCCACGAAGACCGCTTTTTTCGATAATATGGCAAACATCAACGGGTGAATGCACACTAATTGCTTTGATATAGCTTTTATAGCCTCCCCGTGCAATATATTCTTTGATATCTGTAGGATCAATAATTCCACAATTTTTCAGGACAATTCTCTTCTGTGGTTTAAAAAACGGATGTTCATTGAACATTCTGACACCTTCCCAGGCTTTTGCTCCGGGGAGTTCCATTTGTCCAAGAATATATTCCTTTTCGGGAAGCTCAAGCTGAAATGTTTTATCAAGAATTTCGTACACCTTGTCTCCTGTCACTTGCTGAAATGATATTCTGTTGAATGAAGGCAAACACACATCCATAATTGGTTCAACTGCACAGAGACCGATACAGCCTGTTTCTATCACATTGGCATCGATTTCCTTTTCTTTCAAATAGGCATGCACCATTTCCAGTGTTGAACCCGCTCCAGCGCCCAGTCCACAAGTTCCGCAACCAACAAAAATCAATGGTTTTGAAAGTTTTTCGTGTTTCAGAACAGAAATTTGTCCAAGCAGATCATGATCCTTGGAATTGTTTGAGTAATCTCTCAACACTTCATCTATCAGAAAATCCTTAATTGAATTGTTTTGTGTATTCATGATTATTCCTTGTTTCTGTAGTTTTGTAAAATTTCTTTAATTGAATCACCTGTGAGTTTTGCATGAAAATTCCCGTTGACCGAAACCACAGGTGCCAGACCGCAAGCTCCAATGCAGGCAACAACTTCGATGCTGAAAACACCATCACGTGATGTATTCCCGGCTTTTACGCCCACATATTTTTCTATTTCATCGAGCACAGTTGCAGAACCCAGAACATGGCATGCAGTACCACGACAAACCTGTATGTGGTATTTTCCAAGTGGTTTGAATCTGAACTGATTGTAAAATGTTGCCACACCGTAGATTTTACTGACCGGCAAATCCAGGTATTTTCCAACCTCAACTACAGATGGCTCTGACAAATAGCCTTCATGATCCTGAACATCCTGTAAAATCGGTATCAGGTTCTCAGATCGTCCTATCGGATAGTTTTTTAAGATTTCTTGAATGTTGGCTTCCATAATTTTTTTTTGATTTAATTGTTGAAACGGGGTAGAATAAACATCCTACCCCAGTTTCTGTTTTTATTAACCAATATGTTTTGAAATTTCTTCCTTGAGTTTTGCCGCATCAACTGGCTTTCTAATAAATCCGTGAACCGGGAACCAGTAAGTCTTTCCGTCTTCTCCTTTGTAATCAATTCCAGCAGTTCCGTCTGTAATGTTTTTTACAAGCAATACCTGAAGATCTTTAAAGTTCGGATCTTTTCTGTACTCACGTGCCATCTCCTGTACACTTGCCTTCGAAGTGACAAGAATATCAATGGATGACTGAATCAGAAACGGAATGTCTTTAAATTCAGGATTGTTCAAAATTTCCTGTGCAAGCTCAAAACCTTCATAATGGGTTGTCATCATGACATCCAGAATTGCAAGATCAGGTTTTTCACTGCGGAGTTTTTCAAGTCCTTCAGCCTTATTAAGTGCTGAAATTACTTCGAACCCTTCCTTGGTTAAGATTGCTTTTACAATGGTGATCACATCAATGTCATCATCTACAATTAAAATTCTCTTTGTTGTTTTCATGGCTCTTCCTTTTTTTTTAATGTTACATTTATTTAATTTGGTGCTGTTTGGTTCTTTTTCATGATGTAAAATTACTTGTCTTTTTTTATGCCCATTAGAGAGTAATGTCCCTTTTTTAATTCCGGAAACAACCGGTTTTAGCATTCAAAAACCGATACATTTACGCAACAATTTGCGCAAATGTATGTAGTATTTTTTAACATCTCACAACACGTTAATTGTATAAGAGTTGCGTTTGGACACCCTTCCATTTCTCCTTAAATCATGGATTGATTAAAAATGTCACAGTAACAGAACATTATAAATTGAATGATCTTGATCATCCAAACCATAAAAGAAAAAACCGGAAACACAATCCATGTGTGTTTCCGGTTATGATGGGATCCAGTATATTACTGAAGAAAACTCTTTAATTTTTGATGCATCTCACGGAGAGTCCAAATTTCTTATCTCCCTGCGGATAGTGATATGCATTTGATGCATAAGTATTAATATAGTAATGTGAGGCATATAGCGGATCAGCTGCTTCATTGGTTGCCCAAAAGAAACAACTGTTATTAATACCCATGTATGTCATCGTATTATAGCAACCTGCAGGCAAAGCCTTAAACCCAAACTCATCTGTGGCTCCTTCATTGGGAGTTGCCCAGTTTTGTGTTCCTTTTTCCTTGAGTTTACCTCCAGCTACTGCATTTCCTCCGACAAATGTGATCAACGTATTCCAGTCATTGTCATTGGGGACTCTCCATCCATCAGGACAGAGCTTTCCTGTATTTACAGCATACCAGTTGTAGAATCCACCAAATTTGTCTAAGTTGCTTGCATTGTTTTCATACCACCCCATTCCGGCGGCTTCAGGACAAGTGCCTCAACTGAAGTCTTCAAGAAACTCAAGTACAACACCGTCTTTATATTTTTTTGTTTTTAGATTCTCGGCCATCCAGGTCTGATTGCCGATTTTAACAGTGTTATAGGTGTTTCCATCAATATCAGTAACTGTAGCAGGCCCTGATGGTATTATAGGGAGATCATCATCGCTGTCTTTTTTACAGGCAATAAAAAAAAGTGGCAGCATGATCAAAGTAATCAAACTGATCATACGCCTTCTACATAGTTTTTTCATAATTCTTTTTTATGTGATTAATATGCCACAAAAATAATTCTTTTTTCCAAAAAAACAAGTACTTATGAAAATTTTATGTCATTTCCTGTTCAATGAAAGATTTTCTTCATTACAGTATGCAGTTCTTCTTTGTTATCAATCCTTTATGAACACATTTTTCCTTGAAATGAACACTTACCCGAAAGCAGCTTGGTCTCAAATATTATACGTTTATAAATTTGCCACAAGTAACGAAGTATTCACTCATTATTTGTACTTTTGTCTCAATAAAAAATTTAAATTAACAAAACCTGACATTCATGAATACATTATCTATAGTACTTGGTGTATTGGGGACAACTGAGATCATTATCATTTTGGTCCTTGTGTTATTACTTTTCGGTGGCAGAAAGATTCCTGAACTGATGCGCGGACTTGGCCGGGGCGTTAGAGAATTCAAAGGTGGAATGCAGGGCGATGACGATGGTGATGAAACTCAGAAAAAGCAAGAAAATGAAGATAACCGGAAACAGGAATAAAAAATCCGAATATGCCGGAAGAGGTAATAACAAACAAGAACAAAGATCCCGGGTTTTCAGATCATTTGGAAGTTTTAAGAAAACATCTGATCAGAATAATCATTGCTGTTGTGATCTGTACAATCATTGCCTTTGTTTTTAAAACCTTAATTTTTGACACCATCATTCTTTTTCCCAAATCTGCTGATTTCCCATTTATTAAACTCTTATGCAACATTGGAAATGCAATCAACACCCCATCTCTTTGTTTGCAGGAAATGCATTTTGTTTTAATCAATACTCAGGTAACCGGTCAGTTTATGCTTCATCTCCGAATATCTGCAGCATCAGGATTTATTTTATCATTTCCTTATATTTTATCTGAAATCTGGAAGTTTGTAAAGCCCGCTCTTACATTCGTGGAGAAAAAGGCTGTCAGGGGAATTATTGTTTATACATCTCTCCTTTTTTTCACAGGAATTCTGTTTGGATATTTTGTCATAACTCCACTTGCATTTTTTTTCTTCGGAAATTATACACTTAGCAACGATTTGCAGAATCTGTTCACAATTCATTCATATCTTTCTCTCCTGATCAGAAGTGTTCTTACTACCGGAATTGCCTTTGAACTCCCGCTGATTATTTATTTTCTTTCCATGGCAGGACTTGTTACACCGGAGGTTCTGAAAAAATATCGGCGACATGCTGTTATCATTTTATTCATCATTGCCGCTATACTCACACCGGCAGATCCTTTTTCAATGATTCTTGTTGCGCTGCCATTACTGCTTCTCTATGAATCAGGAATTTTCATTGCAAAAAGAAATCAACATAGAATCTTAAATAAATAACTTTAATTATGAATTATTTTTTTAACTTTGCAAACTCATTTGGGGCATTAGCTCATCTGGCTAGAGCGTTAGACTGGCAGTCTAAAGGTGATCGGTTCGAGTCCGATATGCTCCACAAAACAGTTTTGAGCAAGAGTAGTGAGCAAGAGGTTTTTGAAATCATCAGCCAAAAACTGTTTTGTGGACTCGATACTCACACTCAAACATTACTTTTTTGAACAAGAGGAGAGAGCAAGAGAGTTAATAAAAAAATATTTTTGATGATATCACAAAAAAAGCCGGAACCCCGGCTTTTTTCTATTAGTACGAATTGTTGTCTGCTAGTTCGTCTTCAGCAGTTGCATAATTTCATCGAGCTTGGGTGACAGAATAATCTCTGTTCTTCTGTTGCTGGCCCTTCCTTCAGGTGTGGCATTTGTTGCTCTCGGAAGAAATTCTCCCCTTCCCGATGCTGTTAGCCGTGTTGGGTCTATCTTGTAATCATCAGTTAAAATCCTTACGATGGATGTTGCCCTTGCAACACTCAGGTCCCAGTTGTCTTTATAAACTGCGTTTCTGATTGGCACGTTGTCGGTATGACCTTCTACCAGAATATCAATGTCAGGGTTTTTATCAAGCACCTCCGCCAGAACCTTGAGTGCTTCCTTCCCTTTAACTTCGACACTGGCACTCCCGGATTTAAACAAAAGTTTGTCAGACATTGAAACATATACTTTTCCATTTTTAATTTCAACGGAAAGTTCGTCAGACTGGAAACCGAGCAGTGCATTTCTCAATATGTCGTTCAGCCTTCTTGTGATTGAATCCTGGCGGGCAATCGTCTGCTGAAGCTCCCTCAAAGCGTTCTCCCTTTCCTGCAAAAGCTTCTCTTTTGCATTCAGCTCTTCTGTCTTTAGCTTTAAGGCTGTATTGTATTGTTCTGCCTGTGTCATATTGTCGTTTAACAAATCATTGTATTGTTTATCTATTGATTGAACTGAATTTCTCAAGTCGGAAATATTCTTATTGAGTGTGATTATCTCATTATTCCTGGTCTCAAGGGTTTTACACAGATTGTCACGTTCATCAATGACTGCCTGTGTCCTTTTTAACAAAAACTGTTTCTTTTCGGGTTTTGTTTCACCACACTGGTAAATCGGTTTGCATGAACTTATTAAAATAACAGCAAACATTGAAATAATAAACAATAATTTGATTTTCATATATTTAATATTTAGAGTGTATAAATGCATTCGCTTTGCAAATATATTCAAAACAAGGATATTTTTTGCAGAATAACTTAAAAATATTGTTCTTTGTTTGATACTGGTACTTCTCAAATGCTTATCAACACATGTTTAAGACACTAATATGATTTATCTGAATATCACTACCTTTGCAAAAATTCATTTCATATTCAAATGTCCGTTAACATATTTGGTAAAACAACAAAATCGCTTGAAGAAATTTGTTTCGAAGAGAGCATTCCCCGATTTGTGGCAGATCAGATCAGCAACTGGATTTATAAAAAACGGGTTACAGACTTTCATCAAATGAGTAATCTCTCCTTACAACTCAGGGAAACACTTTCAACAAAGTATACAATCTCACCATCTATTCCATCTGAATCATCAGTATCTGCTGATGGTACAATTAAATATCTTTTTCCTGTTTCTGATAATCAGTTTGTAGAAACTGTAATGATCCCCGACAAAGAACGAGCAACAGTTTGCATTTCCACTCAGGCTGGTTGCGCACTTGGGTGTAAATTTTGCCAAACTGGCAAAATGGGAAGTGGCACAAATCTGACACCCGGTGAAATAGTGAGTCAGGTTTTATTTCTCCCTGAGTTTGAAAAACTCACAAATGTTGTCATTATGGGAATGGGTGAACCACTCATGAACTGGGAAAATCTCAGAATTGCACTTGAAATTCTCACTTCTGAAAAATATATCGGAATGAGTAAGAAAAGGATCACCCTTTCAACAGTTGGGATCATCCCGCAACTAAAGGTGTTCCTGCAATCATATCCCTGTGAACTGGCCATCAGTCTGCACACACCATTCCACGATGAACGCAAACAAATCATGCCCGTTGAAAATAAATATCCCATTGAAGAGGTGATTTATCTGATCAGGCCATATACAGTTGGTTCTTCCAGAACCATTTCGTTTGAGTATATCGTTTTTCAGGACTTTAATCACTCTCAGAAACATGTTGATGAACTTGCAGGAATGTTAAATGGGATTCCATGTAAGATCAACCTCATGAGTTTTCATCAGATAGAGGGAACAGATATGAAAAGTCCTGACCGGGCAACCATGGAAGTTTTCCAGAATGCATTAAAAGAAAAAGGATTTACAGTTACAATCAGAAAGTCGAGGGGTATCGACATTGAAGCAGCCTGTGGAATGTTATCGTGGAAAAAAGGAAATGCTCAGAGTTTTGGCGCGTGAATTTGCCCGAAGGCTGCAAATTCCGTGACAAAACCGAATTGCACAACTCAGCCTATTCATGACATTAACAGAAAAAATTAACCAAATTTTTCATACTCTGTTCTTCAGCATTTTAAAGCTACCCAACTGAGTTTTTCTGTTTATTTTGTAACTTCTGATATTTTTTATAGACGGCATAGGCTGAGAGTCTGCAAATTGTGAACCCGGTTTTTCCATCCAGAAAACCAAGTTTAAAAAAATAGTCATTCACAAATTTTGCAAACGGACTCAATACAAGTTTGAAAATTCCTGAACTTTTTCCTTCAGTTAACATTTTCTGTGCATGCAGTTCAGAATATTTTTCGATTCTTTTCAGATGATCTTCCTTGTTTTTATAGGAATAATGAAGCAAATCTCCATCAAGATGTTGGACCTGAAGTCCATCATCCAGTTCCAGAGTTTCATGAACAAAATCACCAACCCATTGTGCTTTTGTTTTTGGAAACAGCCTAACCTTTGCATCAGGATACCAGCCGCAGTAATGGACCCATTTGCCTCCATAATTTGTCAGCCTGTTAAAACTGTATGCACCATTAAGATTACTTTTCACGTCAAGAATTGATGTGCAGAGTTCCTCAGAAAGAACTTCATCAGCATCCAGTGATAAAACATATTCATAAACGGCATGATCGTTGCCGAAATTTTTAGCTGTGGAATATCCCTCCCATTTTTTTGAAATGAATTTCACATTAAAATCATTACAAATCTGTTCTGTCATATCAGTTGAAAATGAATCCACAACAATGATCTCATCTGCCACCACTTTGGCTGTTTCCAGGCAGCGCTTTATATTGGTTTCTTCATTAAAGGTGATAATTACAACTGAGATCATGATTTGCTAATCTGATGTGAAAAACTTGAAAAAAATTAATGCATTACAATTAATTTGCCGTTATACTTCCTTGTTCCATCAATTGTAAGTGTATAAAAATACATTCCCTGACTCATCCCTGCAATTGAAAACTCACAATTCATGTCGCTGGAAAAAAAAATTCGCACAAGGATTCCCGTCTGAGAATACAATTTAAGTTCAAGCGTTTCCCAGTCTTTCTCCCCTGTCTTGATCGTGATGAAATCTATTGCCGGATTGGGATATACCAGAAAAGGATAGCTTTGTATTTCATAATCGGAAAATGCCAATATACTCTGTGTACAAAATAATGTATCAAGGGATTTAATTTGGATTCTTTCATATAATATTCTGTGTCCGTCATCATTCAGATGAATGCCGTCGCCCACGTCAAACTGGGGCAGAATATATCCGTTCGTATCGGCAATACTTGTCCAGAAATCAACAGCGTATTCACCAAACTCCTCAATGATTGAATCCTTAACGTCAAACTGAATCTGTCTGCGTAAGGGATCTGAATAATTTCTGGGTTGACTTGTTGACACCCAAACAGGAACGCCTGAAGCGGCTGCAAGATTTCTGATAATTCTGTAATTGTTCATTTGTTCAGATGCTGAAATATAATGATACGCATCATTAGACGGCATATTGATGATGATTGCACCTGGATTTAAAGAAAGTGCTTTCGTGATATTTCTGGCTGTGTCAACGGAAGAAAAAGGTAATGTTGACGGAATACTCGTCCCGTCGGGCATAATGTGAAAAGTTGTATAACCACCCATAGCCAGGTTGATTGTTGAAAACCTGGTGTTATTCTGAAAAATTGAATTTGCAAATCGTTTAACCCATGAACTGTCGGGAACTGAAGCACCGGCTCCGTATGCTGTTGATGACCCTAATATAACAATTTTACAGGATAAGGTATCATCAGAAATTTCAAAAAAACCATTGCTGATATCTGATAAGGTATCTGATGTAATTCTGACAAGACAGTATCCTGAAGGCTCATCAGGAACAGTCCATGAATAAGACTGATAATATCCCGGACAGTTTCCAAGTAAATTCCAGTTATCTCCTTGATCTGTAGAATATTCCAGCTGAAGATTTCCTGTCTGTGATGTTGACCATAAAATTGTCGTTGATTTGCCTGCCTGCCATATTTCTCCTCCGACCGGAGATCGCAAAGTTAAAAATGACTGACCAGTATCCGGCACGTGGTTATAAATCAATTTCATTGCACTCAGATGATAAAAATTGTAGGCGTTATTATTGTCTGTACCGGGATAGGATAAAATATTGATTGTTCCGTCTGATGCAGGATATAATGAGTCTGATATTGTATACGATGTATTGTTTGATGGATTGAGACACAGCTGGTGAAACGATTGGCCCTGAATATCAAAACAGGTCTGACGGTTATCAGATGCTATCCTCGAAGCAAAAATTACAACAGAGTATTGTTTTGAAATATCCAGACCTGAAAACTCAATTCCTCCGGTTGGTTCAATTTTATTATTAAAGAGAACTGTATTGCCATAAAAATTGTCCATTGTCGCTGAAGCAGGAAAACCGATAGCAGCATGAGGATTCTGAGTCCCATTTGAATTAACACCACTAAATGCATCGACAACTTTTAGGGAATATCCGGTTTGACTACCTTTGGAATTTAAAAGATTTGTTATCTGACCGCTAATTGGACTGATGATATTATTCCAGGGAAGTGGAGACAAGGTGCTCCCAAAATCAATCATTACCGTATCATTCTGTGAAAATGCATTGTTCATAATGAAAAAAAATAACAATACTGTCTTAATTGTTCTTGTGGAAAGCGACATATCATTTTATTGAGGTGGGTGCAAAGATAAAAAAAAACGGCTTTTCAAAAAGAATTCCGAACTTTGCAATTCACTTTAAATTTCATCGAAATGAAAGAAAGTCATGTTTTCACCAAAGTTACAACACATGTGCTTCAGGCCATGAAACAAAAAGGTGAAAAAATTTCAATGCTTACAGCTTATGATTTTTCCTATGCCCGAATCCTTGACAAGGCAGGCATAGATGTCATTCTCGTTGGCGATTCTGCATCAAACGTCATGGCAGGGCACAAAACGACACTTCCGATCACGCTTGACCAGATGATTTATCATGCCTCATCGGTAATGAGAGCTGTTTCAAGGGCACTTGTTGTGGTTGACCTTCCTTTCGGGACCTATCAGGGAAATTCAAAAGAAGCACTGAATTCTGCCATCAGGATCATGAAAGAATCTTCAGCAAATGCTGTAAAAATTGAAGGTGGTCGTGAAATACTTGAATCTGTTGAACGTATCCTGTCAGCTGGTATTCCTGTCATGGGGCATCTCGGACTCACACCTCAATCAATCAATAAATTTGGCACATATGTGGTCAGGGCAACAGATGCTCAGGAAGCTCACAAACTACTGGATGATGCAAAAGCACTCAGCCAGTGTGGTTGTTTTGCTGTTGTTCTGGAAAAAATCCCGTCAAAACTGGCAACACAGGTTACAAAAACAATCTCTGTCCCAACAATTGGGATCGGCGCAGGTGGTGGCGTTGATGGTCAGGTTCTTGTATTGCATGACATGCTGGGTATTACTCAGGAGTTTTCACCAAGATTTTTACGCCGCTATCATAATCTTGATGCAGAAATTACAAAAGCTGTTTCACAATACATTGAAGACGTAAAATCACGTGATTTTCCAAACGAAAATGAGCAATATTAATGCTGTTATCCAACTGTTTTTGATTCTGAAAATTATGCATTCATGATTGCTCAAGAAGTCAGTGAACAGATCATTTATGAAGACAACCATTTGCTCGTTGTTAATAAACACCCTAAACAAATTGTTCAGGGAGACAAGACAGGTGATATAAGCTTACTTGAGCAGTTGCGTGAATATATCCAGGTGTCTGCAAAAAAACCAGGAAAGGCATTTATCGGACTGACACATCGCCTTGACAGACCATGCAGTGGTGTGGTTGTATTTGTGAAAACATCAAAGGCTCTTGAACGTATGAATAAATTGTTCAGAGAGGGAAACGTTTCCAAAACATATCTTGCCGTGACGGAATCAGTTCCTGACTCAGACAAAGGTTCTCTCCGAGATTTTCTACTCAAAAATGAAAAACAGAACAAATCATATATTGTTGACAATACTGTTTCAGGATCCAGAGAAGCAATATTGAATTACAAATTGTCACAAAAGAGTGACAGATATTCTTTGCTGGAAATTGACCTGATCACAGGAAGACATCATCAAATCCGTGCACAGCTCAGCAATATTGGTTCTCCAATTAAAGGTGATCTGAAATATGGGGCCTCAAGAAGCAATCGTGATGGTTCAATTCATTTACATGCCTTGTGTATAGAGTTTATTCATCCTGTTAAAAACGAGCCAATGAAATTTACTGCATTTCCGCCTGATAATGATACTTTATGGAGTTTCTTCTTCCATAAAATGTCTCCTGAATTCAATAAAACTCAGATGATTTCTCAAAATAAGGCTGGTAGTGTTGAAATCTGCAGGATCAATAAAATCACCTAAAACAGTGAATAATCTGTAATCTGAAATTCTCTCATTTTCTTTCATTTCAGCTTCTGCCATAAGGATGCCGTTTGGATAGTAAATTCTGACCTTTCCGCTCATTTGTCCATTTGAATACATCACAGAAAGTGCAGGTTTGCCGTTCCTGTGAAACTCAATGTACTGCCCACTCAGATTATTGTTCTGATACGAACATGAATGCAACATCTTTCCGTCCGGACGCGGCCTGTAGTATACAGCCCTGCCGTTTGCTCTTCCTTCTGAGAACTCAACAGAAGCCTGATATGTGCCTGTATCATAATAAAATCTCCATGTCCCTGTTGCAAGTCCGTCTCTGTATGCACCCTGAGCCTGAACAATACTGTCAGGATAATAAAAAGTATTCACGCGGTCTTCCTGCCCGATATACATTTTTCCCGGAAAATCCATTATTTCGGCTGCAATTCTGAAATTTCTCTGCTGAATCCGGATGATCGACCGGTCTGCAGTTTCAATGAAATTTGCATTTGCTCCCTGCGGATTGAACTCAATTGCAATTTTTCTTTCAGAAGAGCCCTGCTCATGAACAAAGTATCTGATGATGCAGTATGCAGAAAGCACAGGATAAAGATTTTCTGCAAGATTTCTGTACGAGGGTTTTAAGGACAGAATAAGATAAGGATAAAATGCCGGAACATTTAGGAATAGTGAATATGTTTGCGCATCAACTGAGTGACTAAATTCATTTGAATTCTTATGGAACTCAAAATCATCAAGCACCTTTTCAAGAATTTCCGGTGAAGACGATAATATAAGTGTATTTCCGGCCAGAATAAAGTATGTATATTCCATCTGACCCACAAGGAACTGAAAACGATGACTGACCACTTTACCAATCTGAAGCTGTCCTGCGGTGTGATCCTGAAAATCATAATTATGCATGATCCTTTCCGGAAGTTTCGATGAAATATTGCTTATCTTTCTCTCAAAAGACGATGTGTCCCGGACATGGATCAGCATAACTGTGTTTGGATGAATATCAAGTGGCAGGGGTTGCAAAACCATTTCATAATACACATCATCCAGAATCTTCGAAAGCTCTGCCGAAAACTTCAGATCTTTAACATGACCAGCAATTCCAAGAGCAGTATTCTGAACTGCATTTTTCCACAAGTGAAGTTCTCCCTGATCAGAAAGTTTTGCAGGAATTTCCTGAAATTTTCCCGAAGTTTTCAATGTCAGTCTTTGATCATCTGATATCAATGAGATGCTCCCCGAATCAGGCAGGAAACAAGTGGGGATCAGGCTGTTTTCGTAAAAAAAATCATTCATAAATGTTTTCAGAGAAGAATTGCGCGTAAATAGCGTAAGCACTTCATCCTTTGATCTCCTGTGTGTTTTGAAATGCTCCCACAGGCCTGATTTTTCTGATGTCATTTGCATGACAGATGTTCTGACAAGTTGTTCATCCAATGAAAAAACAAGTACATTATTACAATGGCCAACGTGTATCGTATCAGTTTCACTGATCAGTTCCATTCTATGCTGGCCTTTTCTTTCAGCAATCCTTGAATATCCTGCCGACTCTGAAACTTCAGAAACAATTTTTACTGCTTTTTTAAAATCCACCGAACGATTGAGGCCGGTAATAAACAAATATTTGTTCAACTGATCATATCTGTGAACTGAAATAGAAAGTGTTGCTTCATTGAGATATTCAGCTGCTGCAGAACCATTTTCAGAAAATGATACCAGATCTGAGAAATTTTCAAGGAGTTCTTTGATCTCAGGATAGTTTTGCCAGATTGAAATCGGATCACTTTCAATCACTGTGTTTGTAAAATGACGGATATCATTAATTTCCAGCACAAAAGCAGCATCTTCGGGCACAGCCCTTAAAGGAGAGATCAGCAAATGTTTCCCGGATCTGAGGAAGAAAAACACAGACACAGCCAATGCCGCCAAAACGATAATGAAAATATAGATACGTTTTCTGCGAGAAAGTTTCATGGATGTCCCAACAATTACAATCTGAACCTTACAGGAAGATTAAACTGAACTCTGACAGCCTGACCTCTTTGCTTTCCGGGATTCCATTTTGGCATTTCACTGACCACACGGATGACTTCGGCATCACAGTCGGGATGAATTCCCCTGAGTATTTTGACATTAGAAACCGAACCGTCCTTTTCAATGATAAAATTTGCATAAACAGTTCCTTCAATTTCAGCATCAAAGGCTGACTGCGGATATTTAAGGTTTTGCGAAAGATAAGTCGTAATTGCTGCATTCCCGCCGGGAAAAGTTGGTTGTTCTTCCACAACAGTGAACACTTCATCAGAAGCTTCCTGCGCAAAAATATCGTTGTTACCTGAGAAAATAACAAACAACATAAAAATTAATAGTAATTGTTTCATTTTTTTATTTATTTTAAGTGTTATTTAACTACCCCAATTCTTCCTGATTCAAGCCGTTGATTTCCTTTCAGAAGTTCATACATATACATACCGT
>CAYMAZ010000027.1:12425-43274 GCA_964388575.1 uncultured Bacteroidales bacterium | reverse complement strand
AAAACAGATGCAAATTCAATTAGTTACCAGTTTACACAAAAATTTTCACACCCTCTTTTTGTCAGAAAACCATCCTGAACTTAGGTGTCAGGTTAAAAGTTCATGAAATATTTATAAAAGTTTGTAAAAAGAAACCCTGTCTTGTGGACAGGGCTTTTTTGTAATAATAAAGTTCTCTTAGTTTTTAATCATTTTATAGACTGATTTTTTTCCAGCTATGTTTGTTACGTTAACAAGATAAATCCCTGAAGACCATTCAGAAACATCGATTTTGAGATGTGTATCTGAGTTTTCAGCAGAATAAACAACCTGTCCGAGAATATCTGTAATGAACAGATCACATCTTTCTGAAATATTGATTCTGGCATCATCCTGAACAGGATTGGGATAAATTGAAATTTCCGGATTAACTGATGATTCTTCAACTGAAGTAAAAATCTCAATATCAGAAATATCCCTTGGTTCGATTTTAAACTCATCAAACGAATACATTACAGGACCTGTAACATTGTAATCCACCCCAAGAGTTGGTGTAAATTCGTAAAACATTTTATCAACTAGAGCTATTCCGGACCCATCATTAACGGACCACATTCCGTACCCTGCATTTGTATTAACACATTCTGCATTGATCACTCGTACAAGAACACTTTCGTATTCTTCTGTACTAATCTGAACTGTTGTAATTACAGATGGCTGAGGAATTGTTCCCTGGCCAACGATTGAAACATTTGCAACCTGGGTCATTTCTGTCATTGTATAATACTCTTCAATTCTCCCCTGAACGAAAACAGAATCTCCTGGTGCAACTGTAAATGTGTTATTGTAAATATAAAGGCCATTCCAGGGACCTTCTCCATCCTGAATAAAGAATCCTGTTGATCCGGCAGCTGTTACAACTCCGTATGTGATGATATTCTGGCCCATATAAGGAGAGTTTCCGTCAGTATTTGTGGTATACTGTATATCATAAATCGAAATCGTATCCAAACTGACTGAAGAACCTTCAACAACAATATTGTCAATTTGAAGGTGATCCATTGATGCATCCGTACCCCTGAGAGAGAAAATAATCTCAGCAGCTGCACTTGTAGCGTTTGCAGTTACAGTTTGAGTATGCATTGTCCATGTTGATGAATTGACAACAATGTATGACTGGTATTGATTGGCATTCGGATCCAAACCATTGTAAATCCCTGTTCTGATTTCACCTTTACCCCTTACCCAGAAAGTCACATCGTAATTTTCACCAGTTACAATTGAAATACCCTGTGTTGTAAATCTCTTGTGTGATGTGGTTGTATTGATCAGCTGACAGGCTGAAGTGCCTGACTGGGCAGATGTAGTGTATTCAACAAAATTTCCGGTACCGATATTTGTCTGAACTCCGTTCCAGTCATCCGGAACCCCGGCTGTCCAATCTTCAAAATCGCTCTGGAAAATAATCTGACCGTGCAATGCTATGGCCATTGAGAAGCTTAAAAGAATAATTATTTTTTTCATATTTCTGGTTTTTTAATGATTTACAAAGTTACAAAATCTTTGTTAATTATTTTGAAATAATGTTCTGTAAACAATATGTTTTTGATTAGAATACTTCTTTTCTGGCTGACTTAACAGTATTCATAAGCAGTGACACAATTGTCATAGGACCAACTCCGCCAGGGACAGGTGTGATATAGGAGCATTTTTCTGAAACAGAATTAAAATCTACATCTCCCACCAATCTGAATCCTGACTTTTTTGATTCATCTTGAATCCGATGTATCCCAACATCAATTACAACTGCCCCTTCTTTGACCATTTCTGCTTTAACAAATTCCGGTTGTCCGATGGCAACAATGAGTATATCTGCACCAGCTGCCACTTCCTGAAGGTTGGGTGTTTTACTGTGACACAGTGTAACTGTTGAGTTTCCGGGATATTTCTTTTGTCCCATCATTATACTCAAGGGAAGGCCTACAATGTGGCTTCTTCCCATCACAACACAATTTTTACCTTCAGTTTCAATGTTATAATACTTTAATAACTCAAGCACTCCGTTTGGAGTTGCCGGTAAATAAGCAGGCAATCCAAGTGCCATTCGTCCAACATTGGTAGCATGAAATCCGTCCACATCCTTTTCGGGAGCTATGGAGGTGATCACTTTATTTACAGATATATGTTCGGGAAGCGGAAGTTGTACAATTATACCGTGAACTTCCGGGTCATTGTTAAGATACTGTATTGTATCAAGCAGCTCAGCTTCTGATATAGCTGAATCATATTTATATACTGTTGAAATGATTCCTACTTCGCTGCATGCTTTTTCCTTGGCTGAAACATAAGTCTGACTTGCGGGATCTTCCCCGACGAGCAGTGCAACAAGATGTGGATGAATATCCTGATCAATGAGCTTTGCTACTTCTTTGCTGAGGTTTTTTTTGATTGACTCAGCAACAAGTTTTCCATCAATTATTTTCATGTGGTTTGTTGTTTGTGTTTAAATTGAACTTGTTTCTAAAACTATTAAATAAGAAAATGAGGCTATCTTCTTGGCATGTTTTTCATCATACGCATTGCATTTTTTCCACCACCTCCGCTGAACATTTTCATCATCTTCCGCATTTCTTCAAATTGCTTCAACAACTGGTTTACTTCCTGAATAGTTGTGCCGCTTCCTTCAGCAATTCTTTTCCGCCTTGATCCGTTCATCAATGCCGGATTATCCCGCTCATCAGGGGTCATGGATTTGATAATCGCTTCGATATTTTTAAAGGCATCATCGTCAATATCAACATCTTTCATCGCTTTTCCCATTCCCGGAATCATTCCCATAAGATCTTTGATATTTCCCATTTTTTTGATCTGCTGCAACTGACTCAGAAAATCATTGAATGTGAACTGATTCTTTGCCATCTTTCTTTGCAATTTGATGGCTTCTTCAGCATCAAACTGATCCTGTGCCTTTTCAACAAGCGATACAATATCACCCATACCTAGAATCCTGTCGGCCATTCGGTCAGGATGGAATACGTCAATGGCATCAATCTTCTCACCAATTCCAACAAATTTGATTGGTTTTTCAACCACTGATTTTATTGAAAGTGCTGCACCGCCACGTGTATCACCATCAAGTTTTGTCAATACAACCCCATCAAAATCAATTCTATCATTAAACGCTTTTGCAGTATTTACAGCATCCTGCCCTGTCATCGAATCCACAACAAATAAGGTTTCATGAGGATTTACAGACTTGTGAATTGCATCAATTTCATTCATCATTTCCTCATCAATAGCCAAACGACCGGCAGTATCAATGATCACGACATTGTGTCCCCAATTCCTGGCATGTGTAATTCCATTCTTTGCAATTTTTACAGGATTCTTTTCTCCTTCTTCAGTATAAACTGGAACATTGATCGACTCTCCGAGTACTTTCAACTGTTCAATAGCTGCAGGTCTATAAACATCACATGCAATCAGCAATGGTTGTCTGCCTTTTTTGGTTTTTACCCAATTTGCAAATTTTGCTGCGAATGTGGTTTTACCTGAACCCTGCAATCCTGACAACAACACTACAGCTGGGGAACCTTTCAGATTCACATCACTGAAACTGCTTCCCATCAACAATGCAAGTTCATCACGTGTAATTTTTACCATAAGCTGACCCGGTGAAACAGCATTCAGCACATTTTCTCCAAGAGCTTTTTCTTTGATGGTATCTGTAAATTCCTTGGCAATTTTGTAGTTGACATCCGCATCAATAAGTGCCCTGCGAATTTCCTTCATTGTGTCGGCAACATTGATCTCCGTAATTCGTCCGTGACCTTTTAGTATTTTAAACGCCCTGTCAAATCTTTCCTGTAAACTCTCAAACATATTTCAATTTTTTTGCAAAATTACTGATTTTTCGTGATTCTTGTGTTCATTTTGATACACCTCAAACAAATTCTTTAGATTAATTCTAAATAATGTTGTACCTTTGCAAAACATATAAATACAACAAAATATGAAAACAATATTTTTTCTGGGAATTATTACAATATCGTTCGCACTGACAGCGCAAAAAACATTTTTCGATTTCACCGTTGAAAACATTGCTGGCGAAGAAATTTCTCTCAGTGAATTCAAGGGGAAGAAGATTCTAGTTGTCAATGTTGCATCCAAATGCGGACTCACCCCACAGTACAAGGAATTACAGGCTCTGTATGATCAATATGCAGAAGAGAACTTTGTGATTATCGGCTTTCCTGCCAATAACTTCATGAATCAGGAACCTGGTTCCAATGAAGATATTCAGGAATTTTGTCAAATTAATTACGGCGTTACATTTCCTATGATGGGTAAAATTTCTGTCAAGGGAAAAGATATTCATCCTGTTTATGAGTGGCTGACAAATGAAGAACAGAATGGCGTCTGGAGTGGAACAATCAGTTGGAATTTTCAAAAATTCCTGATTGATGAACATGGAAATTTTGTCAAAACGCTCGGGCCACGTACATCTCCGTTAGATGATGAAATTACAGTCTGGATCAAAAGTAATTAATCGATTCTGACAATTTTCTTATACACCTTGTTGTCTGAGCTGTTCATACATAACAAGTAAATTCCCTGAGATAAATTATGATCCGAAATAGTCATACATTCTGAATTGTTCAATTCTCTTCTTAGAATTACCTTTCCTGTAAGATCAGTGATTTCCAGATCAATTAAAGGCTCTTCAGCTCTTACACAAATGGTCAGCTGTTCTGAAAATGGATTGGGGTATACTGATATATTCATTTCATAAATACTCATATTCAAAAATAAATTGTTTGTTATATTGGAAGCTGACATACACCCAACTGAATCGACCTGGTATACTCTGTATTGATACTCACCGGTATTCTGAACGTTATCAGAAGCGGAAGTATTCGTGGTCGTTTGCCATAAATTGAAAAATCCGGAACCTTCATCTCTGTATATATTATAGTAGTCAAAACTGGAAGGTAACATGGGATTTGCAACAGGATTCCATGTGAGTGAAATCATATTCGTATCCGGTACATTTGCCTTGAGATACATATTACGAACAAGAGGTGTGGGTTCTGAAAAAAATTTTCCGGAGCAACCTGATCTGCTTTTTAAGTAATAATATCCTGCTTTCTGATTTCCTGAAGCATTGTTGTGAAGATAATTTGACGTATTAATATTAAAAATGCTGTCTATACATTGATAAGGGCCACTGTGAAACTGGGAAAAATAAATGTGATAACTGTTAAAGGTTGAATCAGGATCATCAGGGGGAATCCAGTGCAAAACAACACTTCCGTTATCAAGTGTTTCAACACATCTGATATCAGGTGCCTTCACAAGATAATCATTCTTAACAACAATTTTCACAATCCTTGATATAAATGAAGGCACAGGACAATAGTCATCACTAATCTGAAACTGAAAAGTGTATTCTGTTTCATTGGATTGGCAATCATCATGTTGCACGATATGGTCGCAAGTGGTTTGCCAGGAAAAGTTGGTTACAACACCAAATGGAGAGGATACTGGCGGTGGTGGATTCAGGGTGGCACAGGGCGGAATCAGACAACCGAAATTCGGATCAGAATAATTACTCCCATACTGAATTCCTGTTGATTTAATATTTAAGGTTTGGGGTGTAATGTTATCAGGCATCAAATCAAAATCAGTGCCCAGGATTGAAAAACTGACCAGCTGTCCTGCATAAACGGTATCAACAAAACTTGTATACAACATTGTTGTCGGATCCTGAAAAGGAGCATCAATACTCGGGGGATCATTGTTGCAATTATGTAGTACGATTTGTACTTCTCTGAAAATCTCTGAAATCTTCTGTCCGCATCTGAATGAAGTCACTTTCACCACTGTCACAAATGCCCCCTGAGTATAGGAAGTAAAAGAAATTTCTCCTGAAGTTGAATCAAGTAATGCAGCTACATTGTTTGGATGTAATACTGGTCCAGGCAACGGACTGTCAAATGAAAAGCCCTGAGCATATGCAGTGATCGGTAACCCATTCTCAAATAAGGGACTGTCCCATTCATAGGTTAACTGATCAAAATCAGGGTCACTGGCTGCATAATTAAAAGTTGTCGGAAAACCATTACACATAACAGAATGTGGAATTTCGGCAAATACAGGACTATTGTCAAAGCATTGATCTGCCAGTTGCCCGTTGTATGCATACATTTTCGCCCTTAGTCTGAAACCGAAAGTACTCGAATTGATTATATTGGTACACGGATTTCTGCAGCATGTGGTTGCATAAAACTCCCATCCATTTGCCGGTGGCACCCCAGTTAAGGTAACACCATTTGGATATGATGCATCTGAAGTATATAGGTTTAGCTGCAATGCACCCATATTGGCATGTCCGCCAGGCAAACCAGGGCAATAAATCTTTGGTTGAAACAATGAATCAGAATTGCATTGCGGGCTCATATCAGTTAATGAGACTCTGGTCATTAAAATAGTTGGGATTCCAGGAACTGTAGTATTCATGGGTTCAGTTTGCCCAAAAGTTGCAGCTGAACCACCGTTTGATATATAACACTCTCTGTAAAGCTTCATAATAAATCTGTAATTGCCGTTGGGCAAACACTCCCAGGTGATCTCTCCTCCCATGTAATGAGTGGCAAATAGCGGAAATAAAATCAAGTAAATAAAAACGGAGAAAATTAATTTCTTCATGGAATAAAAATTTAATTTAAAGTAAAACTAAAAAAAAATTACCAATCAAAAAAAAAAATACTGGAATTTTTTTCCGGTATTTTAAATTCATCTGATAAAAACTATCGCAGAACGTTGACGACACCTTTCCGTTCAAAGATGATTCCGTTGGCAAATCTGGCTTTAAGAATCCAGGTATAGACATCGTTTCTCACATAGCTTCCATTATAGGTTCCGTCCCAACCCTGATTAATGTCAAAGGTTTTAAATATTTCCTGACCCCATCTGTCATAAACAGCAAAGAAATAATTTTGCTGATCCACAAACAGCATGATGGGCTGGAATATCGGATTTCTGCCTCCCGGTGAGAATGCATTTGGCACATAAACCCTTGGTGGCTGAGGAATAAATACGATATTTGATGTACTTGATTCGGTGAATCCGTATGGATTTCCACCTGCTTCATTTCCAATAACATAATAACTGACTTTCCCTTCACTGAACAAAACATTGTCCGGGAAAATATCGAGATATGAATTTGTTCCGACAGGAACCTGAGCCACAAAATCAGCGATATAGGGATTATCAGTTCCACGATAAATATCATAACTGAAAGGACCTGTTGGCCAACCTTCGTATTCAGTCCATTCGATGACATTTGTGAAGAGATCATTCCCCTGTTCTCCTGTCAGCAGGATGGTGGTTGCTTCATTTGATGTGATGGCATCAACTCCGCAACTATCCTGAACAATGAAGCGATAGGTATATACATTTTTGTCAACATCAACCTGAAAATCTTCATGGAATATAAGAGGATTGACAGAAGGCGGAAGATTGGCAATCTGCTGGAAAGTACCGTTATGATTCACGTCTCTCTGCAGTTTAAATCCCGAAACCTTTGCTGTTGTATCTGAATACATGGCGATCTCAACAAAGTTGTTGTCAACAACAGTTACATATCTGATGTATGCAAACTGTGGCTGAAATGGTTTTGTTGAATACTCACACCTCACATTGGAAATCGGTGTTTTGGTCCCGTCATCATTCACAGCCATCACATAATAACAAAATTCAGTGCTGTCTGATAGTCCGACATGCTCATACGTTGTTTCTGACGGAGTGACAGATGCAAGAAATTGATAAGGATCACCATCAATGCTTACATGAATTTCGTATGCATCAAGACTGTTATCAAGATTGATGTAAGGTGTCCAATTGAGTGTAATCAGATCATCACAAATATCTTTTTCTGTGGTAAGAAACATTGTGTTGTGTTCAAGATCCATGGGACTGGTATTATCACAACTGTCAATTGCAGCAACTCTGTATGCTTCCACATTTAAATCAGGTGTTCCGATTATGTCTTCATAAAATGTTGTTGACACAGTATCAATGGGTGTCCATATTGCACCGTCAAAAATATACACAATGTATCCGACAACATCAGGAGCATTGCTCGGTTGCCATTCGAGGTATGAATCCTGTGTAGCAATATCCACAGTGACAAAATCCATTTGTGGGATATCCGGCGGAGTGACGTCAGCAAAAATATCGCTGTCGATATTCGAAATTGAATAGCAGCCAGAAGAATCATATTGATGAATCTGATAACTGACTTCTGTACTGCAGAATACGATTGTATCAATATAGGATAAATTCGTGGTTGAATCAAGAAGTTCTAAGGTTCCCAGGCCGGGATCTCTGTATATCAGATACATGGGTGAATTTGTGCTGATCAGCGGATCTTTTGAAGCAACCCAGTTCAGTTCAGCAACACCAATAATTGAAAAAACGAAACGTCCAAAAACTTAAAACGAAACGTCCGACTTCTCCCTCTTACAGGTAAAACATTATACCGTCAATACTTACCTGTGTTACATCAGACCTCAAGGCAACAAAACCATCCTGTTGGACCACAACATAAGCCGGTATAAAATTGTCTGTGTCAGATGAGACCAGGAAGCATCTGCTGCCAGTTGGCCTGTATCTTGTTGGTAATCTGAATAGATCACAATATGAACCTCCAGGTACACTTATAGTCCCCTTGAGCATGACAATCCCATTATTCCCCATACGGTATCCTGCTGTTGCAAGTGAGCCTCCAATATTAGCACAATTGTTTAAAAACGGAACACCAACACTTCCAACGGGCTGCCATATTTCTTCAATGGCCAGAAGTTTACTCTTAATTACTTCGTGGATGTATGGTGCGCCATATCCCATGCTTGTTGAAGGTACTGTAACAGTATATTCTTCCAGTTCTGCATATCTTAAAAGATATACGTTGTGTTGTCCTGCCGGTGGCTTGAAATCTTTAAGTCCTGCCGGATCAAAAGCCGTTTTTAAAACAAACCTTGCTGATTTTCCGGGGCTGACAGTAATCGAATGATTAGTTACGGGCAATATCTCCCCATTTAAAACAATGGCACCTGTGTCACATGTAAATGTATTACCTGCTAATGTAACCTGAGCGCCCCACAATTTAAAACTCTCTTCGGGTTCAACGCCAAAAGCTTTAAACAGATCATAAAGCCCTTCAAATGTTGAATCCTGGATAAATCCAAAATCATCCTGAGTCAATGGCATTCCGCCTTGTGTGGTTGTTATTAATTTTTTCATATTAATATGTTGTTATTGAATATTTCTTGCCTGCAATTTTCCTTTTGTCAATTATTGACTTAAATAGTGGTAATTGATCATTTGCAATCATACTATTATAAGTATCACTTGGTACATTTACAATAAAATCATCTAAATTAGTGTATTCATTTTGTGTATAAACATAGACCTGCTGAACCTGTCCAAGTACATAAGATGAAGGATAAATGTATGTCTCATTCCCCGGCGGCTCTGCTGTTGGGAAAATATAATTTAATGGCAATTCATCCATATTGTCAACAATAAATATTGGCAACTGCCCTGGGAATTTGATATTCAGTATTTCTTCCAGGCAAATTACTTGCCCATTATATTTTAACTCGAATGATATGCGATATACAAGTGCTAACAGCATATCATTTATGCTTTGTAATGGCAAAGCTAAAACAGAGAGCAATGCTTTAAACACTGTCTTTTTCAGAGCAGGAGGCAACAGTTTATTTAAGAGGTTTTCAGGCTCTAAATGATATTGCATGGCTGATAATTTATGTTCAACTGATCAATGTTAAATTTGCCAGAATAGGATGTGTACAGGTTTTGGGTAACAATTGAATACGCAGTGTTAAATCTGCGTGCCTGCAGCTGTGTCATCTCTGCATCACAAACTCCCAGAACCTCCTGTGCGGCATCAACAACTTTACTTTTGACGATCGTGCCGCCAAAAACAATATTACCAATATAGTTGCTTATTTCATCGTTAACAGGATATTGACCAGGATTAAGAAGCGATTCTCCTGTCGCTGACAATACCATTGGGTCGTACCATACTGTTAAATCAATGATGAGTTCATCAGCTGGCAAATTAACAACTGACACCTTTGTTCCGGCAAATTTGATCTTCTTCAAATATGATGCAAATGCGGCTTCTTCATCAACATCCAGAAGTGCCTGATTCTCTTTTGCCACCTTTACAGCCAGAATGTTACCAACTTCCACGATTGCGGCATGTTTGATGATTTTCTTGGTATCATCAACAATCGAATAACCCACACTGCCATTATCTGAAATTTCAATAATGTCACCATATTGAAATTCAAGCGACTTTCTGTGATACCAGGGTATTGTTCCTGCAAAAGCATCACTAATCTTTGCTTCAACTTCATTCTTAAACGCATCAAACAGACCTTCATGAACCCACACAGCAACAGCAATGATGTAAAACAACAATTTCCACACAGCCACACTTGATGTGCTTGTTAACCTGGTGTTCAGTTCCGGATCATTATCCTTTGCGCTTACAAGTTGATCATATATTTCTTGAATTGTTCTCATGCTTCCTGATAATAAATTGATATTTCAATTGTAGTGCTTTCATCATAATGAGTGTAGATTAATTCCGGATCCGCAGTTATTGAGACCCGATCAACCACATTCGCCACCAAAAATGATGGGTTATCAGGAGATATCCCAATCTTCACGTGCTTGTTTTTTTTGGCTATCAGGCTTTTTGATATTGCAAAATCTTCAATATTGATTCCCAGATCACCATCTCCCCAATCTATGCCAGCACCGTTGTTTGTGTTAAATTTCAAGACGATAAAATGAAGAATGCTTAACCTGTCTAACAAGATGCTAACAGGACCTGAGAGGATCTGATCAATATTTGTCTTCTCCAACAATACCTTTTTTATCTTCATGGGAACGGACATCAGATCGAATTTGGCAGGATCAAAAGCACCCTGTGTAAATTCCTTGCATCTGTACATTTCACCATTACTGATAATGGTGTATTTTCCCGGGGGAAATTCTTCGGATACATTATGCTCCCATAACCCATAATATTTACTGTCTTCGCTTTTATGAGCAAATGAATCAGTCAGACTTGCAAATTGTTCTGCTGTTGGTTTCTTTTTACGCTCAAACCAGCCTTTGATTGTTTCTCTTGATACTATTGCCATTTTATTTCATTTTTATTGAATTTCAAAATCATCTTCAATTGCCCAGAAGCCAATCCCTTCAAGTTTTTCAGAACCTGTAGCAATAACGACTTGTTTTTTTTGATACTCTGCCAAAACCACATTGCTTCTTGTAATATTAGCAGGAATAATCAGCTCATCGCCAATGGTAATATTAGCTGCTACTTCAGTTATAATGTCGCTGTTTGCTTCAATAAACTGGAACAACCCCTCTATACTCCCGGTTGTTTGCAGGAGTACATCAAACACGTTCTGTTCGGCTTGTACGATATGTTTATTGGGTGTCAATGTGAAGTTCTCCATTTATTAGTGAAACATCATTTATCTCATAACCATCGGCTAATAATGCAAGTGTTATTGCTCTTTTCTGGATGCCTCCAAACGGACCTCCAAGCATTTTTGTCACATCAGCTCCTGTTAAAGGAGATTGTTTGTAATGACCTGGTGCTGCAATCAGTATATGTTCAATATGCTGTTCGTCAGAAAGGCCTGTCACAAAATCACCATCAGCGGTGACAATATCATTATCAAACAACAGATCCTTTCTCATGCTATTGTAATTTGAAGGTTATTGGCTGCCACAACCGGACCACCACCATTGCTCATGGCTGCTGCTGTCACCTGAATCGGAGTTGCAAATAATGAAGCCGAACGCACATAGTCAGATATGATCTGAGACATCTGCTGCGCAAAATACTCGCGTGCCTGCTGCGGATTGTCCTCACGGGTGATCATCTGGTCATAAAGTGCCTTCAGATTGTTTTTTAAAGATGCATCATTTAAAGCCATTTTAATTGGTTTTTAAAAGGTTTTGCAATTTGTTTTTGACACTTGAAATCTGTGCAATATTGATTGGTGTTCCTGATGGCCCCATTGGTGTCGTCACCGTGAGGGTCTCTAAGGCCGTGCATAGCTCAGTGAGAATGCTGCCGAGGCTGTTTGTATTATTTGCAATAAGTATTTTGTCCGTAACAACCAGGTCAATCTCCTTTATTTTGGAGTAGAGAATCACATAAGGAATATTGCCATTTTCACAGTAGCCGGCAATAACGATGCTGTCTGCCTCCGGAATGATCTTCAATCCGGGAATTTCATCTGCCTGTATTCTTGCCTCAAATTCAACAGTTCCATTGAGTGGTTCAAGCAATACTGTATTACCTTCAACAGATTTCACCCTGCAGACAACAGGGATCATCTTGTCTTCATTCAGGAGTTCACGCAACAGATCCTTCAGGTTTGCCATTAACTGATCCTCCTTCCTAAAGTTATTACCTGCCTGTAGCCTCCTGCCCCAAATGCTCGCTTTACTTCTTTCACGCTGTAAGCCTCAAGAGTTTTCACAAATCTGTCATCATACAATGTTACTGCATCGGCTTTCTTCACAAATGGCAATCCAAAGCAGGTTATGTTGCCCTCATAGCCTTCAATCTGAAACTCTGATAACAGTTCGCCGGCTTGCTTTTTGAGTGATGTTTTATCAATATTATAGTAATTGAAGGTCCTCAAGCTGCCGTCTGAAGGGCCAACTTCCACCTCATGCCTTACATTGTTTGGCATGATGCTGATGGCTTTTATTTTGATTTTTACATCATCTTTTTCCTGATATTTAAGAGTGTCCTGGATAATATTGTAATGAAATTTGAATTTATGTTCGTTTCTGTATTCAGCATAATGCACATTTTGTAAGCCAACAAACAGTTTTGGCTGTTCATTGATCAGCTGAAAATAAGCTGAGAGTCCGTAATTGTTTTTATCTGTCAGCTGTTCCAGAATCTTCACCGGTTCGACATCATCCTTGATCTGATATCTGCCGAGCTTCATATCTGCACAGGTATAATCAATTCCCTCTGGCAAGGTATATATAAGTAATTCATCAAGCGTAACGCTGTTGAATGTCTTTTTGTCAACCATATTTTCCGGCCACTTCAGCACATACATCTCATCTTCACACTCTATCTCCACCGGCAAAGTCCGTCTGATTGCTCTCACATAACCCTTGAATACAAGTTGCAGTTCATCATTATATCCCATGCGAACTTCTACTTTATCACGCTTCCTGATTAGCGCTTCAGGACCAAAGAAGATATCACTGTCATTCCATTTCAGTTTCTTTGGGAATTTGATGACACATGTATCTGTCAGTGTTTCCACTGACTCGTTCGTAGCAACGTCGCAAACAAAATTGAATTCTGTTTTCCCGATGGTTATATGACTGCTCAAACGATACATTGGAATGATTTTTGCTAATTATATGATACCCAATTTGATATTATGAGAAAAATTATTATTCTGTTCCTGGTGTTTATTTCCCTGACAGCTTACTCCCAATCTGAAGCGCCCATTACAGATGACTGTACCTGCAATGGTGTGAAATTGTGGGGAAAAGTGAAAATTGTTGATTCTTTTGCTGATTTTGACATACAGGTAGTTGAAAGTTTTGAAGATATTCGGGTTGAAATTGTTCGTTCTTTTCCCGATCAGTGTGGCAAATGGCAGATTGTTGAGTCCTTTCCTGATTTTAAAGTCAGATTTGTCAGGAGTTTTCCCGATTTCAAGATTAAATACGTCTCCAGTTTCCCTGGAATAAAATAAGTTATTCATCGTTTACCAAGATTGATAATTCTACATCGCTCACCGATGCAATATCAAATGATATTACATTTAGTTTGCCTTCTGTCTGATTTATTTTCACACTCTCAATAACAATATTCTGAATATTAAATATATCCAGAAATGGAGATACAGCAGCAACACTGTCATTTATTCTTGCCATCTTGTTAAGATCTTCGAGTTGAGTTGGAATAGTATCAGGCTTTTCTGCAAACAAAACCCCTTTTATATTGATTACATAGTCATCTTCATTGATATATTCTTTGACTGACCCGTTGCGTCCAACAATGTTTGTTTTCACTATTCGTTTTTTTTGCGTCACCTCTAATAACACTGCATCAAGTTCAACCATCAATGACCCATCAGGTGAAACAAGCACAACATCTGAGAACACAGGCGTGCCAAGCATTGACATCTTCTGAATTCCATCAGGATATGTGTCAAATTTCTCAACATCAGCAGGCTGTCCTTCAGGATAATTGGTTGCATGTTTCTCAAGCGGATCTCCGCCACGATAAAACAACGGCTTTATGGCCCTCATCCCGAATGTGTTGAGTATATATTGATAGCGGCTCATATCTGTGCAAAATTTGCGTCATTAACGGCTTGCAGGAATACTTCTACTACTTTATCTGCAAAATCTTCAGCACTTTGCTCCATATTATCTGCCCTAACAGATATAGTCTCTACAAGCTTTCCGATCGTGATGTTGATGTTTTTGATGCCTTCTCCACCCTTAACTTCATTTTTGTTGAAATTAAAGTCTGGTGAAGTGGTGTCGTCTGTATCTGAGAATCCAAACAGATTAAATCCAAATTTCTTTCCCATTGCATTGACAGATTTCATGAAATGTGAATATGCCTGATGTTCCTCGTCAATGAATTTTTTTCGGTTTTTTGAATAAGCCCTGTACATATCAACCTGCGTATCTACAATGCCTGTAGGACTCATGGCATTTTTAATATATGCCCATGACTTTTGCCAGAATGACGGATTAAACTGATCCTCTAACAAGCCTGCCTGAAGGTCAAACTGTTTTTTAATGAATTCCTCCTGCTTCTCCTTGGTTGCGGCCTGAAATATTTCTTTCTGCCTGGTGTCAAGATAGGACTTCAAAGCCTTATCAAGGCCTTCAACACCTTCTTTTTCAAGTTTCAATGCTCCAAAATGCTCATTACTTAATTCTTTCAGTTTTTCGAGATTCTTTTTTCTTGCCTCATACGGTGCATTTGCATCATTGACAACCCTGGCAAGCTGTTCAACTTTAAATCTCTCTTCAAGATATGTACGTTGCGCATTGCGTTGTACCTCAATTACTGCTTTTTGCCCTGCAGTTAGCTGATTTGTTCTTCTGGTAAGCAAATAAATGCCTGCAGTTGCTGCAGCCACAGCAGTTATAACCAGTCCGACAGGATTTAATCTTGTTGCCAAAGCAAGAGCTTTCATGGCTCCTGTCAGTCCAATAATTTTTCCGGTTGCAATGCCGCTAACCGCAGACATGGCTGCTGTTGATGCAACCCACAATGTTTGAATTGCAGGAATACCCCACAAAATTAACTTATAGGTTAACCATGCAGCGGCTGCAATTCCAACAATTTTTGCAAGTGTTGACAGTATTTCTGAGTTTCTTTTCATCCAGCTAAACATGTTTTGCAAACCACTTACAATTGCTTTGAAAACGGGCAATAGTTTGTTTAAAACTGACATCAACAACCCACCAAGTGTTTCTCTTGCATCACCCCAAATATTACTGAGTTGTTTCCATGGGCCGAGCCCTGTTTTTGCAGCCTCCTCAGCCGATCCTCCAAATTGACGCTGAAGCTCATTCAATATTATCAATTGAGCTTCCTGTATTCTGCCACTTTCAACAAGTTGTTTGATATTCTCTTTCTGTTGAGCTGTAAACTGAATTCCCGCTCTTTGCAACGCAGTAATTCCATGAATTGGATCATTCATTGCTTTTCCTACCTGAACTGTTGCAGATTGAAGATCCATCTTCATTTTAGTTGCCAGGTCAAGAATGGCAGGTGTTGTTTTATCAAATATCTCTTTTCTGATATTTGTAAACGTGAGCAATACTGATTGTGCCTGGAGAATTTCTTCATCTCCAAAGAGAGTTTTTTTCTGAAGTGAAGATGCCTGGTTGCTAATTTCTCCAAAAGTTTTTCCTGAAATCCCACCAGTTGACTGAAGTGATGCTTTTACGGAAGCCTCAGCCTGCAGTTGCTGATCCTGTTTTTCGACTGATCCCTTTAAAAACCTGAACCCCTGATATAAACCAAATGCACCGGCGGCCATTCCAAATAACTGCGATTTGAACACACCCATTATTTTGGAACTTCTCCCGGATGCGCTGTTCAAGGTGTTAATTCTCCTTGTGGTTTCTTCTATTCTGCGATTGAAAGCATCAATTTCTGAGACTGAAAAAGCTGATTTTCTTCTGATTTTGAGTTCTGCAAGATCCTGTTTTTCCTGCCTTAAGAGATCCTTTCTTTTTTTCGATGCAAATTCAGCTTTCCGGGATGCTTCAATTACTGCCTGGTTTGATCGCTTTACTTCCTGGGTCACACTATTCACAGAAGCAACAATGTTTTTAACAGGAGCCGACATCCTGTCTTTTAAATCAAATATCCATTGTACTCCTGTTGCACTCATCCTTGTTATTGTTTTTTTGCAAATATTAATGTCATCACATTCATTGTCGCTGCCTCAAGGTGCTTACTCATATTTTCAATGAACCACGACGCTTCACATCCCCTCCTGATAAATTCTTCATCACTGAGCTGCCACGGATCATCAATTTTGTGCAGAATTCTTATCATGGCAGCATATTTCTCAAGCACAGCACCCGCACCATCGCCTATAGTGTGGGTGCTTATAAGTTTTTTACATGTGCCGTTCTGATCTGAAACAACTTATTCAACTCATCAATGGCTGACATCTTGGCTTCATCATTGTTTTTGAATTTCTCATCACCACCCAGCCAGCAGTTATCAAACATAATGATACCAGCTTTTATCGGATCCATTTCAATCACCTTTGCAGATGCAGATATGGCCTGCAAATTTGGCTTTTTGAAATATCCTGTTACAAATTCTTTGTTATCATCGTCGAGCGGTACTGATATCTCAAACACCTGATCAATGCCATAATGTTGTTTCCAGGCTTCAATCTGAGCGGCTGTTACTCCTGCTTTATATTCTGATTGCTCTTCCATATCCGCACCTCCTATTTCCACTGAATTGAGCCAATAACGAGCGGTATTTCAACTTCACCTTTGGTGTCGTTTTGTTTCCAGGCGCGGCTGTTTTCCATGAATTCACAGAATTTAAGCTTTTCGGTTTTTATGGGCCCGGTTTCAGGCTGATAGGAAACCACGATGGTAAACGGCGGAATGTCATCAAGCGAACCTGATGGGCTTGCAGCTTCAATTGCTGCAATTTCATCCACATGCAGCGTGATGGAGCCTTCATAGGTTTTGTTTCCGTATCCGCGGCCAACAGGCTCTGCACCTGCTCCATACACGTTTTCTTTGTCGCGTTTGCTTTTGTAGCTGATGGCTGTCACACCGGTGACAACCACGCCAAGTATGTTGATTACAAGATCGGCCCATGAATAGACACGGCCGTTAATCATTGGAACTCCCTGTGGCATAATTTATTCCTCCTTAGTCAATTTTGGTTGTGTAACTTATTTTTACTTTCATCTGGCGTACAACGCCCACCGGAACCTGTTTGATTACAAACACAAGCTCACCGGTTGTCAGTATGTTCTGATCCGGGTCAACAAACACCTTATATCCGCTTAGTTCCCTGTCACGTTCCATCTGCTCAAGTGCCTGATTTGCCAGGTCTTCAAAAAAACTGCACATGTCCGGAGTGAGCTTTCCTGTGGCAGGATCAACATAAACCGGAGCACCGGTTGACGGAAGTATCTTCAGGTATATTTCTCTGATGGCCTTGTCCATTGTACGAACATTCTCGATATAGGCATAATCGCTGCTCACGGGTGTACATGTGTGAGAGTTATTGAAATAAACGCCACCAATTCCCGGATATTTTTTAAGAAATATATATCTCTTGGTCTCAATTTCTTCAAGAACTGCAGGAGTTAAGGTTTCGGGTGATGTACCATTGACAAATACGGGAATCATAGGGCTCAACGGATTATCAACATTAAACTTTTCAACCCAGAGAATAGATTCATGTACAGATGCTTTGGCAATTGCGCCCAACATAGTGCCAAGAAGCGGGTAACCTCCATTTCCATAACTACCGACCATTACTGATACTGCAGGGGCTTCATCCGGACTTACAGGCAATATGTCAGGTAAACTTGCAGGTGCTACAGCTATAAAATCAAAGCTCGTTACAATGGAAGCCGGGGTTTTGGCAGCAAACATTTTGCCTGCTTCTGCCTGCAGTGCTGTTATTTTCAGCGCACTGAAAGCTGTTGCAGTCAGGTCAACAGCAAATTGCCTTACTTCACCATTCAGAATCTGCTGTAGTGCAGCAACAGATGTTTCATCTGTTTTAAAAGCAACATATAATTTTCCGCCGGGTGCAATTCTGAAAAATTCAGATACATGGAAATAAGGTATTCCATAGTTGACAGAATCCGGAATAAGATCTAACTGAATTGCATGCTCGGGACTTAAAACTTCATTGTATGTATTTCCAGACCATGAAGTTGGAGGAGTGCCAATAAAATAGAGGCATGATATATGATCCTTGCTTGGCTCACGCCGTGCAAGACCTCCGCCTTGTTTTTGAAATGTAATGTTTGGTAATGCCATGGTGTTTATTTTTTAGTTGATTTTCCACTTTTGTTTGCTGAATCATTTTGAGCCGTTTTCTTCTCATCAGCATCCTTCTTGGCAACTTCCTTTTCGGAATTCACAACATTTTCAAGGACTGCACCTCGTTCAAACTCTTCATATTTAAGGTTTTTCGGCTTGGCATAATCCTTTGCTTCTTTCTCTGTTCTGAAGGCAATGCCGTTTTCACAGATGAAAACATTTTCAAGTTCCTGATGAGCACCAAATATTGATGCAGCAAGATTTTCTTTGTCTTTTTGGTTCATTTTGATATGGTTTTAAATAATACTGCTAATCCTATTATAGCTGCAATGCTAAGCCCCGCAATGAGTGCAAACGATGGTTTCTTTTGCTTGGGGAGAGGCGGATAAAATTCATGTTTCACGATCTCAAGGTATAAGGTGTCACGGATCACAACCGAGTCACAATCAGCCTGCATCATCAGCAGGTTGCTGTACTTATCCTTCCAGTACCGGATTGTTGCCCGATCTGATTTTTGTTCCTGCACTTCACCCGGAATGAGATATTGAATTGAGTCAATATGGATATGTGTAACAACAGAATCCCTGGGAATGATATATTCAACAGTTACAACTGCAGTGTCAGTTACAGTCTGACCGAATTTACGCATGCAGCGGTCATAAGACGTGCATGCGCTTCCGGCCAGCATGATAACAATCAGAGCAAAGAGTAACTTTGATTTCATTTTTTGTAAATATTTATTTCAGGTACACCCCATTTTCTGCACATCTGCACAGTGTCAAAACTTGGACAAGCTTTTGCCTGAAACTGATTATGTCCGGCAATCAGGATATCTGGCCACAACCGGATATACTCAAATATCTGTGTCTTAAGTTTCATTTCCTGTTCTGCAGTCAGTGTGTTTTTTGGTTTCATTTCTTTATCGCATCCTCCCACATATACAATATGCAGTGCTTCATGATTCAATCCGGAAACGCCATTCGTTATTTCCCACGGATCAACAAACTCATCATAATTGTAATGAACCAGATTAACCAGGTTTGCATCGAGTAATATCATGTCTGCATATCCAACCTGCCTCCAACCCCTTCCTTTCGGTTTGGGTGATGTGTGCCAGCGAATAACATCATCAGGCGTTACAACTCTCCCTTCAGGAGTTGCAGTGCAATGAATCACAATATATTTTCTTCTATTCATGGGTTGCCTTTTGCAGAACGTTAATTTTGGCCTGAGCACACTTCAATTCCTTTTTAATAGCAAGCACCTGCAGCTCCAGATCATCAACTCTTCTCCGTTCTTCAAGCAGTTTTTCTCTATTTTCCTCAGCACTTTTTCTCCATTCTTCAGCAGCTTTCTTCCAATCATCTAATATGATCTGGTAGTTCCCTATTTCGCTCTTGAGTGCACTCGATTCAGCCTGATGCGCCTTGGCCCTGTGTTCCCTTTTGTAAAAGTACCATTGCACAAACGCTGTAACAAATGCTGTCCCGCCGGAAATGAGTATGGTGAAGATTACGTTTTCCATGTTGCGATGTAAACTGTTAACTGTTAATTGATCACTGATAATTTAATTTGTTGCGGCGGAGGGATTTGAACCCCCGGCCTTGGGCGTATGAAACCCACGAGCTACCAGACTGCTCTACACCGCAATTTTAAAAAAAGGCTGCCGCGTCTTGACAGCCTTTTTCATTAGTTTGCTTCTTCAGTAATCTGTAAGATTCCCAGTACTCCCTTGCCATCGCCTCTTTTCTTCCTTCCACCGGCACGTTGCAGAAAGCTGTAGATATCACCATAGTACTGCGGATTGCCCATGTCATCAAACATCTTGGTTTCGCCAACAGCACGCGCCACCATTGATTTGTGCCAGCATAGTGCAATTTCTGCCGATGTAGTGGCAAAACTTGCCTCACCTGCCTCACGTGCAAGAAACTCTTCAGGTGTATATACCAGGTCGGTAGAAGTCCATTTATAAACAAGGCCTGAAACCTGAGTTATGGTCTGATTGGATGCAACCAGTGTGTTGGCACGTTCAATGATTTTGAATCCTTCAATTTTGTCAACTTCACCGGTTACAGGGTTGTAAATAACAGAATAATCCCTGTTTGCATTGAGTTTGAGTTCACGAACAAGCTGGCCGAGCATGGTTGTAGAGATCAGAATGAATCTGTCACCCTTGGGCACTCCCCATTTGTTCATTGTTTCTTTTGCATCAATCAGGTCCTGAATCTGAATAACCTTTCTGTTGCCTGTTCCATATTGTGCTGCACTTCCGGATCCTGATGTCTGAATAAAGAATTCGGGTCGCCAGTTATACATCATCGCCTCTGCAACAAACTGCTTCAGATAGGCCATGTCTTCACTCATACAGCTATCCATTTTGTCATATGACAATTCAGCCTGGTCAATGTTCGGTATAAATCTGGGATCAGTCGTAAATTCGTCAAGCACATAGGTAACATCAATATCCTTCCTTCGTGTAATAGTTGCCGGAAGTGTCTTCCTGTTACGCTCTACTTTTGACGGAGAACCTGCCTGTGGAATGTGTACCACACCTGTTCCTATAACATACTGGCTTTCGTCAACTGACTGCAGGATGAACTCGTTGTCTTTAAACAGGTTTCCAACTACATAGTCAGTCCAGATCTCTGGTGTTACTGCCATCATTGTAACATTTTTGGGCTTGGGAATCAGGGTTGCTGCACCTGCAGCTACTGCACCAAGAGGCCCGGCAAAAGCTCCCACAACGCCCACAAAGAGCATTGATATGAGCAGTGAGAAGATGAATTTTGTTCGCATTGTTTTTTGTTTATTGGTTTTTCAATAGGTTGCTTTAATCAATCTGGAGTTCTGTGCCCAGAGGAAGGAATGTAAGACCGTTATATATGAATGACCTTACTTTGGTTTTTGAGATTGTGCCTGCAAGCGTTGGTGATGTGAATCCGGTTCCGAAAGTCACTGTGCGTGCAGTTGCATCGCTTTTAGCTGTCACGTGAATAATTGCCCCTATCTGCACATGGCTGGCAATGGTCAGGTTGATGGTCGTATTGGCCGCAAGTTCTCCCAGGTTAATGGTTGTCACCTGCCTGTTGATTGTAACTGCTGTTGTAGCGCCAACCGTTGGGGTCAGTGCTTCAGCAGTCGGAAATGTAACTTCAATCTTCTTGTCAGCATCAGCTGCAATATTCGGAGCTTTAAAATTATAGCTCGCATTGGTTGTCATGTTGATTTGTGTTCCCATTGTATTTTAAAGGTTTTTAGGTTTTGAATTGATTATCCTTTGTACTCTTTGCCGAATTTCTGTTTGTAGAGCGCTTTAAACACATCGGGCTTTTCGGCCTTCAGGGTTTCAAGTTTGCCTTCTTTGTGAAGCTGGTCCCAGCTCAGGCTCTTAATGTCAGCATCACCACCCTGTGCAAGCTGTTGTGTCACGCTTCCAACTTTGGGCAAGCTGTTGATGATTTTCTGAGCACGGTCAAAGTTGTCAGTTGCCAGCTCAGTGTATTCCTGGCGCATGGTTTCATCAATACGCTTTTCAGCGATCGCATTGTTCACCAGGTCAATGACCTTCTGTTTGTTTACATCAGCAATTTGCTGATTGAGCTCTGCAATTTTCTGATCCCTTGCGGACAGATCGGTTGCAAGCTGCTGATTGCGATTTACAACTGCCTGAACGGCATCGTGAATCTGATCTTCTGTTGAATCTGCAGCAAGATTCAGCAGGTCGGTTACTTTTTTCATTGATGTTTGTTTTGGTTTTTCAAATAATACCTCTGATAATGATGATAATTCCAAAAGACTTCCGTCTTTATAGAGACGGAGTGCATTTCTGTTTGAGCCTATGTCAGCAAGGCTTGCTTCCTGTATTTCACTTTTAACAAGTGTTGGCCACTTTTGCCCCTGAAGCATGAGCTTGGGATCTTCGCTCCATTCGACCGGATTGAGGCCGGCTGATGCCATCCTGATGTGTCCCTTCTCAACTTTCTTCCTGATCTTCACAGCAAGTTCATCGTCTTCATCGAACTCTGCATCTGCAAGCAGCTGTCCGTTTTCCTTTCTGATATTTGTCCAGATCCCAATGGGCAGCATGTTCTGTGAACTGTAAGAA
The DNA here is from genome assembly GCA_964388575.1 of uncultured Bacteroidales bacterium. Classification (GTDB taxonomy): domain Bacteria; phylum Bacteroidota; class Bacteroidia; order Bacteroidales; family DTU049; genus CAYMAZ01. The sequence goes on along the minus strand of CAYMAZ010000027.1, from coordinate 20,521 downwards.
TTGTCTCTCTTGTGCATCCATAGCATCACCGGATTTCTTTCAAAATGTGAAACGTCTATACCTTCGGTAAGAACTCTGAAATCGTGCCTGTTGACCGTTTCATCGGAAAGAACAAATGTCAGTGATTTTTTGCTCATTTACATAATGTTGGTTTTTGCCTTTGGAAAATGCTTAGGCTGCAAACATAAATACATGATTGTAATTTTCTCAAAATCGCTCAAACCCTTTGCATCATCGCTTAAAGCCTTTGTGTGATTTTGTAAAATCAGAAGTGTTTTTTTGATTTTTGCACATATACATTAAATAATGAATGCAAAAGACAAACAGGAGTGGGCACAATTACTTTACATTGCAGAAAATCTCACTCAGGCTGAAATCGCTGAAAAGGTTGGGGTTTCGAGAAACACTGTAAATACCTGGTGTAAAAAGTTTAAATGGGAAGAGCTGAAAGCTGGATATACTATCACCCGAGAACAGCAACTGCAACGTCTTTACATGCAGATCGCAGCAATTAACAAAGCCATTGCAGACCGTGAACAGAAATATCCATCGTCTTCTGAGGCAGATGCAATCAACAAACTTGCTGCGGCGATTGATAAGCTTGAGCGTGAAAGCTCGCTCAGTGATATTATTAGTGTGACAACCAAATTTCTCAACTGGCTGAGACCGGTTGATCTTACTAAGGCCAAAGAGATCAGTGGCTGGTTTGATGCTTTCATTAAAGATACAATGAGCAAATGAGAAAGCGGACTGATAAGGAGCTTATACAGTACTGGGATGATTATCGCAATAGTCTCCTGGCTGATACCTATGCTGAAAAACGCTCGGCAGCTGAAACACAAAAACACCGCCAGGAGCTTGAATCAGATCCTCTTGAGTGGATCCGGTTTTTCTTTCCTAAATTCGCTTATGCCGAATTTGCACCATTTCAGAAACAGGCTATCAGAAGGCTTACCAAAAATCTGGAATGGTATGAGGTGTTATCCTGGTCACGCGAACTAAGCAAAACCACAATCACAATGTTTGTTGTGATGTATCTGGCTCTGACCGGCAAAAAGAAAAACATTCTGCTTATTTCTAATTCAAAGGACAATGCAGACCGGCTGCTTGAACCTTACCGTGCCAACATGGACAGCAATCAGAGGATCATCACTTATTATGGCAATCAATACAGCCTTGGAAAATGGGAGATGGGCGAATTTACAACGTCCAAAGGAGTTTCTTTCAGGGCAATTGGTGCTGGGCAGTCACCCAGGGGAACCAAGAATGATGAGTTTCGCCCTGATGAAATCATTGTGGATGATTACGATACTGACGAAGATTGCAGAAATCCGGAAGTGATCAATAAAAAATGGAACTGGTTTGAAGGTGCATTATATCCAACACGATCAATCAGCAATCCGCTGCAGGTGATCTGGTGCGGCAACATCATTGCAAAAGACTGTGCAATTGTGAGAGCCGGCAAAATAGCCGACAATCATGATATTATCAACATCCGTGACAAAAACGGCAAAAGCAGCTGGCCTCAGAAAAACACTGAAGAGCACATTGATAGGGTTCTGAGCAAGATTTCAACACGTGCAGCACAGCAGGAATATTACAACAATCCGGTAAGTGTGGGAGATGTGTTTGCAGAAATGCACTGGGGAAAAGTGCCATCTCTAAGCTTGTTTCCGTTCCTGGTATGTTATGGCGACCCTTCGCCATCGAACACCAAAAACAAGGCAGGCAGCTATAAGAGTGTATTTCTGATGGGAGTACTGGAAGGAAAGTTCTATGTTATCACAGGCTACCTTGATCACGCAACGAATTCCGAATATGTTGACTGGATGTATTATGTGAATGACTATGTGAGAGGGCAGAAACAAATATATTTTCTCACTGAAAACAACAGCCTTCAGGATCCTTTTTATGAACAGGTGTTTTTACCTCTGTTCATTGAAAAAGGAAAAGAACATGGGTATTATCTTGCAATCAGTCCTGATACAAGGGTGAAGCCTGATAAGTTCTCCAGAATTGAAGGCAATCTGGAGCCATTGAACCGCCAGGGCAGGCTTATTCTGAATGAAGAAGAAAAAGGCAACCCTCACATGCAACGCCTGGAGGATCAGTTCCTGATGGTTAATCCGAAACTCACAGCACCTGCTGACGGACCCGACTGCGTGGAAGGTGGTGTTTGGATCTGCAATATGAAACAGGGGCTGTTGGGTGTCAATAGTTTTAAAACCGGCAAACGGCCAACCAATAAAAAACGAGTATAAATTATGAAACTGAAAACAATCAAAGCAAACATTAAAAGAGTAACCGATCAGTGGCTGCTGATCATTGTTTACAAACGCTGGCGCAATCGCATCAGGGTGAAAAATGCAATCAGGCAGGCCAACAAAATGCACAAACTCACAGGCAAACAGTTTTATGTGATTCAGATATTTGGCAAGGTGAGAGTTTATGACCGTGTGAGAATCAATCTGCTGGTTGACAGGCGTGTTTTGTCCAAAAAAATGAAAGAAGCCTATTATTTGCAAAAGGTAGCAATTTATTACACAAAATAACAACATCATGTATCTCACAAAATCAGATATCGAAAAAGGAGCCTATCCTGAAATCATTGCGGTGTTAAGCCGGAATGACACAAATATCGAAGTGGCAATCAGTGAAGCAATGGCAGAAGTAAGAGCTTATCTCACTGCCAGGTATGATATGGATGCGGAGTATGCATTAACAGGCAATGCACGCAACACAATGGTTGTAAAGCTTGTTCGCGACGTGGCACTGTGGAACATCTATTCAGGTAGCAATCCGGTGAACATGAGTGAAACCCGTGAGGCTAATTATCATACAACAGTGAAGCTTCTTCGTGATGTACAGTCTGAAAAAGCCACCATTGACGGCCTGCAGCGAAAAGATGTTGCCACAGGCAGCAGCAATTATATTCAGTTCAAATCTAACCCCAAACGTTCAAACCACTATTAAAATGAGTACATCAACAGTTAGCCGGAAACAAGGAAAGAAGCCTGACAATGTCATTGTAAACAATATAATTGTAAAACAGGTTCAGCGCAAAAGCCAGGATATTGAAAACTGGCGCAATGCGATCAGACAGTTTGACAACCTTTTAAATCCATCGAGGGTTTTGCTGTATGATTTGTTTGAAGACATTGAACTCGATGGTCAGATAGAAGCTGTGTGGGGCAAACGCCGTGATGCTATCCTAAACAAAGATTTGCTATTTGTAAAAGACGGAAAGGAAGATGAAGAGCTTGGCCGGCTGCTGAACTCCCCATCAATGCGTGATCTGCTTGAAGAGCTTATGAAAACCATCTCATGGGGCTTCACCCTGCTTCAGATCAATTCAATCGCCTGGAATGAAGAAGAAGAGCAATATGTGATTGACTGGGAAATTATCCCCAGAAAACATGTGCATCCGGAAAAAGGGTTTGAATGTGTGAGCCGTGAACAGTCATTTGCTTCCCGCGATATCCTGTTTAAAGAGCCTCCGCTATCCAGGTATATGATGTGGGCAGGCAAGCCCAAAGATATGGGTCTGCTGGTGAAAGCTGCACAATATGTGATTTACAAACGTGGTGGGTTTGGCGACTGGGCTCAATTTGCTGAGATATTCGGAATGCCGTTCAGGGAAGGGACATATAACGGGTATGATGAGAACACCCGTCAAAAGCTTGAGTATGCACTTGAAAACATGGGTGGCGCCGGCTGGATGGTGAAACCTGAAGGAACAGAAATTAAGATTCATGAGAACAGCAGCTCGCAAGGTTCTTCATCTCTCTACAAAGACCTGAAGGATGCATGCAATGCAGAGATCAGCAAGATATTTCTTGGCAATACTCTCACTACTGAACAGGGTGACAAAGGCACACAGGCACTGGGCACTGTACACAAAGAAGTGGAAGACGAAAAGAATGCCTCTGACGAAAAGTTTATTCTTGCTTTGCTCAATGGGAAATTCCGTTCTATTTTAAAGGTGTTTGGCTTTAATGTACAGGGTGGATCCATTTGGTTCAGATCTCCTGAAGCTGACTGGGACCATCTGCAGAAAAAGTGGAATGTGATCAGCAGCATCGGTAACAGGGTGCCCATTGACGATGATTATATCTATGAGGAGTTTGACATTCCCAAACCAGAAAACTACGATGAGCTGAAGGAACAAATAAGGATGGCCCCTCAGGAACTCAGCAATGAACTTGAGCATGTTTTCCACAGGCCTGTTAAGCCCGGCATTCTTAACAGGGCTTTGAATTTTTTCGTTTAAGCCCCTCATCCGGAGGGGCAGTTGACCTGGATGAATTGTATTACGAATCATGTCCGCATTGCCTGGTTGAAACTGTTAAAGAGTTTCCAATAATTACACTGGCTAAAGCGAATGAAGTTTACAAAAGCGTTATTGCTGACATTAAAGGTGGAGTGATTGATCCGTTGCATCCCGAGCTTTTTGACTTATACAAAAACAACTACCATAAAGCCATCAGAAGCGTTTTTGGGCAGCCCGAATATGGAAGCAGGTATTTTGAACATGCTGCAAAATTTGAACTCAACACAGCCCGTTTTGCTGCCTATAAATCACATTATGCAACTCAAACACTGATCAAATCATTTGAAGCTGCTCCGGAGAAGTTTGCAATGAATTCGGGTAAGATACTGAAGCAGTTTGCACGCTGGCAGGCTACAGAGTATAACACAACAGTGGCACGTTGCCGAACCGCCAAACAGTTTGAACAGTTTCAGGCAGAGGCACATCTATATCCTAACCTTGAATGGCTGGCCACACGAAGCGCAACACCCAGGGAACTTCATTTGTCGTTTGTTGGAATCGTGCTGCCCATGGATGATCCGTTCTGGAACGAGAACCAACCCGGCAACCTGTATAACTGCAAATGCGACTGGAAAACCACCGATGCACCCACAACAGGCAGCCCTGTCAAAGTTGTGAAACCATCTCCCGGACTTGAAGGCAACCCAGCGAAATCAGGGGAGATATTTACGGATAAACATCCGTATATGCAAAAAGTGAAAAACCCTGAAGCAGTTGAAAAGTATGTAGAAAAATACGTATTACAGAATTTCTCTATTGAAAAAACTTTTGAAAATGGCGGAGTCCATTATATTCATCCTTTAGTTGAAAAAACAGCGTCTGATTTTAAAGACGTAAGTAAAATAGTTTCATTATTTGCAGAGGCAGGAGAAAAAGCATACCATTTACCTATCGTTCATTATAAAAATCAACTATACAAATACATTTTTGAAGGTGCTCATAATAGAAAGTGTCCAGACATAAGAGTTGGTAATAAATTCTATGAATATGAAAGTTTTGAAAAACCTTTTAGAAAAAATAGTTTAAAACACATGATAAGTAATGGCTTTAAACAAAGTGAAAGAGTAATAATTGATATTAATGAAACACCTCTTACAACAAGAGATATCCTTTCTCGATTGAACGGATATATGAACCAGGAAAGTTCAAAAACAGTTGAAGAATTATGGGTTAAAACAGAAAATCATATATACATGATATATCCGAAAATCACAAAGCCCAAATGATATTTATCATTTGGGCTTTGGGGACATTGAATCCGCAGAATCAACATTGCAAAGATACAACAATAAACAATGCAAATGCAAATTTTTAACAAAAAAAATGAAAAATATTTTTCTTTCCTATCGCTAATCATTAATAACTATTAACTAATCACTATGTTAGTCCTCACACCTGAACAGTTTCAACAAAAGCTTGAAAAGCACGCTCAGGAGCTTTCAAAACTCATCAGTGATGATCTGCCCATCATCATCGGCAAGATGGCTGTGGATCACTTTAAACTCAATTTTCAGAATGAAGCCTGGGGACGTGAGAAATGGAAAGAAGTGAAGCGCAGGCTTTCTCCAACAAAAGCCTTCAAATATGGAACCCATGCATCAATAACCAGAAAAATCCTCACAGGAGACACCGGTGATCTTGGACGGTCAATTCAATACACACCCGAAACCGGAAGGGTTACAATACACAGTGACCTTATATATGCTGCTGTTCACAACTATGGATTACGTGCCGGAAGAGGTGCCGGATTCATTATGCCTAAACGACAGTTTATTGGTGATGATCAGGAGCTGATTCAAAAGATTCATAACGAAATTCAAAAGCATATCAACAAAATTATAGGAATATGAAAAAACAACTCTATCTCGACATTGTGACGCGTTTGAAAACCATTTTAAACGATGATGAAATTCCGGCTCCGGTGTTTAAACATTTCGACCTGTGGAACCGCCAGGTGGAGTTCATGGAACAGGAAACACCTTTTGAATTCCCTGCAGTGTTTATTGAGTTTATGCCACACAACTGGGAAACCATGGGAAAACGCAGGCTGCAGTCTGATATCAAAATCAGGCTGCATGTGGTTACACGATGGTTTGCCCAAACTGCCGACTATTCGCCTGACAGTGCTGAAGCTCTTGAATATCTCGACCTGGTAAACAAAGTTACGGCATGCCTGCAGGGAGCCGACATGACAGATTCAAATGCTTTTGTCAGGCTTTCGAGCATACCAAACCACAACCATGTTGGACTGCTCGACAGCATTGAAGAATATATGACCCGCATCACAGATGATTCGGCTGTAAAGAAGCTGGAAGAAGTCACTGTTGCTCCGGTTGTATATGCCGACAACCAGGAACCACCTCCTCCACCTCCGCCATTGCAGGCAACATACAGAATTGAGTGGATAGACGGAGAACTTATTGCTGAAGGATCTATCCTTGTTCCGGATCCGGGACACAAACTCATTCAGATTGACAGACCAATATGCCCCGATGCGACCTACGACCTGAAAGATTCGGGTGGTGAGCTGATTTTATCAGACAGCATTGCTGCCGGTGAGCATGAAGATATTGTGGCACCCGATGCAAATTATTCACTCATCGTTAACGGCAATCCGGTTGAGTCGGGAGTAATCAAATCCAACAAACAAAAGGATATCATTTATGACCATTCGGGAGGTGGCGGCGGAAACACAATGCCGATGAAAACCGGACAGATCACTACTCAAATGGGTGGTGATGACGGTGAAACACAAAGGGGCCGTGAAACAAACTGGTTTACTTTATCATCACCTAACCCGTTTGGCAACTACAGCCGCTTTACCGGCCTGGACGGAGGGTACTATGATCACGTACAACATGTGTACAGGCTGGATGGTGGAGAAGAAGTTCCTGAGGAAAGTGCTTTTCCTGAAAACATCGTTATAGACTGGGCACATTGCAATATGGCCAATCAGCAAGTCATGGGATGGTGGCGGCGTGATAACGAATCCGATGTGAATTTGGCACAAGCAATACAAGCTGCAGCTGAACTCGAAATTGGCGGCTTTGCAAATTGGCATGTTCCTAATAAAACTGAAATTCAAACTATAGTAAATGATGAGTATTTAGAGCTGTGTTATATTGAAGAATTTAAATATGTATGGGAGCAGCGGTCATTGTGGACAACCACTCAGTCCCTTCTTTATGCATTTAAACCAAGCTGCATCGTTTTAATGGGAAACTGGCTATATGGTACAGACATAAACAATGATACAAATCTGAGGTTCATCCCCTGCAGAGTGTTTTCATTTTCAGAATTAAACCTTCAAATTTAAAAATATGGCAACTTACAAATTTTCAGCTTTTGGTGAAAAAGAAATCACAAACCCTCAAATCACTGTATTGAATGTGATTGACAACATTGTTGACAAAACATGCTCGGTTCAGGTGTTGCTTGCCACTCAGAATGCACGCTTCAAAATCACGCTTACAGGTTTCACGTATGAACAATCATGGGAAGACAGCGATATTGTGAGTTGGGTAAACACTGAGCTTGTTCAGCACGAAGTTGCTTAATGAACACAAAAAAACCCTCCGGAAGTGGGAGGGCTTTGTGATTAATCAACAAAAACAAACGGAAGCTGATGTGATGCTTTGTAATTTATTGGCATGTTCTGTTAATTTATTTGCATCTTACATCAATTAATTTGCATCTGTTGCAATGCCCGCTAACCCCCGCTAAAATCACATACACCTGCGGCGCACAGTGTTTTAGCTCTTAGTTA
>CAYMAZ010000027.1:1638-12325 GCA_964388575.1 uncultured Bacteroidales bacterium | reverse complement strand
GTTAGCGGTCACAATTCCTTTTTATTATTGTCACATCAAACCCCTGCAATTTCATCACATCATACCGGCAATCATCACTCATGCAGGCATGATAAACACAGCTTGTATCACTTGTTTTGCATTGCTTTGCCATCAGTGACAGGCATGTTTTGCAAGTAATATTATCGCCATTGCTGAAGACTATCCCGGTTTTTTTCGCACCTCCCGGCCGATCACTCACTCCACACAGTGCAAGATCAGAACCTGAATAAGCTTGTTTGTGTGTTTTCATATTTCTTAACTCTTAACTATTAACTAATAACTATTCACTGGCAAACTGTCTTCCCATCTCCGGTGCTTCAGAAACCTTTCCGGATAGGGCATGTCATATTGTTTTTTGCTGTAGAAATTGCGAAGCCGGGGAATATAACCAAGAGCCATTATCCTCTCTTCATCGCTTAGCTTGTTCCACATGGCCTTGCATTTCTGTGGAGCAATTTTATAGTCATAAACCTTCCAGAATGTGTCAAAAGACAGATCCAGCTCACTAATATCTTTCACCAGGCACCCAACTGCCCTGAATCGTTGCAGCTCATCCGGATGAACCGGCAGCTCCTGTCCGAATTGTCGGATCAGATGCTCCGGGGCGGTTTCGTTGAACGTGACACCGATCAGCATGTTGTCAAGGGTATATGTAACTATTGCAACAAAGTTGGGATGATTAGTGGGTAAAATTGAGAAAACGCGTTTGAGCTTCATTGTTTGTCACATTTATCAATTTTAATCGGCATATTGATGTACTTTAAAAATGTTGCATAACTGCACGGATACACCGGAAATACATGTTTGCGCCATATACCTTTGTAGGTTGTAATACCTTCAATATAATGCTCCTGAACAATGATGAGAATCTTTTTGATCTTCTGCTGCTGGTTTTGATTGTTGTAGGCCATGTTTATACGGTTTTTTGATAAATCTGCTGAATAATGTTTTCAATGATGATCCTTTCATAGTCGGGGAGATCCATATAGATGTTTGACAAAACCCTTTCAAATGCCCACGATTCAGCAGCGCTCATCGTGAATGATGTTTCCGGTTTTGCTTTGTCAATCTTCTTTGTGAGCCGCAGAAAGAGCGATGTGTAAATTTCTTTGATGGCAAATGCCTCCGGCTTTGATGTGCCGTCATAGATCTCCGCGTTGAACTTTCTGACCAGAACCATGCTCAGCGACATTGCATTGTAGAGCGAAACAAACTCTGTGCGTGTGAGTTTTACTTTATTTTCCATAATTCACAATCTTAATTCTTTTAATTTTCAGAATCCACGCAAGCAGGCGTTCAACAATGGCTCCCTTTGATCTGTACCAGTCGGGCAACATGAATATAAGTTCGCACCCGGCAAGTTCTTTAATGCAAATGCGCATTGCATTGTTCCATCCGCTGTCCGGGGGTACAATTTCAACCGGGTTGACCGGATCAAATCCCATCATCCAAAGCATTGAAGCAGCTTTGTCAAATTTTGCCCTTACCTGATCATGCGGCAGGCCCGTTACTTTGCCTGCTATGTAAACCTTTATCCTGTTCATATAATTGACTGCACTTTAGTTCTGAATGATTTATCAACTTCGTAATGGTCTTCAAACTTCCGGACGTGATGAATTACTGTACAATGGTCAAGGCCAAATATGCTGCCTGTTTTTTCATAAGACAGTTTGAGATATTTGCGTGCGAGAAAAAAGCACACCCGCCGGGCTTCGGGTATTTTGTTTGTTCGCTTTCTTGAATATAACATCTCTTTGTCAATTTCATACAAATTGCACACAGTGGTGATGATTTGTTCGATTGAAACATACTTCTTTTCATTGAGGCCCGGATATGTATATGCTCCCATAATACTAATTGTTCATTGCTTGTTTTCTCATCATTTTGTCGCGGGCAATAACAATCTCGGCTATCCTGTTGATCTTCCGGTGCAGGGCTTTCAACTCTTCTGTGCTGCACTCATACATGTGCTTGCCTGCAATCCTCTTGTTCATCATAAAACTGTTCACATTTTTCCAGTCCTGGGTGTTGATGAATTTACTCATTGCCCTGAGGCACAAATGCCGCCAGTGTTTTATTTCGTTGTCATTGGCCTTGCCCTCGGCTATGCGCCCGATTCTTTCAATACATTCATCCAGCTCGGGTTCTGACAACTCTCTGATTCGATCAGTGCCATACACTGACAACACATGCTCTTTTGCATGAAGCAGATGGTTCTTCACCAGAAGCATGTGCAGCAGTTGTCTCTTTTCCTGAATTGTCATGGTTTTGCTTTTTATCTTGATGAAAAATTAAGATCCACAAGTTTGTATTCGCCGTTTCTGTCTTTTTCCCAAATCCTGTAATACGACTTGCTTTCAGGCCGCCTGATTGATGTTTCAATCAGTGCCATTGCATCCTGATAGGCCTGATGCTTGATCTTGCTTCTGTATTTGAGCAATCCCATCACCTTCTTGGTGTCAAGTTGTCCTTTGCTTGTTTGGAAAGCTTCATTTACAAGATCTTTCACAAACTCAAGCTTCCCCTCAATGTTTTCATCCAGAAACTGAGAAAGCTTTTCACGGGCTGCTGTGATGCTCATCTCGTCAAAGGTGATGCGTTCTGAAACTGATACTTCAACCTTTATGCTGCGGTCAAAGTTATACCAGGTGTAGTTGCCTTTGCGCTCTGCAGGTGCTTCAAGGCTGCGTTCTTTCAAAAACACCTGATACACTTCATCGCTGAATGTTCTGAAGTTGTCTTTAAGTTTGGCCAGCTTCTCACTGAGAGCAGAAGCTTCCTTGAGCAGTTGTGCCGATCTCCTTTCCATCAGCCTCTCAGTGGCCGATGTACGATTGTAGGGAATCCGGTTTCCGGATTCGTCAATCCAAAATTCTGATGTTGATTTTTGTTGCATAATATTCAATATTTAAGTTAATGATTCAATTTTTTTTAACAGTTCGGTTTCTTCTTTCATGAGCACCACCAGCCTGTCCCTATATTCGTTTTTTTCGTAATAATGCGACATATAGGCCGGGTTATTTGCTGAAATTCTCTGTAAAACTTCATTGCATGCATCAATGTTTGCATGGCAGAGCCTTTTTTCCTGACGGCACTCTTTCAGGCGTTCTTTGAGTTGATCCAGGTGCCCCATATTATTTCACTTTTTGGGTTAATGTTTTTATTACTTTTTCATATCCAGATCCCCAGACTTCAGCAGGCGGATATACCGAAAGTGACCTGACATTGAGCAGCGATTCCCATATGTAGATCAGCTCCTGTGAGCTGAGTGTTGAATATGAAAATTCTTTCAAAAAAAGCTTGTTTCTCTCTGCCACAATCTTTTTCCACCATGCCCAAAATTCTGGTGTCTGTGCAATTTCAGACACATAAAATTCATCATTGCATGTTTCATATTGCAGATATTCTATTCCGGTGTTGAATATGGTTTCAAAAAACCTGTATTCACAGATTCTGCACAATTGAACTATTTTTTCCTGTGTTTTCATTGGTGTATCAATTATTATTTACGTTCCAGTAATCCTTTATTCCATCGTGCCATATATCGAAGGGTTCACCACCACCATATCGGCTCACAGGGAAAGCCCTGTAGCCTTCAACACGCACTTTCACGTCGCAGTCGAACCGGATGGATCTTGCAACCTTACCGGCAGGTTCCTTGCCGTCAGCATGGCTGGTGATGATGATCATTTTGTTGCGGAATTCATCCCTGAAGGATTTGTATTGTGCATAACTCCAGCCAATATATTGCGAGCTGTCAATCACGGCAACCTGTGCCGATTTGTGCTTTCTCATGCGCTTTGCAAACGCTTCAAAAGGCTCTTTGTCAAGGAGAATAACCTTGCGGGCAACCTCTGCCATTCCAACAGCCCTGAAAGCAGCTGCCATTGATTGCGAATCGCCTTCCTCAAGAGAGTTGTAGGCCACACGATAGCCATAATTGGCAAGATTGTGTATTAACTGCAGTACAAACCTTGTTTTGCCGTGCCCCGAATTGCCCCAAACAAGCCACACGCTGCCAAGCTCTGGCTTGCCAAAACTGGAAACCCACCGGCCATCAATTTCAATGATCTCCCGGTGCTTCGACAGCAGGTTTGAAACACTAAGCGCGCGCCTTGACATTCTGGGTTATTTTCAATTTTTTGATTTCGGTGTAAATTCGCCTGAGGGATCCTTCCGTTTTGGCAAACATTTTCTTCACATCTGCTTCAGGTGCATTGGCCCTTATGATGATTGCTGCCTGAACCATTGCAAATTCCTCCTGTTGCATTTTGTCAACCGGAGTCACTCTCTGATATTTCTTGCCATATCTGCTGAATATCTCTGTATATCCGACCTTTTTGAAGTCAATGGATCTGCGAATCTTTTCTTTCAGCCCGTCAGCGCCCATCATCATCCAGCCACAGCAACGCTCTGTTGCGTTCCACAGTGCTTTCAATTCCAAAAATGCCGGATAGTCAAGATCGCCTGCTTCATCAAGAATCACAAGCGGATTTTCAATGGCGCGGAGATAATACACCAGATCTTCATACACATCCTGGTATCTTCCGATGTGCTGCACTCCAAACTGCTGTGCAATGTAGCGAACCAGCTTTTGTTTGGTTTTAGTTTGAGAGCAGTCAACATACACAACGTTTTTCTGTGTTTTGGCATAGTGCCTGGCTGTGTATGTTTTGCCGATATCGGCGATGTCACAAAGCAAACAGCTTACGCTGTCAACCTGGCAACGTGTGAGCTGCTGGGTGATGAAATCGAACACAGGCGTTTTGGCAGGCTTCCATTCTATTTCATTGTTCAAACCAACCTGCAGTTTTCTTGCAAGCTGGATCCAGTTCTGATCACTCAGAACCTGATGGGTGTCACCGTTTTTAATTCTGCTGTACTGGGCATTGCTGATGCCAAGCATCACACTGAATTTCTGATCGCTGCCCTGGAAATTCTTTCTCCTTTCGGCAAGCTCTTCAATGACTCTTTGTTTCAATTGTGCTGTTATCATGATATTGTGTTTTAATGGGTGTTTAAATTTATTTTAAAGCTCCTTTAAAGCCCGTTGTTTGTAATATTCGCTGTCGTAACTTTCCAGAAGCTCTTCAATGTCAACTTCTTCTCTGTAAGCCGTATCATCAACCACAACTGCTTCAACTTCATTCAACTTGTCAAACACAGGCTTCTGTTCTTTCTCAATCACTTTCAGCTTGTGAAGCTTTTCTTTGCCTTCTTTGATCATGCCGTCAAACGAGCTGACATATTTGGTTTGTTCCAGGAAGATCTCCCGGTCGCGTTCTGTCTGCTCAGCTGTGGCAACATTGTATGTTTCAATGCGCACTGCTGTTGTGATGTACTTTTCGCCCTGATACATATATACCTCGTTGATCATGCCCTTTTCGTCCGGAAGATAAAAAGCATCAACAGTGTAGTTGTTTGGTTTCAGTTTGCCCATCACCCTGGGATTGGGCAGCTGAAACTTCTGATACTGCACCTTCACATACTGGTTGTTCAGGATCGTTGTGTTAATTTTGTTGCCGATGTATTTGTAAAGGAATGCTTTATCAAGCCGTACAGCCTTTGGAGATATGTTTTCAATGAAAACTTCCATAAGAGTTTTTCCCGGATATCTTTTCTGATCGGAATGTAATTGATTGTTGTATTTGTGAATGGATCTGATATCATCTGCGACAATTTCTTCATAGCTCTTAAATTTCACTTTGTTGCGCATGCCTTCGTCTGTCCACACTTTGTCAATCTTGGGGCGATTTGCTTCCTGCTTGCTGTAATGACGACCAATGCCAACCTGATTTGCTTTTTCGGCTCCGTATTTTTTTGAGCGAATTCTGTTTTCGGCATATTTCTCACGCGAGTTACCCGCAGCGCAAAAGTGTATGTGCGGAAACAACACACCGGCTTTTGCAATGTCATCCTTAAAGGAACTGACAATGTGATGCTCTACCTCTATTTCGAGCGGGCATGGCAGTTCATTGCGTTCCAAAAACTGAAACATGTTGCGTACACATGAGATGAACAACTCTCTGTCTTTACTTCGCGAATGTGCATAACCAATAAGTGCCTGGCTGGTATAATCGAAGGCATAATAGCATTTCACACGGCTGCCATCAGCCATCAGATGCGATATGTCGCGGTCATCAAGCGTAATTCTCGACAAACTGAACAACGGACGGTGACGGTGCCTGTGGGGCCTGTGGGTGTTCATAAATTCAAGCCCTCCTGTGCGCACTTTGTCAACCACTGCCCTGTTATCTGGTTTGTTCAGATACATCCACACTGTGGCTTCGCTGATCTCAACAGGTGCACTGTTGCGCATCAGATCCACAGCATCAAATATCTCGCCCGTAGCATAATCAAACACCTCAATTTCGCCTTTAATAAAGTCCTGATACATGCGACACACATCTGTGGTGTATGGCTTGTTTGGAAGTGTGTATAATGACACAATGAGCCGCTCAATGTTTTCATCCACTTTTCTGGAGTTCTGATTGCCAAACTTGCCGCTGATCAGCGCCACATAGCCTTCTTTGCAATAGCTGTCAAAGCGATCTTTCAGCCGCTTGGTTGAACCCGGCAGGCTGTTGGGCCATTGCTGGCTCAGTTGCTTCACCACTGCCAGGGCATCTTTCCAGAATCCTCTCATTGACTTGCCCAGAGCACGCGCACGGGTATTGTTATAGAAAGCATTCTTCAGTGCATTGAGCAATGCAGCATCGTTGCTATATTTCAATATTGTATCGGCCGGCAGCTTCTGATCTTCGTTATACCGGTATTCCGTAAAAAATGAAACGGCAGCTTCATCCACTTCGATTGATTCCTTAAAGGTTTTCACAACCGGCTGCTGCAGCTCCGGATATTTCTCAAGCAAAATGCGCTTGCGGTCAGTTTTGTACATGCTGTGCACCTCAATGAGCACCTGACGGCCGTTGCCTCCCCGCCCATGGGTGACGATGTAGTTGCGCTTTTTATCATTTTTAAACATATCGTAAGTCAGTCCGGCGTCGAGCCATTGCTGCAGTGTGATTGTTGGTTGTGAGTTGGTCATATTGTTTCTGTTGCTTTTGCTCCTGTCCGGGACTCGAACCCGGGATGTGTGCCACTCAGGAAAATTGCTTACATTTGTGCTGTTAAACCTTAAATAATGAAGCAATATGAAAAATGAAATTACTGTTGGAGATACTGTTGTTTTGAACATTCAGAGTAACCTTTCTTATCCGGCAATGGTTGTAAACAAAATGATTGGCGATGAGACCGAATGTGTTTGGTTTGCACCTGTAACTCACGAATTTAAAAAGATGACCTTTCATATCAGAACTCTCATCAGGGTTAATAAGCAATAATCTTCCTGTAAATTAGTATTCCCCAAAGTCGAATGTCCTTAAAGCGAGCTATCAGCTCACCTTGAGTGTTGAATTTTTGTTTCACTTGTACCTTAATTACGATCATAACTTTGTTGTTTTAATGGTTGTTTTTACTATGTTTGCGGAAAAATTGAATTATGGATGAACAACAATTATTATCAATGTATGCTGTTACACTTGATGTTGCAG
Organism: uncultured Bacteroidales bacterium; assembly: GCA_964388575.1. Taxonomy (GTDB): domain Bacteria; phylum Bacteroidota; class Bacteroidia; order Bacteroidales; family DTU049; genus CAYMAZ01. Next base: position 4,751 of record CAYMAZ010000027.1, on the reverse strand, counting down.
CACGATCTAAAGCTTTGCAGGATGTTTTTTTTGCATATGTAAAAACCTGCGAAAAACCAGAAGTTTATTCTGAATTAACTTCATTAATGACTGCTTTTCATGTTGATTCCTTGCAAGAATTATCCGCTCAGCTGCCAGATTCACCCTGGAAGAATCAACTTCAAAATTTACTGCAGGAAAGAATTGTGAGCCTGAAGAAATAATCTGTGTTTTCATAATGTTATTTTTTGGTTTATTTTTTTAGTATGTTTGTAGAAAAAAAGAAATCGTATGATTGATGCAGCCATGAAAGATCGTTTGCTTGAATTTATCACCCAGGAACAATTTCTTGAGCAAACTGTTTATATTAAACATGATGATTTGTGCAAGAATACTGACTGCACGAAAGAACAAATGAGGGGCATGCTTGCTCAATTCAACAGGCATGGATTTATATCTGATTTTGCTTATGCCCATCATTTTGTTCAATACCGTGCCCGTCTTGAAGGTTATGAATTTGTCAGAAAAGGTGGTTTTGTTGCCCATGATAAACTACTGAAGTTGAATTTTGAAAAACTACTTCTTGAAATTGAATATCTTCGCCCAAAACTTCCGGAAAGAGCCGAATCTCTTACTTCTATTTTGAGCAACATCACAACTGCACTTGGTTTTTTGTTTCCACGTTGACCATATCCAGTTGTGAAACTGCATTAATTCATCTGATTCAATATCATTATTTGGATGAGCCAGTCTCCTGAATTGATTCTCACTGTAAATCTTACTGGCTTGCAGTTCTCCGTTTAGGTATATGTCAAACTTGACATGTTCAATTTTAACAGCCATATCCGACACACCTTCGCCTATTGTGGTTTGGTGTATCGTAATTGTGTTGTGCATCGTTGCCTTGTCTTCAACATAAAAGTCAGGATGTGGCTCAGATACATGAATTTTTAAAGGAGTTTTGAATGTCATAATTGTTCTGTTAACTGTACACTAAAAAAAGCCGGTCTTTCCCGGCTGTCAGCCTTTGTCTTGAGGCATTCTTCGTGACGGGCATCACTTCCATGGCATCGCACTTTGTCGCTTTCCATTCCGGCAATTGACTTTTCCGGAATCCGGGTATGCAAGAGAGGTACGCACATTACACACCGCATCCCTAACATCCATGGTTGTGTTTTGCAGCCCTTTTGTGTGGGTTGCTCCGGGAGCCGGATCCGATCCGGCTGCATCAGGCCTTTTTCCCGGATAATAGCACGCTCTTTTAAATTTACCCCCATAAACTATGAATTTGCGGCTATTATATTTTAACTGATTTCAAATTTTGTTTGACTTCTGCAAGCACCTGATCAAGTTCTGCATGCTCCTCTGGCGTCAGGGGCTTGCAATCGGGCTTGCAAAACTGCTGGCGTGGGCCTGTGGGAATATAAAAGCGGCCACAGCGTGTACATGTTTTGCCGTCATATTTGCGACCACCAATTGTTTCCGGATCATTTAAATACTTGAGGCGTTTCTGAATCCTGTCTCTGTCCTTCCTGGCTTCATGCCTGCAGTTTTCGCTGCAATACTTCTCGTTTTTACTTCTTGGTTCAAACGTCATCCCACACCATTTGCAGCGTGGTTTTTCTTCCTGATTTTCTAAAGAAGTATCAAGGTTTTCTAAAGAAGTATCAAGGTTTTCTAAAGAAGCATCAAGGTTTTCCTGAAAGCCTGGGGTGTCCCGGATTTCTTTGATCAGTTCGCTTGCTGCATCAATAACTCTGCTTGATTGTTTTGATTTTTCATCAATTTTTTCAAGCATCTTGTCAATGTCCTCAAGTTGCGATGAAACATTGAGGGGTTCATCATGCTCCACTGTGATGGTGATGCATGTCTCTTTGTTTTTGATTGTGATCTGTGTTTTCATATATAATGTATATTTGCTGTGTTAAATCCCTAAAAATGATTTCGTATGAAAAATGATTTTGCAATCGGAGATGTAGTCAAATTCAAATCTGACATTTTTGGAAGCTTCTTTTTCATTGTAACCGACATCAACGATGATATGGTTGAATGTTTGTGGTTCTCTGAAAAGCACCAGGAGTTTAAAACACAATATTTTAACTGTATCATTCTTCAGAAGTGCTGAAATTGCTGTTGATGGGTTTCTGCTGTTCTTTGATTCTGCTCACAACATGGCCATGTTGTTTTGATTCAGTTATTTTGAACACCGTTTTGTCTTCTACAACATAGGTGATTGCCATTTCTGACAATAAATCAACTGTTGCAGGCTGATTGTCGTCAAGTAAGTTTCCAATATCTCTTAGTTTGTTATCAATTGACTGTGCAAGATTGTCAAATTTCTTATCAGTTGGCAATGCTTGCAGAACGCGGCCAAGCAATTTGCCTGTTTCAACAAATGCGTCTGTCTGCTCTTTGATTATGGCTCTTAGCTTTGTGTTGCTTTCGGCCAGCGAATGAATTAATTCTCTGTTTGTTTCCATGATTGATTTTTGCTGTTTTGGTTTATATTTGCTGTGTTAAATCACTAAAAATGAAAATTATGAGTACAAAATGTGTCAAGTGCGAAAACACCAGCTTTGAACTGGCAACATCTGAAGTCAGAGGATCCCGCTACAAGGTTAATTTTGTGCGATGCACTCAGTGCAAAACCGCAGTTGGTGTAATGGGATACTATGATCCCGTTTTTTTCATCCGAAAGCTTGCCGAAAAACTTCATATCAATCTTGATGATTAATTGCTTCTATCAGCTTTAATGCAATTTCGGCAGCCGTGGTAATCACTTTTTCCTTTTGCTGCGGCTTAACATTTTCCATTTCGATTTGCACATCAAATTCAGCAGTATATGCTGCTGATGCTTCATTTTTTTCTTCAACATTGATTGAAATTGTTGTGTTGCCCATACTTATGCTGTTTTAATTGTTTTCTCACCCTTTTTTATCCTGGCTGCCCTTTTCCTCAGCTCTGCTGCCTCCTCTTCCTTGATGCGCGCAATCTCCACCAACACCTCCCTGTTGCTGCGCATGCCGCAATTCACCATTTTCACATACTGATAAGTGAATCCTGTTCTCCGGGCCACTTTCTTCAATGCCGACAATACTTTTTGTTCCATAATTAATTTTTTTGTATACCTTTGA
>CAYMAZ010000027.1:0-1538 GCA_964388575.1 uncultured Bacteroidales bacterium | reverse complement strand
GCGTGATCAGGCTCGAATAACAAATTTTATTTGTATATTTGCTTCGTATATATAATAATGTAACAAGATGAATGATATAATCTACAATGCGGAAGGAGGTGAGCTGAGTTTTGAAGATTTCAAACAGGAAAACGGCTTTTCTTACTGGTGGGCCTCCGATCTGATGAAAATGCTTGGCTATTCCAATATGAAAGCTTTTCAAAGAGTGTTGGATCGGGCAACAAAAGCATTTGTGTCGCTCAATATTCCACATTATGACAATATAATAGCCGTGCAACGAACTGTTGAAGGCACTGTTGTTCAGGACTTCAAGCTCACACGTTTTGCATGCTACATGAGTGTAATGAACGGCGACCCCAAAAAAGCCGAAGTTGCAATGGCACAGGCCTATTTTGCACAGCAAACACGAAAATTTGAATTGTATATTCAAAACAACCAGGAAATTGACCGGCTGTTGATCCGCGAAGAGCTGACAGAAGGCAACAAGTCGCTCAATTCAGTTGTGAAACACGCCGGAGTTGAAGATTATGCCAGATTTACAAATGCAGGCTATCTTGGATTATATAATATGTATTCGTGGCAGCTCGAAAATAAAAGAGGTATAAAAAAAGGAAAGCTTATGGATTATATGGGCCGAACCGAACTGGCCGCCAATCTTTTTCGTGTCACACAAACCGAAGAACGCATCAAAAACAAAGGCATCAGCGGTCAGGACAATCTCGAACAGACCCACTATCAGGTTGGCAAAGAGGTGAGAGAGATCATTCAGAAAAATGTTGGCAAAAACCCCGAACACCTGCCACAGGAAAAACAACTTCCCGAAGTGAGGAAAGAACTGAAACAAGGCTACAAAAAAATGCAGAAGCAGGATAGGTCAAAAAAGAAAGGTTCATAACCTTTTTTTCCCATTTCAGGCAGTTGCAGGGGGTTGATCAACCCCCCTTTTTTATGCTTCCCTCCCCGTTTTTGCCCTTTTTTATCACTGAAAACTCTTTTATCTTATTATATATCTGTGTTTTAAATGCCTGTTTAGACTGTTTCTAATTTGTTTTTTTTTGGAATAAGGGGGGGGTAATGTTGCGTTTAGGGCTGTTTTTTAACATAATTTCGGTAATATCCCCCTTTCAATCACTCTTTTTTGTGCCGTTTTGTGAGTCCCCAACTGAGTCCCCAACTCTGTTTTTGGGTGTTTTTTGGTGTTTTTCGGGTTTTTGGCTTGGGTCTACTATTTGGTACAAAAAAACGAGTTTTAAGAGCATTTTAAGCCACTACAGGCGCATATTTGCGTATAATACAAGCATACACAAAAAAAGCCCCTCACAGGGCTCCATAATGCCAAGTAAATGTCAAGCAAAATACACAACTTGGACGTTTCGTTTTAAATCGGCAAATCACACAAAACACATCAAATCATCAGTAAAATCGGCAAAATTCAAGCAAAATATAATCTTATAAACTGAGACGTTTGGATTTATGCCCCTTTGAAATACTGCTCAGGCAGTTTCTATCCGGAATGCACAAACACCACCTACAAATAA
>CAYMAZ010000026.1:0-43703 GCA_964388575.1 uncultured Bacteroidales bacterium | reverse complement strand
ATTGTAATATGTTTGGGATTATGTACGAGAGAGGCGAAAATACAGGCAGAATTCTTAAAAGTTGCCTCACATCATCAGGCCCGGGTATTGCACCAGAATGCGAATCAGATCAGCATCCAGGATGGAACTATTACAATAATGTAACATTTGGTTATGACACGTATGGCTTTTCAGCATTGCCTGCAGGCTGGCGCGTGGCTCAGTGTCAGGGGTCAGGGTCAGGAGGGCATTGGTGGACTCATACTGAACACATAGACGAATATGTCTTCAGAATTATAAGAATCATGTATAATGATAATGCTTCCATTAATCGCAGTTTAGCAGTTAGTTCTTCAGGATTAAGTGTTCGTTGTTTGCGAGATTAATATTTTTTTAATTGACTTTCTAAATATTTAATTATTAATAATATGAAACAAATAATATCAATATTATTAGCAATTTTGCTATATTCAACATTTCAGATAAAATGTTTTTCACAGGAATGGGTTTCATTTAACGGACAAAACATTCCTCAAAAACCGCTTTGCATTATTTCAGAACAAGATGAATATCATATTCTGATTGATGTGGAAATTTTCGGATTTTATTCTGAAGAAATCATAGAAAATGGAGTCTCCTATCAAAAAATTACCTTACCTGAATATTTTACAACTTTTGATATTGGCAAGGCTGCTTTGCCCATTATCAGCAAACTCATTCAAATTCCTGAAAATGATAGCATAAGTATATCAATTGAAAATACTACAAAATTATTTTTAGATTCTTTTATTGTTTATCCTTATCAAACTGGCCTGCTTGAAGATGAGGTTCGTGAAGGATTTGATTTTGATACTATTTTTTACACTTCAACTAATTATTATCCAGAAAATACATTTTCTTATGGTGAAACCATGCAAATTCGTGATATTAACATAACAAATTTGATACTTGCACCCATCAGCTATAATCCCAATTTGAGTAAATTAGAAATAACAAAGTCATTTCAAATAAGAATTGATTTTGAAAATGAATTCAATTATATTTCATCCCAATACTCAAAATCATTTGATAAGATATTCAGTAATTCTATAATGAATTACAACTCCCCTATGACGATATTATCTCCAAAATCAACAGATTACAGTTTACTTATTATTACACCGGAAAAATATATGAATCCACAGGATAGTAAACTCAATGAATTTATTAATTGGAAAAATCAGAAGGGATATAAAACAAAGGTTGTTTCAATAGAAGAAATCTATCCATATAATTATAATCCCCCGCTGCCGCACGATTGCATCGTGTGGCATAACAAACATTAAGCTTTAGAGAAATTCTCAAAAACAAATGAGCCGAAATTACAAATGTCACAATCCTGAAGGAGTTTATTTTGTCAGTTTTGCTGTGGTTGACTGGATTGATGTTTTTACGAGGAATGAATATAAAGATATAGTCGTTGACAGTTTGAACTTTTGCATTAAAGATAAAGGAATGGAAGTTTTTGCATGGTGTATTATGTCAAATCATGTTCATCTAATCTTCAGAAGTATTCAAGGGCAAAAGCCCGAACTACTGCTTGGAGACTTTAAACGTTTTACCAGTAAGGCTATTGTAAAGTCAATTGAAGAAAATCCACGCAAAAGCAGAAAAGAATGGATGCTTGAACAGTTTTTGGAAGCTGGATCAAAATCATCCAATGTTGACAAATATCAGTTTTGGCAACACCATAACCATCCGATAGAGTTGTGGAGCAATAAAGTTATATTTGAAAAAATTAATTATATCCATTTCAAACCTGTTGAAGCCGGACTGGTTTTTCGCCCTCAGGATTATATATATAGTAGTGCCTGTGATTATTGCGATGAAAAAGGATTGGTGAAAGGAGTTATTGTGGTAAGATAATTTTTTTAAAGCCACACGAAGGATTCGTGCGGCAGCGTCGTGTCAGTGGCTTTGATGTACGTGATGTGCAAAGTGGTGTATATATTTATGAGCTTCTAAATGGAAATCAAAGGCTTGAATCAGGCAGAATCGGGGTGGTGAAGTGATGTATTGAAATGGTCTAAGATATAGAATATTTATCAACTTTTCTCATCATATTTCTTAAATCCACTTTATGGGATGGCTGTAAAATAATTATTTTTGCAACAATCATCATGTTTGCAATTAAACGCCTTTTTTTTGCTACACACATCCGGTCTGATCTGATCGTTAATGAACTTTTGCCTGAGCTAAAGACCAAACTGCAGTTTGACAATATTTCATGGGCAAAGCCTGAACAGATGCACATTACTTTGAAATTTTTCGGAGATACTCCGGACAGCAGGATTCCTGAAATTGAAAAGGCACTTTCCGGATCATTAAAAAATCATCAGGAATTTGATATTGAGCTGAAACATGTCAAACTATTCGGCAGCCGCTATAAACCACAGGTAATCTGGCTCGGAATGGAAGATCATGGTGAAATGAGAAGCCTTTTCAGAGATGTACAGGAACAATTGGGAAAAATCGGGTATCAGAATGACAGACAGAATTTTGTTCCTCATCTTACACTTGGAAGGGTTAAGAAAACTGACAATCTTCAACGATTTCATACTGTGATCTCTGAATTTACAGACTACAAGGCTGATATACTGACGGTTAGTGAGTTTATTCTGTTTGAAAGCCGGCTGCAGCCACAGGGTGCAGTTCATATTCCGTTGAAAAGAATGAAACTTTAACGATTTGAAAATTAAAAGATTGTTTAATTATTGCTGATCATGGAAAAAGAACTGATACATCACATTTCACATTGTATTTCAGAAAAAATTGCAGATCGTGTTGTGTATATAACAAGCAGATCGTTGTCCGGAGGTTGCATCAATAACGGATTTGAATTCATCACAAATCGGGGAAGTTATTTTGTCAAAACAAATTCTGTCAGTCGTTATCCCGGTATGTTTTATACAGAAGCAAAGGGATTGGAAATTCTCAGGAATTCTTTTCCAGGAACTGTTCCCGGGGTGATTTATGCGGGTGAATTTGAACAAACTGCTTTTCTTATTTTGCAATTCATCGGTTCAGGATCAAAAACACATGGTTACTGGCAGGACTTTGCTGTGAAACTGGCATCACTTCATCGCCACACCGCTGAAAATTTCGGCCTTGACCATGACAACTATATTGGCTCTTTACCGCAGAAAAACAAACAATATGACAGCTGGACTGAGTTTTTTATCACTCAGCGCCTCGAACTTCTGGTGACAAAGGCAGTTGCTTCAGGGCTTTTTGATGCACAAATGGTTCATAAATTTGACAAACTTTTCGGAAAACTGGAGCAAATCATTCCTTCCGAAAAACCTGCTCTTCTTCATGGCGATCTTTGGTCGGGCAATGTCATGACGGATGAAAAGGGAGAAGTTTGCCTCATTGATCCTGCTGTGTATTACGGCCACAGGGAAGTTGACCTGGCTTTTTCAACCTTGTTCGGGGCTTTTCCTGATACGTTTTACGAAACCTATCATGATGTTTTTCCGCTGGAAGCAGACTGGAAACAACGTATAGATCTGTTCAACCTCTATCCCTTGCTGGTGCACCTGCTGCTTTTTGGAAATTCTTACTATCCCAACGTGAAAAGAAATCTTGAGAAATATCTTTAAAGAAATACAGCCAAATATACCAACCCGGGTAAAGATATCAGTACATACAACCAGATATCCTGAATTTTTTCTTTCACAAAAGTCCCCCTGAACATTCTGACGATCCAGTAAAAAATCGCAGAAAAAACAGAAATCAGAAGAACAATGTCTGCTCCTTTGTATTGTTTAAAAGAAAACATGACCGCTATCGGTAATAACGACATGATGATTTTTCCTGCGACAATAAAAAAACGACTGGATTCATTTGCAAACCAATGCTGAAAAGTAAAATAATAAAGTATTGCAAGAAAAGAAGAATAAATGATTAGCAGATATTCTGCGAAAGGAACATTGAATTTATTGAGTATGATGGCAAATATCAAACCTAGATAAAGGAAAAATTCTTTTCTCATTGATGTGAAATCATTGATTTTGCAACAAAAATAAGAAATAACTTTCAGAAGACTAACTCATTCTCCCGATAATACAACTTTTTTTGCTTTTTATTTTTGTAATCAGTTTATTGGACATATTCACTTCTGGATATCCAAGGGAAAGCAGCACCTGCAAAAGCTTTTCCCTGAGCACATGTTCTTCGTGCTGAACCTGTACGGTACTCGTTTCAAGATTTACACTGACTTCGTTAACGCCTTCAATAGACATCAGATTTCGTGTTATTGTATTCACACATCCTTTGCAGCTGAGATTTAAAATTTGAATGTTATTCGTTATCATTTTTTATATTTTATTTTAATTAAGAATAAACAAAGATACAAAAAATATTTAACTTTGCAAAAAATATTCGTCATGTTCCATATTTTTCTTGCCAGTATCATACTCGTTGGGGTTGCCGTAGCAGCCATTGCAATCAAAATGTTTGTGGTCAAGGGTTCATCATTTAAAAAAGAATGCAGTTGCGGCAGAAATGAAAGTAAGAGCGGATGTTCGTCTCACTGTGATGAACATGATCAAATTCATGGCAATACAACTCCCTGAAAAATATAAATTTTACATTATATCCAATATTTTTTACTTTTGTAGAAAAAAATGATATACATCACACGGCGCGAGCGGTTTAATGCAGCACACAGACTTTTCCGACAGGAACTGTCTGATGAGGAAAATATGAAGCTGTTTGGCAAGTGTTCAAATCCCAACTGGCACGGACACAATTATGATTTGTATGTCACTGTAAAAGGTGATATCAATCCGTTTACAGGCTACCTGATGAATCTGAAGGAGCTGAGTAATGTGATTAAAGAATTCATTATTGAGCCTCTAGATCATAAAAACATGAATATTGAGGTTCCGTTTATGAAAGGCATCATGCCCTCAACTGAAAATCTTGCAGTTGAAATCTGGAAAGAGCTTGAAAAGCATCTTTTTGCACACAATGTGAGTCTTCACTGTATCAGAATTGAAGAAACAGAAAATAATTTTGTTGAATATTACGGACAATAATCCTGAAAAGCTATGATGAAAAATGAAAATCTTCTTGACGCTCATGTTGAAGGTTATACAAAAATCGACAATTATGATGATGCGACAATTGAACAAATGAAAGTTCACTATGAGCATCTGCTGCGTCATCTGGGCGAAGATCCTCAAAGAGAAGGCCTGCTGAAAACACCTGAACGTGTTGCCAAAGCCATGCAATTTCTGACACACGGTTATCATGCCGACCCTGAACAGATATTGCGCTCGGCCATGTTTGCAGAAGAGTACAGGGAAATGGTCATTGTGAAAGACATTGAGTTGTATTCCATGTGCGAACATCACATGCTGCCTTTCTTCGGAAAAGCACATGTGGCATATATCCCAAACGGGTATATTGTGGGGCTGAGTAAAATTCCGCGTGTTGTTGATGCCTATGCACGCAGGTTGCAGGTACAGGAGCGTTTGACAACCCAAATCAAAGAGTGTATCCAAAATACAATCAAACCGCTGGGTGTTGCCGTCGTCATTGAAGCACACCATTTGTGCATGATGATGCGTGGCATCCAAAAGCAAAACTCTGTAACGACCACATCCGATTTCACCGGAGCGTTTCGCAAGGAAGAAACCAGAGCTGAATTTCTGCAACTGATCAGCGGATCCAAGCTGCATTAAACATTTACTATATTTTGTACTCCAACACTTTTATAAACTCAATTCCATCAGGTGAAACCTTCACCTGCAGCGGAATGATTTCCACGCCTGCTTTGTGTGCTTTTCTGAGTTTTTCGGCATAATCGGAGTCAATGTCCTTTGCCGGTGCAAATATGCTCACATCAATGCGCTGAATAACATAGAGCATCACTGCACGCCTGCCGGATTTCTTCACTTCAATGAGTGTTTCAAGATGTTTTTGCCCCCGCGTGGTCACAGCATCAGGAAACAGGGCATATTCTCCTTCTTTCAGCGTCACATTTTTCACCTCAACAAAACATTCTTCCTTGTCGTTTTTTGCAAAAATGTCAAAACGGCTGTCGCCGAATTTCACTTCCCGGTCAACCTGGGTGTACCCTTCAAGTCCCGGAATTTTATTCTCCCTGATCCACTCCAGGGCCAGTGTGTTGGGATTTGAGGTGTTGATGCCAACCCAGTTTCCCCCGATTTTTATAATTTCCCAGGTGAATTTTGTTTTCCTGCTGGGGTCATTAACAGGAGACAAATATACTTCTGCTCCCACTTCGAGACAACTTTTCAGTGAACCGGAATTAGTGCAGTGGGCTGTCACAATTTCACCGCTGTCAAGTTTCACATCAACCAGAAACCGCATATAGCGCTTGATGAATGTGCCGTGAATGAGTGTTTCTCTGAATTTCATTGCTTTTTATGCAAAAATACGGAAAAAATCCCGGTATGTTGATGCATTCATTCAGAAACACACGCCTATTCCGGCATTCAGAAGTGTTCCGCTGGTTGTTGTTCTGAAGCCATTGTGCGAATCAAACAGTGGAGAAAATCCTGAATTATAGGTCAACCCCAAAGTAAAAAACAGAAATTCGGTGGGAAAAATTTCAAGAGTCAGTGAACCTGCAAGATACAACGCAAAATTCTTTGATATACCGGCAGTCAGTTCTGTGTCATTTCCCGTAAAGGGATCTGGAGTTAATGCCAGATGCTGAGATCGTGGTAATACACCATGCAATATGAGGGAACCGGAAAGTCCCACAACATCTCCTTTGGAATATAATCTGTAAGTTGCTCCACCATAAAAGGACGTTGCGCTAATTTCATATTTCTGCCTGTAAAGAAAATTTGTATCCTGATCAACATACATTGTCCTGAAAGAGCTGACATACGTGTCAGTTCCTGCGCCAATTGTAAGAAAAACATTCTCCTGAACCGGAATTTTTACATCAGCCAGGAACTGCAATCCGGATTGTGTCCCATCGAGCCAGTAACTGATTCTGTCAAGATCACCGTTTGACAGACGCATGAATCCCAGATGTCCTGATGTCCGCACATACAAAGTTTTGGTATCATTTTGTGACTGAGTATCAACAAACAAAAACAACAATACGATAAAACCTATTATTCTGTACATTTTTCTGATTTTTTAAAACTCAGTTTCCAACAAAAAAAATGCCACAGAAGGTCCCCTTAAAAAAACAATGCGCGACACTTCTGCCCATGAAAAAGGGTTCTGTTAAAACCGAATCTCCTTTTCCCCTGAAGATCTGATATATCCTATGAACATGGATGTCGTATTGAAGGGCATTGCAATATTGCCTTTTTTATCAACTGCAATGAGTCCTCCTGTGCCACCGGCTTCACCGATTTTCCGAATCACTTCCGCAGAAGCTTCACCAATCGAGAGATCTGAATATTTCATCAGAGCAATCACATCATAGGCCGCCACAAAACGGATAAAGAATTCGCCATGACCGGTACAGGAAACAGCGCTCCATTTGTTGTCAGCATAGGTTCCTGCCCCGATGACCGGAGAGTCTCCGATCCGGCCGAATCGTTTCATCATCATGCCACCCGTGGATGTGGCTGCAGCAAGGTTGCCATACATGTCAAGCACAACTGCTCCGACTGTTCCCTTGTCCTGCTTTTTCAGCTGAAGATACCTTTCGTGGACTTTGGGAACATGAAAATACGAAGGTTCAACTATTTCCAAACCTTTTAATTTTGCAAACACTTCAGCTCCTCTGCCCGATAACATCACGTGTTTTCCATCCTCCATCACAGCACGGGCCGCCGACACCGGGTTTTTTATGTTTGAAACTCCAGCAACAGCACCTGCTGAAAGTGTTTTCCCATCCATGATCGAGGCATCAAGTTCGTTGTAGCCGTCTTCATTCAGCACAGCGCCTTTCCCCGCATTGAACAAAGGAGAATCTTCCATCATGATAATGCAGGCAGTGACAACTTCAACGGCAATAGTACCGGTTTTCAGAAGAGAATCTCCAAGCTGTAGTACCTTTTCCAGAATATTGTGGTAGTCACTGAATTCCTCAGCCGAAAATTCTGCAGAATTGAAATTCCCTGCTCCGCCGTGAATGAGGAGGACATATTCCGGCTTTTGTGAAAAAACGCTGCTCGTCATCAGGAGTACACAAAATGCAATAATTATTTTCATGGTTCTGTGGGTTTTCCGTCTTTTGAAAAATGCAATATTATCCGGTCATCCGGATGTTCATCAGCGATCAGTGTAATAAAATATTTTTGTTCGTTAAATGGGTTGTTGGAAATCCGGCTCTGCAAAATACTGTAACCAGGATAAAGATTCTGACAATACGTTGTAGCCAAAGCAGGAAGATATGAAGGATGTATATCCCATAGGGTCACAACCCAGAAACCGTTGGCTTTCATCCTGACTTCGACCGGAAAAGCTTCAGATACGAATCTTGCAACATACAATGTATCTTCAATGGTCCACTGAACAGCAACGGTATCTTCGAGTTTGTATATAACCGGAAAATAACGTTTCACAGGGTCCGGGAGTTCTTCATATGAAATGAACTGCTGTGATTTGCCCTGAAGGGCAAATGTCATAAACAGACACAACAAGCACAGGTGTTTCATAGTATTAAATACCATCCTGTAAAATTAATAAATTTTGTATTGACTTCTATTCGTATATTCGTGGCAATCTATTCTATTTCCCTATCAGCATTTTAAGTTCTTCAAACTGTGTTTTGAGGCTTTCAAGTTCTGTTCTGAGTTCAGAATTTTCATGCTGTTGTTTTTCAATCATCTCCTGTTGTTCCTGAATGGCCTTGGTGAGCACTGGGATCATCCCGATGTAATTGATCCCGTTGAAATGATATACATCACTCCTCAGCTTGTCGCTTTCATCGGGGACTTCCAGCACTTCGTCAGTCACAAGCTCGGGAAAGATTAATTCCATTTCTTTGGCCATAAATCCAAAGCTGCGCCCTTCAGGAAGTGTCATGTGTTTATGGGGTTTGAAGCTGTATTCGTAGACTTCCAGATGTCTAAGCTTCTCCAACGCGGGCGGAAGCGGCTCGATATCCTGTTTGAGGGTACGATCGGAAGGATTGCTGAAAGTCCCGGATACAAGGACATTGCCTGAAAACCAGCCTGCATATTTTGTGGGTGCTGCTCCACCAACACTTGCATAAACGGCATAGCATGTGCCGGCACTTCCGTCAACAGATGCATTGAGTGCATATTTACTCCCTGTGTTGCTCCCGTTGTTGATGCTACGGATACCATAGGTATAACTGGTATAGGTAGTATGATTCTGTTCGGAATATATACCTGAATACCCGCTGTTGATCCTGACCCCGATCCCATAGCCGTCCTGGGGGAAAACATCAGCATTGAAGCCGTAAGGGTCCACATAGCCCGTACCGGTGTATTCTGAATTTACCATGCCCGTGCCGCTGCCCAGCGTTGAGTTTTGAACCAACAGAGGGCGATTGGGGTTTGAAACTCCAATGCCGACATTTCCACCATAGAATATCCCTGTACTACCGTAGGTGTCCCACGGATTGGATTCATCGAGCCACGCTGCGCCATTGGAAACCCTTTTAAGCACTTGTCCGATCACCCCGCTGGAGTTGTATGTGTCGTAGAATTGTCCGGTAAGCCGCATATTGCCGGTCACATGGAGGTTTTGTGTCGGATTGGAGTTTCCAATTCCTACATTTCCGGTATTGAAATAGATATTTGAGCCGGAGTTGCTCCACTGCGAGGGATCTGGGATGGTAATGGTCTGCCAGCCGGTACCGAGAAGAGTGCGTGTCAGTATCTGCCCTGTAGAACCACTTGAGTTACTGGCATCAATAAGAAGCCCCCCAAGACGGGTATTTCCATTCACGTGCAGTGTATGGCTGGGGGTAGCGGTGCCCACCCCCAGCCTGTTGTTTGTATAGTCAAACACGAGGTTGGAGCTTCCACTGAAGGAACCATTGCTATTATATTGCACCTGGGTATTGGCCCCACCGATGGGGGGCATTGGGCCCTGTGGACCCACCGGACCTGTGGCTCCTGCCGGCCCCGCAGGCCCGGTGGCACCGGTGGGACCCGTTGGTCCCTGAATCCCCTGAATACCTTGCGGACCCTGCGGCCCAACCATGCTTACCCCCGCCGGCCAAACCCCTGATGCCTTCGGCCCGAATAGCATGTTGGTTGTTGTGTTGATATAAAAGTCACCATTTACCCCAATTCCTGCTGTTGGGTTGGTAGTCCCGTTTAACACTGTTTTTCCATCTACTCCGGCAGGTCCCTGAGGTCCTGAAGCTCCAGTGGCTCCTGTAGCTCCTGTTGGACCTGCTGGGCCCTGTGGCCCCTGATCACCCTGTGGACCTTGTGGTCCAATTGGTCCCTCATTCCCACTTTCTGCATATAAAGCATATGGGACACTCAACAATTCCGATGTTCCCATGTACTGATATGCGTTACCGCCAGCAGGGTCAAGTTCGATTTTAACATAATAACTGTTGGTTCCCCAATTTATGCCAAGAAAACTACCACTAACAAATATCCCTTGTCCGATATTTAGGTTTACAATTCCAAGCACATTTGTTGTGACTGCATGAGTTTCAACATACACAGCAGTTCCTGAGGCCGAACCCTGCAGTATGCTGATTTTCAGGCCAACTGGTTGATTGGATAAAATATCATTATTCGCATTTCTTACAACAGTCTGATATTTAAATGCCTGCGGGGACTGGGCAATAGCCACCATGGACAAAAACAATGTGATGCTCAATACATAAAAATTTTTCATAATGAGAAGTATTAATTATTTACCAAATTTAATTAAATTATTTTATATATTGTGCAAATATTTTTAGTTAACAACTATGTTTTTTATTTTAAAGAAGGATTAAAAAAGAATAAAAAATCCGTAAGATGAAATAACACCTTCCAGATTTTGAGAGTCTGATTGAGTCTTATTTGATCATCCTTTTCATCTCATCAATCTGTTTCTGAAGAAATTCCATTTGTATGTGTTGTTTATCTATCATCTCCTGCTGGTGTTCAATCATCTCCTGCTGCTCCTGCATGGCTTTGACCATGACCGGGATCAGTTCACTGTATTTCACACCATACGTTTCGGGATCAAGTTCGATTCCTTTTTCTTTTCTGGCGTTTTCAATTTCTTCATGCGAAGTGATAGAATGTACAACGACATCTGGAATTACTTTTTCAAGATCCTGTGCAATAAATCCATAGTTTGTGCCTGTGCCCACACTGCAACTTCTGTCTTTCCATGTATAACTGATCGGTTTCAGTTGCATCACAGCATCTAGCCCATAAGAAATATCCTGAATGTTTTCTTTTTGATTTTTATCTGATGTTTGAATGGTGCCATTTACTGCATAGACAGCAGCCCATCTAAAAGATGAATTTCCAAGATCAGTGTTGTTGTAACTCCATGGCATAAAAACTATATTTCCGGTTGGGGGTTGATAAGCACCAGCTACCTGATAATAATCATTAGCTGCGTTGAAAGTACCCAATACCAATCCATACGTAGAGTGACCAAATATGAAACCTCCTCCTGTTGCTGTGTTGTTGCCTCTGAGATTAATTATTCCACCTCCTGCATCGAATCCTTCCATGATTCTTCCAATTTTTACAACTTCATATGATCCAGTCGAAAAGAATTTTGCAATAACACCTCCTGCTGCTGTTGTATTCGCCTGCGAGACCACCAGGGTAGCATCAGTACTGTTTGCGGATGCGAACAGGGCAATCCCTGAGGCATTTGTGTTGTTTGCACGAATGGCGGGAAAAGAAGTACCTGCACCGCCACCATCCACGGTAAGCAGGCCGGTAGGCGATGTTGTTCCGATGCCCACTTTACCTGAATTGAAATAAATATTGCTGCCGGATGTGCTCCAGGGTTCAGCAGGAAAATCAGCCCAGCCTGTACCAAGCAAAGTACGTGTTAATAACTGACCTGTTGAACCGCTTGAATTGTTGGCATCTATTATTAGCCCACCCAGCCGTGTGTTTCCATTCACATGAAGTGTATGAGTGGGAGATGATGGCATTATTCCAAGACGATTATTGCTCATATCTAATACCTGATTGCTGCTTCCGGCAAATATTCCATTGTTGTTATACTGTATTTGTGTGTTTGATCTACCTATTGGTGGCATTGGGCCAGTTGCACCAGTTGCGCCCTGAGGGCCAACCAGATTTACACTTGCCGGCCAGGTACCACCTGATTTAGGCCCGAAGATCATATTGGTTGAAGTATTGATATAAAAATCACCATTAACCCCAATTCCTGCTGTTGGGTTGGTTGGGCCCTGTTTATATAGTGGTCTCCTGTCTCCACTTTTGTTTTGCAATACTACAAAGTATTTGTCAAATGAGAACCTTCAGCGGAATTTGCTATTGCTCATCTGTCCGCATCAGCTGTGCTTTCTACAAACAGTTAGTGCTCAAATTATAGATAGAGTATGCCCCAATAAAAAAAGCTGCTTATTTTAATTAAGCAGCCTTAATTTTTGTTAATTCGGTTTAGTTGAAAGTAAATACAGAGATGTATCCATACTCATTAGAATTCCAGTTTGCTGGCGTTGCAGCAGAACCCGCTATTCCGATGGTATAAGTTCCGGCAGACAAGCCCGAGAAAACCCATGTCATTGTTATGGGAATTCTGGTATTCTGTGGTACAGATATTCCCATAATACCTCCACCTTGGGTGGTTAATGTTCCACCACTTGTATTTTGATAAGCAGCATATATATTCAGCCCGTTTGCTCCTCCAACAGCAGTAGAACCCAGAGCTTTTGTACATACCATATGAATTTTTTGTCCAGCAGTAATGGTTACGTTTAGTGTTGGTCCGATAAAAGCCAAAGACCCTGATACGTTATATCCAAATGCTGAAGTAGAAGCAGAATTTACGATTCCTTGTGGGCCTTGTGGGCCTGCTGGTCCTTGCAGTCCTGCTGGTCCAGTGTCACCCTGTATACCTTGCGGCCCCTGAGATCCCTGTGGTCCCTGTGGGCCTGGATCACCCTGCAATCCTTGAGGGCCAGCGGGACCTTGAACACCTGGATCACCTTGCAATCCTTGAGGGCCAGCGGGACCTTGAACACCTGGGTCACCCTGTAATCCCTGGGGGCCTTGAGGACCAGTGAGACCTTGTATGCCTGGATCACCTTGCAATCCTTGAGGGCCAGCGGGACCTTGAACACCTGGGTCACCTTGTAATCCCTGGGGGCCTTGAGGACCAGTGGGACCTTGTATGCCTGGATCACCCTGCAATCCTTGAGGGCCAGTCGGACCCTGTGGACCTTCTGTGCCTGCTGCGGCATATAATGCATAGGGGACACTTAACAATTGAGATGTACCCATGTTCTGATAGGCTGTGCCACCGGCCGGGTCAAGCTCGATTTTTACATAGTAGCTGTTCGTTCCCCAGTTGATTCCCGCAAAGCTACCGCTTACAAGTGTTCCGTTTCCAATTTCAAGGTTGACAATACCAAGCACATTGGTTGTTGCTGCATGTGTTTCTTCGTACACAGCAGTTCCTGTGGCTGATCCCTGCAAAATGCTGATTTTTAAACTTACAGCCTGATTGGGAATCGGTTGATTTGAGGCATTTCTGACCACTGTCTGATACTTAAATGCCTGCGGTGACTGCGCACCGGCAGGGAAGGATACAAGGCAAAAGGAAAAAGTCAAAAGGATGACGATGCATGCCATTGAATGGGAAATTTTTTTGTTCATTTCTCTGTTGTTTAATGTTTGCAAACAAAAATACATTTAGATATTTTGTGTTTACATCAGTAATTTTACGGATTTTTAAAAAAAAGGCAGCCCCTTTTGAGACAGCCTTTGAACTACAAAACAATCCAATGATTATTTTTTCAACTCATTAATTTGTTTCTGAAGCTCAGAAATTTGTTTTTCATAATATGATTTCATGTCTTCAATCATCTCCTGCTGCTCCTGCATGGCTTTGACCATAACCGGGATCAGTTCGCTGTATTTTACACCATAGGTTTCCGGGTCAAGCTCAATACCTTTTTCTTTTTTGGCGTTTTCAATTTCTTCAGGTGAAGTATACGTATGAACAACAACATCCGGAAGAATTTTTTCCAGATCCTGTGCTATAAATCCATAATTTGTGCCGGTACCTACCTGAAGGTTTTTATCTTTCCATGTATAGCTGATGGGGCTCAGTTTCATCACAGCATCAAGGCCAAAAGACAGATCTTTAATATTTTCTTTTTTTGTTTTATCTGATGTCTGAATTGTTCCGTTGGCTGCATGTACAGCGATCCATCTGTAGGTAGAGTTTCCGAGAGAAGTTGTGTTATCAAGCCACGGAGCAAATGCTGATGTTGATGCACTGGGACGATAGGCATTCGCAATAGCGTAGGGAGAGCCATTATAGTAATGAGAAAGAACAATTCCATAGCCTGTATCACCATTTATGGATCCGCCCCAATTGGTTGATGTATTTGAACCAAACAATCTGATGGCACCCTTATTGGCACCTCCACCGTTGTCAATTCTGACAACATCGCCGGCTCCACCATCAAAAAATTTTGCAATAATGCCACCTGTACCATTTTGCGTCACTACCATTGCTGCATCAGTGCTGTTGGCTGATGCATACAGTGCAATCCCCGATTCATTAGTGTTGTTTGCACGGATGGCAGGAAATGCTATTCCTGAACCACTACTTTCTACTGTTAACTGGCCTGTTGGTGCATTTGTGCCAATAGCCAATTTTCCAATCATTTTGACATCCCCTTGAAAATACCCTGCCCATACAAAGTTATTTTCATTAAATGCAAAAGCTCCAAATATACTTCCCGAATAATTGCTTCCAATCACAGCTGCTGAATTTGAATAATCCAAATCACTATAGCCGGCAATTGCAGAAGAATAATTGTTACCCCAAATTGAATATGCTTTTATACCAGCATCGATTCCAACTTCAGACCAGGATGTTCCACCATTGGCCGGACTAGAACCTCCAGTTCTGGTTGCTAATATATTGGAATATGTTGCACCATAAGTTCCAATTGTTCTTAATACATTAACCTGTACATTGGATATTGGATTAGCGTTAATACCAATTCCGTTTCCACTATTTGTCAAAAAACTATTTGCAATCCAGTTAGAACCATCATATCGTAATGTTTGAGATGTTATACCTGATGGAAGAGAGCTACCACCAGCAGGCGTCGCCCATGTGCCGTCGCCTCTCAGATAGGTGGTTGCACTTGCCCCGGCAGGAAGTTTTGCTATTGTTATTGCATTGTCTGCAATTTTTGCTGAGGTTACTGCATTATCTGCGATCTTGGTCGTGGTTGCAGCATTGTTTGCCAGCTTTGACTCGGTGACAGCCGTGTTGGCAATTTTTGCACTTGTTACCGCATTATTTGCAATGGTGGTTGATATCGCTGTTGCTCCGCTTCCGGTGATGTCACCAGACAAAGTGATGGTTTGATTGCCTGTCAGATAACCTGCTGTGGCATGATTTCCCCAGCCATAGGCCGTATTCCAGTTGGTGATATTGCCTGAGGTAATGCTGGAGGCAGGACTTGCACCAAACACAGGGTCGGTTTCTGTATAACTTACTGTTTCTGCAGTTTTCGCATGAAGCGCATAGGGGACACTGAGTAACTGAGAAGTTCCCATATTCTGATAAACTGTGCCCCCTGCAGGGTCAAGTTCAATTTTCACGAAATGTGGATTGCTGCCCCAGTTGATGGCTGAAAAATTTCCGCTTAGGGGAGTCCCGTTACCAATGTCAAGGTTCACAATGCCAAGAGCATTTGTTGTTGTTGCATGTGTTTCCACATAGAGGGCTGTTCCTGTGGCCGAGCCCTGCAAAATGCTGATTTTAAGGCCTACAGCCTGATTGGGGATGGGCTGGTTTGATGCATTTCTCAACACTGTCTGATATTTGAACGACTGTGGGGACTGGGCAAGTATGGCAATTGATGCAATACATACAATAAAACTAAGGTATATTTTTTTCATAATCACGTGATTTTTAGTTCTTGTTCAAATTTACAACTGACTGTACTTGCTTTAAATCAGTGATTTTACAGATATTAATACAATTTATATCGAAATTCCCCATTTCTTGAAAATAGGGGAACCGGACTCAGAAAAAAACCCTCAAATGAACTATCAAATGAGGGTTTTTAAGAAGCAATGAATAAGAACTATTTGTTTTTAAGCTCGTTCACCTGTTGTTGCAAAGATTCTATGATTTCCTGCTGTTCCTGAATTGCCTTCACAAGAACCGGGATCAGTTCACTGTATTTCACACCATAAGTTTCGGGATCAAGTTCAATCCCTTTTTCGTTTCTGGCCTTTTCAATTTCTTCACGTGAAGTGATTGAATGTACAACGACATCTGGGATTACTTTTTCAAGATCCTGTGCTATGAAGCCGAGATTATTGCCGGTACCCACGCTGCAGTGTTTGTCTTTCCACTGAAAGCTAATTGGTTTCAGATTCATTACTGCGTTCAAACCATAAGAAATGTCTTTTATATTTTCTTTATGATTTTTATCAGATGTCTGTATTGTTCCGTTGACAGCATAGACTGCAGCCCATCTGTAAGACAAATTTCCAAGGTCCATCTGATTATTTAAGTACGGGGCAAAAGCTCTGTTTCCTGTAGAAGGAGAATAGGCATTCGCTATAGCAGAATGCGAATATGCATCGTCAAAACTACCCATAATTAAACCCCAGCTATTACTGCCGCTTATCCATCCACCACCTGTTAAGGAGGGCCCCCCTCTGAGTGAAAGAAATCCGGCCGTTCCACCAGCAGTGTGAATCCTCATAAGTTCATATGATCCCGTCGTAAAGAATTTTGCAATTATTC
Organism: uncultured Bacteroidales bacterium; assembly: GCA_964388575.1. Classification (GTDB taxonomy): domain Bacteria; phylum Bacteroidota; class Bacteroidia; order Bacteroidales; family DTU049; genus CAYMAZ01. The sequence goes on along the minus strand of CAYMAZ010000026.1, from coordinate 26,816 downwards.
CTGATGTTGCATTATTTTGAGTGACGACCATTGCTGCATCAGTGCTGTTTGCTGTTGCCAGTAATGCGATCCCAGATGCATTTGTATTATTGGCTCTGATCGCAGGAAATGTTGTTCCTGCACCACCACCTTCAACAGTCAGAAGTCCGGTAGGAGAAGATGTTCCTACGCCCACTTTTCCATCAGTTTTTATGTTAATTCTTTCAATGCTGTTTGTTACTAATGCCAGTTCATGTGATGACCATGTTCCTATTGAGCGATTGTCATCTCTGAGGCGGATATTTCCGGCAACATCAAGCTGTTGAGTTGGAGTTATTGTTCCAATTCCAACCCTTCCTGAAGAAAAACTTATATGTAAAGCATCTGTCGTTGTCGCAAGGTCATCTCCTGACCAGGCAAAACGCAGATTACCGCTGTAATTATATATCCGCCAATCATTTGAACCGGTTCCCTGACGAAAAAGATCTATCCCGGAACTACCAGTGTTGGTTGCATTTACCCTTATATATTGATCTCCTGTTCCGCTCACTTCCAGTTTTGCATTTGGAGTTGTTGTTCCAATTCCGATATTTGTTCCATTGTTATATAATACACTGTTTCCGATCCAGTTTGTGCCATCGTGCCTGAGTGTCTGACCCGAAGTTCCTGATGGAAGTGTGCCACCGCCTGCAGGCGTTGCCCATGTGCCATCACCTCTCAGGTAGGTGGTTGCACTTGCACCTGCCGGAAGTTTTGCAATTGTCACAGCGTTGTTGGCAATTTTTGCGGTTGTAACAGCATTATTGGCTATTGTCGGGTTAGGATATGTACCCGTAAGGTCGCCACCTGCCGGGCCGGTTGGGCTTCCGCCTGTGCCTGCAGTTGCTCCTGCAAATAATGCATAAGGGACACTCAATAGCTGTGAAGTTCCCATATCCTGATACGATGTCCCTCCTGCAGGATCAATCTCAATTTTAACAAAATATGAATTTGTTCCCCAGTTGATTGAAGAAAAATTACCGCTTTGGACGACACCTTCTCCAATATTCAGGTTAACTATTCCCAAAGCACTTGTAGTTTCATTGTGTCTTTCAACATACACCGCTGTGCCGCCTGCAGAGCCCTGTAAAATACTGATCTGTAAGCCTACATTCTGATTTGGGATAATGGCATTGGAGCCATCTCTGACAACTGTCTGGTATTTGAATGCATTCGGTGCCTGTGCAAATAATGTAATGACGATGAGCAGATTTGCCAATGTGATGATAATTTTTTTCATATTGTTTAATTTTTTAATGAATACTTTTTTTTAAATAATGATATTTAATAACGTATTGATCGGGATCAGCGATTCAGCTTATCTCCGAATCAGTTAGTTTTTAATAATTTTAAAGGTTTTCAGTTCTTTATTTTTTTCGATAATTTTCACATAGTAGGTGGCAACAGGAAGATGACTGAATAAAATTTCTGTCTGTTCAGATACAATTTGCCTGCTGTCAATGAGTTTTCCGGTCACATCAAAGAGAAAATACGCCATATTATCGTAGGTTCCGTTTGAAATGACCACGTTCAGAAAATCTGATGTTGGATTTGGAAATGCACTGATGTCAAAGTTCAATTCAGGATTTTCATAAATTGATACTGAGATCAGGATGGGTTGCTGAAAGCCCTGTGTCAGCACAGTGCTTCCCTGGGAGTAGGTTTCGATGACCGGTTCTCCAAGCGTCCAACTCAGAGAATAGTTTCCATTGCTGTGAAAGTCACCGGCAGAACTGATGACTTCCTGACCGCACAATGTTGTGCTGATAAAGATCAAACACACAAAGATGCATGTCGTTCCATAAAATAGGTTTGATTTCATATTTTTGTGATTAGGTTTATATAAGGTTTTATATATTTGCTGGATCAATGGCATCATCAAACATGATATGACTTTTAATACTGGCATATTCTGTATCAGATATCCTTGTTTGTTCAATATACATGGTAAATAATTTATGATCACCATTTTCAAGTCTTGCCGCAATCTGAACCGCTGATTCACGGTAATGACGTTTCAACCATTTTGATCTGGTGTTATCTTCCCAGCCTTCTTCAAACTTTTGTTCCCATTCTTTGGTCACTGCTGTTTTAAGGACTTCAGCTCCGGGGTATTTATGGTTCAGGGCTGATACTGCTGCTTGTCTGAGTGGTTCTGCTTCGTTGCCTATCATTTTTTCAGGTTTCATTTTTGTGGACTTTGAGCGTGCAATTTTCCGCTCCTCATTCAGATCTGACAATCTCTGATAAGCAGCCATCATGTCATGATATACCTGCATATTCTCTTCGCAGACAGGCCGCATTTCTTCAATTTTATTCAGAAACTCATTCATCTGTGACTGACCGATGTAACGGGGTTGTTTTGATTCATCTGTCTGCCAGGCCACATCTTCATTCAGCTGAGTGATGAGTTCTTCAATCTGTTGAATAATTTCTCCTGACATGTCATTTAATGTGTTGTAATAGTTGGGTATAAAAGATTCAACCCGGCGTTTTATATCCTCAACCATACTCTGAAGGGTATAATCCGGTTCGAAAGTAAACTCAGTTTTCATGTATTCATTCACAAGGGCAACAGCTTTCTTACAGGATTCAATGTGTGCAGACAAATCAAATACATTATGCGGTGTCCCGTCAAAATATGGAACTGCTTTCATCTTTTCCCTCCACTCATCACACAGTTTCGCATTGTCAGCTTGTGCAGCTGCCTTATCTTGCGCCTGCTCTCTCTCTTTAAGTTTCTTCTCGGCTTCTTCCTTTTCCATTTTTTCAATGAGAGAAGACAGTTCTTTGATCTCAGGAATATCTGTGTGTGGTCCTGCAAATCGATCGTAATAATTTTTCATTTCCAGGCGGGCCCTTTCAAGGTTGCCGTTGATAACACTTTCCTTTATACGCTGCAACTGTGCATTGACTTCAAACGGTAGTTCTTCTTTCCCTCCTGGACGGGTGACGACACCTTTCCGCTCAAGGTCCTTTCTCATTTTTTCAATTTTCTGCTGCAGTGATTTCACCTGAAAGTCATCCGGCTGAATTTTTGCTGCCTGCTGGGCAATATCATTTGCCTTATTGAGCATTTCAACTGCCTCCTGATTTTTGCCGCTGAACATACTTCGTTCTGCTGTTCTCAAAAATCCGCCAGCCTCCTGAATTTTTTGTTTATAATCTTCCATGATCATTGTCCGCTTACTTTGTTATTGTAATGCTGAGCAGCTTTTTCTGCTTCTTTTTTCTGTTTCCTCGCTTTTGACTGATCGGTGGCTCGCTTAATACTATTTGCTGTATACCTTGCCGAATTGGTTAATCCTAGAATTCTCTGGATTTGCCATAAAATTTGTGAAAATGTGTTCATAACCGTTAGTTTTGATAAATACTTTTCAAATCACAAATTTACAATATAACAACAGGCAATTAAATCAGTAATTTTACTGATTTTGAGCAGAATTTTATATTTTTACCAAAATTTCTGTACGTATGAAAATTACTTTATTTGTATGCCTGTCAATGGTCTTTTTGTCTTGTGAAAGAACCCCACTTGTATTTCAAGATTCATATCAATTTCATGAAAACGGATGGACAAAAGATGAAGTTGTACAGTTTCAGACTGATTTTAAAGACCCTGACAGTGAATACAGGATAAAAATAACACTCTGTCATGACAAAACATACATGTATTCTAATCTCTTATTCAGCCTGTTAATTGAAACTCCCGACGGAGCAGAAAGAAATACTGATTTTGAGATCGACCTCAAGGATGACAACAGAAACTTCACCGGGACACCTTCGGGAGACAAGATTGTCTTTGAGTTTGATGGTCTGAAGCGAACATCTTTTTCAAAATCTGGTAATTATATTTTCCGGTTCAGTCATTACATGCCTTTTGAGTATGTTGGGGGCATCGAAGAGTTGAAGATGGAGATATACAAAATACAGGAATAATTCTTCGAGCCATGAGCATTCCGTTGGTTCAGCAATCAGATCTGACACAGAAAATCCTGCGATCCTTGCCCGAAACACCCGGTGTATACAAATATTTTGATGTAACTGGTACAATTATTTATGTTGGGAAGGCAAAAAATTTGAAAAAACGTGTATCATCATATTTTCAGAAACAACACGATAATGCTCGGTTACGTTTGCTTGTGAAACGGATTGTCAAAATTGAAGTGATCAATGTGGACAGTGAGTTTGATGCATTGCTGCTCGAAAACACATTGATCAAACAGCATCGTCCAAGATACAACATCAGAATGAAGGACGATAAAACCTATCCCTGGATTTGCATTTCAAACGATCATTTTCCCAGAATCTTTACAGCACATCAACCCGATCATACTCAAAACAGTTGCTTCGGTCCCTATCCTTCATACAGAACCATGTATGCTGTGCTGGATATTGTCAGAAATACGTATCAGCTCAGAACATGCAAATTGAATCTGAGTGACAAAAATATCAAAGCCGGAAAATTCAGGGTGTGCCTTCAGTATCATATTGGAAAATGCGGAGGTCCCTGTGAAGGGAAGGTTTCACATGATGCATATTTAAAATATATTGATAATGCACGCAAAATAATCAAGGGTGAGCTGAACACAGTTATCAGGGAGTTCCGGATACAAATGAAGGCATACAGCAAATCTCTTGATTTTGAATCAGCACAGTTACTGAAAGAAAAAATTGAAGCATTGGAGAACTATCGTTCCAGGTCTCCTCTTGTGCATCACTCATTGAAAAACTGTGATGTCGTCTCACTTGTGCAGGACGGAAATAACGCATTTATATGCAACTACATCCGGGTGCTAAACGGTGCTGTGGTCCGTTCACACAGTTTTGAAATTCAAGCTGCTCTTGACGAAACGACCCTGGACATTTTTGATCATGCACTCCTGGAAGTCAAAACTTTTCTTCAGGGTTTCAGCCATGAGCTGATTGTTCCCTTTTATCCCCAGACTGTATTTCCTGGAACAAGGTTTACTGTCCCAAAGACCGGTCATAAAAAAGAATTGCTCGTCCTTTCCGAAAAAAATGCACGTATGTTTCTTCTTGAGAAGAAAAAAAGAAATATGACCAACTTTGAAATTAAACGCCAAAATTCGATTGTTCAAAAGGTACAGGAAGCCCTACAGATGGATTTGCCACCTGTGCATATTGAAGCCTTTGACAATTCCAATCTTCAGGGAACAAATCCGGTGGCTGCCTGCGTGGTTTTTAAAAACGGAAAACCGGCAACATCACAGTACCGCCATTACAATATAAAAACCGTTGAAGGTCCCGATGACTATGCAAGCATGGAAGAAGTTGTATACAGACGCTACAAACGCCTCCTTGATGAAAACAGTTCACTGCCCCAGTTGGTTCTGATTGACGGGGGAAAAGGTCAGCTGGAATCAGCTGCCATCAGCCTGAGGAAACTTAATCTTATTGAAAAAATAAAGTTAATTTCCATCGCAAAAAAACTGGAAACAATCTTTACCTATGGAGACAACACACCTCTGTATTTGGACAAAAAATCTCCTGTTTTACGGCTGTTTCAACAAATTCGGGATGAGGTACATCGCTTCGGAATTACCCATCACAGAAAAAGAAGACAAAAGGCCACAATAAAAACTGAGTTGACAGACATCAAAGGTATTGGACCCAATACCTCAGAAAAGTTATTAAAACATTTCGGATCAGTTGAGGCAATTCGTAATGCCAGTCAGAAAGAACTGGAGGCAGTGGTTGGACCTGTGAAAGCCAATGTGTTAAGAAATGCACTGAATGGAACAAAATGATTTGTTGAAAAGTTTCCTTTTGATTTTGTTAGGGTTCCTCTTATTCTTTTTCAATCATTCTTTTTAACTCTATCAATTCACTACGAAGGATATCAATCTGCATTTGCTGTGATTCTATCATTTCCTGCTGTTCCTGAATTGCTTTTGTCAGAACTGGAATCATCCCGATATAGTTGATGCCTTTATATTCAAGATATTTACTTTCAGCTCTTATATTGGGATCATCTAATGGGTGTTTCTGTACTGAAACCAATTCCGGAAAAATCTGTTCCAGATCCTGAGCAATAAAACCAAATTGATTGCCTTCAGGAAGATTCATTCCCTCTACGGGAAGATATTCGTAAGAATAAACGGGAAGATTTTTGAGTTTTTCTGCTGAACCATTTAGAGATTTCAAATTTGTCTTCAGGGATAGATCTGAAGGATTTGAAAATGTTCCGGTTACTGTGACATTTCCTGAAAAATAGCCGGCATACTTAGTTGTTCCAGTACCTGTGGCTGTGCTATAGATACCATAGAGTGATCCTGTATTTCCAGTGCTTCCGTAAGAATAGAAATAACCGCCATACCGGGCTCCTGATCCGGTGCCCTGAACATAGATGTCAGCACCGTAGGTTGAAAATGTTGTGGTTCCGGAGCTCACCGTGGCTGCCAGTCCTTTGTAGCCTGCTGTGAAACTTGCACCATAGCCGTAACCGGCAACACCGGAGGGGTTACAGGTTGCCTGAAACCCAACGGGATCCGTTGTCACCGTGCTTCCGGAGAATTCAGCGCGGACCAGGTAAGCAGTGGCATTGGTAGCGTCATCAACATGGAAGAATGCGGTAGGGGATGTGGTACCGAGCCCTACCCGGCCATTGGTCTGCAGCGTGAGCACCGGAATTGCGGTTGCGATATAATGTGGGCTGATTTTAAATTTATTCAGATCCGACTGATCGATGCCCATGGCCCAGTCTTGGCTGGACCCAATGCTGAAACCAAGAGTGGCATCCCCGGTGCCAAGCTGCTTGAGCCACACCTGGCTGTTGGTGGCTGAGTTATTTCTGGCAACATGGAGTTCTGCAACCGGAGAAACAGTTCCGATCCCCAGCCTTGTGTTGTTCTTGTCGAACACAAACGTATTGAGTCCATTGAAGCTTCCGGCATCATTGAACTGGACATAGGTGTTGGTTCCGCCAATTGGTGTAGTCGCCCAGGTTCCATCTCCTCTCAGATAAGTTGTTGCTGTTGCACCTGCAGGAAGTTTGGCTATGGTTACTGAATTATCAGCAATTTTTGTTGTCGAAACGGCATTGTCAGCAAGTTTTGCATTTGTCACTGCATCGTTGGAAATGGTCAGAGCTGTTGCTCCTGTGACATCTCCTGTATGTGCAGTATGGGAAAATGTTGTCCCTGCCAGAGTCAGCCCTGCTCCAGCAGAATAGGTTGTTCCTGCCGGTGAACCCCAGGTGCCATCACCTCTCAGATATGTTGATGGTGTTGATCCTGCAGGAAGCTTAGCTATTGTTACAGCGTTATTTGCAATTTTCGCACTTGTTACAGCATTGTTTGCAATACTTGTTGATATCGCTGTTGCGCCGCTCCCGGTGATGTCCCCGGATAATGTGATGGTTTGATTGCCGGTCAGATAGCCCGCTGTGGAATGATTGCCCCAGCCATAGGCCGTGTTCCAGTTTGAAATATTTGTGTTTGTAATTGCATTTGCTGGATGTGAAGTGGTCATCGCATCTGTTATGCCATAACCTGAAACTGTGGTCGGTTTTCCGGTGATATCCAACCATGAAGGCACCCATGACACAGGACGATACAGTCCTGCATGATTTCCCCAGCCATAAGCCGTATTCCAGTTGGTGATATTGCCTGAGGTAATGCCGGAGGCAGGACTTGCTCCAAAAACAGGATCAGTTTCTGTGTAGGTAACTGTTTCTGCTGTTTTTGCATGAAGTGCATACGGAACACTTACTAGCTGCGATGTCCCCATATCCTGATATGCGGTACCACCAGCAGGGTCAAGTTCAATTTTTACGTAATGTATGTTGCTGCCCCAGCTGATAGTAGAAAAATTTCCACTCACAGGATTGCCATTTCCGATTTCAAGATTAACAATACCAAGTATATTCGTTGTTGCAGCATGTGTTTCCACATAAATTGCCGTTCCTGTGGGAGAGCCCTGCAGAATGCTGATCCTTAAGCTGACAGCCTGATTGGGAATGATCTGGTTTGACGAATTTCTTACAACCGTCTGGTATTTAAATGCCTGCGGCGCTTGCGCTAATATTGATGTGATAATTAGCAAATTGAATAATGTAATAATAAATTTACTCATAATAATATAATTTTATTTGATTTTATTGTAAACATGTTTTCATTAATTAGTTCCTTTTGTATTCGTCTTAGAAAAAACTTGATTAAAATCATATTGAACTGGTTGTTTGGTTACATTTTGTGGAATCATATTGCCTGCCTGACCATTTTGTAGCTGTTCATTAAAAAAGAATAGTCCTTCTCCACTACCATCCATATCAGAGTCATTATGCAATCCTTTTTTGAGAATTTCTTTATAATTCGATTTTACAACTTCCAAAGGGAGTTCAGGTAACTCATACCCAGACCTTCTCCCTATAACAATGTAAGTAAATTGAACATTGCTGTTCCCGTAGTTGTTTTCCTTTATTGAAAAGCCATTATTGTTAACATTCACCAGGTAGATCCCATTACTTTCTCCCATAGGTGTCACTGTAACAATCACAGGATAGTCTTTGCTTAAAGAATTTCTGAATTCAGAAGAGAACATAATTGTACACAACCCATTATTGAGTTGTCCAATTCCACTGGTTTGTATGGTCACTTCGGTTGATACATTTGAATATAAGGGAATTATTTGTTCTTCTTTTACAACCGAATTATTGTTTCTCTGAAGATGAACATCCAAATCTGTCTTAAAGACAATTCCATCTGCAAAGAGACTATATCTGCTTCCTTCCAGATACATTCCATAAACATTTCCATGGATATCAGCACCGAAAAGATCACCCCAAACACCAAGCCCGACATCGGTAGCAGGCTGACAGTCTTTCATCTTACCAACACCTGTTACAGCAGCAGCAGTAAAATAGGCTGCATAGCCATTCCCTCCTGAAGTTTTGTAAGCCAAAGAGCCCCAAGTTGAAGGGCTGTTATAGAAAATGCCTATTACTCCTGAGGTTCGGGTTCCCGGATCGTTAGAGTATGTAATTCCCTGCACTCCAGCCCGGTAGCTACTACCAAAGTTAGAAAAGCCTGCTACAGCAACCTGGGTATTTGTGTATAAATATCCTGTGCCAGTATAGTTGCTGTATGTGATACCCTGTACGCCCATATCACCCATGTCTGCAGTGTAGTTTACCCCTTTTGCTCCCACATTGTAACTACCAAGAACACCCACATGGTCGTTTGTATTCTTTCCAAGCACACCTTGCCCCGAGCTGCCCAGATAACCGACGATATCACTGTTATACTGCCCATAAACTCCGTAGTTTGAATACCCCAGGTAGCCATAAATAGTGGAAGTATATTGACCATAAACGCCGTAAGTACTTCCCCCAAGTCGTCCGAAGCGAGTACTGTTGTAATAGCCTTCGGCTCCGGCATCAGAGGTTCCCATCATTCCGTAGCTCCCTGAAACATAATTTATTCCATAAATACCAATATCATTAGAATATCCATACACTCCAACATTGTCAGTTGAAGATGTACCATCCGAAACTCCAAGCACACCTATTTCTTCTCCTAAAATATTCAGGTTTGTATTGCCATCGAATGCACTTGCACCCTGTACTCCCAGAAAACCTTTGGCATCAAATGCGCCTTCAGCCCTGAGAGCCGAAGTTCCCGGAGTTCCATATGTATTTTGAATTTTAACTGTAGTGAGGTTATTAAAAGCATAAATATCAAGAAGTGAGGTGGGGGAACTTGTTCCAATGCCAATATTTGTTCCATTATTAAATAAAATACTATTGGCTAACCAACTCGTGCCATCATGTCGTAATGTTTGTCCCGTTGCTCCGGCTGGAAGAGAAGTTCCGGCCGGAGTCGCCCATGTACCATCACCTCTCAGATAGGTTGATGCTGTGGCACCTGCAGGAAGTTTGGCTATGGTTACTGAATTATCAGCAATTTTTGTTGTCGAAACGGCATTGTCAGCAAGTTTTGCATTTGTCACTGCATCGTTGGAAATGGTCAGAGCTGTTGCTCCTGTGACATCTCCTGTATGTGCAGTATGGGAAAATGTTGTCCCTGCCAGAGTCAGCCCTGCTCCAGCAGAATAGGTTGTTCCTGCCGGTGAACCCCAGGTGCCATCACCTCTCAGATATGTTGATGGTGTTGATCCTGCAGGAAGCTTAGCTATTGTTACAGCGTTATTTGCAATTTTCGCTGTTGTTACTGTATTGTTTGCGATCGTTGGATTGGGGTAAGTGCCTGTAAGATCTCCTCCGGCTGGTCCGGTGGGACTTCCTCCACCACCTCCGCTTGATGCAGCATACAAAGCATAGGGGACACTGAGTAACTGCGAAGTTCCCATATCCTGAAAAGCAACACCTCCTGAAGGATCGATTTCTATTTTAACAAAATAGGAATTTGTTCCCCAGTTGATTGTACTGAAATTTCCACTTTGAACAGAACCCTGGCCGATGTTCAAATTAACGATACCCAATGCGTTGGTCGTGACATTGTGTCTTTCAACATACACAGCAGTGCCTACGGCAGAACCCTGCAAAATACTGATCTGTAAACCGACATTTTGATTTGGGATAATGGCATTGGATGCATCTCTGACAACAGTCTGGTATTTGAATGCATTCGGCACCTGCGCACTAATGATGAATGTCATCATTAGTGCATATATAAAAATCATAATCCTTTTCATAATGATCTGTTTTTTAAATGAATAAACTTTTCTTTAAATTAATGCTTAACAACTTTAAAGGTTTCCAATTTCCTGTCGCCATGTATGATCCTGACATAATATACTGAAACAGGCAGGTGGGTAAACATGATTTCTGTCTGTTCAGAAACAATCGGTCTGTTTTCAAGGATTTTTCCGGTCACATCAAAGAGAAAATACTCCATATTATCATAGGTTCCGTTTGAAATGACCACGTTCAGAAAATCAGATGTTGGATTTGGAAATGCACTGATGTCAAAGTTCAATTCAGGATGTTCATAAATTGAAACTGAGACCAGAATAGGTTGCTGAAAGCCCTGTGTCAGCACAGTGCTTCCCTGAGACCAGGTTTCGATGACCGGTTCTCCAAGCGACCAGCTCAGAGAATAGTTACCATTGCTGTGATAGTCTCCGGTTGATGAAATGACTGCCTGTCCGTAACCTGATATACTCTGTAATAAAAGTATAAAAGGAAAGAAACAAACTGTGATAAATATTAATTGTTTTTTCATATTACATTTATTATGGTTTACTATGTGCATCATAATTTTTATTTGCAAATATAAATAAATATTTGCCCAAATGCAATTTTTTTTCTATATTATTGTATTTATTTTCTGCCTATATAACAGATGGTCTCTATTTGTACTTTAGTCGATAAAAACACCTCTTTAATTCTCAAAAAACTTAATTCATGTTTATTTTTGATAAACAAAAGGAAAGTTTTGTAAACTTTAGTTGTTTTTTCGAATTCATTATTTATTAAACTTTTCATGCCGCAAGTCGCTTTGTGGGTGCAGAACTTCAGTGCCTGCCACAAAGTAAGCAGCAGAGTATAATATATCAGAAAAGTTTAAATTCGCTGAAAGTGGCGTTCTGTTTACTCATTCAAATCGAAGAGCTTTTCTTTAGGAACGTGTTTTAATGAAATCGTGTTATTTCTTATATAAAACAAAAGAAAATGCCTTATCTGCCGGGACTCCATTACTGTCGAAAGTTAAAATCATCAGCATTCCATTGGCACTATTCCAGGCAATTTCTCCAGGCCCACCATTTAATGTAGCCACACAAACATAATTTGTCGCCCAGCTAATGTTTTCACCACTTATAGTGTAATAATACATTCCTGAACCAGCCGGGTGTATTTCTAGATTAACATTGGACGTTGATGCACCTGAATTCAGATGTCCTGTTGAGGGATTTGTAACATTTCCATAAGCTATCGGCACCAGATTGGCGTCTCCTGTTTGAGACCTGTTCAGTTCATTGGTATTGTTTCCGCCAATCGTTAATGATCCTTCTACATTGACATTGCCAGAGAAAAATCCTGCCCAGACAGTTGAAGCAGCATCTTTGAAAGCCAGAGCTCCCCAGATTGCCCCGGTATGAATACTACCAATAATTGCAGCTGAATTGGCATAATCAAGCCAGCTATACCCCGCTATTCCGGCAGTGTAATTGTTTCCCCAGTCTGAGAATCCCTTGACAGCAGCATCCACCCCGGAAATACCCCAGGATGTTCCTCCGTTTGGGGCACTTGATGATCCTGCACGAATTGCATAGATATTTGAATATCCTGCACCATATGAAGTCGTTGGACGATATAAGTGTATTTGTGTATTTGGAAGCGGAGAAGCACCAACTCCAAGTCCTGTACCATTGTTCAACAGGACACTGTTACCAACCCAGTTTGTTCCGTCGTATCTGAGTGTCTGACCTGAAGTTCCTGATGGAAGCGTGCCACCGCCTGCCGGCGTCGCCCAGGTACCATCACCCCTTAAAAATGTTGAAGCAGTTGCACCTGCAGGAAGTTTTGCTATTGATACTGCATTGTTGGCGATTTTTGAAGTAGTTACAGCATTGCTTGCGATGGTAGTAACAATCGCTGTTGTTCCGTTACCAGTTACGTCTCCTGAAAGAGAGATTGTCTGGTTCCCTGTAAGATAGCCCACTGTGGCATGATTGCCCCAGCCATAGGCTGTGTTCCAGTTTGTGATGTTACCTGATGAAATCCCTGAAGCAGGACTCGCAATAAAAATAGGATCAGTTTCTGTGTAGCTGATCGTTTCTGCGGTCTTCGCATGAAGCGCATAGGGCACACTGAGCAACTGGGACGTTCCCATATCCTGATATGCTATTCCCCCCACAGGGTCAAGTTCAATTTTCACGAAATGTGGGTTGCTACTCCAGTCGATGGCTGAAAAGTCACCACTGACGGGATTACCGCTTCCAATTTCAAGGCTCACAATTCCCAATGCATTGGTCATAGTCGCATGCGTTTCTACATATACAGCTGTTCCTGTTGAGGTGTTTTGCAGAATGCTGATTCTTAATCCTACAGGATGATTGGAAACGATTGCGTTGGAGCCGTCTCTAACCACTGTCTGATACTTGAATGCCTGTGGTGTCTGCGCATGAGAAGATAATGGAAAAAAGGAAAAAGTTAAAAGAAGTACAAAACCTCTCAACAATAATGGTAAATTTGTTTTCATAGAATGATTTTTTTATGTCGTTATTGTTTTACTACTTTGAAGGTTTTCAACTCCCTGAGGCCATATGAAATCTTTACAAAATATACTGCATCGGGAAGTTTCGCAAACATTATTTCAGTGTTTTCGGATACAATCTGCCTGCTTTCCAGGAGTTTTCCGGTAAAGTCGAACAACTGTAAGGACAATTTTTCATAATCACTGTTTATTAAAACAATGTTCAGAATGTCTGATGTAGGATTGGGAAATGCACTGATGTCAAGGTTCAATTCAGGGTGCTCATAAACTGACACTGTGAACAGAATTGGTTGCTGAAAGCCCTGGGTCATAACAGTACCTCCCTGCCCATAGGTTTCGATGACAGGTTCTCCAATTGTCCAGCTGACTGAGTGGCTGCCTGAAGTATGGAAATCACCCGAAGAACTGATGATTTCCTGTCCGGAAAGTGAATGACTGACAAAAATCATAAGGAATATACCTTGAATCATTAACCGGCTAGTTTTCATATGAATTGGAGAGTTTTTTAATTTTAATAATTGAAACGTTATTACAAATTTACAAAACTTATTGTTTATTTGTGTATTTTAATACTTGTTTATTTGTTTCGGTGATTCAGAATTGTGTCCTCTGTTCAATCACCCACAGCTCAAGAACAACAGTATTATTAACTCCTGACACTCTGCCTGCAAAAAATGATGCTGGATTATTTCCCCTATGAGGTCTTTTATTAACAGTAGATTAACACACTTATGTCAGTGAATCTGAGTCATTCGGGTGATATAATATTAATTCAATAAAAAAAGGAATCACAAGATGCCAACAAAACATCAACAAAACAAAAGTAATTTAAACTTTGTTTTCCTGGATGGACGACATATTTCTAAAACAATCTTTTCGAAAGAAAAACCGGGTAAAATTTACACACCCGGTTTTTCATAAATGGTACAGTACTGAAAAAAACCAAGTCTCCTATTTTGTGATCTGGTTTCTCAGTTCATCAATTTGTCTTTGTTGTTGTTCAACAATCTGTTGGAGTTTTTCAATCATATCCTGCTGCTCCTGGATGGCTTTGAGAGAGATAATTGACAGATTTCCATAGGCAATTCCATAGTAAGACTCTTCACTTTCATCATCTTTACTGACTACTTCAGGAAATAATTTTAAAACATCCTGTGCAATGAACCCAATTGTATTAGAATTTTCCCTGTCGATGAACCGATAACGAACAGGTCTGAGTTTCATAACACGATCTAAAACATTTTCCATACTTGTAATATCGGCTTTTAATCTTGCATCTGATGTTGAAGTATATGCTCCTGTTACATTGTTTATATATCCCACTCTTACATTATTAATTGCAAAACTTAAGTAGAGGTTACTATTGTAAATTGTCCAGGGGCTTGTATTTATATGATTTTCCAAAGAAATACCTGCTGCTCCCGGAGTATCAAATGCTGTAAACGGTTGTTGTTTAATGTAAAGAGATGTAGAAGGTGTTGTCGTTCCGATTCCCACATTGCCATCATGTGTGATTCGCATTCTTTCAACATCTTCAGTTAGAAATTCTATTCTTGCCCAGGTTCCTCCTCCCGCTTTCGCATTAATTTTAAACCCTCCGCTGGCAGGATATCCGATGTCAGCTAATAAAAGAGGATAAGCAGAGCCCCATGAAATACGCATTACACTCTCTGAATTTCCTCCTGAAATTTCAAGTTTTTTTGAAGAAGTTGACGTTCCTATTCCAAGCCTGTTTTCAACAAAGACGTTTCCTTTAAAATATCCTGCCCAGGTGGCAGAAGCTGCATCCTTGTATGCCAAAGCCCCAAAAGTTGTAGCATCCCACATAGACCCGATAACTGCTGCTGAATTTGCATAGTCCAGATAACTATAACCTGCAATTCCGGCAGTATAATTATTCCCATAGTATGAATAGCCTTTTATCGCAGCATCAACCCCTGAATTTGACCACCCTGTTCCTCCGTTTGCTGCTCCGCTGACTCCATTGCGAACAACATAAAGATTTGCTAGGCCGGCACCATATGATGAACTTGGACGATACATGTATAGTTGATAGTTTATGTTTGGAGAAGTGCCTATTCCAAGTCCTGTTCCATTATTTAATAATAAGCCACTTGATATCCACGCTGTTCCGTCATGCCGAAGTGTTTGTCCTGACGTTCCTGCTGGCAAACCTCCACTTGAGGCAGCATACAAAGCATAGGGAACACTCAACAGTTGGGATGTTCCCATATACTGATACGTGGTTCCTCCTGCCGGATCAATCTCAATCTTCAAGAAATAGTTGTCTGTTCCCCAGGAAATTGCGCCAAATATTCCGATGACTGGTGTCCCTTCGCCGATGTTCAGGTTGACAATGCCAAGTGCATTTGTGGTCGCTGAATGTGTTTCAACATACACTGCAGTGCCTGTTACTGTTGTCTGAAGAATACTGATCTTTAAGGTTATCGCCTGATTTGGAATAATTTCATTGTTTGCATCCCTCACCACTGTCTGGTATTTGAATGCCTGTGGTGCCTGAGCATGGGATACAAAAGATAAAAGACAAAAGGAGAAAGATAAAAGAAGCACAAAGGCTTTCGATGTTTTTGTAAATTTTGCTTTCATTCTGCTTTGTTTTAATTCATAAAAATTCCTTATTTATTATTCATAATTTTTTTTAAAACCGGGAGTAATCTGGTTACGCCCGGAAAAGTTATACATCATTCTGCAATGATTGAATGGTGTTTATTTGTTGATCAAGCTTCTCAGTTCATCAATTTGTTGCTGTTGTGCTTCAATGATCTTCTGCTGTTCCTGAATGGCCTGAACAAGAACTGGAATCATTGAAATATAATCCACACCCAGATACTCAATATCTTTCCCCTTTTCTGCACCTGGATGTACTCCATGAGTTACAAGCTCAGGAAAAATCTGCTGTAAATCCTGAGCAATGAAACCGAATTGCTTTCCTTCATTGAAATTCATAATTTCATATTCTTCTGTTCTCATCTCAAATGTTTTAGGTTCAAGCTTTAGAATTTTTGACAATGAATTTGTCATCGGCTGAATATTCTTTTTGAATTTCAGATCAGATACCGAAGACCAGGATCCTGTATAGGCTCCGTTTCCGCTGCAATAAACGCCATATCTTGTTCCTGCAGAACCGGTTGCATTGCCAAAAACCCCTACAACTATAGATGAATATGTAGTTCCATCTCCTAGCCCATAAACACCTCTCCAACCTCCGCTAAAATCTCCTCCATAACCATATCCCGGAGCCGGAACGGCTTCTCCTCTTAAAGCCCTTACATCACTTGTTCCTGATGCTGTGTGTTTGGCATATACAGCATAAGAAATACTACTCACAGAATCTGTAGAAAAATACCCAGCATATCTTGTGTGGGTTTGCACCTGAAGTTTTGCATTTTTCTGATATAAAGTGCCTGCTGTACCATTGGGAACACCAATAATTGTCTGTCCGTTTACAAACAATCCGTTAGTCGGTGAGCCAGAGCTGTATATCCCTAAAGTTGTACCTCCATTATCACCAACAAACATTTTTGTATTTCCAGCAATCTGAACACGTAGTGCATCTCCTGTTGCTGCATTGATCATTAGTTTTGAGTTCGGAAAGGCAGTTCCAATTCCCAATTGTTCATTTGTATTATTCCAATGTAAATTTGTGTTTGAACTCAAAGCACTGGTTCCAGTCCAGATAGCCAGTTTGTTTGCTGCTCCGGTTCCGGTCACTCCGCCACCGCCACCGCCACTTGAAGCAGCATACATGGCATAAGGCACACTCAACAACTGTGATGTTCCCATATGGGTGTATGCAGTGCCTCCATTGGGATCAATTTCAATTTTCAGATAATAGACATTGGTCCCCCAGTTGATCGTTGTAATGTTTCCGCTTACAGGGGTCCCCTTTCCGATTTCAAGATTCACAATGCCAACAGCATTCGTTGCTGTATTGTGTGTTTCAACATACACTGCCGTACCGGTTGCTGTTGTCTGTAAAATGCTGATTTTAAACCCGACAGACTGATTGGCAATAATCTGATTTGATGCATCTCTCACAACAGTTTGATATTTGAAAGCATTCGGTGCCTGCGCACAAATAATGAGTGATAACACCATTGTCAATAAAAAAACATAAATCTTTTTCATAGTGATTTGTTTATTTGTTTAAATAAATATTAATGTTTCACGACTTTAAAGGTTTTCAATTCCTTGTCTCTCTGCATGATCATGACATAATATACAGCGATAGGCAGATGAGCAAAAATGACTTCAGTTTGTTCTGAAACTATTTGTTTGCTATCAAGCAGTTTTCCGGTTACATCAAAGAGAAGATATGACATTTGATCATATGTTCCGTTTGTAATGACCACATTTAAGAAATCTGAGGTTGGATTGGGAAATGCACTGATGTCAAAGTTCAATTCAGGATGTTCATAAATTGAAACAGAGACCAGAATAGGTTGCTGAAAGCCCTGTGTCAGTTTAGTACCCCCCTGCTCGTAGGTTTCAATAACAGGTTCACCCAACGTCCAACTCAGAGAATACGTTCCATTGTCAAAATATTCTCCGGCAGAGCTGATGACCTGTTGTCCGTTGGATATTCCTGTTAAAAACAGAAGAAGGGTAATGAATATCACACTACAATAAACAGATACATTTTTTTTCATCTGATTTAAATTTTAATTTATAGATATCATTAACTATTTAATTTACAAATATACATTATATATAAACTATTTACAAGTTTTATTAAGATTATAAATTATTATTTATTGTTAAATAAACGCATAATATCTATTATTTATAATTTTATTAACACAATGTTAAATGGTATTTAATTTTTAATACCTAAAACTAATTTTAAAAAAAACATTATTTTTGCTCCATAACTTAAAAAAAGATCAATACAATGAAACGTACATTTACTGCTTTATTTATTCTAATTCTTTTCGGCTTTTCTGATACTAATGCACAGATTATAGATGCCGAGAAAAAATTGCGCGACCAAAAAAAAGATACGCTTACTGGATGGCATACCGGTGGTATGATTTCTTTAAATTTTTCCCAAACTTCACTTGTAAACTGGGCTGCCGGTGGTCAAAACAGTATTGCTGGTAATGGACTCATCGGGTTGTTTGCAAATTACCAAAAAAAGAAAATGACCTGGGATAATTCTCTTGACATCGGATATGGTATGCTCCGGCAGGGAAAAGACGATGTTCGGAAAACAGATGACAAAATTGATTTTTTATCAAAATATGGGCGTCGTGCATCAAGAGACTGGTATTTTGCAGGTTTGTTGAGTTTTAAGACACAAATGACCTCCGGATATAATTATCCAAACGACTCTGTGTATATTTCACAATTCCTGGCGCCGGCTTATACTCTGTTTGCATTGGGAATGGACTACAAACCAACAGACAATCTGACCTTATTCATATCCCCGATCACAGGAAAATTCACTTTCGTTCAGGATGATTCACTGGCTAATGTAGGTGCTTTTGGTGTTACACCAGCTGAATATGATAACCTCGGAAACCTTATCACTGCTGGGAAAAAAAGCCGCGCAGAAATTGGAGGATATTTGAGATTTCTATATAAAAAAGATGTGTTTGAAAATGTTGCATTTCAGACAAAACTCGATTTGTTTTCAAATTATCTGAATAATCCCCAAAATATTGATATCAACTGGGAAGTGCTCATCTCAATGAAAGTTAATAAATTTATAACCGCAACCATTGCAACACATTTAATATATGATGATGACATCATGATTGATGTGGACAGAAATGGTGATGGTGTAATTGACGGCAAAGGACCAAGAACTCAGTTCAAGGAGGTTTTTGCTGTCGGTTTTTCATATAAGTTTAATCAGGAACGTAAACCAAAGGTTGAGTAACTCTTTGTCCGTAAAAATTTGATTCCTATTAAAAAATCCCTGTGCCCTTTCTTTCACAGGAATTTTTTTCATGGCCGTTGTTCAAATCCTACTACATTTGTATTAAAATATTTGTATTATGAAAAAGGGCACTTTTGCTTTCATCATTATGCTGTACACTGTTATAGCCATTGGACAAACCCATTATAGTCATTCCTGCATGATATTTTCAGAAGATCATAAAGATCTGAAAAGTATTGATCCGGCAGAAATGTCTGATTTTTTGACAAAATACCCTGTTTCTCTGCACAAAGGAAGGTATTATTTATCTGCACTGGCTTTGATAAATGACAGTTTCTCTCAAAATACGTTATCAGAAATGAACATCAGAACAGGAAGTATAACAGGTGAATTTGCAACACTACGAATTCCATTGGATCTCTTTCTAAATCAAACTCTAATTCCCGGAATTGATTATCTTGAAATTGCAGAAAAAATAAGTCCAATGCTGGATAAAGCAAAAAGAGATTCACGCGTTGATAGTATTCATATGGGGTGGTATCTTCCTGTTCCCATTTCGGGAAATAATGTCATTATTGGGATCACAGACTGGGGGTTTGATTATACCCATCCGATGTTCTATGACACATCACTGACATCCACAAGAATTCTTGCAGCATGGGATCAGTTCAGACAGGCAGGACCTCCACCCGCTGGTTTTGATTATGGACGACTGTTTTCAGGAGAAACAGAACTGCTCAACGCACAATGCGATACCTTCAACATATATGAATACGCAACACATGGTAGCCATGTTGCAGGTATCGCAGGTGGCAGCGGAGCCGGTACAATTTACCGGGGAGTGGCCTTTGGTGCAAATTATCTTATGGCAACTTTCCTTGTTGATGCTGCTGCAGTCATAGATGCTTTTGTCTGGATGAAACAGTATGCAGAAAATGCAGGCAAGCGACTCGTCATCAATATGAGCTGGGGGTTGTATTACATGGGAAATCTCGATGGCACTTCCATACTCAGCCAGATCATAGATCAGATGAGCGACGAAGGGGTTGTTTTTGTTAGCAGTGCCGGAAATAATGGGGATACGAATTTCCACATAATAAAAGAATTCACATCCACTCCCGATACAATGAAGACAATCATTGCATTTGACAATTACGGATATTATCCAAAAATGTGGGGACAAAGTATCACCATGTGGGGCAGTCCTGAAGATACTTTCTCTGTTGCTCTGAAAATTTATGATTCACAATATCAGAATATCCTTGCCGAAACTCCTTTTTATTCAACGGCTGCTTCTGCATCGTATACCGACAGCATGCTTGTCATCGGAAGTGACACCATTTTGTATAATCTTGCACTGGAGGGGTCTAATCCCTTCAATATGAGGCCACACATGAGACTCAGAGTTCAGAACAAACAGGTCTCTACGTATAAAGTTGCTCTATTTGCCACATCTGAGCATGCGATTGTGCACTTCTGGAATCTTATTGAGCTGACAAATGATGTCGGAAACTGGGGTTCTCCGTTTCTTGCTCCAGCATCGGGATGGACTGCCGGAGACCCGTATTACGGAATCGGCGAACCCACTTGCGCCGGAAGTGTCATAACTGTCGCTTCACATATTTCTCAGATTAATCTGCAAAATAATACAGTTATTAATGGTGGAATTTCCAATTTTTCTAGCTACGGTCCTCTCATTACCGAAATGATGAAACCGGATCTTTCAGCACCCGGTTCAAGTGTTTGTTCTTCAATTTCTTCTTTTACAAATGTTTCTATTCCGTCAACAAGTGTTGTAACAACAGTAACTTTCAACGGAAGGACATATAAGTTTGTCCGATTTTCTGGTACATCCATGTCTTCACCACATGTGGCAGGAGTTGTGGCATTACTTCTGGAGGCCAATCCCCTTTTAACTCCTACTGAAATTAAACAGATTCTGAGAGAAACAGCACGCCAGGATGATAAAACCGGTGTCATTCCTCCTGGCGGAAGCACAAGATGGGGCTGGGGAAAACTGAATGCTTTGCTTGCAATCTATCAAGCCATGAACATACAAAACATACCGGAGATTGCTGCGCAACAATCTGTCCTGATTGTTCCGAATCCTGCTACAAACTTCGTAAAGATTTTATCAGATCACTTTCATCCTCAAGATGTGTTTGTTATCAATATGGCTGGTGCTCTCGAAAAACACATCACAACTCTACCGGGAGAAAACATCAGTATTGATGTGAGCAATTTGAGTTCGGGTCAGTATTTGCTTTTTATGTACGACGGAACAAACTGGAAATCGGCAAAGTTTATCCGACTATAGCAGAAGTGCTCTGACAACAAGTTTATTAATATATCATCGTATTACAACCCCTGACAGATGCGATGTCAAAGCGCCCGATTATTTCAAAACTGCCGTTTTCATTTAGCATACCCAGATCATCCGTTGCAATGAACGGGCACGAAAAAGCATTGGCAAAATCAACAACATTTATTCCACCCGTTTTTCCTGCAGTTAAAAAGCTGAATGGATCATTTGGATCACGTATTAGAATTTTCATCCATGGGGGACTTTGAAATTTTCCATTACCATGTGACCAGGCCTGCGAAAGTAATTCTGTCATTCCGTATTCTGAATGAATTGTTTTCACACCAAACGAATTTTTGAGGGTATAGTGCAGTTCTTTTCTGGTCATCTCTTTGCGCCGACCCTTCATTCCTCCGGTTTCAACAATAATGAGTTCAGGAAAATTCATCCGGTACTTCTCAGAAAAATCAAGCAAGGCAAAACTGACACCCAGAAGGATGGTTTTTTTTCCAGAGATACTCAATTGTGAGAGCGTTGAATATAACTTTTCATGCTCATGCAAATAAAATCCACTGACCGGATTTCCTGTTAAACGAATCAGATGATCCATCATATACACAAGTGACGAATTGTTTCTTTCAAGATATGATGGCAACAACGAGAGAATAACATATTTTTGGGGATCACCGAAAAAATATCTGAATCCCTCCACAAAACTTTTTTCATACAGTTCAATGTGCGAAACATAATGTCTTGATGTTTCTAATCCAGTTGTTCCGCTGCTCTCGAAAATAGTAAGCGGATTGAATTGATGTGTGGTTATTTTGTGATTTTTAAAAAAAGATACGGGCAAAAATGGAATCTGATTTACAAAGGTGATTTGCCTAGAATTAATCTTAAGTGCTTTACAAAAAGCTGAATATATGGGATTTTGAGAAAAATGGTATTGAAAAAGAGAAAGTGCAATTTTTTTAAAACTATGTTCGTTTATTGATGAAATATACTGTTGGACATCCTGTAAATTCATTTTTTCATATCTTTGTTCCTGAAAATTAGTGATATGTTTATTTTTCAAAAATATATTTCAAAATTACATTTTTTTCTGTTCGCTGGAATGGGTTTTTTCAGCTCGTGTATTGACCGGGTTGAATATCCGAAGGAACCTTTTATTGCATTTGAAAACTTCTTCATCATACAGGATCAGTCTGACAGTACAGAAAAAGGGGTAATCATGATCAGTTTTACTGATGGAGACGGTGATATCGGCCTGGAGGAAAAGGATACCATCTATCCTTTTCATTCTGACGGTGATTATTACTATAATTACATTATGAACATTTTTAAAAAACAGGGCAATGATACGGTCAGGCTTCCCTATAATATGCGAATTCCTCCTATCAATCCTGATGATTATGAACAAAATTTAAAAGGAGAAATTTATATTGATATTCCCTTGGACATTATCCGATCCGTCCTTCCTGATAACAAGTTTCAGTTTGAAGCTTTTATATACGATCGTGCACTTCACAGGAGTAATACCATCACTTCACCTGTGATCCTTCTGGATTAAAATTATTGATTGTTAACATTCTCTTAATACAAATTTGAATTAATCTTAAAGCTGCGTTAACCCAGAGATAATACTTGCAGGGTAATTTTGTAAAAAAAAGAAAACGCAATGATTCGTACAACAGGTATTTTTATAATTATCTTCCTCAGTTTGAATGTTTTGGCAGATAATGACAAAACACACAGGAATTTATCAAGCACTCAGATCAGTGGTAAGGTTGTGGACCATCTCACTGGAGAAAATCTGGCCGGCGTAAAGATTCAGGTTTTAAATTCTGATATTACAGTCTATACTGACCTTGACGGGAATTTTAATCTTGAATTTCGGGAAATCGATAAAGAAAGTCATGTACAAATCTCGTACATTTCTTACGAAACAACTGTCATTCAAATGAAAAGCATGTCCAATTCGGGTGAAATAAAAATTCTTCCTGTTGCCCGTCAATAAAATTTACTGATATTCAATATCAGGTCTTTATTATCTTTGTGAATATTTTTTACAACAACATGAAAAAGCTTGTTTTTTTTCTCCTTGTTCTTTCTGTCATTTCTACCCTGAATGCACAAATTACACAATATGACGGTTATTATTTTCTGAATGGGAAATACTACTCAGGAACATACGAGCAACATGATGAAAGTGGAAATTTAACTGCACTTATTCAGATCAGGAACGGACTTCCGGACGGGATCAGTGAGTATTTTGAAAACGGGGTTCCTGTTGAAAAAAGATCACTTAAGAATGGTCTTAAGCACGGTACATGGGAAAAATTTGAACATGGAATGAAAGTTTCAGAAGCAATTTATCAGAAGGATAAAAAGCACGGAAAATGGTTAATCTGGGATACATCAGGAACATTACGTTATGAAATGTACTACAGAAAAGGGAAGAAAACAGGAACCTGGAAAATGTGGGATGAAAACGGAGTGCTGATTAATGAAAAAACATACTGAAAAGTTTGTCAAGTTTGATTATTACCATCAATATCCGACGAATATTTTCATTTGAATTTTTGTAATTTATAAACCCAATGGTTGAAAATAAGTATTAATTTCAACCATTGGGTACGTCTATTATCTTTGATTGATGTCGTTTTATTAAAAGCTGGAGGAGTTTATCTCCCAACCACAAACATTGAATGAACAATCTTGTCGCGCATAATAAATTTGATGACATAAGTTCCACAACTCAGTTGTGCGGTATTAATCTGATGACTCCCCTGTTCCACGTGCTCAGATAAAATATTGCGACCACTTAAATCATACAATCTGAAAATTCCTGCTTCTGGGAGTTCTGCATAAAGAAATTCATTGGCAGGGTTGGGATAGATGTTGATTGTCAAAGCTTCTGTTTCTTCAATCGAGTTGATGACAGCTGTTACATTGACGGTCCAGTCTCTTTGTGTTATGCCGTCCTGAGCTGTGATTGTGTAAACCAGAGGAAAATCATCAAAATTATTAACTGTCACACCACTTTCCTGTGGCACTGAACCAATATTTGCTGTTGCGCCCGTTGACAATTCAAATTCAGAGATGAGTAATGTAGGGTCCCATCCATAAATGACAATCTCTACAGTAGATGTAGTGCTGTTAATATCAAGATAATCTGTTGTATAACCGACAAAGGAATAATCAAGAATTTCAGTTTCATCATTTGGGTCTGCTACAGAGACCATCACATTCCAAAGCTTTGTTGTCATAGCATCGCCTGCTGTAACAAGATATTGCACAACTGATGAAAAGTCATTTTGAGTATCTCCGCTTATTTGTGGCACCCCGTTCACAGTTGCATTTGCATTTGGTGAAAGAACAAACATGGCAACAAGATCGGTCAGGTTTGTTCCGTAAATAACCTCAATTTCCACTGATTGTGCAACAGGATCAATAATCGCGGGTGCTGTTTGTTCCTGAAAACCGAATTCTGTGATGTCGGCTTCATTAATTATAAATCTTCCTTTCACAGCAATATCGTCTATTCTGTTTGTCCCGGTTGTTGTAACAGGAGAAGCGTTCACCGCTGTGTTCGATGTCATAATCCATCTTAACAATACAGTTGACCTGTTGTTGCACGCAACAGGAAGCGAAAGATCATCTAAAACTCCGATCGTAAAGTTTTCTGCGCAAATAATATCAGAGCCGGGTACCAGAAACCAATCTGTTCCGTTTGTACTGTATTCAACAGCAAAATGAGCAGGTCCTCCAGATGAACTCCTTTGTTTTGAACTGATTGTAAGTTCCCCATAATTCTCTGTTGAAATCTCAATTTGCCAATATTTGAGGGCATCTCCGTTATCCCAGGTTGTGGAATTTGGTGCATTCGTCCCGGCACCACCAGAACCTGTAACCCAGGCTGAAAAAGTACTGCCTCCTGCAAGAAAAATCGGACTGATATTGATGTTTTCGGCAATACCATCATCAGCTGTGTAGGGATTCGAAATAAAAGATGAATCGTTTGTAATTGAGGCTCTTTTTGCAGCATCTTCAAAATTCCATGCTGCAATCAAAGTTGGTGCAGGAGGAGATAAAACAGATTGTATTGTTAATATTGCATCGTTTCCCTCATCAAATTCAATAAGCAGAATGATTTCTTCCCCGGGCACAGAAAATTGTGAAGACAAATATGTTTCTGAAATTGAAAGTGTATCGCTTACAAGTGTATATTCAGAAGCTGTCAAAGTATACGGAATTGTTTGGTTGTCCGTGATTTGAACAATAGAAGTTGCATCATTCCAGGCAATTGCAGTTGACACATTTCCTGGATTATTCAGGTCAAAATCAAGAGTGTCAGGATTCAAAACGGCACTGTAAACACTGTCATTATCCCAGTTAATTGCAATACTTCCTGGATTTCCCACATCGAAGAATACCTGAAGAACATGTTGTTGACCGGGCGATGTGTACTAAGCATTGAGATAAGGCAGGAGAATTCTGATTGTATCCTGAACAATTGAGAAATCTACACCTGAAACAAGGGTATCTGGTGGAGTGTTGAGATTTTTGACAATTGTAACAACACTTGCATCGTTCCATGTAATGGTTGATGTCAATATCTGGGGCTGATCAACATTAAATAGAAGAGTATTCGGATTAAGGGTTGCACTGATAACAGATGTTCCTGTCGTTCCTGTGATGATGATATCATCAATTCTGTTTGTTCCGGAAGTTCCAACCGTTCCCATGCCAACGGAGACATCTGTGTTCATAATCCACCTGAGCCTCAGTGCCGGTTGCTGATTACAGGCAGGAGGCAAATCAATATCCGTTAAAACCCCCGAAGTAAAATTTGATGCACACACAATGGTTGTATTTGGAACGTCTGTCCAGATAATTCCATCTGTACTGTACTGTAATTTGTAATCTCTTGGGCCTGTGCTTGAACTTCTTTGTTTTGAGCTGATTTTCAGACTATTATATCCTACTGTAGAGATTGTAATCATCCAGTATTTCATATTGGCTCCACTTGCCCAACTTTCAGAATTTGGAGCAAATGTTCCTACACCACCAGTTCCTGAAACCCATTGGTTTGATGCAGCAAGTGGAAATCTGCCTCCGATCAGGGTAATTGGCGCTATGTTTATATTTGCTGAATTACCGGCATCTGCAGTATAAGAATGGGTCATAAAACTGAGCGAATCTGTAATGGCTGCTCTCTTGACAGAATCCTCAAAGTTCCAAATCGCAAGGGTGTCGGTCTGAGCCTGCAACGAAACTGATAACAGCGAAATAATAACCAGAAAAAAACGTAAAATTGTATTCATATGATTTTTTGAGGGTGTGAAAATTTTTGTGTAAACTGGTAACTAATTGAATTTGCATCTGTTTT
>CAYMAZ010000025.1:0-44048 GCA_964388575.1 uncultured Bacteroidales bacterium | reverse complement strand
TCAAAGATACGAAAAAACTGTAATTTTGCATTTGCGGCTATGAAGACAAAAAAAATTCTCTTACTTGATGAAGTACATCCGGATTTTCCGGCCATGCTCGAACAAAACGGGTTTATTGCTGATATTGCAGAAGTTCAGGACGCGCAGGAGCTGAAACAAATCATTTCAGGTTATTACGGACTGGTTGTTCGGAGTTCACCCCAAATAACCTCTGAAATAATTGATGCAGCTGAAGATTTAAAGTTTATCGCACGGGCCGGCTCCGGCATTGAAAGTATTGATTATGGTTACGCCAGAAGCAAAGGAATCGAAGTGCTGCATTCTCCCGAAGGCAATTGCGATGCTGTTGGTGAACATGCTCTGGGGCTGACAATCTGCCTGCTGAAAAACATTCACACTTCTTCAACCGAAGTACAAAAAGGACAATGGAACCGTGAGGCAAACCGGGGAACAGAACTTATGGGAAAAACCGTCGGCATCATCGGCTACGGTAACACTGGCAGTGCTTTTACCCGAAAACTCACAGGAATGGGTGTAAAGATCCTCGCCTATGACAAATATAAAACCGGCTTTGCAAATGAATTCGTTCAGGAAGCAACACTTGAAGATATTTTAAAACAATCTGACATCATCAGTTTTCATGTGCCTCTAACGCAGGAAACTGTTCATTATGCAAATGCAGAATTTTTCAACCGGTGTGCAAAGCCCGTACTTTTGCTCAATACAAGCAGGGGAAAAGTAGTGTCGGCAGCCGACCTTGTTCATGCAATGAAATCAGGAATCGTGTTTGCTGCCGGACTTGATGTTGTTGAATGGGAAACCTATAATTTTGATACAATTTCCGGTGCCAGCAATCAGAATGCTGTCTATTTGCTCAATTCTCCCTCGGTCATCATCACTCCGCACATTGCCGGAATAACGCATGAGGCCAAGGCGAAACACCCAAAAATTCTCCTGAACAAAATGAAACAACTGCAGCCATAAATTCAATTTCAAAAAGTTTCAATAATTTTGCCTCTGAAAGAAAGGAACATGTCAGAAGAAACACATCAGGTACAAGAACAGATCAATGATCACAAACTGATTGATATTGAAAGGGTGATCGCATCAAAAAGCAAGCGACTGGCCAGACTCATGCCACGGTTTTTGCTGAAATACCTGAAAAGGATCATACATGAAGACGTCATTAATAAACATTTGTATGATCACCGCAATTATTACGGTCTTGATTTCACCAATGCCTCTTTGAAACATTTCGGTGTCAGCCTCATCGTTCATGGACTTGACAATATTGACGTGAATAACAAACTGCTCATTGCTTCAAACCATCCTCTCGGCGGACTGGATGGTCTGAGTCTGATCACTGCTGTTGGTTTGAAAAAAAAGGACATTATTTTTCCTGTGAATGATCTCCTGATGAATTTGCCCAATATGAGACATCTCTTTGTCCCTGTCAACAAGCACGGCGGACATCCCAAAGATGCCGTCAAACTCCTTGACGAAATGATGTCATCAGAAAAAACGATTCTATTTTTCCCTGCAGGACTTGTGAGTCGTCGCAGGAAAGGCATTATCCGTGACCTTGAGTGGAAAAAAACATTTGTTACAAAAGCAAAAAAACATCAAAGAAAAATTGTTCCTGTGTATATTGATGGTCAAAACTCAAATTTTTTCTATAATTTAGCCAACTTAAGAAAATTTTTCAGAATAAAAACGAATATTGAAATGCTTTACCTTGTGGATGAAATGTATAAGCAATACAATAAGGAGCTGAACATCTATTTCGGAAAGCCCCTGGGTTGGGATGAAATACCTGCCGGAATGAGTGATGCTCAGATTGCTGAATACATCAAATCTCTTGTATATACACTGCCGTTTTCAGCTGAATTCTCTGAAGACAATAAACTTGTTGTAGAATATAAATATACCGAAGCCAGCAATGGAGCCAATAATTGAAGCCGTAGACCGCAAAATGCTTATTCAGGAGCTGACAAAGGATAAATTTGTCAGGCATACGAATTTTGCACACAATGAAATTTACATTGTTACGGCACATGATTCTCCTTATCTGATGCAGGAAATCGGCAGATTGCGTGAACTGAGTTTCAGGCAGGCTGGAGGCGGCACAGGGAACAAGGTGGATATTGATATTTTTGACACTATGGAAGTTCCCTACAAACAGCTGATTGTTTGGAACCCCATTGAACAGGAAATCATCGGTGGATACCGTTATATCAAGCTTTCTGAAATTCAACCCGACAGTCAGGGAAATTATCATCTGGCAACGACACATATGTTTCGTTTCAGCGAATATTTCGTCAAGCATTATCTGAACCACACCATTGAACTGGGTCGTTCATTCGTACAGCCAAAATATCAGCCGGCCCGTGACAGCCGCAAGGGAATCTTTTCTCTCGATAATCTATGGGACGGACTGGGTGCACTCCACATTGATTATCCTGACATGAAATACTTTTTTGGGAAAGTAACATTGTACCTTTCGTATGACCAACATGCACGAGATGCGATTCTATATTTCATGCACAAATTTTTTCCCGACACTGAACAACTTATAACACCCATTACTCCAAAAGTCTATACAACTGACATCTCCGAGTATGAAGCATTGTTTGACAGGACGTCATACGAGGAAAATCACAGAAGACTGATCAAATATGTCAGATCACGAAATGAAAGCATCCCTCCTCTCGTCAACGCATATATGAATCTTTCTCCAACGATGAAGACCTTCGGATCATCACTGAATAAAGACTTTGGCGATGTTGAAGAAGTGGGAATCCTGGTTCACCTTCCTGATATTTATCCTTCAAAAAAAAATCGTCACATCACATCATATCTGAAGGAAAGAAACAAGAAATGATCATTCACTCAGCAGAGTTCGTTATCAGTGCTGTTGAACAGCAGCAATTTCCGAAACAACTTCTTCCGGAATTTGCATTTATTGGCCGTTCAAATGTCGGCAAATCATCTCTTATCAACATGCTGACAAACCGGAAACTACTTGCCCGTACAAGTGGAAGACCCGGAAAAACAAGAACTTTGAATTTCTTTTGCATCAACAATGCATGGAATCTTGTGGATATGCCCGGTTACGGATATGCCAAAACCTCAAAAACTGAACGGGAATTGTTTGCAAAAATCATCAGCGATTATCTCAAGGTCAGAAAATCACTGCTATGGCTGTTCATTCTCATTGATATCAGACACAAACCTTTGCCCACAGATATTGAGTTTATTGAAGGTTGTGCCAAAATGCAATTACCATTTGTGCTAGTTTTTACAAAAATTGACAAAATCGGAAAAACTGAACTTGATTCTAACATTGCAGCATATAAAAAGAAACTTCTTGAAATTTTTGAGGAAATGCCTCCTTTTTTTACAGTGTCTTCAACCAAAAAAGACGGACGCGAAGAATTGCTCTCCTTTATATTTCAGCAGGCCGGATTGTATGATGAATATATCCGAAACATGAAAGGTCAGGAATAATGTAAACTTTTTTCGACATGTCTTTTGCTGCTAACATTTTGTATTTTCTGAGTCACCGCAATTTCCTGCTTTCATTTGCTTTGATCCTTGGACTTTTACTGGGTAAAAACACATGGATTTTACCTGAGATATCAGTCTATATTTTGGCTGTTGTTATGGTTTTTGCAACTGTGGATTTTTCTTTCGGAGTATTCAAAAAACCTGCTGAAAGTCTCAAAGCCCTCAGCTTCACATTCCTGCTGAATTATGTCATTTTCGGAGGACTTTTGCTGTTTGTTGCTCATTTCTTTTTCCCGGGAAGTGAACTGTGGGTTGGATGTGTTCTTCTGGCAGCATCTCCACCCGGACCTTCAGTAGTGCCCTTCACCTCAATTATGAAGGGAGATCTGAACTTTGGAGTCATCGGATTATTTGGCCTTCATTTGATTGCATTGATCGCTGCTCCATTGATATTGCTTGTATTTACCGGAAACAACATTATTGATCCGTTACTGATTTTAATAATTCTCATCAAAACAGTTGTTGTTCCACTGATTCTCAGCAGACCCCTTCGTCATCCCAAAATTTTACCGGAAGTGCGTAAAATCAAAGGGAAAGTGATCAACTGGGGGTTTTTTCTGATCATTGTGCCAATTGTGGGGCAAAGCAAGGAAGTGATGTCTGCAAATCCTCAGCTGATATGGCAAAGCATACTTCTGTTTGTTTTAACGATGTTTGGGTCAGCATTCCTGTTTAATCTTACAGCCAGGCTCAGGGGAATGAACATACAAAAGATCATCGCTTCAAGCTTTTTCCTGACAACAAAAAGTTCGGCCTTTGCGGCGGTTGTTGTTTTTGCCCTTGAAAACGATGCTGCCGGAATTCCTGCCGCAGTACATGCTTTCTTTGTAACACTTTTCTTTCTTGTGTATTCAAATCTTCCTGATTTGAATACAAGTAACAAATCAAAGCAATGAATCTGTAACTCCAGCCTAACAGTTCATTTTCCTCATTTAAAGGTGCAATGGTCTACTCTGATTCTTCAAGCTTTTTTTTCGTACTTTTTTGAAAAGAAAACAACCAGCTTGTAACAAACATAAATCAGTACCGGCCATGATAACAACCACAATACTTGAATGAATTTTTCCATTGTTCTGAGTTTTAAATTGGTTTAATAAACATGACCGCCATCCTTTTCGTCATCCAGTTCCTGCTGGTCAATTTTCTTCCTGTTGATGGCTCTCCACGCGTACCAGATATACGCAAAAACAAATGGCACAAGCAGGGATACATAAGCCATCACGGTCAATGTGTATTTGCTTGAGCTGCTGTTGAAGATTGTCAGAGATGACTGCAGATTACTGTAGGAAGGATAAAAGGAAGTGTTGTTGTAGCCGGCAATTAGAAATAACATCACAACGACAAGAACAACTCCGGGGCCTGACCACCAGATGCCTTTTTCATGTTTGGTGCTGCAAACAAGTGTTCTGATCATTCCCCACAACGTCATCAACACCCCTGCAACAAACAAAACAGCAACAACGGGCATTTGAATGAAATTATTCAGATACTTGAATTTCTCCATATACACGGCTTTTGTCACAGGATCTACAGCAAATCCCTCAACAACCAAAATGCGGATCAAAAACGTAAGAAAGAACACAACAAATGGTAATGCATTGTATAACAAATGTTTTCTGCTTCTTCTGATTACGTTTTCATCCTGAACATTATTCAGGAAGTACAAAATTCCCAAAGTTCTTGCGAGAAAAAAGATTGCAAGTCCGAGACTGATGTTCCAGAAGTTTCCAAGCGCTTCGAGTCCGCGGAGTGATGAATCCCATCTGACAGATTTCAGATCTGTGATATAAAATCCGCTGCCTGTGAAAAATGTTGCAACAGCAACTCCAAGCGTAAATGTTCCGATCAGTCCGTTTAGAAACAGAAATACTTCAAATGTTTTCTTTCCGAGAAAATTGTTTGGTTTTGACCTGTATTCGTATGACACAGCCTGAATTGTAAAACTGAACAGGATTACAATCCACACCCAATAGGCTCCTCCGAAGCTGGAAGCATAAAACAATGGAAACGAAGCAAAAAACGCACCTCCGAAAGTCACCAGTGTTGTGAATGTAAACTCCCATTTTCTGCCGAGTGAGTTCACAAGCATGCTTCGTTCATTTTCGTTTTTTGCGATTGTATAAAGCAATGTCTGACCACCCTGAACAAACATCAAAAAGACAAGCAGACCAGCCAGAACTGAAACGATCAGCCACCAGTAATGCTGTAAAAACTCATATGATAACGCTTCAAACATACTTATTGTCCTCCAACTTTAGGTCCTTTTTTAATTTGTTTCACCATGATCATGATTTCTGCAGTCAGCAATGCCGTAAACAAAGCTGCAAACATGAAAAATGTAATGATCACAGCAGATGCATCAATGCGTGTAACTGCTGCAACTGTTGGCAGATAATCCTGAACCACCCATGGTTGTCGTCCGACTTCGGCAACAATCCAACCAGCCTGTGATGCAATAAATCCAAGTGGCATTGTCAGTATTGCCAGCTTCAGAATCAGCTTTTGTTTGTCTATGGTGTTTTTCCAGATAAAAAAGAGCACAATCATAAAAAATAGTATGAAGTAAAATCCCAGAGCAACCATAATATGAAAAGCATAAAAAGTCATGGGGACATTTGGAATAATGTCTTTCGGATCATTTAGAAATCCGTAACCGAAATAAGCGAAATACTCACTCAGAAATTCTTGTCCTTCTGGAGAATTTTTATCAAACTTCACACGCAATTCTGCTGCCAGTTCTTCGTCCTGAACTTTTTTTGCTTCGTTATATTCTTTCAGTGCCTCTATTGCGATTTTCCCCCTTGCAATTTTCTCTTCAGCAGATAAGATTCCATTTTCTTCATTTCCGGCAACAAGATCGTTCACTCCGGGAACAAAGGCATTTGCATCACGATAACCTAGCAGAGACAATAATTTAGGAATTTCAAATTTGAAATAATAAGGCGATTCCTCTGAACCTATCTGATAGCCGGGTTTTAAAACACCGACAACAACAAGGCCTGCTTCTTTCTGCCCGTGATACATTCCTTCCATCGCTGCCAGTTTGGCCGGCTGGCGCTGTGCAACATTGTAAGCTGATCCGTCTCCGGTTGCAGTCAGATAGATTGAACACACAAGTCCAAATATAGCTGCAACCAAAATGCTTTTTTTAGCAAATACAATTTCCCGTTTTTTGAGCAAAAACCAGGATGAAACACCAATGATAAAAATTGCCGAAATGGTGTAGGCACTGAAAATGGTGTGCAGGAATTTATTGATTGCCATTGGTGAAAGAAAAACATCCCAGAAATTCAACATTTCATTTCTTGCAGTGTCAGGGTTGAAATGCATTCCGGCAGGATATTGCATCCAGCCGTTGGCCACAAGAATCCACAATGCACTCAGACTAGCCCCAAAAGCCACAAGCCATGTGGAAACAAGGTGAAATTTTTTGCTCACCTTATTCCATCCAAAAAACATCACGGCGATGAATGTACTTTCAAGAAAAAATGCCATTATGCCTTCAATTGCCAGTGGTGCGCCAAAAATATCACCGACAAACCAGGAGTAATTTGACCAGTTGGTGCCGAATTCAAATTCAAGAATAATTCCTGTTGCAACACCAATTGCAAAGTTTATCCCAAACAGTTTCATCCAGAATTTTGTCATCCGCTTCCATTCTTCCTTGCCGGTTTTCACATAAATGGTTTCCATATAGGCAATCATAAATGAAAGACCCAGTGTCAGCGGGACAAAAATCCAGTGATACATAGCTGTCAGAGCAAATTGTGCCCTGGACCAGTTTACCAAAGATAAATCTACTTGTTCTATCATATATCAGGGGTTTGTTAATTGTTCAATGACATGCTTGCTACGCTCTTCATCCGTATCAAAATTCTTTTTCAGAAAATTCGGAAAAAAGATCATTCGCAATACAACAAACATTATAAATGCTTTGATCAGTATCAAAATCCATAACTTTCTTCCCCAAGATGGCATATTGCGAAATCCGTCAGAATACATACTGAAAAATCTTCTGAAAAATGATTGTTGTGTATTATCCTTCATTTATTGGATTTGAGTGCATAAAAGTAATACCTTTTTTAGAAATTTTTTACTCTAAACGAAAAAAATCATTTTTTTTGTTCAATCTTGTTTAAATTTGTTTTAAAACAAACTAAACAATTTTGTTTTCAAACTGTCTAATATAGATTATAATCATTTGTATAACCCCTTAATAATTTTAATTATGAAAAAATCATTTAAAAAATTATGTGTCATTTTGGTTGCATTACCTCTGGTTTTTAGTGCCTGCACAAAAGAAGTTGAGGAAATTCCGCTCCCTCCCCTTCCTCCCCAACCAACTGTAGATGTTAATCAGGGACTTGGAAATCATCCCGGATTACCTGTTGGCACCATTTACAATTTTCCTTCAAACATTCAGCTCATCGGTGAAATTCGCGGCGGACATAATAAGGTATTACCCGTTGACAAGTTCACTTACGAAGGACCTTTTCCTTATGCCGATCTTGCCAAAAACTGGATTACATATGGCACAGGAACATATGTGAATCTTTATTTTCAGGTCTTTAATACGTTAACGACTCCCGATACGCTCTCTCTTCCGGGGGGATTGATTTTTGTTGATATTAACGATACTGATTCAATATTGCCAACGTTTCAGAGAGGCTTGTTACTCCAAACTGTCAATATTCCCATTGACCCTCTTGACACAGCCTGGGTACATCTCCCCTGCTATTGCCTCAATTTACATATGAGTGTTCCTGGTTTCAATACAGTGTATACACTCGGACCGGTCACTTCAAATCCCGAACTGAATCAACTGGTCACACTAATGGCCCCAAAACAATATCCGTCCGGTGAAGAATTTAACCTGCAAAGCATTGTTTGGAGTATTACAGACAACGGAGACACTCTGACTCCGGCAAATATTGCATATATCAATTCTTTGCCCTGAAACATTCTTACTTTTTTTAAAAGCCTGCTTTTAAAATTCATGCATTCGGAACAACTTGATGGCTTTTGCAGAAACAACTGGTATATTCTAATAAATTCGTGCATTTGTGGCTTATTAAAATGTTTGGAATCACACCTGATTTACCCTGTTGAGTCATATAAAAACTTCATTACTCCGGTAGATGCTATTTTTTAATACATCTTACCGAGAATCCATTTTTTTTGTCTTCATGTCCACTCCAAATATTTGAATTAAAATGATAGCACGCATGACCTATTGCATAATTTATATCCTTTTCAGTTGCAGTCCACCAGACCGAGATTTTACCAATACTTCCAAATATTCCAGAAAACAACCGAACACCACCAGGGCGAGCTGTAAAACCAGATTCATTGGTTGCTCCTTCATTCGGGTCGTCCCAATGTTCCGTTCCTGTTTCTTTTAACTTCCCGCCGGCTATATATTTTCCACCCAGAAAATCAGACAATTCACTCCAATCTTCATCAGTAGCAACGTGCCAACCAAACGGACAAAGCCCTCTGTTGTCATCAACAGTATACCATGTATACAATCTTCCGTAAATTTCTGAATTGAATTCGTCACCATCATATGCCCACTGATACGTTGGAGATGTTTCAATGGCCACATTGAGATCCGGGGGTATTGTCGTCGGAATTTCATCTCCGTTTCTGAAGTGAGTCACCTTCAGGTTTTCAGCCATCCAGACCTGATTACCGATTTTTATCGTTTTATAAGTATTTCCGTCAAAATCACTAACTGATACAGTTACTGAAATGGATTTGGTTGCTGTTCCTGATTTTTTCCAGTCTTTGGAATATGTTGTCAGTGTAACCTGATATGTCCCCATGGAAGCATATTTGTGTGTTGGATTTCTGACCGACGATGTGGTGCCATCGCCAAAATCCCATTCTGACATGAAAGCATTGGTAGAAGTGTTTGTAAATTGTATGATCTCATCAACTTCGACTGTTTGCTTATTTACTGAAAAACTTGCTTCGGGTTCCTTCTGACATGATATTGTCACTAAAATACTCAGCACAATCAATGCCAGTAATGTGATGTTTGTTGGAGGTTTTCTTTTCATAATAATTGAATTAATTCAACAAATAATTCCGGATAAGATGTCATTTAACTTATTGCAAATGTAATTAAAATTGTGAAATTATCAAATTCTTATACTAAAAATGATATTATGAAGATGTATGGCGTTTCATTCAGGAGCAACAGAATACAATATTATTTTGTAATTTTGCAGTTTGATTTGAAAACCGATGTCGAACAAAATACTTGTACTGATTTCTGTTTTAATCTTTTTGCTCTGCGCAGAAATCAGTTCTTCTGAAACACATCCTGTTCATCGTCAAACACAAAAAAACATCAGCATTACAAATTCTTCATGTAAAAATTTTACCGGAAAGAAGAAACACTATTCGTTATTACCATATTCCTATTACAAAAATCCGATTCACAAATTTTCCGGAAAGGGAAATTCGGGCAGATATTCAGAGAAAATTATTGTTTTCTCAGGGCCTTGCCATTCATACGGCTTTATGTATGAATACGAAGAATTTCCGGATTTCGCCTGATTATCACATCCACCCTTCTGATTAAATTTTTTTGAACCGGGAATACATCATTTCCGGCAAATTAAAACACACATCATATTATTTGTATATCAATTCTATTTTTAAACTTTGAAACCTACATCGTATGAAGAAATTTCTTGAAAAAGCGAAAAAAATAACATCAAAGATTTTTGCAAAATCATTGGATTATGTAGAAATTATCGGGAACAAACTTCCCCATCCGGCAACCTTGTTTGCATTACTTGCAGTAATTGTGGTTTTTATTTCATGGATTGGTCATATCACAGGAGCCCACGCCACACATCCGGTTGACGGAAGCCTCATTGAAGCCAAAAACCTTCTCAGCGGAGACGGGGTAAGATGGATGTACACAAATCTGATTCAAAATTTTCTAGACTTTCCGCCACTTGGTTATGTTCTGGTTGTGATGATCGGAATAGGTGTTGCCGAAGGATCAGGATTATTCACTACAATGATCAGAGCGCTTGTTTTGGGAGCACCACCAAAACTTATTACTGCAGCAATCGTACTTGCAGGAATACTTTCGCATCTTGCTTCAGAAGCAGGTTATGTTATTTTGATACCGCTTGGTGCCATGATTTTTCATGCTCTTGGTCGTCACCCAATGGCAGGACTTGCAGCTGCATTCTGCGGTGTCAGCGGAGGTTTTGGTGCCAATTTCTTCATCGGTTCAATAGATCCTGTTCTTGCCGGAATATCCCAGTCAGCCGCACAGATGATCATGCCCAACATGGTTGTCAATCCTGCAGTGAATTATTATTTTATGTTCGTGTCATCATTTATTGTTGTCATTGTTGGCACCTGGGTCACCATCGAACAATTAACAAAAGCTGAGAAAAAAGGCCTCAGATGGGCAGGAATTGCTCTTTTAATTACACTTGGAGCACTTGCATTTACTGTTATTCCTGAAACCGGAATTTTCAGGGATCCTGAAACAGGATCAGTATTACATTCTCCGTTTTTCAATGGTATTATCATCGCCATTCTCCTGATGTTTTTTATTCCCGGACTTGTTTATGGCATTATTGTCAAAACCATCCGGAATGATAAGGATGTGGCAAAACACCTTGGAAAATCAATGAGCACTATGGGCAGCTATATTGTTCTTGTATTTTTTGCTGCTCAGTTTGTATATTTTTTCAATTACAGCAATCTGGGGATTATCTTCGCTATAAAAGGCGCTCACACTTTACAGTCTGTAGGTCTCACCGGCGTGACATTAATTGTTGCTTTTGTTCTGCTTTCAGCATTTATAAACATGTTTATGGGCAGCGCTTCCGCTAAATGGGCAATTATGGCTCCAGTATTTATTCCGATGCTGATGCTTCTTGATCCAGCCTATCATCCGGGACTGACACAGGCCGCCTTCAGGATCGGTGATTCAGTAACAAATCTGATCACTCCGATGATGAGCTATTTTGCACTTATTGTCACTTTTGCAGAAAAATATGATGAAAAATATGGTATCGGGACAATTATTTCAACGATGTTGCCTTACACGATTATGCTTACTCTTGCATGGCTGTCACTACTCATTATCTGGATGCTGACCGGTCTTCCACTTGGTCCCGACGGACCTTTGCATATTGCTGTATAAATTGGGCTACCTGATTGATCATTCGTTCAGACGCTTCAGTGAAAGTTGCCCGGTGTCTCCCATATCCAGAGACAAGTCATTCACATAGTAATCAATGTGTTTTTTAATGACATCAGGATGCTCATTACGTGCATGTTCCTGAATCCATGGCAACAC
The DNA here is from genome assembly GCA_964388575.1 of uncultured Bacteroidales bacterium. Lineage (GTDB taxonomy): Bacteria > Bacteroidota > Bacteroidia > Bacteroidales > DTU049 > CAYMAZ01. The sequence continues at coordinate 32,143 of CAYMAZ010000025.1, read as the reverse complement.
TTCATTGTAATGACTCCGTGCATAAAGGATACTCTCTTTGATCAAATCATCCAGTATGTGAATGATCTCTGAATCCAAATGATTTTTTGCAATGAAAATTCCCAGAGGGACTGGAAGACCGGTTTCGTTTTTCCACTCCAGCCCCAGATCAAAGACACATTCAAAGCCGTGCTGCATGTAAGTAAACCGATCTTCATGAATAATCACACCGGCATCTGCACGATGCGACGAGAGCAATGCAAAGATATCCGAAAACAGGACATATTCTTTGACACACGGCTTTTTGTAATATCGCCTAAAAAGAGCGTTTGCAGAAGTATATTCACCAGGAATTACAATTCTGCTCTGATCATTCAAGTGGTGACTGGGATTACAGATCAAAACAGGTCCACCCTCTATCCCAAAAGCAGCTCCTGAGTCGAGCAGCACATATTGATCCTGAACAAAAGGCAGTATTGCAGCACTTGCCTTTGTGACATCAAACTGACCTGAGCGCGCAGCCTGATTCAGTTTTTCAATATCAAGAAATTCAACATCAAACTCAAGCCCGCAGAGATCAATTTTTTTATGCACCAAAGCATACATCATAAATGTATCATTCGGGCATGGCGAGAAAGCGAAATGCAGTTTTTTCATTTTCAGAATTTTCAAATACAAAACTACTTTTATTTTATAAAAAAAGAGTTGCATATTCTGCAACTCTTACTTTATTTATCAAATCGTTTCTACCTGTGGCAGCAGCCTTTTGAGGACCTATTTTCTCCCAGATCTCCGGTGGCTTTTGTCTGTCCCTTGCATCCCTCGGATTTAGCATCTCCGTGTTTATGCTGACAACCTTCAGCGCTTTTTGCCTTGTCTTTGCAACAATCCTTGTTACCATCCTTGTGACCGGCACAATTATGATTTTTATCGCCGTGACTGCAATCGCCCTGCTTTTTCTCTACACCTGAACAGTTTGGACCTGTTCCGTCTTTTTTTGGACCTGTTCCGTCTGCTTTTGGGCCAGTGCCATCAGCTTTGGGTTCAGCTTTCACAGTTTTAGTGTCAACTGATTTCATCTGATTCACAGGCACTTTTGTGGCAGAAGCATCTACAGGTTTTACTTTTTGTACGGTCTGTTCCTTCTGAATTGTTTTGGGGGCATCTGAGTTTGTCTGAGCTGATGCCACATATTGAAGCGCCATAAACAGCGCAAACAGGATAATTGTGGTTTTAATTTTCATGATGATTTTGATTTTGGTTTTTAAGTTTTATCTTTTAAAATTATTTTCTGGTGCTGATCTGTAGTAACCCGAACCTTTTTTATTCTTGTAGGTTGTTTTCCCATTTTCTTTTCCGATTCTTTTCATCTGTGCATATTGCTCGGCAGACAAAACATCTTTCATAGCAAACATGAACTCTATTCTTTCCTTCTGTATCTGATTTTTAAGATTTCCGATTTTGTCAATATATGAGAACACCTGATCTTTTGTGCAGTTTTCCTCATCCATCAACTTATTCATTTCCTTTCTGAGAGTGACAATATTTTCATTTAATTCCTTTACTGAATTTCTTCGTTTTTCTTTGAGCTGAAGATATGCTTTTTCCTGGTCAGGCGTCATATTCAGTTCTTTCACCAGATCGCGTTTTTCATGTTTTTTTTGAATCTGTGTATCCTGGGCATTCAGTGTTATTGAAAAGAACACACAACTTAAGATTAATACTGCTGATTTCATCTTTTACCTCCGTTTTACTGATTATGATTATTGTCGTTTTGAAAACAGGAATCTCTGTTTCCTGATTTTCTTTTATGATAATGTTTATCCTTGCTCATTTTCTGACATCCACAAACATCCCTGAAATTATTCAGTAGCTTATCAAACTGTTCAGGATTCAGTATTGTTCTCATCTTAAGAAAATAATCTATGGTTTCCTTCTGAATATCGGTTTCCAGTTTTCCAATATTCTCAGCATGAACATACAATTCCTCTGCTGAAAGGACGGGTTCCAGGGCTATGGAATTAATCATACTGTTTCTTGCTGCTCTGACCTCATTAAACATGTCTTTAATTGTGCTTTTATGTTCATCCCTAAGCGCAAAAAAATCTTTTTCCTGAACTTCGTTCAGCTTCAGATCGTTCATGAGGCATTCTGTTCTTTCCTTCATTCTGATCTTTCTTTCAAACCGAATATCCTTCACATTTTTTTTGGGAAACATAAAAAATGTCAACATCATTGAAACATTCAGAATCAATAAAACAAACAATAAAATGAGTATTAAATTTTTACTTCTATTCGTTTCCATTTTCATTATAATATTGATTGTCAAAAAACTGAATCATATAATCATTTGACGTTCCTGCAAGATACACTTCCTCAACAGTTTGCAGATCGGAAGTAATATCATTTTCGTGCAACTTTGCAGTGTTCAGATTTAACAGGATACCGAAAATAACTCCTGCAAACAATGCTGCAACAGAAGCGGCCACAACAGAAGTTTTCCTGAACAAAACAGAAATCATCCAGGTTGTTGGTGAATATGTTGTTCCTGAGAGATTCTGAAATTTTGACAGCATCCTTTCAGTGAAGAAATCTGAAACTTGTGGTGTTGAGTCTTTAAAATGAGAAACAGAACCCATTGATTTGCTAAGAAAAGCAAAAGCCTGACTGCATTTCGGACATTGCTCCAGATGGGACTTCACTTGCTCAAACCGGTTTTGATCCAGTTTGTTTTCGATGTAGTCCATCAAAAAAGAAGAGTTTGATTTGCAATTCATTGTTTTGCAGTTTTAAAGTTAAGACAGCATTTAAAAAAAAAACTTGCGCCCCTCCTGATTTTTAACAATTATTTATACATTTGTCTGTAAAGGGACAACAGTTTGGTCTGCAATGCCTTCCTTGCCCTAAACATCAGTGATTCCACAGAAGAGACTGAAATGTTGAGTATGTCAGAGATTTCCTTATAAGACTTTCCTTCTATTTTGTGAAGCACAAAAACTGATGCCTGACGTTCAGGGATATCACGGATGGCCTGCTGAATTATTCTCCGATATTCCTTTTGCTGAAAAATTTCAGAAGCATCTGAAGTAATTTCTGATTCTGAAGGTTCAAAAACGTCATAATCTTCAACTGATCTTGACATATGGTGTTTTTTGTTTTTCTTCAGATAATTGATTGCTTTGTTAACTGTGATTCTGAAAATCCATGTTGACAATGATGAATCACCCCGAAAATTCTGGATACTTTTATAAACCTCAACAAAAACGTCCTGTGTCAGATCTTCTGCCTCATCAGCAAATGGGATATAGGAAAGCGCTGTTTTAAAGACTTTATCCTTAAATTCTTCAACAAGTTCTCTCCAGGACGTTTCTTCTCCTTGTTTTAGTAATTCAATAAATTCGGTTTCATTCTGCATTCGAATCTGGACTGTTTCTGTTGTTATGAAATAACTCTTCGTACAATAAAAAATTATTCCAAAACAATATCAAATTCCATGCGAGTCATAAACGGGTCTTTGGAATTGACCGGATCCATTGATCTGAGGAACGGATACGTTTTAAAAAATCTTTCTGAAAAATATGTCATCAGTCTTTGACCCATGAAATCACTGAGAAACTCTTCCATAAATTCCTTTTGTCTAGGGAGTTCAAGAATGGCATATGATTCCAGGCCAGCAAGTTCTGCAGCAATACGGATTGCATCGTTCAATCCTCCGAGTTCATCAACAAGTCCAATATTAAGCGCATCAATCCCTGACCAGATTCTGCCCTCTGCAATTTTTTCAACATCACTGACACTCATATCACGCCCATCGGCCACTCTTTGAATAAATGTATCATAAATATCCTCAACACCCTTTTGAATATAACTGAGTTCAACAGTTGTCAGGGGTCTGACCATAGTATACATGTCTGAATGATTATTTGTTTTCACAACATCAACAGTTACACCCAGTTTATTTTTAAGAAATTCTCCCATATTCAGCATAACTCCGAAAACTCCTATTGACCCTGTAACAGTATTTGGCTGTGCAATAATTTTACTTGCTGAACTTGCAATGTAGTACCCACCTGAAGCAGCCACATCGCCCATGGACACAACCAGGGGTTTTATCGCAGCAGCAAGCTGAACTTCCTTCCAGATGACTTCCGATGCAAGTGCACTGCCCCCTGAGGAATTAATCCTCAGAACAATAGCTTTCACATCTTCATCAAACCTAGCCTGACGAATGGTTCTTGAGATTTTTTCAGACCCGATTGATTCGTCATTTCCCTCACCGGCTCCTATGTCTCCTACAGCATAAATCACTGCAATCTCATCTTTGCCGAAAGTTTGATTTTTAATTCCGGCTGATTTGGCATATTTGAGTAATGAAACACTCTCCAGTTCATTTGAAGCATTGTCTGACTCAGTCTGAACTTTCAATATGTCCAGAATACGATCCTTGTAGGCAAGTTCATCAACCAAACCGTACTCCACCGCATCTTCAGCACTTTGAATTTTGAGTGAATCTGCAATCATATTCAGAGTCTCAACGTTAATGTGTCTGGATTTTGAAATATTCTGAAGGTAATAGTTCCAGACAGACTTTATAAAAGCAGTGTATTGCTCTCTGTTTTCATCACTCATCCTGTCAAGAGTAAGTGGTTCTACAGCACTTTTATATTTTCCGTGTCTGATGATCTGTGGTTCTATCTCCAATTTGCTTAAAGTGCCTTTCAGAAAAAACAACTGCGCACTAATCCCTCTGAAATCAAAAACTCCCTGTGGATTCAAATAGATTTTATCCGCAACTGAAGCCAGATAAAACGATTTCTGAGAAAACACTTCGGAATATGCGATCATGGGTTTTCCGGATTCCCTGAAACGCAATAATGCATTTCTGATTTCTTCTATTGAGGCAAAACCAAGCTCTACCATCAATGTTGGCTCCATAAATATCGCTGCTATTTTGTCATCATTTGCTGCAGCATCAATGGCGGAAACAATTTCATTCAAACCCAGTGCCCGTGATGGTTTCATCGAAACAAGATCCACATCTCTGAATGGATTTTTTGTGCCTCGTTCAAGAATAGGATGATCAAATGTTAAATGAAGTATTGTTTTTGGTTTCAGCACGACTTCCTTGTCTTTTCCAGAGAACGAAAGTGAACTGAAAACGATAATCATTAAAATTACAAAAATGAGCACAAATGAAAAAAAGCAACCTGTCATGGTTGCAAATACAGTTTTGAAGAAATTTTTCATAATCTATTTTTTTACAAATTTACATATTTTCACAAACAAAACAGACATCCTCTTTCGAAGTCCCTATCACAGGAAAAAGGCTGTTTCACGTTCGAAACAGCCTCCACCAAACAAAACATGGTTACGGATTTGTGGGAAAATTGTATCAGGTTCCGCTTCCCATGTGTCATTTTTTCGAAAAATGGTTCCCTGTTTCAATGACGGATAGAAAATCTGAAAAGTTACAGAAAGTTGTAAAATAATTTATGCTGCTAATGGGAATCTATGCTGTAAAGCATCATATATAAATGAATTAACAACTTATTGATCTCTGTCATGTACTCTTTGCATGCTCCGGGACTGCCGGGGAGACAGAATACAAGTGTTTTTTTTCTAACTCCTGCGATACTTCTGCTGATCACAGCATTTGGTTTTTCCATACCGTACTTCATACGCACAAGGTCCATAATGCCTGGAATTTCCTTGTCCAGAAATGGTTTTACAGTATCAACAGTAATATCCCTGGGGCCAATTCCTGTGCCTCCTGTCGTTATGATCAGATCAGCTGTGTTAAACAGTTTTTCCAATAGATTTTTAAGTTTCCTCCTGCTGTCAGCAATGATATGATTGTATATCTCATATTTATATCCTTTCATGCTAAACAGGATTTCTAAAGATTCTCTGATTGCCGGACCGCTCATGTCTTCATATTCGCCTTCACTGGCTCTGTCACTGAGTGTGATGATGTGAATCTGAAATATTTTAGGTTGATAGTTTAGTTCATCACCGGCTTTGAGTGTGCCAGGTTTAATGACACGTGCAAAAATTCCTTCTTTTGGCATGACACAGGTGCCGGTTTCACGGTAAATGGCACATCCGTCGCCATGACATTTTTTACCAATCTGAGTCACCTGCATGTCCAAAGTATCATTAAACAATCTGTCAAGCGGGCGCATGTGAAACAGTTCCATCCCCTCAGTTGTAATATTTTCTGCAAATTCTCCGTATTTAAAGTCCTGTTTATGCAATTCCCCAAACCTGATGATACTTTCCTGTCCGAGTAAACTCACCTGGCGGTGCCATTTGCCGCTGTGAGCATCTTTTTTTATTCCTTCTGATGTGAGCTCAATCTGGTCCACAGGTTTTTTAATTGTACCCTTTTCAACAGAAATGTTTACCGATTTGATTTTTATCTTCATACTTCTTTTGTTTACTTTTTGATCTCAATGTTTTTCGAATCATTCACTCTGAAATGAATTTCGCCTGATGGTATCAATTACAATTTTGTTTTTTCCAGTAATCTCACATTACTGATAACCATATTTTTATCAACAGCCTTACACATGTCATACACTGTGAGCAATGCAACATGAACTGCGGTCAGCGCCTCCATTTCAATTCCGGTCTGTCCCACACATTTAACAAAAGACTGCACATACACACCTTTATCGGTCAATCGGGCGCTTACTTTCACCTGAGTAATTAATAGCGGATGACACAAAGGAATCAGTTCTGAAGTTTTTTTAGCTGCAGTAATTCCAGCAAATTCTGCTATTGTAAGCACATCCCCTTTTTTCATCTGATTTTGTCTGATGAGTTCTAAGGTTTCCTGTGTAAGCACTATTTCCCCTTCAGCTGTTGCTGTGCGTGTCTGATTGGATTTATTTCCCACATCAACCATGTGCGCTTTACCTTCAGAATCTGTGTGTGATAAATTTTTCTTATTCATTTTTTAACCTCCAATATTAAAGAACTGATGTGTATGACATACTGTTCCCTTTTCAGGTTTATTTTCAATGGCAAGCCTGATAGCCTTTTCAACACCAAGTTCACGAACATTAAATCCTACCTCACTGAAAAGGCATGGTTTTATCAAACCATCTGATGTCAGGCGTAACCGGTTGCATATTTCGCAATGACCACCTGTCCCTCCTTCCACCACAGAAAATTCCCCACTGTCAAGATCCATTTTCTGAATAAATCTGATATTAAGATCTTCATTTCTGCAAAATGCCTTCAATTCTTCCAGTGTCCTGGTATCATTCTTATCAAAAACAACAACATTGATTTTTATGGGCTGTAAACCTGCCTTCTTTGCTGCTTCAATACCTGAAAAAACCTTTCTTATATCACCTCCACGAGTCAGGTAAGCATACCGTTCAGGACTGAGGGTATCAAGGCTGATATTGACTCTTTGTAATCCAGCTTCTTTCAATGGCAGAGCAAATCTGTCAAGAAATATTCCATTTGTTGTCATGGCAAGATCCTCAACACCATTCAGTGAAGCAATCATTCTGACAAGCTCAACGATGTCCTTACGCACCAGCGGTTCTCCTCCTGTGATCCGTATTTTTACGATTCCCATTTCTACAGCAACGCGCGCAACCTGAGTAATTTCATCAAAACTGAGAATTTGAGAATGCTCCATCAGTTGAACACCTTCTTCGGGCATACAATACCGGCAACGCAAATTGCAGCGATCTGTAACTGATATTCTCAGGTATGAAATTTTTCTTTTAAAGCGGTCTAACATAAACGATCTCTCCTTTCTCAATTGTTGCCACTCCCTGTTCCATGGCAATTATTCCGTATGCATTTGTAAAAGCATTGATATGAGCAGAACCATGATAATGAATAGAACTGACAGTCTGATCATCATTCATGTAAACAGGATAAAATGATTTTCTGGAGGTTTTTTTCCTTGTAATGGTTTCTCCCATTTTCAAGGGAATCATCGGGACATGAAACTGATGTCCCATCAGTTTGTATATCAAGGGTTTTACAGATATTTCAAATTGAATCAACGAAGACACGGGATTGCCTGGAAGCCCAAAACAATGCTTCAGTCCGTTTGTGGCATAAGTGAGGGGACGTCCCGGCTGCATGGCAACACTGTCAAATAAAATTTTCATCCCTGTTTCCTCCAATGCCTTCGGAACAAAGTCAAAATCACCCATGGAAACACCTCCGGTAAGCAGAACCACATCATTTTCTGAAATTGCATGATGCAATTTGATTGTCGTTTCTTTGAGCTCATCTTTTATAATTCCGTAATACGTTGGTTCAGCAGGGACTTCTGCACAACTACTTAGTAACTGATAGGCATTGCTGTTTCTGATTTTACCTTCAACCAGAGGTTCCCCCGGTTCAAGAAGCTCATCACCAGTCGTTATGATTCCGATTCTAACCTTTTTATATACAGGAACAAAGTCCATTCCAATTGTCGCCAATATCCCTATATGCCATGGTTTAAGTAATGTGCCAGCATCCATCATTTTCTGGCCTGCTGAAATATCTTCACCAATAACACAAATATTTGATGCTGTTTTTTGAGCTGTAAAAACAACAATATGTTTATCTTTAAGTTCCGAATTTTCAACCATAAATATGGTGTTGGCTCCTTCTGGGACTGGTGCTCCCGTCATAATTTTTGAACAAGTCCCGGGTATAATCTCATATTGTGGCATCTTTCCGGCCATAATCACTTCAAGAATTCTGAGCGGCTCATGTATGTCCTCTCCCCGACATGCATACCCATCCACAGCAGACTTATTAAACGGAGGCATATTCATATCTGAATATACAGCTTCTGCCAGAATACGCCCATTAGCATCCTGAATCGGAACTAATTCCTTTTCTGTAACCGAAGTATTTTGCAACAGAATTTCAAGTGCCTGTTCGTGAGTAATCATGATTTTCTATTTTTTTTGCAAAGTTATGAAAAAGTAAACAGAACAACAGTTGGCTAAAGACAGTATTATTGATCAATTACAAACTTATTGCTCTTATAAATCCTTCCTGAAGTGACACAAATGTTTCTGTCCCTGAGATTTCAGGAATAGACTGAATCTTTTCAATAATCACATTTTTCAAATGTTCATTGTCACGGGTATAGACTTTAGCAAGTAGTGAATACTTTCCAGAAATATGATGGCATTCAACAATTTCGGTGATTTCAGTGATTTTTTGAAATACTTCATCATGCGTCCCAGTTGAAGTGAGATTAATTTGTATCCCGATAAATGCACATGTAAGCAATCCCAATTCTTTCGGACTTATGATGAGCTGTGAAGACTTTATAATACCTGCTTCTTCAAGCCTTTGCACCCGCTGATGTATCAGAGCCCCGGAAACATTACATTTTCTTGCAATTTCCAGATAGGGCATTCTTGCATTTGTGAGCAAATGGGTCAGTATCATTTTGTCAAGACTGTCAATTTGAAAATTTTTCATAGAAAAAAAAATGAAATTTTAATATTTTATTACAAAAATAGATTAATATTTTATATTTTAATATCACAAAGGTAACAAATTGTTCAATTTAAAACTACTCACATCCAAAATGAAAAAAAATCATAATTTTGCAATGATAAGAAGTGTATAAAATAAGAAAAGAAATTATGAAAAAAGATCCCGCAACAAGTATCCAGGACCTGAATCAGTTTGGTGAATTCGGAGATGTAAATCCTTCAATAACAGATTCTGCAACCTATACGTTTCTGGAAGCGAAAACGATGGTAGACACTTTCCAGGGCAACGAAGAAGGCTGTTTTTTATATTCACGCCATTGGAATCCAAGCAATAAATATCTTGCTGATGCATTGGCAGCAATGGAAGGAACCCCTGCAGCATGGGTCACAGCGTCAGGTATGGCTGCAATTACAAACACAATCATGCAATTATGCAAATCCGGTGATCACATTATTACCAGCATCACAACATACGGTGGAACATTTGCCTTTCTGAAAAATTATCTTCCGAAGTTCAACATTGAAGCAAGTTTTGTCAATATTGATGATCTTGAAAGTGTTAAGCGAGCCATACGTCCCAACACAAAGCTCATCTACACTGAAACGATGACCAATCCAATGCTTCAGATATCAGATATTCCTGCCCTTTCCAGAATTGCAAATGAGGCAGATATTAAACTTGTGGTCGACAATACATTTACTCCAATGATTGTTTCACCATTTAAACTCGGAGCTCACATAGTTGTATACAGCTTAACAAAGTTTGTGAACGGAAAAAATGACTGTGTAGCTGGTGCCATCTGTGCTGAAAAGGAATTTGTCAATCAGTTGAGTGACGTGAATACAGGGACTTCAATGTTGCTTGGTCCCGTTCTTGATCCGTTGCGCTCATCAAGCATTCTGAAAAATATGCATACTTTACATATCCGAATGCAAAAGCATAGTGGAAATGCAATGTATCTTGCAAAACGCTTTATGGAAATTGGCCTTGTCGTTAATTATCCGGGGCTCCCTGAACATAAAAATTATGAACTCTTTAAACGCGTCATGAATGATGGTTTCGGCTATGGAGGGATGATTTCAATAGATCTGAAAACTGTTGAAAGAGCCAGTAAGTTTATGGAATTGATGCAACAGGAAGGTGTTGGATATCTTGCCGTCAGTCTCGGTTATTTTAAAACACTCTTCAGCAATTCGGGCAAAAGTACATCTTCTGAAGTTCCGGAAGATATTCAGCGTGAAATGGGAATGTCAGAAGGACTTGTCAGATTTTCCGTTGGACTTGATCATGACATTGAGCTTACTTTCAAAAGAATCAAACATTGTTTTGAAATGCTTGGATAGCACCAGAAAAAGCACAACGAACTAAAGTAAAACACTTTAGTTACATTCTGAATGACTGCAACTGAGTAAGAATTATATTTATACGGATTCATAGATCATTGTTACTTATCTGATCAGAGTAACGTATCCGCTTAACTCTTTGACTGCATTTTCAAATCTGGCTTTGATGTAATAAAGATAGACTCCTGAGGGAGCGATTTTGCCGCTATACTCAGAAGAAGTACCATCCCACGGTGAATTCAGATTATTCGTGCGGAACACCTTCCTTCCCCAGCGATCGTATATAATCATTTCATAATCGTCAGGATGAATATTGTTCCCGTATGGCATAAAGAATTCATTAAGACCGTCCTGATTTGGTGAAAATGCATTGGGTACATAAAAAGTGACCATTTGTTTAACTGTGATGACTTTAAAAGCAGAATCCCTGCATCCCCATTCATTTTCAACATATTGCCATACAGTGTATTCTCCCATCCCGGGAAACGTAAATTCGGGGTTCTGCTCAAAAGAAACAGCAGAACCATCTCCGGTTCCGAAATCCCAATACCAGGTTGTTGCACCGTTTGATATATCTGTAAATCTCACCAGAGATTCATCTTCATAAACAAATAATTCTGAAGGATAAAATCCGGCAACAACAGCAGGGAATATATGAATCATCTGAGGCTTGCTCATTGAATTCTCACATCCTGCTGCAGTCACAGTCAAAGTGACGGTAAAAATTCCGCTGTTTGTGTACAGATGTGATGGGTTATTGTTAACAGAAGTTACACCATCCCCAAAATCCCAGATCATATCACCAGGATCACTTAAATTGTTGAAATTGACACTCACAGGGACACAACCGTCCAGAGGGTTGGCTTCAAAATCCACAAACGGGACCGGATTCACCGTAACGGTAACTTCTGCACTCCCTGTACACCCAACACTATCAACAACATCAACTACATAATTCGTTGTCACTTGCGGCGTAAGGACTACAGACTCTGTGCTATCGCCTGAACTCCATGTGTAAACCGGCACGGTTCCATTGGAAGTAACCAAAAGCTGAATGCTGTCTCCATCACAAATTGCAGGTGCTGCAGGAGTAATATTGACTGTGAGATTTGGAAAAACATTCACTGTGACTTCTGCAGTTCCTGTACATCCATTGGCATCTGTACCGGTTACAGTATAGGTCGTAGTGGTAGTTGGTGTTACGTTAATTAATTCAGTATTTTGCCCTGAACTCCAGTTATACTGTTCTCCACCAGATGCAGTTAAAGTTTGGGTTGCACCCATACAAATTGTCGGATTAACAGGAGTAATTTCAATCACAGGATCGGGATAAATTGTGATCGTAATATCATCAGATGCTGTATGTCCACATAAATCTGTAACAGTTACATTATAAGTTGTTGTGGTTGTTGGTGTTACTGTATGTGATTGTAATGTATCCAATCCGTTATCCCAGGTATAACTATAGGGAGAAATTCCATCAGAAGGTGTGACACCGATGACAGCTGTGCCACCACCTGAACAGAATCCTGTTGAACCTGTTCCGTTTGCATTTAAAGCAGTATAGTCATGAATCTCAATTGTAACTGTTTCAGTAAGGCATGCTGAAGTCTGAACAATTAAAACCACTGTCTCAGTTGGTTCAGTTATTGCATCAAAAATTGGTTCAATGACCAATGTGGTTGAACTTTGTCCGGCAGGAATTGTGACAGAGTTGGGAATTGTCTGATAATCCACACCATTGATTGCTGTACCGCCAATTGTAAATGGCACAACCCTGTTTACAGGAGTTGGAGAAGGGAGGTTAAATTCAATTACTGCATTGTTACACCCTTCAATGGCATCATTTCCGGCTGCCGGTAAAGAAGGTGTGATATTCAGGGCAACAGCATTCGTGGACAAACTGTTTGCTTCAAGAAATACCCCTGAATCATAGGAACTATCTCCGACATCTGCAATACCGATTTTCAGATGATATGTCATACATGGAATGACTGAAGCCCAGGCAGTTAAAACAACTGTAAAGGCATCATATACAACAGTTGTCCCCATACAGTTGTCTACAAAATATGCACAATTGTTACAAGGACCTGATGCACAAGGGGAACTGGCATAACCATTATTGACAGTATTAATGGTAATTGGAATATTTGTTCCGGGTATAAGGGCCATATTTTGATTTGTATAAACGCCACCGAGTGGATTGGGTCCGGAAATAAAGAAACCAAACACATCATTGTAGTTTGAAAGAACAAAATCATGATATTCCTCTGAACCAAAAACATAGCGAAACCTGATTGTATCTGACTGAGGTATAAAATCAAACTCAAGAATTGCTGCATCATATGTTGTATAACCAGCCAGTGCTGTTAACAACGGATCACCACCAAGATTATGACCTGTAGATGCATGGTTACTAGGAAGACTTCCAATCGGAGCCGAGGCATTGTTTACCAGACCTGAAGAAATAATAATTCCTTCAGAAATTCCCAGATTTGTTGGGTTTGCACCTGTTTGAAAATGACCGATTGCATTTGCATGTCCTGAAAATGTAACATTTGAAACTGTCACACCCTGCCCCACAAGGACATTTTGCACAAGTGTGTTTGCAGGTGTCCCTGTTGTAACAGTAATTTGTGATATCAATAACTGTGGTAAAACAATCAGATTAGCCAAAATCAATAACTTAAATATTCTGTTCATGGTTTGTATATATTATCATGTTAAAACACAAAATAGATCGCTAAAATATAAAATAATCAGGTATTAATTACATAATACCTATACTTAGAGTATTTTTTTTGCAAGAAGTTGCATTGAGGTGTGATTTTATTATTTTTTTTTCAGATTCAGAGATTTTATTATTTTTGCAAAGCAAAAAATCATTAAAATGGACGAAGTTCCCGATTTATGTGATTATTATTTATGCAGCCATGAAAAGACCTACTGCTTTTTTAAGTACGTTCAGCTTTTCCGGAAATAAAACCCGTTGTTTATTTCTGTGGGATTTACATATTTATTTCAAATTTCATCAATGTTCAATTCTTATTTCTTCACGTTATCTTTTTTTACTGAATCCGTTTTCGGGCATTCCTGATCATAGATCATGAGTCTGAATGAATGTAGTAAAAATTTAACGCTAAGAAAAAAATATGCAGCTGACACACGAAATAGAGGATCTGGACAATGACTTTCTGCTGGAAGAATTGCAGAACAATCCGGATAAAGCAATTGAATACATTGAACATCTGAAAAAAATACCTGCAATTGAGGTTACAGATATTCTGTCAGAGCTTGAGAAGGATGCCATGCTCCATGTATTTAAACTTTTTCCTGCCGATCATCAGGCTTTGATTTTTCCAGATCTTTATAATGATCAAAAGGAATTTCTTTTCAACTCCCTCGATAAGAGGGATTTTGCAAAGATTGTGGAAAATATGGATTCAGCTGATCGGGCAGATTTCTTCCAGGAGTTGGACAAAAAGGATCAGATTTTGCTTTTGCCATATATGAATAAAGCCACCCGAACTGACGTCATTCATCTCAGTTCTTATCCTCCTGAAACAGCCGGTGGCATTATGAATTCAGATTTTGCCACGATTTTTTCCGATATGACTGTACAACAGGCCATACAGAAAATTCGAAAGGATAACCCTTCCAAAAAAATGATCTATTATTGTTATGTCGTCGACAATGATGTTATTTTGCTAGGATTTGTCACCCTTAAAGGATTGATTATGTCAGAGCCTGACACGAGAGTTGCAGACATCATGCATGAAGAATTTGTATATGCCAATGTTGAAGAAGACCGTGAAAGTGTAGCAGCCAAAATTGAGAAATATGACCTTGTTGCCATTCCTATTGTGAATGCGCACGGGCAACTGCTTGGGATTGTCACACACGATGATGCCATTGAGATCATTCGTGCTGAACATACAGAAGATTTGGAGAAGTTTATGGGTATTACTGGAGATACGGATGAATTTGATTACGAAGAAATCTCAGTCGGTATCCATTACAGGAAGCGCATGCCCTGGCTTGTAGGATTACTCCTTTTTGGCATTTTTTCAGGCATAATCATTCAGCATTTTTCCTATGCGATTGAAAAAATCATTGTGCTTGCATTGTTCATGCCGATGATTGCAGCAACAGGAGGAAATGTAGGCAGTCAGGCTGCCAGTGTGATCATCCGGGCAATGGCTCTGGGACAGGTAACCAAGTCTGATTGGTGGAAGGTTGTCTGGAAAGAATCAAGGACCTCGTTATTACTTGGATTAAGTCTGGGAGTCGTTGGATTTATTAATGTTCTCATCATTGCAGGAATATCGGGCAGTCAGCATCCTTATCCACTCACCCACATTGCAGTTGTCATTGCAATTGCTCTTTCTGCACAGGTCATTTCTGCCAGTATGATTGGTGCTGTTTTACCGCTTTTTGTGAAACGGATGGGCGGAGATCCGGCGGTGGTTGCAAGTCCGGCCATTACATCGCTGGTTGATGTCACCGGTTTGCTCATCTATTTCGGTATCACGACCGCATTCTTTGTATTTTAAGTTTGCTGTTACTCACATGGAGTAATCAGTGTTATACCGGATCTGCATCAGCAATTATACGAAGCCCTGCCTGCTGCTTTTCAGCCTTAAATCCTTCTATGATTTCACGAATTTTCAATCTGTTTTGAAAATGTTTCTGATCACGGGGAATCTTAATCAGTATATTCCTGATATAATACTGTTTAACTCTCCCGTAAACCGGTTCTTCAGGACCAAGTATAAACAATCCTTCAATTCCGGAAATCAATTTTTTCAGATCGGCAGAAGCAGAATTGACTTTCTGTTGATTCTTATGTTGTACAGATAATTGAATCAAACGGTAAAACGGAGGATATCTGAACAATTGTCTTTCTTTGATCTGTTCATGGAAAAATGTCTGAAAATCTCCGTTTATGGCAGCAAGAATAACCGGATGGTCCGGTTTTCTCGTCTGCAAAATAACCGCTCCGTTGTCTTCGTGCCTTCCAGCCCGGCCAATTATTTGTGTCAGGAGCTGGAAGCCTCTTTCAAATGAACGAAAATCAGGGAAATGCATCAGATTATCTGCGTTCAGTATTCCAACAAGACTGACACGCTTAAAATCAAGACCTTTGCTCACCATTTGCGTGCCGACAAGGATATCAGTTTCACCATTTTCAAAAGACTGAATTATATTTCTATGGGAATATTTTCCACGGGTCGAATCAGCATCCATCCTTGCAACAACAACTCCCGGAAACAAGGCTTTCACTTCTTCTTCCACCTTTTCGGTACCAAAACCCATAAACCTGATATGCGTATTTCCGCATACAGGACATCGTTCCGGAATCAGATTTGAATAGCCGCATAAATGACATTTCAGCTGATTGATTTTTTTGTGATAAGTGAGTGTAATATCACAATGTTTGCATTCCGGAATCCAACCGCACTGAGTACATTGCACAATTGGTACAAATCCCCGCCGGTTCTGAAACAATATCACCTGTCTTTTATTTTTCAAAGTAACATCTATTGCATTTCTTAAACGGGTTGATATAAACCAGGCTCCCTGACGACCTTTCCCCTCCTGAGTCATATCAATAATTTTGACATCAGGCTTTGGAATATGGTTGTAACGGATAAACAACTCCGTCATTCCGTATCTGCCCTGCAAGACATTGAAGTACGTTTCAACTGAAGGTGTTGCTGAGCCAAGCAATACTTTTACATTAAGAATATTTGCCAGGATGATTGCTGAATCACGTGCATGATACCTGGGAGCCATATCTGTTTGCTTATATGAGCTATCATGTTCCTCATCTATTATGATCAGCCCCAGATTTGTGAACGGGAGAAATAACGCAGAACGGGTTCCCAGAATAATCTGATATTTTGAATCTGCTCCGTCAGGAGATAACACGCTGTTCCACAATTCAATTTTCTCATTGAAATTAAACTTATGATGATACACACCTGCTTTGTTTCCAAACACGAGTTGAAGTCGTCTGATTATCTGATTTGTCAGTGCGATTTCGGGTAAAAGATAGAGCACCTGCTTTCCGGATTGGATCACCTGTTGCATCAGACGTATGTATATTTCCGTTTTTCCACTTGAAGTAACTCCGTGAAGCAAGTGCACATTTTGTTCATTAAATGATTCCTGGATTGATTCCAGAGCAATTTGCTGTTCTTCAGTTAAAACAAAGTCTGATGTTAGAAATTCGGAATCTTCTTCGTCAAATCTTGAAACGACCTTTTCATATTCCATAAAAATTCCTTTTCTAATCAGTGACTGAATTGCCTGATAAGAGCACCGGCTTGCCAGATTTTTCTTCTGAATTTCATGGACATTTCGTCTGATGTTTGTCTCATGAATGAAAAAAATCAGTGCATCAGACTGTTTTGGAGCCTTCACTGAAAGTTTATTTGACAATTCCATGAGTTTTTCTTCCTGATCTGCAAATTCATGAGAGAGTGAAATCCAGACTTCTTTCTTCGGGATATATCGCTCTGCATACTCTTCATAACTCAGGGCTGCTCCTTTTGAAAGTAAATTTTTTACAAGATACTGTACATTTTTTATCCCCAGGATTTTCTGTATCTCTGTGATACTGAGATTGTCCTTTTCCCTCATTGCCATAACAATCATCTGTTCATGCTGCTGTAAAAGACTGAACATTTCATCAGTAAAGTCCGGATTAAGCTCAATTTTTGTTTCACTTTCTATCCGTAAACCGGTTGGAAGAGCTGTTTTCATTACATCTCCCGGCCCACAAAGATAATAATCGGATAGCCATTGCCAGAATTTGAGGTGAACACTGCTTATTACAGGAGAATCATCAAGAATCATATCGATTGATTTCGGTGTAATACCTTCAGGAACAGTCTCAACAAGCTCATAGACAATTGCTGTATAAAATTTTCTGGCTCCAAACTGAACAATCACACGCTGACCCGGTTCAACCTTTCCACGCATTTCTTCTGGGATAAAATACGTAAACATCCTGTCAAGAGGGACTGGCAATATTAATACAGCGTATGAGGGAAAAGGAAAAGACATCTAAATTGCAAGAATTTTTATCATATCAACCATTTGTTGGGAAACTTCGTGATGGTGCTTTACAGCCTTCTCAAGCGGGGTATAACAAACCTGATTATTTATGATACCGACCATTTCTCTGTTGTGTCCTTCTTTTAATGCCAGTACTGCATTGTGTCCCATAATGCTTGCTCGCACCCGGTCCATGCAACTTGGGGCTCCGCCACGCTGAATATGCCCGAGAATTGTCACACGTAATTCATAATCGGGAACCCGTTCTCTTACTTTTTTGGCAACCTCAACGGCACCTCCCAATTCATCACCTTCAGAAACAATTATAATTCCGCTTGTTTTATTCATTCTTCTGTTGGTGATCAAATCATATACCAAATCATCAACTGTTGTGACAGTTTCGGGGATGAGTACCTCTTCTGCCCCAACAGCAATCCCTGCTCTCAGGGCAATCAACCCTGCATCCCTGCCCATCACTTCAACAAAAAACAACCTGTTATGTGAATAGGCAGTATCACGAATTTTATCAACAGCCTCCACAACCGTGTTGATTGCTGTATCATATCCAATGGTAAAATCCGTTCCAATCATATCGTTGTCAATGGTTCCCGGAATACCGATCCCCTGAAGAGGAAACCTTGAACAAAATTCATTCAATCCTCTGAATGAACCATCTCCCCCAATGACAACTAGTGCATCAATTGAATTCTGAACCAGATTATCAAATGCTGTTTTCTGCCATAATTCTTCCCTGAATCTTTTACTTCTTGCAGAGCGCAAAATTGTCCCTCCTTTCTGAATAATATTAGAGACAAAAGATGTTTCCATCAAAACAAATTCTCCGTTAATCAAACCCTCATAACCATTGTAAATTCCAATTGTTTCAATATTGTGATAGGCTGCAGTGCGAACAATTGCCCTCAACGCAGCATTCATTCCCGGCGCATCTCCTCCGGAAGTCAAAACAGCGATTTTTTTTATTTCATTCATAATCATACATTTATAATCTCGTTTTCCAATAAATTGTCTTCAAAATTAATCATAATTCTGGTTCAAAAATACTCAGTTTGATGATTCAGGTTTGGAATATTCCAATGCTTTTCACCTATTTCATTTCAATAAATTTCAAAGCCGTGAAATCTTGCTTCAAGGGGTCCGTTCATTAGATGATACTTTTTCACAGGCTTCAGACCCACAAACCTGATTGCTTTCAAATCACTGCTGATCAACCACGCTTGATGCCCTTTGAAGTGGTGCTTCAGATGGTCTCCGATTTTCTGATAAAAAGCCGTCATATCATCAACTTCGATACGCACATTGTAGGGTGGATTAAATATCAGAATACCTTGTTCGCTTTTGGGCATGAGTTGATCGAAGGGCTTTTGTTCAAGCTGAATGGTTTTCATCATTCTTGCTGCTGCAATATTTTTACGTGCAATCCTGACAGATTGTGCTGAAATATCAGAAGCATACACAGAAAATACATGATCTGTTTTGAGTTCATCTGATTTTTCTTTTACCTGCTTCCAGACTTCAGGATCGAATGATTTCCATTTCATAAACCCCCACTCGTTTCTGTAAAACCCTGCCGGCAATCCTGATGCATACATGGCTGCTTCAATCGGGATGGTTGCTCCCCCACACATTGGATCATACATAAAACCCTCTCCTCTCCACCCGCTCATGCGAATGATTCCGGCTGCAAGAACTTCATTGATTGA
This sequence comes from uncultured Bacteroidales bacterium, assembly GCA_964388575.1. Taxonomy (GTDB): domain Bacteria; phylum Bacteroidota; class Bacteroidia; order Bacteroidales; family DTU049; genus CAYMAZ01. The sequence continues at coordinate 12,561 of CAYMAZ010000025.1, read as the reverse complement.
CGCTTCGTGCAGTAATTCCCTGTAACCACGTTTATATAACGGGATTCCCGATGTGTCAAGAGACACATGACAGAAATTACCCTGAATATAAATATTGATCAACAGATCAGGTTTATTCAAACTCACTGATGGCCTTCTTCCGGTTTCATCCCTGAAATAATCAGCAACAGCATCTTTTGTCTTCATTTCAGTGAAGTTTGAATTGTTGAATGCATTGCATTTAAACACGCTGGCATCAACGGCAATTGTCTGATCAGGATCAATAATCTGTTGCCAGGGTAAGGAACGTATCTGATCGTAATATTCATTAATATCAGTGAATGTAAACGTTTTAAAAGATTCCAGAATCCTTAACGCTGTGAATATATTATAATTAATCTTATACATTGTTTCCCGGTCTGCTATAAATTCAACCATCCTCCTTCCAGGTTGAATATCTTCAGCATTCAGACGATGTAGTTCCTCTGCAAGGACATTCTCAAGTCCCTGAATCGTTTTGGCTACGTATTTTCGTTTTTTCACTACAGAAATTTTTTCAAAGATAGAAGATTTAGAAGGAATGTCTCAATTTTTTTCTTTAAAACCAAATGAATACACGTGTTATTAAAGACAGAACATTTGTGAACATTCTCTGGAAAAATACGTGCATCAAATAAGTTTTTTTAAATTTGCAGTTTAGTATTCCGGTTTAAAGTCAACTTTAATGAAGACTCTGATGATACGCACACTGTATTTCTATCTGTTTATCCTGCCAATGATCGGTATTTCTGTTTCATGTACAGAAAAATATCCCGTTATTGAGGGGACTGTGAACGGTATTGGTAATACGCCTGTATATATACATGCATTTGACGGGCAGGACCTGAAACTGATTGATTCTGTAAAGAGCAGGAACAATGTTTTTGTATTTAACATGTCACCTGAAAGAAAACACGGTATGTATCATTTGAGATGGGGAAAAAATCCGGCAGACGGGATCGACGTTATATACAATTACAGTGATGTCAGGTTTACAACGCCAAAAGACAGTATTCATCTCATGGTTTTTCAAGATTCTCCTGACAACGATTTATTTTTTGCATTTTATCCGATACGAATTACTATTGAACATCTCAGTCATCTTGGAGACATGATGAACAGGGCAGATCCCATCGGAAACAAAGCTAAACTGATTGAACTCAATCATTATTTAGACTCTCTGGAATATGCTGTACAACAAATGCTTGATGATCTTGACAGAGAGTCAAAGGACCTTTTTGCTTATAAAATCATTCGTTCTGCTTTTTATCCCAATTATGATTATGAACTGAAAATGAACCGCACTGAAAAACAGGATCCATACCTTTTCATGCAGAAAAATTTTTTCAATCATATTGACTTCAATGAGCCAGGGTTGATCCGTACTCCATTTTTACACAGTTCCATTGAAGATTTCATGGGATTATATGTTTATCCGCCAACTGAAGAGCAATATAAAAGAGCCAGTGATCTGATCATTTCGAAAGCTGCTGTCAATGACGAGATGTATGATTATGTTGTAAGCTTGCTTGTGCATACTTTTGAGCAATCTGATTTTCTGGAAGTGTATCTTTATTTGATGGAAATCTATCAATCTGAGCTTTGTGAAGGTGACAATCTTTATGAAGACCAGCACAAACTCTATGAAATTGTCAGGCAAAGCCGCCCCGGATCACAGGCTTCTGATATCGCCGGCACAACGCCTGAAGGAAAAACTGTATCTCTTTACGGAAATGCTGAAAACAAAGCTGTCGTTCTTCTTTTCTGGGATCCTGATTGTGATCATTGTAAAATTATTATTGAGCAGCTTGTTGCAATGTGGCCTTCATACAGAGCAAAAGGTATTTCAGTGGTTACCTTTGCACTGACAAAATACAAAGACGACTGGATGGAAGCAATTCAGGAACATCATATGGAAAATTTTCTAAATATGACAGATATGAAAGACACCGAAAGTCAAGCTTTTAGTAAATATCACATCAGAGGAACCCCTGAAATCTATTTAATTACTGAAGATTTTCAAATTTTTAGCCGGCCATCAAACTACATTGAACTTGACAGAGATTTGAATCAGATCATTAACTTCAAGTAATTTTCTGGATCAACACAACAGGTCTCAAAATATTCTTACAAAATATATTTACAATACAGATAGCCACTCAATCATACATAATCGAATGCAGAGACCAAAGAAATCGATGGACGAACTTGACAGAATATCCTCAGAAGAGTTTAAAATGCTTCCGAAAAAACCTATCATTGTTCTCCTCGATAATGTCAGAAGTGCTCATAATGTGGGTTCAATCTTCAGGACTTGTGATGCATTTCTTGTTGAGAAGATATATTTATGCGGGATTACTCCAACACCTCCGCATCCAGAAATTCATAAAACTGCGTTGGGAGCTACAGATCATGTGAAATGGGAGCATGTAGAAGAAAGTTTATGTATTGCTGAGCAACTTAAAAATGAAGGATATACAATTTTATCTGTTGAACAAGTTCATCTTTCCACACCATTGTCAGAAATTGATATTTCAAACCACAAAAAATCTGTCCTGATATTCGGGCATGAAGTATATGGTGTTGACCAGAAACTCATTGACATCAGTGACATCTGTATAGAAATTCCCCAGAGAGGGACAAAGCATTCACTCAATGTTTCAGTATGTGCAGGAATTGTGTTATATCAATTGGTCAATTAAAAAAACTTGTTAATAACACGATGATCCGTGTTCAAAAAAAATATACTAAAGATGTATTTTCAAGAAAAATTTTTTTACTTTTGCATAATAATTTTAAAACCAAACATCTATGAAAAGATTTAGCCCAATTTTATTTTTTGCAGTTCTGGCATTATTCTTCAGCAGTTGTGATCTCCAGAAAATGGTAAAAAAACATGACACTGTGAATTACGAAGCCAAACCGGAAGTTCTTGAAGTCCATGGCGGAGTAGTCAAAGTTGATGTTAAGGGAACTTTTCCGGCCAAATATTTCGGCAAAAAAGTGACAGTTGATATTGAGCCGGTTCTGAAATATGACGGAGGAAGTCTTCCCCTGAAAAAAATTAAGGTTGTCGGTGAAAAAGTAGTTGAAGGAAACGGTACCATCATTAAGAAAACAGAAGGTGGCTCATTTGCTTTTTCAGATCAGTTTATTTATCAACCCGAAATGATGGCATCTGAACTGTATATTAATATCAAAGCCACCAAGAAAAACAAGACTGTTGAATTGGGTGAAGTAAAAATTGCAGACGGTGTAATTATGACTCCTCTGCGTGTATCAGTCATAGATGACAACACAGAGATTGCAGCTCACGGATACGAGAAAGTTGTTGTTGTAACCAAAAAGGCAGGTCTGTTCTTTGATTACAACAGTGCAAACCTTAGCATGAATCAAAAACTGAATAAAGTTCAACAAAACATTGATGCCATCAATAATATCAAAGCATTTGTTGAACAGGGCTGGGAAATTAAGGACGTTCAGATCAATGCCTGGGCATCTCCAGAAGGAGAATTGACTCTCAATTCAAAATTATCAGAAGACCGTGGCAAAGCTGCTGAAAAATGGTTTGTTGACTATATGAATGCAATAGACAAAGCAAATGCACGTGCAAATAAAATGAAACCTGAAGATGTTAAACGCCAATACACCTTAAACGTCAATGCCAAAGGGGAAGATTTTGATGGTTTTATGTCAGCAATTCAGGCAAGTAACATTCCTGAAAAACAGGCAATCATCAATGTGATCAAAATGCAACCCAGCAAGGCTCAGCGTGAGCAGGAAATTAAGAATATGACAATTATATATGCTGAAGTTGAAGCAATACTGGAACCCCTGCGTCGTTCTGAAATCGTTGTCAATTGCTATGAACCAAAGAAAACAGATGCTCAAATTGCAGAACTGGCCGTTACAGACCCTTCAAAACTTGATGAGAAAGAATTGCTTTATGCTGCAACACTAACTGAAAGCATGGATACCAAATTAAAAATTTATAAAACTGCAACATCTCAGTTTCCTGACAGCTGGAAAGGATTCAATAATGCAGGAGCTATTCTTCTTCAGATGGGAAATACAACCGAAGCCGTTTCTTATATTGAAAAAGCTGATGCACTATCACCGAACAACGGTCAGGTATTGAATAATCATGGTGTCATTGCACTCAGAATGAAAGATTCTAAAGTAGCAATGTCAAGATTTGAAAAAGCAAAACAGGCAGGAATAAATGTAAATTACAACGAAGGTATCCTCAAAATCTTAAGCGGTGACTATTCCGAAGCCGAAAGATTGTTTGGATCTTCAAACTGCAGATATAATCTTGCTCTTGCACAACTCCTAAACGGAAAACAAACCGAAGCTGTCAAAACACTTGACTGTATGAAAGAAAAAACTGCAGACGGGTACTACCTGATGGCAATTATCGGTGCACGTACAAGTAATACTTCCATGATGTATGACAACCTGAAAAAAGCATGTGCTGCAAATTCAGCATACAAAGCTGAAGCTGCTAAAGATAGAGAATTTTTGAAATATTTCAGTAGTACTGATTTTCAGAATGCTATAAAATAATCGGATCAATCTGACCAAAAAAAAGGATGTGAATATCACATCCTTTTTTTATAACTAAAACCTTCAGCGTCTCATAACAAATCTGACTAAAGTGAAATGGTATGTATTCCCTCAGGATATTCTTTACAAATGACAGATTTTATTCTCATATAATCTGAAGGATTGTTGACAAAATCAATCTCTGATGTATCTGCGATTACAACCCTGGGCAAGGAATTCTGTCTTAAATACTCCATATAACTCTCCTGAATATTCTCGAGATACTCTAGAGAAATATTCTGTTCGTATTCTCTACCTCTTTGCATGATATTTTGCTTGAGGTGCATGGGAGACTTATATAAATAAACAAGAAGTTCAGGCTGTGGCAACTGTGAAATGATGATAGAAAACAATTTTCTGAAGAGTACAAACTCATCAGACTGAAGTGTTTTTCTCGAAAATATGACACATTTATCAATGAAATAATCTGCTACTGTTACATTTCCGAAAAGATCAGGCATAAGTTTATCTTTGAGCTGCTGATATCTTGATGCCAGAAACGAGAGTTCAAGAGGAAATGCATACTTTTCAGGATTCTGATAAAACTTTGGCAGAAAAGAATTTTCTTCAAACTGCTCAAGTATAAGTGAACCGCCGGAATCATCAGCGATCATATGGGAAAGTGAAGTTTTACCTGCACCAATCGTTCCCTCAATAACAATATATTTATAAGGTATTCGCATCAGATAAAATATTTCTGAAAAATTCACGGTTTTTGAACACAGTAAGATCATCACTCAGCTTAGAATAGATGTCACAAACTGACATTTGTAAAACGGGATGTATCAACAAAGGATCAATATCTTTCATTGGAAGTACACAAAATGAACGAAGATGAAAAAGAGGGTGTGGTATGCAGATGTTCTCACTCTGTTGAATCTCTGAATTAAAGAAAAGGATATCAATATCTACAGGTCTGTCACGATACACTCCTGCATCTCGTTTTCGGAAAAAACGTTCTTCAATCTGCTCTATACAGCCCAGAATTTGTTCGGAATTTTGAGATGTTTCTAACTCCACAACATTATTCATAAAGTAGTCTTCAGCGAAGAATCCCCATGCTTTTGACACATAGAGATGACTTACATTTGTTATTGTCATTCCCATCTGAATCAATCGATGCATTGCACTGACAATATTTGACAGTTTGTCATCCATATTTGAGCCCAAAGAAAGATAAACTTTATTCAAGGTTATGATGTTTCTGCAAACTTAAAAAAAAGTAAAGAACCCATCGAATGAATTTTTATAAATTCATTTCTCAGATTAAACTATTATTCAAAAAATTTCAAGTCTGCATTGTTCCAAAAGCCTGTAATATCTGTATCAGGTTTTAACAATATCATAAGTAAGCATTAAAACTACACATTTGTTGTGTCTTTTTTCTTTGTTTATCTCTTTGCTTATAACTTTCAACTGCATACCCGACTGCGATCAGCAATGCGATCTTTCTTTTTGAAGGAATATTTAGCATTTTTTGGATTGGCTTTTCATTGAACCAACCAAGCATACAAGTTCCAACTTCCAGTTCCTGTGCCTGAAGGCAGAACTGCTGTGCAGCAATTCCGATGTCAATAAGTGGAAAATCAATATTTTTCACTGTCCCACCAAATCTGGAATTAAAATTCTGTTTTTCAATTGTTATAACAACGATTGCAGAAGCATCAACAACAAATTTGTTGAATTTCATAAGTGGTCCAAAGGTTTCTTTTGCAACATTCAGCTTTAATTCAGGTTCGTCAACAACAATAAACTTCCAGGGCTGAGCATTGCAAGCAGAAGGAGCAAGACGGGCTGCTTCTATACATTGCATCACTTTTTCTCTCTCAACAATTTTGTCCGGATCGAATTTTCTGACGCTTTGCCTTTCTCTGATCAGTTTGAATAATTGTGTCATTTTTTCGAAGCTTTTCCTTTGTTTTCAATCAGTGCTTTAACCGGATCCAATCCCATGACTGTACCTTCTTCAATGGCTTTGAGGACCGCCCCACCACCTGTAAAAATATAATATTTGGGACTGTCAAGGGCTACAATATATAATCCGGGAAGCAGACGCTTCAGTTCCTGCATCGTATCACCCCCCCCGTATAGTTTAATTGCATTTCTGTTTTCATCGATCAACTCATCGAGTGCAATTGTGCCTTCATTAAAATGAGGTGTAAAACCCATGACTGCATTCACAAAAATTGTGTGTGCATTGTGAAAAATGTCCCTGATGTATTCATTCTGAAATGAACTGTGAGCAACATCAAGGAAATAGTTGTAAGTATCACCATTTTTAAAATCACTGATACTTCTTTGTCGCCACTTTCCCTCGATTTTTCCTTCAAGGGTGTCAGATTCAATTACATGGGGAAGTTCCACAAGTTTTTCAGGATACCTTGCAGAAAACTCTACAAATTTCCTTGCATGTTCAATGTCATCATCGCCGACACCTTTGACAAAAATATCATATTTTGCTGCAAGATAAGCATTATAGATTACACCACCAAGAACAAGATAATCAGATTTTTGAAGCAACGCATACAATGAATCAATTTTTGTATCAAATTTTGCTCCTGCCACAACTGAAACAAATGGTTTCTGAGGTTGAAAAACCCTTTCCAGGTTGGCAATTTCCTTTTGCATCAGAAATCCGGCAAAAGAAGGCAGATATTTAGTAATACCGACAGTTGAGGCATGTGGCTGCCATGAACCGAAAGCATCATTCACAAAAATATCAGCGAGTCCTGCCAGTTGGTAAGCAAATCTTTCAGCAGATGCATCTTGGGCTTCTTCACCTGCAAACCATCGTGTGTTTGGAAGATATATGCCATCAATTCTGTCATCACGAAGATCTTTGATCAAATGATTTATTGATGTTTCTATCCCCGAATACCCCTTATTATCCTGAAGATGCAATTCGGGAATCCTGAGCCTAATATGCAGTTTGTTTTCAAAGTATTCAACGATCGGATCAACTGAAGTGTCATCACTGATTTCTATTGTTCCTTCCTTTTTATTTTTCGGCCTTCCCACATGGGTCATGAGAATAATTTTTCCTCCTTTTGCGACTATGTAGTATAATGTACCTATTGTTGCGTCAATTCTGTAAGGATCGTGGATAATACCCTTTTTTACAACATTGTGATCCACTCTGACGAGAACTATTTTTCCCCTCAGATCTGCATCCTGAATAGCAGGTATATTTTGAATTGTATTCATGTATATTCTTTTTTGCAAAGATACAAAGGAAATCACCAATTCTTCATTTCTGAATCAATGCACAAAACATTTCAGTAAAAAGATCAAAGTTTAATTTTTCTGTCATGATCCCGCTCAACATCCCGACTTTTAATTGTATCTCTTTTATCATAGAGTTTTTTTCCCTTTGCAAGAGCAATTTCCATTTTCGCTAAACCTTTATCATCAATGAATAATATGGTAGGAACGATGGTCACTCCCTTTTCAACGTTTTTTGATCTCAATTTTTTCAATTCACGCTTTGAGAGCAGGAGTTTTCTATTTTTCTTAGGATCATGATTATAGATGTTACCAAAATCATATTCAGCAATGTGCATATTTTTCACCCAAAGTTCATCTCCTTCAAAAGCGCAGTAAGCATCATTAATTGAGGCCTTTCCTGCCCGAATTGATTTGATTTCAGTTCCTGTTAAAACAATTCCGGCAGTAAGCTTTTCAAAAAGATAATATTCAAATCCAGCCTTTTTATTTTTTGCAATAATTTTCATAAAACAAAATTAAACAAATGAATTAATTCTAATGGAAACTTCTCTCTGACACAATCAATCCTGATCATCTTCTTCACTTTTTCTGGTCAGGAGAATGTCTCCTTTGGGTTGAAGAATTCTGTATTCACTGAAACTCTGATCTGATTCAAAACCGTCACCATAAATAATTTTATCAGGCATTGTAATTTTCACAAATTTGTCAGAATAGATCTTATTCTGATTTTCATCCATCACAAGATGATTGGTATTCAGAATCTTTTTTTCTACCAGATCTGTAACCACAACATCATATTTAGCCTCCAGAATCTTTTTCTGCTCATACTTTCTTGCCCATTTTGCGGTAATAATTGAACTGACATTTCCCACTGAGTCATACATTTGAAGTTCAAATCCTTTGGGTAATTCCACAAAAACTTCCGGAATATCAAATCTGTTCATCACAGGAGCAGACATTTTTGTTTTCATCACTGCATTTTCCGAATAAAAATACACAACATCGAATGCACTTTCTACAGGAATTGTATCATTTTGTCTGAATGAAGCAATTTTGTCCATGTCATTTCTACATGAAAAGAAAAGCATACCTGTGAAAATCACAGATATGCCAAGAAGTATGAAGCGGTGCTTCATCATAATCATATATTTTTAATCAGAGGATCTGATTGTTGTTGTTTCATTGATCCAACATTCAACTCTGAATGAATCACCTTTATTATATCCTCTGAAAAACAGTTGTTCACTTTTTGGAAAAGCAGCAGAATACGTTGCAATTCTTGAGTTTGCATCAGAAGCAATAGATTCATCAACGCTGCGCGCTCTTTGATACTTATCAACAGCTGCCCAGTAGGCTGCTTTTGAAGTCACTTCATTATCCCCGCAACTTGAGGCTGACATTGCATATAAATCTCCTATCAGAAGCCAAGGTTTTCCATCGTTTGGTCTCAATTCTGCAGCTCTCAACGCATACGTTCTGGATGCAGAATAGTTTCTAAGATTTTTGTATGTATTGGCAAGAATATATGCTGCATCAGCTTTACTGTCATTGTCTTCCAGTCCGTCTATGGCATCCTGTAAAAAAGGAACTGCTTTACTGAACTGATCAATTCTGTAATACATCCGTCCAAGTGCAAAAGCAGAAGATGCTGATGGTTTTAGTTTGTACAATTGCTCTGATGCCTCAAAATATAAAGGTGGTGTACAACTTTTTCTTTCAAAAGAGTTGATCATTTTTTCAATCATGCTTGTATCAGTGGGGTTTTCTGCATATTTTTTCGAATAAATGTTCAACAGGTTTTCACATGTGGCAAATGGTTCAAAAAGGTTTTCAATATTGCTCAATGCTGTTTCAAAACCCTTAAGCAGTCTGTCGTTTTTATTAGCTTCAGCTGGATTGTTTTCGATTTCCTTTTTAATATTTTTAATGTTGTAATCTATGATGTCCATGGCAGTTTCATAGTTATCAAAAACAATCGTACTGTCAGCACCAGCCTCACGAACCATTCTCACAGTTGTCATGAAATAATAAAAAATAATGGCTGATTCTGATTCTTTATCCGCACGTTGAACAGAACGCACAAGTATTTCGTATGCATTCTCAAAGGATTCGGGCTGATAAGTAAGTAATTCTGCAGCTTTTCTACCAAGGACAAATCCTTCATTGCCAAATGCCATAATTCTTCTGTCATACATCAGCATCAGAGTGTCAACATAAGCTTGTTTTAATTCCGATGTTTCTGCCTTATTATATAAATGTTCCAGAATCTTTGATCCATCAATATAGGTATTCTGAGATGCAAGAGGACATCTGAGCATTACATACCTCCATGAGTCCACCGTATAGTCGATGGCTTCATTTTGGAAATTACTGGCTCTCCATTGCCTGTAGTTCTCACGATACAGTGAAAAATTGGTTACACATGCAACACTGTCTTCACCAATTCCATATTTTGGTCCTGTAATACTGTTGGGAATAGCAAATCCCTGTTCATCATAATTTTGTCCAATTACAGGCAGGGACAAAAATAAGATAGTCACCAGTGCTGTAATTTTTTGAGCGAATTTCATTGTCATTTTTGTTTTCATTTTTTAGTCGTATTTTCTTCTGTGAAACCATGTTTCAGATATACTTACTCCGATTCTTAATTTTCCATATGTTTCTTCAATCAGATTGTTTGTTGTGGTTCCCGTTTTTCCAAGTTCCAAAGAAATCTGCAGTGAAGTTCCGGTCCGTCTGACCGGCATAGCTAATCCAAAACTTATGCCATATTGTGTTAAGGGTGTGTTTTTCAATTCAAGATAATTATTGTAGTAATGAGCCCCAAGCAGAACAACAGAGCGTTGAAGCATCCCACCGGTAGGCTTTTCCTTTGGATAAATTGCACCTCCAGCTGAAATCCTGAGAGTGTTTTGAAGCGAGTCCTGAATCCCATTTGCTGAATAATCACTCCATTTCTGCCAGTTCAAATCTACACCGGCCATCCAGCGATGCTGTTTCTCAAGAAAGACACCTCCGCTTAAACTCAGTGGCAGATTCACCGCTGTCTTTCTGTTTTCGATAAAACTAACCGTGTCGAGAGCAGTTGCATAGGGAGTGGATCCAGTCATTTGTTCAGCTAATATATTTTCTTTTGCATTCAGTGAGGCGGCATTTCCTCCGTTCAGTCCAAGTGTCAAACTGTAGCCGGAAAACGTTTTCTGTTTGATACCGTCAGATTCAGTAATTTTATTGAAGAGAATCCGATACTGCAATCCAATGTTGAAATTCACATCTGAAATATTGACCTTATTTGTGAGGCGTGAATTCAAAAATCCTGTAGTATCAAAAACTGCAATTCTGACTCTGTCAATATTCCCGAAATAATAGTTCATATTTGCCCCGACAGACAATCCGTCTACAACCTCCAGTCCGGTTCCGATATAAAATGTATTCAGACCGCCCCATCCTTCATAGGCATAATTAACAATTCCAACAGAATCAATTATTTCCTCATTTTTCAATTTGTATCCGATGCTGCTGTAAGGGAAAACCCCAAGCGAAATGCCCCATTTGGGTGCCAAAGGAAAAGCAAATTGCAGATTGTTTAGACTAGCAAACAGAGTCTGTTCTGTTGTCTGATCATTTTTTAAAATTCTGGGATAAATCAGGGCGCTGGCATCGAATAAAAAAGATTTTTCCCGAAATGCCGAATAGGAAGCCGGGTTTGAATAATTAATGATATTCGTTCCCATGAGTCCGACTGAAGTTCCTGACATTGAGCTTAAAAAGGAAGTTTTGCTGAAGTTGAGCTCTCCAAGACCATATCTTGAATAAGGTGAAGAAATGCTTACCTGTGCAAAAACAGGAAATGTCAACCACATTGTGAGACTGACTGTCAGTATGAGTTTTGATTTATTTTTCTTCATTGAGTTTTATTATTTCAATCAATCCGGACAGGGTTAAATTTGGATTTGCAAATATCAGACTTTTTATTTTTTTGACAAAATATATCATATCACCTCCGCTCATAATGATCTTCAGATTATCAGACAATTGATGAGCATAATCAATAAATCCCCTTATCTCGAATAATGAACCATTATAAATTCCAGACAACAGAGAACCATTTGTATTATTTGCGATGATTTCAGCATTACCATCTGAATCTGCTTCTATGAGTGGAAGTTGATAAGTAAACGCATGAAGAGCCTTGTTTCGTATTCCGAGGCCAGGAGAAATTGCACCTCCAATGTATCCTTTTCCTGCAAAATACAGATCATAAGTGATACATGTGCCTGCCTGAATGATCAGGAGGTCTGATTCAGGAAACATTGTTCTTGCACCCACAACACCTGCAAGACGGTCGATTCCCAGAGAAGATACTGGATGATATAAAACGTCGAATGGCAGAGGCATAGAATGTGTAAAATGAATAACTTTTCCTCCAGTTTGATGCAACCAATCAATCATTCTGTTATCAATATGTATGACGCTGAGATAGCAGATGATTTCAGGATCAGCATCATCGATCACAGATTTAAATTTTTCAAAATCAATATGATGCGAATCAAATCTGAATACTTCCTTTATTGAGTTGTTTTCAACAAGCCCAAGTTTTACGGAAGTATTTCCAAAGTCAGCAACAATATTCATAAATTTTTTTGAAATTTTTGCTAAAATTAGAAAAAAAAGTTTAACTTTGCCAAACTTTTCTACAGGGTATCGTAGCTC
>CAYMAZ010000024.1:0-51949 GCA_964388575.1 uncultured Bacteroidales bacterium | reverse complement strand
AAGCACATCATTTGCAGGATTCGGGAATACTTTTAAAACAGTATTTCTGACATCCGGTTTTGATGAACGAATTTCAAAATTTGGATCTGATTCACAGGTATGTGAAAAAACACGATCAGGGTAGACTGCAGCAAGAAGCGAGCGTGCAATATATACACCCTGACCATGCGTGAAGGGGCATAAAACAGCAAGATTTTCCAGAAGCTGAATATCAGCTTCAGACAATGTATCATTATTAAAACATTTTATTTGTAATGCTCTGGCTTTCTTTTCGGTTTCATCCATCTGTGTGATTGTTTGAATTGAAAGGTTAAGCAATCGAGCCTGCTCATAGTTCTGAACCTCAATCATTTTATGCACTTCATCAGCAATACCTTTTGGCTCTGTTGCCATGGTATTCAAAAATAACTGAATATCAGGATCTGTCATTACCACTGAATCTTCTGGTAATATTCTAAGGAGCTCAACCTTTGACCATTCAATACTCTCATTGGTGTTTTCAGGAAAATACACTGTTTCATTTATTAACTGCTTTGCTTCGTCAATATCAACAGATTTATCTGGGTTTGGTGAAGTAATACATATTATTGTAAACTGACCTGAAGCCGGATTGACTTCAAATGCAATGCCATAAAAATCAGCTAAATATTGATCTTCATCTATATTATAAGTGTTGACGTTTCTTACATACAGCGGAGAAGCAACACCATCTGAACCATAAACAAAGTGTGGCCTGTCTGCATATCCCCAAACATTATTCGTTACTGATGGTTTCCATTGATTGTCAGAAGGGAAATTTGAGGAACCCTGTGCTCCGATATAACCCGAATTTGACAAAGACAATCCTTCATATGAAGGATTAAATTCATTAGCCTTAATACTTGAGCCGCCACAGAATGCGCTTGCTCTGATGCAGGAGCCCAGATTATTGAGGATATTACAAACAACAGTTGCATAATTTGAATTCACCAAATGAATTCCGATGTTGCTGACATTATCTGGCAATCCAGTTCCAGTAATTACATTAGAACTTACAACAGCATTTTTACATCCTGTCACCAGTATTCCTCTTGGCATTTCTATAAGTGATAAATCATTCAGATTTTCAATGGTATCTCTTAATACAACTGGTTCGTACAGATTTAACAGACTAATTCCCATTCTTGGCCATGAAATTTTATTGCCTTCAATGTAATAAAGTTCAGTGGTAATTTTCCCTCCTGTTATCTGGATTCCAGTGCCCCCAAGAGTCGGCGTCCAGGAGATATTATTTGAAGTAATATTTGTAATTGAAAGTGAATTACGGGTAGCAAAAATTCCGATTAAATAATCGGTAATTATATTCTTATGTATTGTTGCGTTGTTATTGTTTTCCATATTTTCAACCCGCACAGCAATACCGTTATCACATGTTTGAAAAGTATTTTCCTGAATCTCAGAATTAATGTTTCTCTTCGCCCAAATGCCGTGGATGCAGTTTTCAAAGTAATTGCCTTTTGCAGTGAATGTATTCTGATAAAAGGTCTGCAATCCATCAGTATAAATCCCACCAATGGTGCGTTCAGAAAAATTAATGTTCACAAAATCGTTTCCATCAATATTAATGTCACTATTAATTGAATAGATTCCGTTTAAAAGTTCCGAAAACAGGTTTTCATTTCCAATATATATTGAATATCCAGAGTTTACATCATAATTGTTGAGCAGCAAAATGCCTTTTTCAGATCTCATATTATTATAAGGATAAAGCATATCAGCAGGATCAGTGCAGGTAAAAAGATTTCCCGAAATATTAACAACCGGGTCTGTGAAGTTAGACAATCTTATACCGTGTAAGTAATTGTTGTAAAAATTCGTTTTTGTTACAGTTAAAGCTCTCCCCACATCGTTTACAATGCCCGACACTGAATTTATTATCGTATCATGATCGAACATGACATGTTCATTATAATCCAATATCTGAATTTCTTTCCACACTGTATCCCTGCAGTTTTCAAAAGAGGACTTTAAGAATCTCATTTCACCTTCAAGAAGCTTTAATGTCGAAAATGGAGCTAAATAAAAATTACATTCCTGAAATTCAAAATTTCCGTCAAAAATAACATCACCGTTAATTATAATCGTTTCACCTGAATAGCTTCCTGTAACATCATACGGAATTACTGAATGATCAAAAATCCGGTGTGGATTAATGCTTTCCTGATCGCAACAGGGATAAATTTGAATTTCAAATTCAGAAGTACAACCAGTACCAGGGTTTTTAACGACAACCAAAATACTCCCACCAAGTGGATACTCAGCCATCCAGTCATAACTGAAAAATTGTCCTCCATTGGGTTCAGAATGAACAATATCTCCATCAACCAGTACAAACCAGTCATAAAGATAATTTTGATTGTAATTGACAATTTCCCATTCTGAATCAGTAATGCATGTTAAGAATGGACCTAAAATTTCAGGTAAATCAGGATTTAAATTTACTGTAACAAAGTGTGATACAATACCCTCACAACCGTTTGCATCAGTCACAGTCACACTATATGTAGCTGATGTCTGCGCTATAAATGAAATTGAAGGATTCGTACTTCCAGTGCTCCAAAGATAATTAAATGGAGGTTGTCCGGTGAGATTGGTAACTGACAATGTAACTTGATCATTTTCACATATTTCATTTGGCCCGCTTATATCAAAATCAGCACTTACCAAGCCAAATCTGATATTATCAATTCCCATATCATAACCTATCCCACTCTGTCCTCCGGTAATGTTTATTCTTAATGAAATTGTCTGAACAGAAGGAGATGGTGGTGTCCATGAATAACATAATTCGTTCCAGTACAAATGATTGACAATATATTGAGAACCAACTTGTTGGTTGTTAATGTATGATTTAATTTTTGCAGGATCCGAACAACCTGAAATAATTAGTTGTTTCACAAAGAACGAAAATTGATAATTTTTACCATAAACAACAGGAATATTGTTTTGTTCCCAGGCAATTGATGTTCCATTATTATCTGGTGCATCAAGGTATAGAAAATTACCATCACCTGTTAATGATGCATCAGAAGTTAAACCTCCTGGCCCGGTTGGAAGAAATGGATAGAGTCCGCTGTATCCCGTTATTGTATATTGATTGAATGATGATGAGAAATTGGTTGATGTATAGTCCATATTGTTGCTGGGATTTGCGCCAAGTGGATATGGCACGTTGGAGGTTGTTTCAAAGTCGCCGTTAATAACAAGGTCATTACATATCGGCATGCAATTCCATAAAATAATATTTTGTATTAATATTTTAATATTATAGAATTCCGGGTTATCAAATTTAGGATAAATTTTAATAAAATAGTCATTGTTTTCAATTAAGTTTAATGTAACGCTGTTGTTTGTAAAAGTCTGTACATGAGCTAAATTTTGACAATTGCCGGTGTAAACAGCTATTGAATCAAAACCAATAGGAACGCTGTCATTTTGCGAATGAACAGCATAAAATCCAAATATTAATTCATCATCGCATGCTGTAAACTTGAACCATTTTGACATACTGTCATTCTGTAATTGATAAGTGATTAACGAATCTTTTAAATTACAATTTAATTCCGTTGCATTTGAACATGAATTTTGAGCATGTGTTTTTGAAAACAGGAAAAACGTCATCATGCAGATAATCAAGCATTTACCCCCCCCGCAATAGTTGAGAGGAGTTCATTTTTGTTAAACTTTTTCATAGGCATAAATTTTTTTTGGTTTGAGGCTGCTAATTTACGCAACAATTTGTCAAAAACCAAATAAATTGTTAAAATCTTGCTTCATATGTAAATATATATATATTTAACATTGAACATAAAATACTGATCATGGCGATTTTCCATGACAAACAACCATGGCCAAATTAATCAGAAATGAATAACATATAACACTTAACATAAAATGAATAAGTTAAATCCAAAGACCACCAACCACAGACCTAACCAACTTCCACGACCATCAACCATGACTGTGAATTTTAAATAAAGGTATAAGGGAAACTCAATAGAGACTGGACCACCAGACCACTTGGCTACTTGACCACTATTCATAAATAAAATCCCAAATCCTAAATCCAAAACAAATTCAAATCTCCAAATTCAAAATTCAAAACATCTCTGGGTATAAGGGTATAAGGGATTTTCTCACCTTCTCACATTCCCATCTTCTCATCTTCTCAACTTCGGACTCCCGACTCCAAAAGCGCCTTGACCACCAGACCACTTGGCTACTTGACCACTATTCATAAATTTCCAATTAAATATTCTCAAAAATGAGGCATGCATTATGACCGCCAAAGCCGAATGAGTTTGACATTGCGTATCTCATTTCATGATCCCTTGCTGCAGCGACATAATCAAGATTCAGTTCAGGGTCGGGGTGTTCAAGATTTATTGTCGGGTGGAGTTTCTGCTCTTTCAGTGACATGACCGTGATTGCAGATTCAATAACACCGGCAGCCCCAATGGTATGTCCGATCATTGATTTTGATGAAACAACAGGAATGTGTTTTGCCACGTCCCCGAAAAGTTTCTGAATGGCTTTCGTCTCATACAAATCATTGAGCGTGGTGCTGGTTCCGTGTGCATTGATATGATGAATATCAGCCGGTTGTAATGAAGCATGATCAAGGGCTTTTTTCATGGTCAAACACATTCCTTCACCTTCTTCCTTTGGTGAAACAATGTTGTAGGCTTCACTTGTCAGTCCATATCCTGTAATCCGGGCTAGGATGTTTGCCCCGCGTTTTCTGGCCATTTCTTCAGATTCCAGGATCATGATTCCCGCACCCTCACCAATGACAAATCCGTCTCTGTCTGCAGAAAAAGGACAACTTGCTTTTTCCGGATGCAGGTTGTTGGTGGAAAGGGCAAAAATCGCATTAAATCCTCTGATCTCCTCAGGATTTATCACAGAATCAGCACCGCCTGTGATCACAAGATCTGCTTTTCCAGACTCGATCATATCATAGCCCAGAGCTATGGCATAGGCTGATGAGGCACAGGCTGTTGAGACTGAAAAATTTGGCCCTTCAAGTCCGTATTCAAGCGAAATCCATGCGCTCATTGAATTATTCATCCCGCGGAGTATGGCTGATTTTTCATCAGTGTTTTTTTCAACCGACGAATTTCCTGTATTGACAACACCCATAATGACAGCACACTTGTCTTTTTGATAATAATCCATATCTATCTGATGACGTTCAATTGCCTCCTTAGCACAAACTACTGCCATCCGGGTGACCCTCGTCATCTGTCGTGCAATACGTTTTTTGACAAATTTTTCGGAATATTCCTCAAATTCTGCCGGCACTTCAGCTGCAATCCGGGTTTCAAGCTCTGAAGCATCAAAAAGTGAAATTTTTCTTACACCGGATTTTCCCTGCAGTAATGCCTGCCATGTGTCATCCATGTTTAACCCGAGGGCACAGATTGTATTGACTGCTGTAACAACAACGTTTCTTTTCATTTTCCTGTTTGCAATTTATAAGGGAGAGTAATCAGAATGTGTATATTCTGTAATGACTTTTCTCATTTGTTCCAACGTAAATATTTTTTTGTCAGTATACTTTTGGGCAAAAATATGAAATAAGTGATTTGTATGCTGAACAATTTCCTGTTCGTGCTTGTTCTCCAATTCTTTTTCATTCGGCAGATGTGCGCAGAATCTAGCTTTAGCACTGCTTCCGTGTTCTCCAGTGTTCAACTTTTCTGAAATGAAATTCAGTAACGGATGAATATGTTCAGGTGAATCATGAAATCTGATATAGTTGGTAATCGAAAATAGTAAAATCTCAAAACCAATCTGATCCATCATTCCAAAAATACCTGTTGGGAAAAGATGTTTTCCTATGGCAAAATCGACCTCTTCGAATGAAATGTTTCTGTCAGTGCAAAAATTAAACAGTCCGGCCTGAATGTCAAGAAAGAACCTGTTGCAGGCAAAAGCTGTCTGTATGTTCTGCAGAAAAAAATATTTATCAATGTCCGTTGCAAAATTTTGCAGAAGTATGGAATTCTCAGGATGAGATTCATCAGTAGCAATAATCTCCAGTAAAATATTTGTTTCAACAGGATAGAAAAAATGCAAACCCGCAAATCTTGTTTTCAAATCACCTGAAATATCAAACTCTCGGGGAAGAATGGATGAGCTATTGCTTGTGATTATTGCATCCCGGGAAATGATCTTATCAATACTCCTGAATAACTTGTTTTTTACTTCAGGATTTTCTGTAACTGATTCAATGATCAGCTGACAATCTGAAATTGCATGTAAATCATCAGTGATTGTTGTCCAGTTGAGAGAAGTTTCACACTGCTCTGAACTGATAAGACCATGTTCGAAATTTCTCCGGATACGTTTCTCAAATCTTTTTCTCTCATTTTCGGAATTTGACCGGCAGATCCATGTGACAGTCAACGGATATTTTATGAGATGGTTAAAAATACTTTTTCCCATTTTTCCGCCGCCGATGATCCCAACAGATGTTAAATTTTTCGTTTGCATTCCGCAAGATTTGATTTAATTCGTTCCTCATCATTTTTTGTGGTGATTTCTTTGGTGAGAGCGATAGAATAATAT
The DNA here is from genome assembly GCA_964388575.1 of uncultured Bacteroidales bacterium. GTDB lineage: Bacteria > Bacteroidota > Bacteroidia > Bacteroidales > DTU049 > CAYMAZ01. The sequence continues at coordinate 45,337 of CAYMAZ010000024.1, read as the reverse complement.
CGGATTGCAATGCTGTATTTTTTCTTGCTCATATAATAGTCTCCGGATAATGAGTAAACATAATAATATTCAGGGTTGAGCGACACAAAATATTCAATAAATTCATCAGTGACTTTATTACAATGTTTACATCCGATTTTTTCGATAAGAATGTTTTTAAATTTTCTGAATTCTTCAAACTTTTTATAATCATCAGAGAAAAGAAATTCATCAGCCGGAATTGTCAAAGCAGGTTCATAAATTTCAAGATTGTCGTTCTTCCCGCGATACATTCGAAAAATTCGGGAAAGATCATAAGCCACATATTTGCCGAGCTGATAGGGTGGGGATGAAACCCAAACGGTGAGTAGTTCGGGGATAAAGATCACAGAATGATGTGCGATCAGTTGGTTAATTGCTTTTTCATTTCCCATTCCAATGTTTTTGCCGTGTATTCCATATCTGTCGCGGAGCAATGCTGCAGCTCTGATGTAATTAAAAGGCTGAAGTTCATTAATAAGTTCAGTAACTCTCTGCTGTCGATAGGGAGAAGAACTTGTTTCAAGAGCATTCTGATTTTTTGCATCCTTCTCAAAGGCGCAGGACTGAAAGTGATTGGCGCAAATGATGCTGTTGCCTTCGGGTTGCTTTATCTCAGTTCTGTTTCCTGATTTTTCAATGATGACTGCTTTGTTGTCAATGGCAGATCCGATAAAAAAGGATTCGGCAACAAAAGTTTCTCTCTTGCTGATGATATTATAAGCTTCTTCAATATTTGAGGCGTATTGCAAAACTTCGCGGGCAACGATCGAAACAGGTGTTTTGGCTCCCAGTGGTATTCCTGAAGGTGCGGCATTGATGGTAACTGTCAGACCTTTGTCATTCATCCCTGAAACAACACCGATCATTCCTCCCCAGGTGATGAACATAAAGTTGTGACCATGTTCAGGATTATAAAAAGCCACGATTTTGTTTTTTGCGAAATCATCTCCCACATAAAAATCAAAATTTCTTCCGATAATCAGCAGGCTGTCTTCGGAAGCATCATCCCATACAGCAAATGCAGTACAGCCAACAATACCCATGTTTTGCAGCGAATGTCCGATATCATGGGCTCCATGATAATTGAGAAAGCGCAAATATGAAGGTCCTGCTACATCAAATTCGTCTGATGCAGATTCTGAGACACCGTAAATCTCAAGTTTATATTCATCAGATACATACGTGTCAATGTTTCTGTTAAACCAGGCCACAAAATATTTCAAAAACCTCAGATAATACTTTGATGGGATCATGTTCTGAATTTCATCCAGAAAAGCTCTTTCCTGTTCACTGATCAACTCCTGAGCAAGAATGCCTTTTATGGCTCCACGCTCAAAGGGTTCCCCTTCTATATACATTTCCCATAAGCCGCTTTCACTCAGCCTTAACCAATTGTTTTTACAGATAAAAAAATTTTCTTCAATCTGTTCTCTTTTGCTATGAAGTATTTCAGGATTTGACGGTACCGGAGGCTCAATCTGTATGCTCAGTTTAAAAATCTGAAAACTGACAATGAGTATAATTGTCAATGACAAGAGTACATAAAACAGAACTTTCAACTTTCGTCGCATGTTATTCCTTCATTACTTTCTCTTTAATATATTGATTGCCAACAAAATTGGACAATGTTAAAAAGGAGCCAATAGTGACACCCATCACGCCATGCAGATTGATGTTCTGTCCGGTGAGAAAGAGATTTGGGATTTTTGTCTTCGGCGTTATCATTGTCCTCAATGCATTGTTGCAGTCTCTCATGATTCCGTATGTTGAGCCGTTGACAGTACCTGTGTAATCTCTGTAGGTGAGGGGGGTGGAAGTGTAATACGTTTTGATCGCTGATCTTATGTTCGGGTATTTGTTTTCAATAAGATCGAGAAGTTTTTCAGCTTTTTGCTGCTTAAAATCCTTGTATTCCTGTCCTCTTTTTTCAACTTTCGTGTGTACCCAGGCACTGACATCTTCATAATTCATATACGTCATAATTGTAATACAGTCGGCAAAAGTATCTGACTTACTGTTTGCAGGCGTATACATCATATATCCATTTGGCCATTCAATCTGATTGTAATCTGCAACCCATACATTTTCATCCCGGTAGTGATACACATTATAATTCAGATAAGGGAATGCGTTTTCATGAAGTACAGCATATATTGTAAATATACCTGTTGTCTGTTCAATAGAGTGCAGTCGTTTCAGAAAAGAATTTCGGATGAGCGATGATTCAGTCATTTGAAATGTTTTTTCAGGATGGATGTTGGAAATAAAATATTTTCCATGGATGTGTTCACCGTTTGAAAGTTCAACAGATTCAATGTGTGTGTCAGTTGAGTTCATTTTGAACTTTGTTACTTCACAGTTTTTGAGAATTGTGCCGCCAGCACTAACAATTGATCCAGCCAGTGAATCAGAAATCTGATTGCCTCCGTCGACAATGCGCCAGGCACTTTCAATCATGGAATTGTTGACGATCATATGAACATACAGCGATGTTTTATCAGATCTGCCAAAATGAAGGGGGTTTGTTGCAGAAAGAACCTGCTGTAGACGTTTGTTATGTGTGAGCGACTGAATAAATTCCAAAGCATTTTTTTCATAAAATTTCATGTTTGAAAAACTGCCTGTATCTGTATTTGTACTGTTAATGAGGTTTTTTGTTGACTGACTTACAATTCCAAGCATGTTCACATATTTCTCCAGAGATTGTTTTTCATGAGGAAAACGTTGTAGAAGAGTTGAGGCGAAATTGTTGTACCCCTGAGCAAATTTGTAATCATCTCCGGCAATACTGATGAGATCAAATACATCCTCATCCATTTTTTTTAGTTTGACTGAATCGGTCAGTTTGAAAAAGTTGAAGAACTTCCGCATGATCTGTCCTTCATCCAGTGAACCGATATAATGCATCCCCGTGTCAAAAATACAGTTATTTCGCTTAAATGATTGCAGGCAGCCTCCAATTTGATTGTGTTTCTCAAGGATACAGACTTTATAGCCTTCTTTGCTTAACACATAACCGCAAATCAATCCCCCAAGTCCGCTGCCAGCAATAACTACATCATACATGGTTTCCATTTTAAAAATAAATTATCTGTGAAATTAAGAAATAATTCAGGCAATATGGCTTGAAAGGATTTTGTAACCTGCTTGTTTGTTGCCTGACACTAAACGGTTGAACACAGATCATTTGGTGTATTTTTGTTTCCAGGCAGAAAATTCGGTTTTCTGGATCTGAATCATAATATTGTATATTGCACCTGCCCAGTAATTTCTCAGCCCGAATCCCCTTGCTCTGCCAATCATTCTTTCAGTAAACAATACATTTTTGGTTCCGATATCAAAAAATGTTACATAAAGTGAGACTTCCTCCCTTTCCTTGTGGAAATACTCAATAAAAAAAACAACTCCGAGTCCAGTTGATTTATCTCCCGTACTGTATTTTCTGATGGCTTCACTGATCAGGCTTTCAGGATCCTGAAAACAAAAATCATTGTATGTCATCATATTGTCTTCGTCAATCCTTTTATTGACTCTTTCAACCGGTTTGATGTCCCGGTATACATTGGTTTTCCGGAATGTTTTCCCGATGTCATATTTGGCAGGTTCTGTCAGAATCAGTGTATTCCATGATGGAACATACTTGTTTTTCAGATCATAGGCATCGACTTCACCGGCTCCCACAAACTGATCGAACATGCCGATGAACTTTGAATTGGAAAAATCAAGACCGTACCAGATGATATCATCTCCAGTAAAAACATCGTTTTGTGTTAGTTGAGCTTTTAATTGCAAGGCAGTTACAAATATTGCAATGAGGATAATAATCTTTTTCATTTCTGTGTGTGTTTGAACGTGTTTAATTACACAAAATTAATTACATTTTTTTTATTTTGAACCGGGTTGGCATACATTCGGTAGTATATTTCCCTGAGTGTCGCTTTGTCACCACTGAGTGTTTCTGTTTCATGCTGAATGGTTTCAAGAAAGAGGTTTTTCTCATCAGTTGTATACAGGTCGCTGTGTTCATTGGAATTGTTCAGGACATCGTATGCGATGTAGTTTCTCTGAAACAATTTGTAATTCTGATAAATCTGTCTGTCAATGGTCTCAGTCAGTTTGCGAATGTTTTCATTTTTGCATGATGAATCATCAAAATTTTGAAGAAAATTGTTGAGAATATCACCGACACTCATGTGAATTCTGCCTTTGTGTTGTGAGATTCCAGTCAGTATACTATTCAGATCTTCCCCCGGCTGTTTGATGTATGTCCGGGAACGGGAAATATACATTTCATTGACTTTGGAAAGGCCACAGGGTTCAATCTCATATGAAATTGTAAGTGGAACAATATTCAGTTCGCAAAAATTTTCTTTAAAAGTGCCTTTGCCACTCATGTTAAGCATTTTCAAAAGACCCTCTTCTGTTTTGTCGAAGCCGTCTTTTGTTCTTCCGTTACGCTGTGCGATCCATATTGATTCACCAGTTTCCGTAATGGTATGTCTGATGTATGATGAAAGCAGCCGTGAGTTTTCAAGAAATTCATGTCTTGTGCCACCCCGAATAACAGTAAACATTTTATTAACTTTCCCAAAATCTACAATAAACGGTGATATCATGAGATTGCTTCCGAAGGAAATTTCTGATCTCGGAAGTGAATTTTCACGAAGCAATATCTGCAGAATTGCTGAATCAAGAACAATGTCGCGATGATTTGTGATAAACAGATACCTCTTGTCAGGGTGAAGTTTTTCAAAACCGTCAAAGGTCAAACCGTCTGAACTGTTTGCTACGACTCTTCTGACTGCCTTGTGCATGAACTGTACCTGAAAGTCATTGGATGTATGGATTTTCAACAGCATATCCCTGATTTCCTGAGGATCTTTGTCAGGAAATACAAATCTCGAAACATTTGGGAATTCATCGGCATTTGTGATTCTAATTAGTGCATCGTTGATCTGATCATCCCGATAAGGAGCTATGATTTCAAATCTTTCCGGATATGCTGACATCATGATTGTTTGATAAGTTAATAGGTTGTTTATAAACCAGAAACAATGACCTACATTTGTTTTCTGTTATCAATAAAATATTTTGGTTTTCTGCTCACTTCGGCATCTTGCATCATCTTTATTTCCAAAGCAGTTTTGAAGCTGATGGTGGGCGTAACTCTTAATTTTGCTCTGAAATTATCTTTTAAATATTTTTCAAATTTACCGTTATGTTCTGATGATTCAATGTGCACAACAAGTTCGTCTGTTCCGATGGAGTTGGTGAAAACCTCAATAACATAACTTTTAATTCCGTCAATATTATTCAGGATATCGTAAACTGAAGGTGGATACAATGTTGTTCCTTTGAATTTGATCATCTGTTTTTTTCGTCCGATAATTGGTCCGAGCCTCATGGTGTTTCTTCCGCATTTGCAGGGTTCGGTATGTCTGCGACACAAGTCCCCTGTTTTAAAACGCAGCAGAGGCATTCCTTCAACACCAAGAGTCGTTATTGTAATTTCACCGAAATCATCCGGATGGGCAGGGTTGTCATTTTCGTCAAGAAATTCAACAATGATAAGCTCAGGATGGTGATGCCCGCCAATTCCTTCCGAACATTCAGTAAATGCAGTTCCCATCTCTGTTGAGGCATACGTCGAATACAGTTTGATGTCCCACTTTTCCCTGATCTTCTGGCCAAGCAGACTGAGTGAAAAATCGGGATTCCGAAGAGGTTCTCCAATACAAACTGCTTTTTTTACACTGGAGTTCCTGTAATCAATATTGTTGGCTTCAGCATATTCAATAATTTTAAGAATAAACGAAGGAACGACAATGAGATTTGAGGGTAAAACGCGTTGAATTGTATCCCACTGTAATTCAGGAATTCCGTTTCCAACCCTGACAATTCCAGCACCCAGTTTTCTGACTCCCAGGAAATAAGCCAAACCGGCCATAAATCTCCTGTCAATGGTCGTCATCAGCTGATATATGTCATGTTGTGTGCCTCCGGTGCACAGAAAACTAAGGTATTCATTGTATGCCAGTCTGTCGAGGTCTTTATTTGTCATGACAAATGTGACCGGATCCCCTAATGTCCCAGAAGTTGTAATGTAATCGATGATTTTTTCGGGTTTTACGCAAATAAACTCCTGGTTTTTCTGTTGAAGCTCATCTTTTGTGGTTACAGGAATCTGCTGCAGATCCTCAATGGTTTTAATTTTGTCAACCTGAATGTGATGTTCTTTGAATATATTTTTGTAAAACCCAGACTTTCTGCTGATATAATTCAGGTTTTTTTGAAGAAGGTTTTCCTGAAATTGTTTGATTTCTCTGAGTGATGCACTTTCAATTACAGGTCTGATTGGTAATGACATTCTTCTGTTTTTAATGTGATAACTGATTTATTGTTTTTTAGATCGCTTTAAAAAAAAAGCGAATTATCAAAATTCATGGTACAAAGTTAAGATACAATTTTTAATAATTGTTTTGTTTTTTGACTGTATCCTGAAGTTGGCAGTTTTTCTGAACAACAAGAGTCTGATATCAATAGTACCTGCAAATAAATCCTGCCTGCATGAATTTGCTGACTTCAGTGACAAAACTGAGGATGATATCATTCGGATTCAGTTTTTCTTCTTTTCTGATTTTATCAACGCATGCAAATACCATAGGTGGTCCCATGTAGCCCATTGAAGACATCTTTGTGTACAGCGTGTCTCTTGCAATCCCGATTGCCTCACATTCATCCATGATCATTTCTGAAATGTGCTTTGATGGAAAATTGATCTGAAAAAAACGAATGTCTGATCGCTTTATTGGGTAATTGCTCAACATTCTTTTGAGACCTTTAATGAATACAGAACCGTCAGGTTCATGAAACAGTGCACTCAGATTGTCATTGAACATCTGGGCAAGATGATGTAACCCTTGCTCATATTCCTGTTTCGGATTCATGAAATAGGCCGGTCTTTTGTTGCCCATGGCTGAGGGCTTTTTGCCACCGATTGACTCGATATGGCAATGTTCAAGATATAATCCTTTTTTTGATTCATGATCATCTGCTTCTAGAACCAAAGCACCTGCGCCATCACTTAGAAAGTACCTGAGAAACAATTCTTCTTTTTTGATTTTCTCCTGATTGTAGTACTCACTTCTCAGTTCCGATGAAGAAATGCCCGACGAAATGACCAGAGCTTTTTTAACCCTTCCTGTTTTCAGAAAATCAAAAGCAACAGTTAGAGCTTTGTAGGCCGAAGTACAGTTCGCATGTATTGAAATCTCTCCGCATTGTTCAATGCCCAGAGCTTCCTGAATTCTGACACTTGCTGTGGGCATTTGATCCTGGTGTGCACTGCCGTATGCAATAAAATCAATATCCTCAGGTTTAAGATTGGCATCTGCAAGAGCCTTTTCAGCTGCTTTTGCTGACATCGTAATATTGTCATCTGTAAATTCACGGGTCACAGGATCAATTGCAAAGTAATAATTTTCAACTTCAAGAATTTCTGACATGACTTCTTTGATGCGTCTAAGCCATTTCTGAATTTTCTGAGGAGCATCATCAACTGATCCCAGATAATGATCAACTTCTGAAAAGGGAATGGGTTTGCCCGGCAGATAATGTCCTGTTCCTGTTATTTTAAAAGATTTTGACATAAGTTGAATCAATGGTTTGCAGTTGAAACAAAAAAGTATTTGTTGCAAAATAATGTATTTTTTTATTATGATTTTGCTAACTTTGCAAATTAAATTTTCAGATCTTCAAAAGATCATTCACATCTTAAAATTCTTTTACAATGTTGTGTATCGGTGACAGCAAACTTACCATAAACGATTTTTACGAAATACTTTACAGGGACACTAAGATATCATTGTCAGAAAAAGCACTTGAAAGGGTCGCTGTTAGTTATGAATTCCTGAAGAAATTCAGCAATGATAAAATTATATATGGAATCAATACCGGCCTCGGCCCTATGGCTCAATACCACATTTCAGCTGAAGATCAGATCAGTCTTCAATATAATGCTATACGAAGCCACAGTTCAGGCCTGGGTGCTCATATCCCCGAAATATGTGTCAGGGCATCAATGATATGTAGCTTAAATGCATATCTGCTGGGGCATTCAGGCATACATCCTGAAGTTGTGGTTTTACTGAAGGAGATGATCAACCGTTCAATTATTCCTTTTGTTCCTGAACATGGCGGCGTGGGTGCCAGTGGTGATCTTGTTCAGCTTGCTCACATAGCTCTTGCATTGATTGGCGAAGGAGAAGTGATTTACAGAGGAGAAATCGTGCCTTCTAAAACTGTGTTAGAAGAAAATGATCTCAGGCCTGTTTCGGTGCATCTCAGGGAAGGTCTTTCTCTGATTAACGGCACATATATGATGACCGGGATTGGCATTACCAATCTGATCCATGCCTTAAGACTTCTGAACTGGTCGGTTGCAGCCTCATCCATGATCAATGAGATTGTCGGATCTTTTAATGATTATTTTTCAGCCGAACTGAACAACATTAAACAACATCCCGGACAGCAGAAGATTGCAGCCGCAATCAGGGAGTTTCTTCACGACAGTCAGCTGATAAGAAGACGTGAGGAGTATTTCTTTAACAACAATCACACTGAGAACTACATTCAGGATAAGGTACAGGAATATTATTCTGTGAGATGTGTGCCACAGATTCTTGGCCCTGTGTCCGAAACAATCGGTTTTGCCATGCAGGTGCTCCTGAATGAAGCCAATTCGTCAAGCGACAATCCGGTGATTGATCTTGAAGGGATGGGTGTATTCCATGGCGGAAATTTCCATGGTGATTACGTGTCTTCTGAAATGGACAAACTGAAATTATCGGTGACAAAACTGTCAATGCTTGCCGAACGTCAGCTCAATTTCTTGCTAAACAGTAAGCTGAACGGAAAACTCCCGCCATTTGTCAATCTCGGACAGCTTGGTGTTAATTTCGGGATGCAGGGAGCTCAGTTTACTGCGACTTCAACTGTGGCAGAAAATCAGACACTTTCATATCCAATGTCTGTACACAGCATTTCCTGCAACAATGACAATCAGGATGTTGTGAGCATGGGCACAAATGCTGCACTTTTGACCAAAAAGGTTATTGATAATACCTATCAGATCCTTGCAATTGAAATGATGGCTATTGTTCAGGCATTTGATTATCTGAAAATTGTTGAAAAGACTTCACCGCGATCACAAAAGATATATGCAGATATCAGAAAATTGTCACCGGCATTTGTTTCAGATTCACCAAGATCCAAAGAGCTGACAGCAATAAAAGATTATCTGGCAGCAAATGAGATACAGATTTAAAATTGTTCATTATGAAATATGCGCTTGTAACAGGTGGCTCAAGAGGAATCGGAAAAGCAATTTGTTTGAAAATTGCTGAAATGGGATATCATGTTTTGATCAATTACAAGTCAAACGAAGACGAAGCCCGAAACACACTTGAGAATATCATTGAAAACGGAGGGGAGGGGAGTTTGCTGAAATTTGATGTGTCAAATCAGGATGATGTTGAACAAACTCTGACTCACTGGATGAATGAAAATCAGGATGCATACATTGAGGTTCTTGTAAACAATGCAGGAATTCGTAAGGATATTCTCTTTGTATGGATGGAAAATGAGCACTGGAATGATGTGTTAAACACAAATCTCAACAGTTTCTATTTTGTGACTCGTACTTTGCTGAAGAACATGCTTCTGAAAAGATACGGACGCATTGTGAATATTGTTTCACTTTCAGGGATCAAGGGATTGCCCGGTCAGGTAAACTATTCTGCGGCCAAAGCCGGAGTCATTGCAGCCACAAAAGCACTTGCACAGGAAGTGGCAAAGAAAAATGTAACTGTCAATGCTGTTGCTCCCGGCTTTATACAAACCGATATGACAAATGACATGGTTGAAGATGAACTGAAACGACTTATCCCTGTCAACAGATTCGGACACCCCGAAGAAGTGGCCGATGTTGTGGCTTTTCTGGCTTCTCCAAAAGCTTCATACATTACCGGCGAAGTGATTTCTGTCAACGGCGGACTGTATACCTGAGCACCAGACCACTAGTCCACCTGGCTACCTGACCACATTTTCGGGAATGTTTAATGAATAATGTTTAATTCTTAATGATTATCGGAAATAAATGATATCCAAAAACCACCGACCTGACCTATTTCCATGACCATCAACCAATGACTGTGAATAGCCTAATATTGGCATAGGGAATCTCAGTTTCCCATCTTCTCACATTCCCATCTTCTCAACTTCAGACTTTCGACTTCGCGAAAACTTCTATTCTTTCCCATGGAGATCACTTAGTGAGAGAATATTCACTATTGCCCTGTCACTTCAACACCTCATCCGTTTCCATTTTCATTTTCAAAGCAAAAATTCACCAAAAAAATATAAATTTGCAAACCTGTATATTTATATTATACAAAAACTTAATTTTTGGGAATGCACAAGGAGACTCTGGTTAACAGAACAGAAATAAAAGTCAGGTTCAGTGAAGTTGATTCAATGAAAGTGGTTTGGCATGGTCATTATGTCAAATATTTTGAGGATGGCCGTGAAGCTTTTGGCACACAATACGGAATCAGTTATCTTGATTTTTTCTCAAACGGCATCCTTGTTCCCATTGTTAATGTTGAAGTTGATTACAAGCGTTTTTTACTCGTTGGTGAACGGGCTGTTATCGAAACAAAATATGTTGAAAGCAAAGCTGCTAAATTGAAATTTGTCTATACCATATACAATGCAGAGTCAAGGGAAATAGTCGCAACCGGAAAAAGTGTACAGGTCTTTCTGGATCTGAACCATGAGCTTCTATATACACAACCCAGGTTTTTCAGCGACTGGAAAAAGAAATGGGGTTTAATTTGCTGATGATTTTTTAAATATGAAAGAAGTATACATTGCTACGGATAATATCATAAGTTCATTGGGTTTTACAACCAATGACAATATGGCTGCGGTTGCTGGCGGTACTTCTGGTCTCGTACAGATGAATGATCCTGCATTGCTGCCGGTTGATCTCTGTGCATCACTGGTTGACAAAACAACGCTCAGAGATGTGTTTGAAGAAACAGATGACCCCCGCAAATTCACACTGTTTGAACAATTACTTATCCTTTCCGTTGTTGATGCACTCAGAAATACTTCGGTTGATGTCACGTCAGGCAAAACCCTGATCATTGTTTCCACAACGAAAGGAAGTATTGATGTTCTCGAAAACAGTACTTTTGAGAGAGAAAGGCTTTTTCTGTGGAAATCAGCTCAGATTGTGGGACGTTTTTTTGGGAATCCAAACACTCCCATTGTGATTTCAAATGCATGTATTTCCGGTTTGCTCGCCATTATCAGGGGGGCTCAGCTGATCAGATCAGGGGCTTATGACAGTGTAATTGTTGCCGGGGCTGATCTGGTGACATCATTTGTGACTTCGGGGTTTCAATCATTTATGGCATTAAGTGATGATTTGTGCCGCCCGTTCGACAAAGACAGAAAAGGTCTGAATCTGGGAGAAGGAGCTGCTACTGTCATCCTTGTTGCCGATAAAAGTGCAGTTCAGCGAAAAAATATTATTGCTATTGGTGCAGGTTTCTCAGCCAATGATGCCACACACATTTCTGCTCCGTCAAGAACAGGGGAGGGCTTAACACAAGTTATTAATAAGATTCTGAACAACAGAGAATTGCCTGTTCAAAAACATGAGATTAACTTCATTTCTGCACATGGGACAGCCACAATCTATAATGATGAAATGGAAGCATTTACACTGAACCGGACAGAACTTTCTCATGTTCCGGTCAACAGTTTTAAAGGTTACTGGGGGCATACGCTCGGAGCGGCCGGAATTATTGAAGTCATTGCAAGTATGTATTCTATGAATGAAAATCTGCTCATACGATCAGCCGGCTTCAGCGAAAAGGGGACAACACAACCGGTCAATGTCATAACTGAAAATTCAAACTCTGAGATTCATACATGTCTCAAACTGGCCTCCGGTTTCGGAGGATGTAATGCAGGAGTCATTTTAACTAAAAAATCATGAGCAACACACTCATCATCAGTCACTTTGTGAAGATCAGGAAGAATAAGGTTCACCTGAATGGTCTTGAGTTTTTTGAATCTGAAGCAAACGATACAATGACTCAGTTCCTGAAAAAGCTTTACAAACATCTGAATCTGGATTATCCAAAATATTTCAAAATGGATCCTCTGTGCAAGCTGGCATTTCTGGCTGCGGAAATAATGATTTCAAATGAACCTTCATATCCTGAATTTCTTCATGATCAGGTGGGCGTTGTGTTTTCAAACAGTACATCTTCAATGGACACAGATTTGAAGTATTTTGACACAATCCGGGATCCGAAAAATTATTTTCCCAGTCCTTCTTTGTTTGTGTATACTTTACCAAACATCATGATCGGTGAGATTTCTATCAGGCACAAAATGACCGGAGAGAATATTTTTATGGTTTCTGAAAAAATGAATGCTGACGAAATGTATGAACAGGTGAAATACATGTTTGATGCTGACTCAATTCAGGGAGCTTTGTGTGGATGGGCTGACGTTATGGAAGAACAATATGAGGCATTTTTATTTTTTGTTAAAAAAACTGATGAAAAGGAAGAAAGTATTAATTTTGATCCAAAGAGGCTGAAATTATTATACGACGAATAAATTACAATACATATGCAAGATTTGGAAATAAAACTGAAGCAGCAGATCATTGAGGCATTGAACCTTGAAGATATGGAAATTGATGACATTGACACAGATGCACCTTTGTTCATCGAAGGTCTCGGCCTCGACTCAATTGATGCACTTGAACTGAATGTTCTTATGGAAAAGGAATACGGAATTAAGATTACAACAGCGGAAGAAGGCAAAAAAATACTGCATTCAGTAAGATCAATGATGGATTGCATCATTGCCCGTCAAAAATAAAATAAATTAATACTGTGGCGGAAAAAGTATTTATATCGGGTCAGGGAATCATTTCAGCAATTGGAAACAGTGTTGATGAGGTATTTGCATCACTTGTCGGAGAGAAAAGTGGTATAGGTTATACTTCGTTTATTGACACAGTGTATCGGAATGAGATTCCGTTAGCAGAGGTTCAATTATCCAATGAGGAATTACTTCTGAATATTCCAAAACATAAAAGATCAGGAATATACACAAGAGCAACATTAATGGGAATATGGGCTGTGAATGAAGCTTTACGTAGTGCCCGGCTTGATGATGTTGCTGGAGCAAGGACCGGGTTCATTTCAAGTACATCAGTTGGTGGTATGGACAAAACCGAGAATTTTTTTGCAGAATACATTACTGATGTAAACAAAGGACGACTTCGAAATGTGGCTGGTCATGATTGCGGCGACAGTACAGAAGCTATTGCAAGATATTTTAATATCTCAGGTTTTGTGACAACAATCAGTACAGCATGCTCTTCTGCTGCCAACGCCATTATGCTTGGAGCCAGAATGATACAGTCGGGCTTACTTGATCGTGTTATTGTAGGAGGAGTAGATGCACTCACAAAATTCACAATGAATGGGTTCAACACATTGATGATTCTTGACCGGGATCCTTGTCGTCCGTTTGATGAAACAAGAAAAGGACTGAATATCGGTGAAGGTGCTGCATATCTCGTTCTTGAGTCAGAAAGCATTGTTTCAGAATCAAAAAAGGATGTACTCGGTATTGTGAGCGGTTTTGGCAATGCATGTGATGCCTTTCATCAGACTGCATCATCTCCTGAAGGCACAGGACCGCGACTTGCCATTCAGAAAGCCATTCTCACAGCTGGTTTGCAACCGGATGAAATCAGTTATATCAATGTTCACGGAACCGGGACACCGAATAATGACTTGTCTGAGGGAAAAGCACTGGAAGAGGTGTTCAACATGAAAGTGCCTCCATTCAGTTCCACAAAATCCTTTACCGGACACACCCTTGGTGCAGCTGGTTCAATAGAAGCTGTAATCAGCCTGCTGGCAATTCAAAATAATATCATTTTTCCAAATCTGAATTTTTCAACCAGGATAAAAGATCTTACAATTTCCCCGGAAAGTGAGCTGATAAAAAATGTTGAAGTAAAACACGTTCTTTCTAACTCATTCGGGTTTGGCGGCAACAATACCAGTTTAATTTTTTCAAAATTTACGTTATGAAAGCCTTTGTGATTGGTACCGGACAAGTTTCAGCCCTGAAATGCAATGACTTCCATGACTTAAGTCCTGAATCGCTCAGTTTGCCTTCTAACGGATACATGAAATGTGCAGAACCTGATTATAAAACGTTCATCAATCCCATGGTTTCCAGAAGGATGAGTCGTGTTGTGAAAATGGGGATTTTTGCTGCAAAATCATGTCTGACAAATGCCGAAATTGAAATTCCTGATGCCATTGTGACCGGAACAGGTCTTGGTTGTATTGAAGATACTGAAAAATTTCTTATCTCAATCATCAGAAATGAAGAAAAAATGCTCAATCCGACACCGTTCATTCAGTCTACACACAATACTGTCAGCTCTCAGATTGCATTGTTCTTAAAATGTCACGGATACAATGTGACCTATTCACACCGCGGTCATTCTTTTGAACATGCCCTGCTTGACAGTTTAATGCTGTTAAAAGAAGAAAGAGCAGATACAGTTCTGGTTGGAGGAATTGATGAAATTACCCAACATGCCTACCAGATTCAGGTAAGATTGGGAATTTGGAAAAAACCCGCACATGATTCAACGGCATTGCAGAAATCATCGCGTGGAAATATTGCCGGAGAAGGAGCTGCATTTGTGCTTTTAAGCAAAAAAAAATGTGCGAACAGCATTGCATCTGTTTCTATGCCCGGAGTCATCAACGGAACATTATCACCCGAAAGGGTAAGGAAAGAATCGTTCTTGTTCCTTGAAAAAAATGGACTCAGTTCCGGTGATGTGGATTTGCTGGTTCTCGGACCCGGTGGTGACAGTAAAAAGGATTTGATATACGAACATCTTGCGGATAATGTATTTCCGAAAACTGCCAATATCTCTTATAAACATCTGTGCGGTGATTATCAAACCGTCACTTCTTTTGCAACGATTCTTGCTTCTCATATTATTCAAAATCAGAAAATTCCGGAATTGTTAGAAGTGAAAGGTATTTTGCCTGAAAAAATAAGAAATGTGTTGGTTTACAATCATTTCAATAATATTAATCATTCATTCCTGTTGCTACAGAATGTGGACCTTTAAAAATGTCAGTTTTATTTTTCTGTTCATTGCCGTGCTTCTGATCGTTCTGAATGTATTTTGTAGTATCGGAGTCGTTCCTTTTGCTGTTGTTGTCGTTGTCTATATTCTGATTCTTGCTGTCGGGGCTACCCGCATTTGTTCAGGTTTTTATATCCCGGTAATCTGCAGGGGTACTGACAATGAAAGCATTGCAATAACTTTCGATGATGGTCCTTCAGAAATTACACCTTATATTCTCGATATTCTCAAACAATATCAGGTTCAGGCAACATTCTTTTGTGTGGGCATGATGGCTGAAAAGCATCCTGATGTGATCAGAAGAATGGTTGAAGAAGGACATGTTCCCGGAAATCATTCATATTCACATCATTTCTGGTTTGATTTGAAATCTTCTGCTCAAATGATCACTGAACTTAGTCGTACCAGTACAATACTGGAAAAAAATGTTCCCGGAAAGGTGAAATTTTTCAGACCTCCCTACGGGGTGACAAATCCACCGCTGGCAAGAGCTGTGAAGAAGTTGAAGCTTACAGTAATCGGCTGGACACTGAAGTCTTATGATACAGGAAACGCCAGAATTGAAAAACTTGATCAGCGCCTGAAAAAAAAACTCAGATACGGAGATGTTGTTCTGTTTCATGACAACAGAAAGATAACACCTGAATTATTGAAACGTTTCCTTGATTATACTGTACAACAGAAAATTTCCGTTAAAAGACTTGATCAACTTCTCAATTTGAATGCGTATGAACATATATAACCTGAAAACTTTTCTGTGTGTTTTTGTTTGTATAATGACTTTTCACATCAGTGCTCAGGAAAATTTCAAACCGTTGAAGGATGTGGAAACATTTAGAAGTCGTTTACAATCAGAATCCAAGAATACATCGTCCATTACAAGTCAGTTTATTCAGGAAAGGCACTTGTCTGCGATGACACAGCCTCTGGTCTCAAGGGGTCATTTCTGGTATAAGAAACCCGCATCTGTTCGCTGGGAATATGTTGAGCCATATAAATCGCTTATAATTTTGACAAAACGTAAGGTTTTTATCCAGGAAGATCAAAAAAAGCATGAATATGATATGCAGTCAGGATCTGCATTCCAGAATCTCGGACACATCATGTTCAGTTTTATACTTGGAGATATTGAATCTGCAGAAAAAGATTATCACATTGAATATCTGGAAAATAAGAGTCTTTATTTTGTAAAACTGACCCCCAGGCATGTTGGACAGGACATTATGTCACGCATTGATTTGTATTTTGACAGAAACGACTTTTCACTAAGTAAAATCATAATGTATGAGAAAGGAGAGGATTTCACAAGTATCCGGTTTGAGAATAAGGAATTGAATGTGGAGGTCCCAAATGAAATTTTTAAACAAAAATAATTTATCTGAATGTTGAATTATGCTTAAAGATCATTTATATCAGGTTGAAACAATTCAAAAAACAGATCAGAACCGGCTTATTGTTCATATTTCACTCAATTCTGAGCATGACATTTTCTCAGGACATTTCCCAGGAAGTCCCGTTCTGCCCGGTGTTTGTATGGTTCAGATTATTAAGGAATTAGTTGGCTCACTGCTGAACAGGAAAATCATCCTGAGAAAGGGGCAAACCATAAAATACCAGAATCCAGTGAATCCTCTGCAAAATCAGTTTCTGACTTTCAATATTTCATACACAGTTAAAGATCGAAATATTCCAGTCAGTGTTCAGGTATCTCATGAAAATTTAAATTTTTGTAGTTTCAGGGGTGAGTTTGAATTGATCTGAGAAGCAGTTAAAACCTGAACGCTGCACCAATTTTAATTCCCAATTGTTTTGGTTTGTTTCCGTCGCTGTCGGGTTGCAGATAGCTCAGTCTGTGTATGGCATCAATTCGGAAAAACCGAAGTATGTTCTCAATGCCATAGGAAACTTCAATATATGGTTTGCCCTGATCAAGTGTTTTAAAATTTGTTATCGGATTTCCTTTTGTGTCTGTTATGGGAAGAATCCCTTCCGGATTATGAACTGCATCATAAAATCCATTCCTTGTTTCATCAAAGCGGCCGAATGCAACCGCCAGAGTTGCTACTGAACGAAGATTGAGTTTTTTTATAACAGGAATTTTGTCAAGAATAAAACCTTCCTGCCTGTATGTTAAAAAGAGTTCTGCTGATTCGTCAGCAATGAATTCACCGTATTTCATGAGATTGAATGTTCTGTCAAAGCGAAAAAAAGACTCATTCGCAGGAAACATGATCAGGAGCGGATAGGGTAGAGGCGTCAAACATTTGGTGAAATTCATTTCATAACGGAGTATTCCCATTCCACCCAAATGAGAACTGTGTCTTATTCTCAGCGATGCAATGTGGTAGCTAAAATCACTGTTCAGGACATTTTTTAATCCGATGGAATAATGTAAAGTAAATATAGGTGCATTCCTTATTGTCACCGGAAAACGTTCGTTTTTATCAATGAGAAATATTGCTTTTGGCTGATAGATGCTGGTGAAAGTAATCTCCGAAATGGTTATTACTGAAGATCTGAATGTTTTCGTATCATCAGTAAAATATTCGAAGAAATAATCGGGACTGAGCGGCTCTATGAATTTGTTTTTAAATACAATTTTCTGAGTCAATCCTCTGAATAAATCAGTCTCAAACCAAAGTCTGCCAACCCGGACGGAATTGAGCTTGTCAGCACCACCAAAAGATGAAGAAAACGTCAGGAATGTGCTGTTTGCAGAAAATTCATCAATTGCTCCAAGATTCTCAGTGTCAACTGAATACTGAATGCCGGTTTTTGTCCAGTTCTTTCTTGATAGGAAGCGTTCTAACTGGAAGTTGTATTTAAATGCTTCATCTCCTGTGCCATAGGCAAGAACCCCCCTGGATATCCATTTTGAACTGAATGTGGAGTTTGTTCTGTATCCCAGTCTGAAACGATGTCCTTCCACACGATTGTGTTTGTATGCCAATATATAGGGTCCAAGTTCAATTTTCCCAAGATTATAATAACCCTTCACGGACATGTTTACCAGTCCAGTAAGAAAACGGATCCTGCCAATCTGTTTCAATGAGTCAATATGAACAGAGGTGAGTATGTCAACCTCGTCAGGAAT
Organism: uncultured Bacteroidales bacterium; assembly: GCA_964388575.1. Classification (GTDB taxonomy): domain Bacteria; phylum Bacteroidota; class Bacteroidia; order Bacteroidales; family DTU049; genus CAYMAZ01. The sequence continues at coordinate 26,942 of CAYMAZ010000024.1, read as the reverse complement.
ATTTTTTCTGAGTTGTTGCCATGTTTCCTGACTGACACTGCCGGCCGTATCTGACACATATAATTCTGTATTGTAAAATGACAATGAATGCTCTGTATTTGCTTCAAAATTGTCATTAAAGATTGACGCACTGATAAACAGGTTAATTGCATCTGCAAGGATCCTCGTGCTATTGGGATACCAAATCCCTGATGAATCAGGCTCATAATCTTGCTGAATTTTCATTCTCTTAACAAAATTCAGGTTTGCTTCTTTCATCGTTTCAACTGAAATGCGTCTCAGGGCATAGGTTGAATCTGCAATCCATATTCTGCCATTGAAAACAAGGTCTTCCTTTCTTTTCGGTACAACAAGGAGTTCATAACAGTAAATGCCGTCAATATACATGCTGTCAGTGAAAAAGTATTTATAATACAAATGTCCTGAATTTGATAAGGGAGAAATGAAGTTTTTGTCAAAAATTTTGACATTGTTGTTGTAAAAGTTATATTTGGTTCCTTTTTGTGTGAGTTGTGTTAGTATGTCAGTGTCAGTATCGGCCAAACTGTTGCAGTTTATTGCAGTTATAATGGTTTTTTCTCTTTCCGGAGATTTTTGATAATATACCTCAGCAAATGTTTCGCTCATATAAGCTGGAATTGCTGGAGTTGAGCTTTCTTCAACAACAATGCCGAATGAGTTGAAAATGGTTTCTGAATCATTCTCTTTATTATTTTTTCTGTCAAACAGGGGTCTGAGAAACAGCTGGCTTTTTGTGTAACTGTTATGTTGGTATGAAGAAAGGTTGTCGTAATTATATAGCTGTTTGGCTTTGAATACCCTTGACATGAACGCAATGGCAGGATTTTCGCCGGGAAGGATGATGACTTCAGACAGATGATAGATCGAAGGAGTAAGTTGAAAATGTATGGTTTGTTCAGATAATCGGCTGAGGGGTTTTGTCATTTTAATATAGCCAACAAAACTTACAGTGAGGGAATCAAAGTTTTCATGTGTTTTGAGCTCAAAAAATCCATCAAAATCTGTTATTGTTCCTGTGGCGGAGCCTGCGAAAAAGACGTTGGCAAAAGCAACAGGTTCAAATGTAGTTGCATCAGTAACCCTGCCTCTGATTGTAAAGTTTTGAGCATAAGTCAGGGTTGAAGTGGTGATGAATATAAAACATAAAATGACAATTAACCGAAATGACATGTTTTATTCCTGAAGTAAAAATATTCGCATCTCGCATTCAGCAGCAATATGCTCCCCAGCAAAAACCTTACCTGAAATAACTGTGAAGCCCATGATCTCACTCATGATTTCAATTTTCGTAGACAAACTGGAATTGACAAGTGGAACAAAATGAATCTGAAGGTTTTTAACAGCACCAATATACCCGATCAGCGGAGTTTTTCCTTCTGAGCAGGAAAGGTAACCCATTCTGGCTGCTGCAGTTTGTGCAATATTTTCCATGAGTCCGGCTTCAGAAAACAGATTGTCTTCAGCCAGAACATTGTCACTTCTGATTATAAATGTGGAAATCGTTGTTGTATTATCACAATGCAGAAGTTTATCAACCATGACAAACGGTGGACGCTGAGGGATCAGTTCATGAATGTGAAAATCTTTCATAAAACGTTTATTGAATTAGATATTCCCAGAGAGGTCCTTTCTTTCCCCTTGCTCTCATTTTATTCATCACTCCTGATAGTTTGTCATCAGGGAAAATCCATCGTTTTCCGGTTTGATTTGCTTTTTCTTTCAATGATTCAATTTGTACATGCTCAGAAATATAATAGGTTGGATAAAGCAAATCATCGTCCTCGCTGATTTTGCCCTCTCTGATTGCAATATCCCTGAGTTTGGTGTTGGGGTAAATACGTAATCCGATAAATGGAAAAAATACAGTTTTTTCCAGACGTTTTGAGTTTTCAAACGTTTCGGCAATTGTCGTTTCTGTTTCTCCTATTCCGGCAAGGATCAGAAAATGAGCATAATCTATTCCAAGCTTTACGCAAATCTGTGAAATCCGGATAATGTCTGATACAGAAAATGGTTTTTCGTAGTTTTGAAGCATCGTCTCTGAAAGGGAGTCAGTGCCGAATTCAATGTGTGCAAGACCGGCTTGTTTCAGAAGTGAAAGAAGCTGTTCGTCAATGTTGCAGAAATTGAAATAGGCGCCCCATTTAATTTTCAGATTTTTTTGAATAATTTTCTCCGCCAGGCGATAGTTGAAAGTGTTATTGATATTGAAAATTGAATCAGTGAAGAAGAAATAGTCAATATTTTTATGTTTATTCAGGTATTCAAGTTTGTCTGCAATGCTGTCTTCATCAATTGTTCTGACATTGTGACCTTCAATGATGGGATACGTACAATAAATGCATTTATATGGGCAACCCCTTTTGGTTTGAATGTTTAGCATTCCACTGTGTTGCCAGTAAAACTCTGTCATTTCATCATCAAAATTCAGATTAATCTGTTTCAGTGATTGTCGTTGCTTATTGAATGAAAGTGAACCATTTTTTTTAAAGACAAGATTTGGAATATGCTCAAATCCGTTATTGTTTTGCAAAGCCCTCAAAAGCTCGTAAAGGTGTGATTCTCCTTCTCCGTAAATTCCGAAGTCAGGCTTTATACTTTCATACATCATTTCAGGAAAAATTGAGTATCCGGAGCCGCCAAGAATTATTGTGGACTGGGAGTTTGCACGTGTGTGTTCAACAATTATGCGGTAATGATTGATGAAGCTCTCTTTGATATACACATTGACATCATCAACGTTACGAAGGGAGATTCCTACAAAATCAGGTTCGAAATTTTTAAGAACGCTGATGTAATCCTGATAGTCTTTTTCAATGAAGTCAAAGATTCTGATGTCAAACTTTTCGGGTGCGTTTTGGAGATAAGCATGAAGATACGCAATGCCCAATGGGTATACCGGATAAGGGTCACGCATTTGATTGGCTGATACAAGTAAGAGTTTGTTTTTCATGATGAATTCCGGCCCCAAAAGTAGTAAAAATTATACCATTGATACGGATGTTTTTGAACAGTGCTTTGAAGAACCTGAATGTAATCGTCCAGAATCTGTTCAATATATTCCGGTCTCTTCTTCAAATTGAGTGTTTCACGAAAATAAACTTTTGGTTCTGATGCATAGAAATGATAATGCGTTTTTGATGTTTTAACAGCAAAAACAAAACTGACAGGAACATTGAATTTCATTGCGAGATAAAACGGACCTGCCGGGAAAGGTGCGTTGTGCCCCATAAATTTTTTTGTGATGGTTTTCTGTTCATTCACAAACCTGTCACCGTGCAGGCAGAGAAATTCTTTGTTTTCAAACGCATTCTGAATGTCATAAATGTGCGATAAGTCATCCCGAAGTGGGATTATGTTTGTGTCAATATTTTGGTAAATTGAGGATAGGTAGTGTTTGATGTTCGCATGTTCGGCTTCGTACATCAGGATGTTGACTTTTGCATCAATTCTTTTTAACAAATATCCCGCAATTTCAAAACTTCCCACATGGGCGCTCATCAGCATTGCTCCGCTTCTCTTTTGTGACATACAGTTAAGATATTCTTCGCCTTCAAAAGTGAATGTGAACTTCTGATGCATCCCGGACAACATTGTGATCTTGTCAATGAGGGTTTGTCCAAACTGATAGTAATTTTTAAAGATTGCCAGAATGGTTCTGATCAGACTGTATTGATGAATGTGTTTGAAATAATAAAACGCTGCTTTATTGGATTTCGGAGATGTGAAAACAAAATAGATGACAATAAAATATAGAAAAAAATAGGCTGTAGCAAGCCCCGCATGTTTGATGATGAAAACAATGGATTTATATCCGGAAAGCCCACCACGGGTTTTTCCGCTCCACGGAGGCATGGTTAATTGCTGATTTTATTGTTGAGGTAATTGTGTATATAATCATAAAGATTATTGAGAGTCGATACATTGCCCATTTCCTCACCTTTCATTTTGAATCCGAATTCTTCTTCAACAATAACAGCAATGTCAACAAAGTCAAGACTCTCGAGACCAAGGTCATCTTTCAGCATTGCTTCAGGAACCAGCTTTGATTTATCGATCTCAAATTCCTCAAACAAAAAGTTATTGATAATATCAACAATTTCATTCCTTTGCATGTCGGTGTATTATTTGCGGATGCAAAATTAATAAATTATTTTGGTTTGCCAATAATCAAAGATGAATTTGTTCCTCCAAAGCCAAAAGAGTTAGTAAGAAAAATGTCAAAATGAGTGTCTATCCGTTTTGCTGCAATATTTAAATTTTTTGAGAATTCGTCGGGTTCTTCAAAATTAATGTTTGGAGCGATAAATCCTTTTTGCATCATCAGTAAAGAATATACAACTTCACTGGCACCTGCCATCCACATTTCATGACCTGTCATGGATTTTGTTGAACTGACAGGAGGTTTGTGTGTACCGAATATTTCGTTGATGGCTTTGGCCTCGTTTGCATCACCCAGTGGGGTTGATGTTGCATGTGCATTGATGTAATCAATTTTCTCTTTGGAAAGTCCGGATTGTTCAAGAGCCATGCTGATTGCACGCTTGGGACCATCGACATCCGGAACTGAAATATGATTGCCGTCTGAAGAGAATCCGTAACCAAATATTTCACCCAAAATTGGAGCACCTCTAAGAATGGCTGAGTCGTAATTTTCAAGAATTATTGTAGCAGCACCTCCGCTCGGAACCAGTCCGTCCCGGTTCTTGTCGAAAGGCCTTGAGGCTTTTGTCGGCTCGGACTCTCTGATGGAAAAGGCAGACAATGCATCAAAGTTTGCAACGCAGTAAAGATTTATTTCCTGAGCTCCACCACAAATGATCCTGTCCTGATATCCATGCTTGATGAGCAGGTAGCTCATCCCAATAGAATGAGAACCGCTTGCACAGGCACCGCTGAGGGTGAAATTGACACCCTTGATTTTTAAAATGACTGATAAATTCATAGAGACTGTAGAATTCATTGACTGAAAAACAGCTCCTGAACCAACATATGTTGTGTCTTTCTTTTCTCTGACAATGTCTATGGTTTTAATTACTGAAGGCGTTGAACTGTCATTCCCAAATATGATTCCAAACTGATTATGCTCAATGAATTGTTCGTCAATTCCTGCGTTTTTCAGTGCTTCAATGGTCGAAAGGTAAGCATATTCACCCTGTTCAGCCATATTGACCCGGGCACGCCTGTCCAATATCCCTTTTAATTCAGGTTTTTCAAGATTCCCGGTAAGTGCAGAACGGTATCCGAAATTTTTTCTCTCTTCATCATAGATGATCCCTGAACGACCGTGAAACAAAGAATCGGCAACTTCATCCAGATTCCTGCCGATTGTTGAATAGATTCCGATTCCTGTAATAACAACTCTGTTCATGCTTTCTGAGTTAAGACTTGATCTGATGCAAAGATAATTGGATTTTTACAAAATAAAATAGTTTCGTGTACTGGAATTTTTTGTAACCATCCAAAATGGTTGGATTATGATGATACACACAATAATTCAATTTCTGAGATTAATTTTGATTTTTGTTTTTCGTTAAGATGCAAAACATTTATGGATTCGGGATCACTGAGTATTTGTCTGCATATCACAATTCCCTTTTCAAGCAGGATTTGCTTCTGCCGTTTACTAAGAGAATTCAGCACTGTAACAGGGAAAATTCTTTCTCTGTCAATGATTTCCTTCAGCCCTTTTCCTTTCGGAAAATCCCAGCTGAGTAAGTGAAGTCCGCTGCACAATCCAAAATCAATAGCATCCTGAGTGAAACGCGTGTTGGTCACAATCCAACCCTGAAAATTAAACCCTTCGTACTCAGACATGCTTTGACGATTCTGAATGATATCATCAACTCGGGATCTGATGTAAAGGGGAACCTGCACATTGGCCAGTTTATCTTGACTTTGATAAAATTTGCACTCGACGAAACATTGTATGTTTTCTTTTGTGGCAATGACATCGACCTCATGTTTTACACAACGACCTTCAATGACTCGTGCAACTTCAGTTGAATATCCCATGACTTCCATGATCTGTCCTGTGAAAAACTCAAATGGATGACCGGTAGGCCCAAGTTCCATCATCGCGTTTTTAAGTTTGTATCTTGCAGCCAGTTGGTTTTTGGATTTGCGGAGCAATGAAAATGCTCTGTTGTAAATGTGTTTTGTGGACATCCCTTCGGTGATCCAGGAGTGAATATCTCTTACGATTTCATCAATAATTTGCTCTTCTGCTCCTGATCTTCTCAAAGAATTGGCAAGCTTCTCCGGAGAAAATATTTCTTTTTCTCCGGATGCTTTTGTAATGGTAATGTTTTTTTTGTCAGTCATGGTTTGGTTTATTTCTGGAACGAATAAGGAGGTTAATAAAGTGAAAGATCAAACAAATATTGTCAAATTCTGCTTATCAGAATAGCACTGTGTTGCGTGCCGAAATAGTGATTATAAATGAGAATTTTATTTGGATTTCTGTTCGTTCGCTTTGTGAAAAAGTCGGAATGTAAGGGATGATTGTTTAATAGGTGAACAGCCATCCATACAGCAAATGCTGATGATGTGGGATATTCCCCGGTCAGGTGTTTGAAAATACATACTCCTGCATCAGGAAACAGGAAATTGCTCATTTCGGTATAAAGAAGATCAGATTTGATGTCGCCATTCATCCCGCTGATCAAAACATCAATATCGGAACTGGAAAGATGGTTTCGATCTAAAAGTTGTAAAACCATGTTCCGGACATCTTCTTTTTGTTCTGAAATGATGTGGTTGATATCGCAAATTTCTGCAAGAGCATTTTCCTTAAAAGCACTCATGACAAACATTGTGGCACCTTCACCGCAGATAGTTCCGGGAGTGCCTGAGTTAAGAAGCTGTGTCGGATGTGTTGGAGCAGTTTTGTAATATCCCTTTAGTGAATCAATGTTGAGATTCCACTGGGAAATTTCATCTGCCGCACCAACAAGCAGAGTCTTTGGATTTTCGGTAAGGAACATGGATGCATCAATCAATGCATTTTCAAAAGCCAATCCTTCATGAACATGTGTGTTGTTGTATCCGTCACAACCACTCATCACTGACAAGACACCTGAAAGTGCGTTGGGTGTGCTTTGGACAAAATTTGTCGGAGTGAGTGTGCCTTCATCAAATCGTTCAATCTGATCAAGAAATTTCATACTGTCGTCCACTCCGCCGTGAGCAGTTCCGATGATGATTCCTTCAATATTCTTGTGTTTTTCTAGCAATGGCATTCCAGTGCCAACACCCATCCGGATGATTTTACTCATCCTTCTGAGTATACCCCCAGGAATTAAGTCATGATATGATGGTTCTGAGGCGGTAAACTGAAGATCAGGCTCCATAATCAGGGGCTTTTGAAAGAAATCTTCGCTGTATGTTTGCTGATGTGAAATACAGAGCAGGTCAGTGATGTACATCGGCTTATGGTTTTGATAAAACAAGTGAAGTGCAGTTTCCTCCGAATCCGAAAGAGTTTGACAACACATGCTCAATGTGGACATTTTCTTTGTATTGATTGACAGGACTGATTCCCTCAATCGGGTTTAAACAATGAAGACTTTTATGAAGTTCACGATTCATTATGCTCAAGATACTGAATATCGCTTCAACAGCACCGGCAGCGCCAAGTGTATGGCCTGTATATGATTTTGTTGCATTGTAAGGAGGAAGTGTTGAGAAAATATGTTTCATCCCCAGAAGCTCTACTCTGTCATTGTTTTCTGTTCCAGTGCCGTGTGTGTTGATGTAATGGATCTGATCGGGACTGAGTCCTGCTTTTTTCAGGGCATTTGTCATAACCTGAATAACACCTTTTCCGTCATCGGACAGACTGGATTGATGAAATGCATCAGATGCATTTGCATATCCGGTCAGGCAGGCATGGATTGACTTACCGCTAACTGTAGGTTCTTCTTCAAGGACAATATATGCAGCACCTTCTCCCAGCGAAAGTCCCTGTCTGTTCATATCAAAGGGTTGACAGGGCGATTCAGATAAGATACGAAGTGCGTTGAATCCGTTGACTGTGTATTTTGAAAGACAATCAACACCGCCAACAATAACCCGTCTGGCACGCTTTGATCTGATCAGTCTGATCCCACTGATAATTGCATTTGCTGAGGAGGAACATGCTGTATTGATTGTGTTCGTTATTCCCTTTATCCCAAATAGATTGATCAGTTTGAGAGTGTGTGAAGAGTACTGGTAGGAATTCAGATACTGTGAAGCCACAGCAGGCATACTGACATCATGGATGAGATCTTTGTGCTCGCACATACCCCCAACAGTTGATGCTGAAATGAATGCTGTTTCTGAGGAGGATAAATCCGTTGGCTTTAGCCCAGCATGGGAAGTGGCTTCCCGAAAAGCCATGATGGCAAGGGCATCTGTTCGTGTGATTCCTCTGGAATCAGGAATTTTGAGAATACTTAAAAGATCAGCAGTGGACAGGGGAACCTCTCCAAAGTTATGTGATTCTGTATATCGGGATTTAAAAAACTGCGCTTTTTTGATTCCGCTTCGTGCATTTTGCAGACTTTTCAGATTTTCGTTCAGATTGAATCCGATTGAAGTTACAATGCCTAATCCGGTAACGCAGATCCTGTTCATTTTTTTTCTGAGTTTTCTATGATGTAATCTACCATTGTATTCACATCAACCAAAACTTTTCGTCCCTCAGTGGTGCTGTTGATTTTTATACCATATTCACGCTCAAGTAAAACAATAAGTTCCAGAGAGTCAATAGAGTCAAGACCGAGATTCTCCCCGAAAAAAGGTTCATCATCTTTGATGTCTTCCGGTTTTATATCAAGTAAATTGAGGTATTGAATGATCTGAACTTTGAGTTGTGCTTTTAATTCTTCTTTGTTCATACGTTTTTTAAATATAAATATGGTTGCAAAATTATCAAATTTATTGATATAGGAAAGTTCAGTGTAGAAGCTTTAGTCTGTTAATTTTAGATTTGACAGTTTCCGGAATGCCTGCTTTTCAATGTCAGAGATTTCAGCAAGTATGTCTGCGATCTCATTGAAGTGTTGCTGTTCACCAAGTCTGCCTTTGTATATGCCGGCCATCTGCACTGCACTTGATCTCCACAAATCTCCGGCCTTTGTAAATTCATCAGAAACCTGCAGAAGTTTGTCTTCATTCAGTATACCGGAAGCCTGTTCAAGAAAAGCAGCATAAAGATATCTGAACCCACCACCACCGGTACCGATTTCTTCCTGCATTCTGACAATCTGTGCGAGGTAAAGACCGGCTTTTTTTTGACCAAGCTGATCTCTCCACTTTCTGATTTTTCGTCCGGTGTATGCAATGCCGTTTATGCCTGCAATGTTTCCTGGTATCCTGAGCATGTCCCGTGTGTTGCGCCTGATCCCTTTTATGATGGCACGTCTGAATATCTGATCAGTTACATTCCTGACATTTTCAGGATAGTAAATATGTCCTTTTGGTGCCAGCATTCCTTTTGCAAACCGGACTTTACTAAGCTCTTCAGATGTCAGTAGTGTTTTGTCTTCCATGACAGGGTCACTAACCTGGTAATGAGTGCCATTTTTGCCCAGGATCACAATGTTGTGTGCATTGAAATGAAAACGGTATTCCGGGGGAAAGTAGGGCAAATGAAATACACCAACCTGGCATCCAACAGGGATTCCTTCAGTAATTTTTTTATCCAGAAATGCCTGTGCGTCTTCAGGGTTGTTGAATTTTCTTCGGATAACTTGTATGCCAAGAAGATTGCAGGTTCTTTTGAAAATACTGCCGGGAAGGGTTCGGAATGATATTGCAGGTCCGTTATTAAACGAAAGAAAAGGAATCAATATAAAAAATAAACCTGATCCAATCCCGAATGCGAGTGGCTCATTGAGATGTGAAAGACCGTAATGCCTAAGTAGTCCTGTTGTGACTCCATTCTCGCAATGTGCGGTTTGAATGTGTTGGTATTCGCCTGTCATGAAGTTTGTTTCAGTTTGAGTTCATCTGTTGTAATATCAAAAGCTTCAGCATACTTTTGAAGTGTTTTCTCGTTGAGTTTATTAAAATATACGGGCTTTAAATGTCTTTTGATCCGCCATTTTCTGATTCCGGTATATGAACTCAGTAAAGAAATGTCCATGACTTTCAGTATCATAAAATAATTAATGGGACTCATTTTCCCTGCTCTAACATCACAAAGGGTTTCTTCTGCTCTTGCTCTGATGTCTTCCCAGGTTGCAACTAGTGCATCATGCTTCACATCCCAGCCTGTGCTTAAAGCAGTTTCGTAATTTCCTTCTTTGTTTTTTGCATAATATACATCTCTTGTGTATCCTTTTAAGAATGATTTTTCCTGAGGTACTTCATTTTTTTTCATCGCTATTTCAGATCTTCAGGTTTTAAGATTTTTGATGCATGTGAGTATTCAGATATCAGATGCTTTAAGTCTTTGTCAAGCTTTGTATAATTCTGTATTATTATGCGTTTATCTTCCTCAGTGTTAGAGTTGTATTTTAGCATTTTGGGAGTATGTTCCTGTAAAATGAGTCTGATAAAACGGAATTCAGTATTGTCAGGATGATTTAAGATTTCGTTCTCTAACATCATTTGCCCCTTTTTAAATATCTCCATCTTCTCGACTGGTAATTTTACAAAATTTGCCTTTTTCATGTATAGGGCACCAAGATATGCATTGACTTTTGACCCTGGTTTTTCCTTCTCAAGAAGAGTTATGGAATGATCTATCAACTCGCAGGAATTACCGGACAATGCATCAAAGAACAATTTCCTGTCAATTCCGGTGCTCCCGGTAGTAATCAGTAAACAAAGCAATAATGAAATAATATTCATCAGTTATCATCGTTAAAATCATATCAGCAGCAAAATTAGCAAAAATTCTGCCTGAAATATGTAATCCTGCCATTTTTAAATTAACTTTGCATAAATCAGGATAGTAAACTTAACAATTTGATTATGAAAAAAGCATGTATATTCATTCTTGTAGTGTTGATGATCGGACAGATCAATGCACAGACAAAAGAACCTGATGAAAGAAATAATCTTTTAAGTGTCAGTTTAACACGGTTGTTTCTGAGTAATATGTCTTTCACATATGAGCGTCTTTTTAATTCATCAGGATTGGCCGTAAGCGGCGGAATAACCCTGACTGACAACAGAGATATGTCAAAGACAGGTATGAATGCTGAACTTCAATACAGGGTGTACCCCAATTTACGAAAAGATAAATCATTTCAGGGAATATATCTTGCACCTTATGTTTCATACCGATACCTTGAAGAAACATTTAGAAATAATTATTCACAGGATAATGAGTTTGACAGGGAATGGTATCGCTCTTACGGATTAGGTGTGGTTTTTGGAATGAAAGTTGCCATTGCAAAAAGAATTGTATTTACCTATGAACTGGGAGGTGGATTAAAATTAACTGACGGAACACAAAAAGCAAGCAGATATGACATCATTGACCCTGGATATACCGGAATTGTTCCAAGAGCTGATATCAGTCTCGGGTATTTCTTCTGATATGATTTATCATAAACAATTTATTAATCACTAATAAAACATAAAACAATGAAACATCTCACAGCCATTTTGATTTTTATTATTGCAGCAATGTCATCCATTAATGCTCAGAACAGAGAGCCGGAAGACAGAAACAATCTGTTCAGCTTTAGTGCAACAAGATTGTTTGTCAATAACATGTCCTATTCATATGAACGCCTATTGCAAAACTCAGGTATCTTCCTGTCTGCCGGAGTCATTATGAAAGATGATAACAGTGAAAAACAAATCGGAGCCAATGCTGAATTTCAGTTCAGATTGTACCCGGTTTTAAATCGAGACAAAGTTTTTCAGGGTTTATATATTGCTCCGTACCTGAATTATAAATACCTCGATAATACATATAAGGTCTATGAATGGGACCCGGTAAACTATATGGATGTGTATGTAAATGATCGCAATGAAATATACAATATTTTGGGATTCGGGGTGATGGTTGGAACAAAGATTGCAATTGCCAGCAGACTGGTCTTTACATTTGAACTTGGAGGCGGATTGAGATACTCTGATAATAGCAATAACAACAACTATTATTACAGTAACAATATTTTTTCACCCTCGTATACCGGCATTATCCCGAGAGCAGACATTAGTCTGGGGTATTTCTTTTAAATAGGATGAATATACAATAATCACCAGTTTCCATAATATCTGAAGCAATGAAAACAAAATTCATGTTCCTTATTCTTGTATTATCTGTCATCATTATTCAAGCCCGTGAGGATGATCCTGAAAACAGAAAAAATCTGGTAAGTATCAGTGTTACAAGAATGTTTGCCAGTAATATGACATTTTCATATGAGAGGTTGTTCAATTCAACGGGGTTGTTTGTGGCGGCAGGAATTACATTGAAAGACAACTGGTACGAAACCAAAAACGGTATGAATGTGGATTTGCAATATAGATTATATCCCCAAATAAACAAAGAAAGAACCTTTCAGGGGATGTATCTTGCTCCCTATCTTTCATACGCATATCTTGATGAAACAATCAGAAATGACTGCGGCTATTATAGTGAGGCTTTCGGTTGTATGCTGACAGTTGAAAAAGGCACGTTTAATGCTTATGGGATCGGAGTTGTGTTTGGGGCGAAGATTGCCATTGCTCAAAGACTTGTCTTCACATATGAACTGGGTGGCGGTCTCAGATATTCTGATAATAATACAGAAAACCGAAGTTATGATATTCTTCATCCCGGATATACCGGCATAGCTCCCAGAGCAGAAATCAGGTTTGGGTATTTCTTCTAACATGTTTTATTTTTCAGATTGTTTTCTCTTTTATTCAATTAGAATACACTTATTTTTTTGACAATCTGAAACTTGTAAATATTTCAAAGATAATATGCCGTATTGAAAGTTGCTCACATGTTTTTTTATTAATTTTGCATTTTTTTAATGCCTGATAAAATGACTCATAAAGACTGCATTGTGCTGGATTTGCTTACAAAAAGATACAGTAAGTCAAAAGAAGATAGTCTGAAACAAGTGAGTTTTTCAATATATCAGGGTGAAAAATTCGCGATTCTGGGACCCAATGGTGCAGGCAAAACAACACTCATTTCAATTCTGTGCGGAATTATTCCTCAGACCTCCGGGCATTTTACTTTTTCTTTAAACGGAAATGTTTTAAGTCCACATCAGGTCAAACAAAGCATTGGGTTTGTACCTCAGGAGTATGCCTTTTACGAAGAACTGACTCCATTGCAGAACATGATGTATTTCGGGTCTCTTTATAAATTAAGGAAAACCGAAATCAGGCAACGGACAGAAGAAATATTTAAGGTTCTCGGGTTGTCTGATATTATGCATAAAAAGGCAAAATTATTTTCAGGAGGGATGAAAAGAAGAATGAATCTGGCAATCGGGATCATTCACAATCCAGTAATCTTGTTTCTTGATGAACCAACAGTAGGTGCTGATGTGCAAAGCAGACATGCAATGATGGAATATTTGAATAAAATGAATCAGACAGGAACAACAATCATCTACTCGTCTCACCACATGTCTGAAGCTCAGGAGTTTTGCAATAGAATCGCGTTTATCAACCATGGAAGACTGATTGCTTACAATAGTATATCCACACTTATGAGTGAATTTAATGCGCAGGATTTGACATCCCTGTTTATACAACTTACAGGAGAAGGAGATTTGAAATACAATGAATAGATTTGGTGGTTCTGTAAAAAAAGAATATTTGTTGCTGATCAGTGACTGGGTGGGATTGTTGTTTATGTTCGTTTTGCCGCTTGTTTTGGTGTTTCTCTTAACTGTAGTTCAGGAAAGCACTTTTCGTAAAGTGAATGACAATCAGATTTCATTACTCATCGTGAGTCATGATGAAGGAAAGCAATCTGCTGCACTTGTGGATTTGCTGAGGGAATCAGGTTTTTTTGCCATATCTGAAAATCATTTAATCGTCCCTTCAGATATTAAGGAGGAACTTATCAGGCAAAAAATGCTTGCTGCTATTTATATTCCTGAAGATTTTTCTGAAAAACTGATTCAAAAATCCTATCAGATCAGTAATATGATGCTGGCTGATATGATGCTGACTGAAAAATCAGATGTCAAAGAAGATTCGGAAATGCCTGAAATTCAATATTTTCATGATCCTGTTTTGCAGGAAACATATAATTATACAATTATGAATGTTTTGCATTCATTCATTAATATTATTGAAAATTCTCTAATGCTTGATGTTGTTTATGAGGAATTGGGATTTGAAGAAACACCCGAAGATTTCAGAGATGCAATGATGAACAACAGGGTTAATATCACACAAACATCTGCTTCGACCGTCAACATCGTTCCCAATACTACTCAACATAATGTGCCGGCCTGGACAATTTTTGCTATGTTCTTTATGGTGATTTCACTTGGCAGCAATATTGTAAAAGAAAGAACGAACGGTAGTTTTACAAGATTGAAGACAATGCCCGTGAACTTTGCGCTGGTCTTTGGAAGCAAAACAGCAATTTATGTAATGGTTGCAATTTTACAGGTAATTGTCATTTTTTCAGTTGGTGTATACGCTTTTCCATCAATGCAGCTGCCAAGACTTGTGATGCCTGATAATCTGCTTGCATTGTTGCTAATCGTCATTGTTACTGCACTTAGTGCTGTCAGTTATGCATTGATGATTGGTTCTCTCGCAAAAACACAGGAGCAGGCAAATGGTGTTGGTGCTGTTTCAATCATTATTTTTGCTGCTCTTGGTGGAATATTCGTCCCTGTTTTTCTAATGCCTGATGCCTTGAAAATGGTATGTTATTTCTCCCCTTTATACTGGTGTATGGAAGGGTTTTATATTTTATTTCTGAAAGGTGGAAATTTTTTAACTTTGTTGCTGAATATGCTGCCCTTAATCGGATTTATCCTGGTTTGTCAGGCAGTTACATATATGCAGTTGAAAAGTGAGCGTGTTGTCTGAAGTATTTATGTAAATAAATCCCAATGAAGGAAAAGGATATAAACAAAGATTATAAACAACAGCAACAGATTATCTATGTTGAAAAGGATGACGGAAGTTATGGTCCTGTTCAAACCGGTTCATATCTTACAAATAATTACATTGATGATTTCTGGATGAAAAAGAATAACCTGGAAAAACAGCTTGCTGATAAAGTGTCACAGAATCAAATAAGTATCATTCATTATTATATGATTCTGAATGAATTGTCTGAAACGGAACTGGCATCAAGAGTCGGTATCTCAAAACGTTGTGTAAGAAGACATCTTCAGACTAAGTATTTTTCAGGAATTAAGGTCTCAGTCCTCGAACGCTATGCTCAGGTTTTCGGTATTTCAGTTGCTGATCTGTTTCAGCAGATTCAATTTGAAGACCACAATGAAATGAAATCGTTGTTTATTAAGGATCGGATGCCTCAGGATTATGATATTCAAAAAGTTAAAACAAATAATCCAGTGTTTGTGATCACTCAAATTAAAAAGAAAGCGTAATGACTCAAATCGCATTTCAGCACAAAATGGCAGCGCATTGTGAAACAGGTTCCTTGACCGCTTCACTGAACCATGCCGGGCTTGATATATCAGAACCAATGGTTTTTGGCATCGGAAGTGGCATCTTTTTCGGATATTTTAATACTCCAAGTTTTCCTTTTCCAGTTTTTACTGTGAGAAGTAAGCCGGGTTCAATCAGAAAAAATATTGCAAAATTACTGGGAGTAAAGTTCCGTTCTTCATCTTACAAAGATCCTGTGAAAGCTCAGAAAGAGCTCGACTCACTGTTGGAGAAAAATATTCCTGTGACAGTACAGGTCGACTTCTTTTATATGGATTATCTTGCCGGTCATGAACGTGTTCACAATAACATGCACTTTATCAATATTATCGGCAAAACAGATACAAAATATGTTATTAGTGACAGCTATTTCCCGCAAATTGCCATGTTAGAAGAAGAGATGCTTGTTAAAGCAAGGTTTGCAAAGGGAAAAATGGCTCCAAAGGGTTTTATGTACTATACTGAAAAAGTCCCTGAACATGTTAATTATCAAGAATGTATAATCAAAAGCATTAAAAAGGCTGCACATTATATGCTCAAACTTCCTGTCCCGTTTATCGGAGTGAAAGGCATCTATCGTTTTGCTGATAAAATTGTAACCTGGCCCAAACTTGCAAGAGATACAGAACATCTTTCACATGAAATTATGAAGATTCACATCTTTCTTGAAGACCAGGGAACCGGTGGCGGCGGATTCAGATTTATTTATGCCACATTTTTGAGACAGGCAGCTGAAATGCTCAGAAGTGATGAATTGATGAAGCTCTCAGAACAAATGATGAAAATCGGTGACAACTGGAGAAATATTTCATTGTTTACAGCCAGGATCGGGAAGAATAGAGACCTGGGACCCGACAAACTCAAAGAACTCAGTTGCATGATTCGACAGAGAGGTGATGAAGAAAAGGAATTCTTCAATACTTTGCTTAATTTTGCAAAGAAATTTAAGTATTAATGTTTGATGAGCTACAAATTTGACATGGAAACTCTTAAAACTGAAATCAAACAACTGATCATAGACAGTTTGAATATTCCGGATATCTCGCCGGAGGAAATTGATAATTCAACACCATTGTTTTCTCCTGAGAATCCGCTTCAGCTCGATTCTATTGATTCTCTGGAAATAATTATTGCGCTTCAGCAAAAGTATAATGTGAGAGTTGATGACCAGAATCTTGCGCGCTCGGTTCTTCAATCCGTTGACTCCATAGCTGATTTCGTTGAACGGGAGAGACTCTGATGAATTTGATGTGCACTGCTTTGTAACTGAACTGTAAGTATGAAAATTTCCTATGTTACAATTGGCTCAACGCTATCAAAGTTTTTCAGGATTCTGGCTCTTAACAGATTTTCTATTCATCCAAAATATTTTTTGAGACTCTTCCTGATCTTCCAGAGTGCAGTTTGGTCTTCGGTTTTTAAAATAGTAGAAAAAATCCGCTATCAGAAGAAAATTGAGAGTTCTTCAAACCCCAGAACACCCGTGTTCATTATCGGACATTGGCGTACCGGAAGTACATTTCTTCATCAGATGATGAGTCTTGATGAAAATTTTGTAACACCAAACGTCTTTCAGGTCACTGTTCCTGACTGTTTTATCTCTATTGAAAAATATTACAAACCACTCATGAAGAGTTTGATGGACAACAAACGCCCAATGGACAATGTGAAATTTGGTCCGGATGCTCCGCAGGAAGATGAGTTTGCCCTGTTTCGTCTGACACTCAAATCACCTCTTCAAAGGTTGGTTTTTCCAAAAAAATCAGCATATTTCCTCACTGATGATACGGATTTTGTTTCTGCTCAGCCTCAGTCCGGTGCATGGGAAAAGGCCATATTGTATTTTTACAAAAAACTGACTTTTCAAAACAATAAACAGATTTTAATTAAGAATCCCTTCCATTCTATGCGTGTGAAAACGCTCTGCCGGTTGTTTCCCGATGCATTGTTTATTCATATTTACAGAAATCCTCTGGATGTCATCCCTTCAACAGTAAGAATGTGGAACATTATCGCACAACAGAACTGTATGAACAAGAAGTGGCAAAAACCTCGTACTGATGAGGTTGTGAGGCTTTACAAAATGATGCTGCAGACCATTCACAATGACTTGTCCTTCCTTGAGCCACAAAGATATACTGAGGTAAAATACGAAGATCTGGAAAATGATCCGATACATGTCATGCGATCAATTTATAATCATTTGAATCTGGATTATTCAACCGATCTTGATCATAAGATCCAGAATTTTCTTGTCGAAGAAAAAGATTACAAGAAAAATGTGCATCAGCTCAGTGTTGAAGATTCACAAATCATTGTTTCAGAGTTGAAAGATTTTATGATTCGGAATCATTATCTGCAGGAATAACCAACTGATATTCAATAATTGTTAAGTTTTGAGAAAGATCGTTTCATTTATAAATCGATTTATTGATCTGAAAGCCGGATTTGTCACAGCATTTTTCATGGGAGGCTCTGTGTTCCTCATCAATTACTACTCTACAGGTCTTGTTGTCGAATCAATTATTGCAGCATTGAAGCAATGGGTGTATACGTTGTTTTTTAGTGGCGCAGTTTTGAAAACCTGTGAGATTATTGTGCGGGCTGTTCGTCCAAGAAAAACTGCCATTTTTATGGCTGCTGTACTTCCTTTTGTTGCAACAATAATCCTTGTTTATGGTCTTCACAATCTTCGCGGAACCCCCAAACCACTTGAATCCACCTTGCCAACACTGATCGTAATTCTGGGGACAGTATTCTGGGCTTTCAGAAAAAGAAGTCAATTCGAAAATGAAGTTACGGCAAAGAAATTGCACAATCCTGAAGATGTCGAATAATTATTTTGGCAGTTTTCCAAATAATTTTACAATTGCCTTATGAAATTTGTGTACCCCTTTGACTGGATCTGCAAACATGAATGCACATTTTTTCATAATTATATTTTTGTCTGAACCAGCTGCTATATCAAACGTTTCAGGTGTTTCAGACTGCTGTTGTATCCAGATGTTTGAAATACCTTTGTTGAGAGCTTGTTTAAAAACCGCATTTGTTTGAGATTTTGGAGTTACAATGAGAAGACTCTGAATATCATCAGGCAACTGCTCAACAGATGAAAAACACTGTATTCCTTCAATTTCTTGTGCCTGCGGATGAACCGGGGCAACAACTTTGTTAATCTCAACCAGCTTCTTGAATATCAGATGTCCAAATTTTTTTGGATCCCTTGAAACACCTGCTACTGCGATTTTACTTTCTTTAAAAAAGTTGTCAATGTTTTGTTGTGTAATGTTCATGGGTTTGAAATTTAGATTGATACATGGAATATACCTAAAAATGAAGTTTCCAGTTTGTCATTGGGTAGAATCCCATTTTTTGATAATTATGAATTTTCCCCGTAAGAATGTCAATACGTTCAAGATATATATTAGTATAGTGCGTCCTGTATTGCAGATCAAAGGTCAGTTCTGAACTTGTTTTTTTGTTGTTTCTCCTGATGCCGATTCGAATGCTTGATCTGACATAATCCTGATACCGGCGGCTGTATGCATGTTCCCAGTCCATGACTTCTGTCCCTGCTGCAATGGTTTCTTCAACATGAAACGGAACATATGGTCTCCCTCCATTCCATGTCATTCTGAATCCGAACACTAGAACACCGTTTTTCTTTTTTCCAATGATTTTCTCATGTCCACCAACGATGTTCAGCAGATAGTTTGTGTTGAATGCAGTTGATCGTGTAATCTTGTCAAATCCTTCATATGTTGAATTAAACAATGATGCTGTGATCAGAAAAAAGTATTGTTTGCTGAAAAACTTTTCAAGAGTCATTTCAATTCCATAATTTCGCCCAGTTCCTGAATTGATAAGGCTGTCCTGTCTTCCAACAAAATACTCAACGCCGGAATTTAGAATTGAATAAGCTCCTGGGTCACTTTTAACAGGAATGTTATACAAATATTGATAATACAATTCTGATTTTAATCTCAGGTTTCTGGAGATGAGGTAATCATGTCCCATGACAACATGGATGCTTTTTGAGAATCCAAGTTTTGTATTTGAAAGTGAACATGTTCCGTCCGGTTGTGCAGTTTGAACAAAATAAATCATACGGGGTTGCATCTGACTGTGCATGCCAAATCCTGCATTCAAAGAATGGTTTTCATGAACATCCCACTTGAGTGCAAGTCGTGACTCAAGTGCATCACTCCTGTTCATCAGCAACATCTGATAACTCATGCCAGAGACCAATGTCACCAAATCAGTTATTTTATGTTTGTACTGTACGAAAATTCTGTAAAAATGCAGAACATTTTCAGTATTTGTATCATAAATATATGTGTCATTTCTCAATGTACTGTCTCTGTAATCAACCTGAAAGATATCATACGTTAAACCAAGGTCAAAATCACGGTCAGAATTGATTATATTTTTATATGTTCCTGAAAATGAATATTTTATTTCAGATGAATGTTCACCAGCTTTCAGAAATGGCGTCAGTTGTTGTATGCTGAATGTATCAACTGTTGATTGAACATATGAACCTGAAACGGAGGCAGTGGTTTTCACCCTGTTTTTTTCATTAAAGAAAAACAAATTTGAAACTGCAAAGATTCCTGTTGCAGATGAATTTGTTATGTTTTCGCCCCTGTCTTCAAACATCCATTCTTCCTGCTTTTTGTTTATATCGAAAATTTCAATGGAGCTTGTCCCTCCAAGGGCGATAATATTCCATCTCCCTTTTGAATAAGGAAAATTCAGCTTCATGTTCAGATCCTGATATCTTGGATTGATTCCCAAATTGAAACCCAAATGGTTGACGATTTCAAGGAGTGAATATCTGTAGGAAGCGATATATGATGATTTTTTGTGTTTAGAAAAAGGACCTTCTGTTCCAAATTCAAGTCCGTTCCATCCTGTCTGAATCCAGTGCTCTCTTTGTTCATTATTTCCATTTCTGATTTTCAGGTCAAAAATGCCAGCCAGTGCATTACCATACTCAGCAGGAAAGGCTCCAGATAAAAAATCGGAGTTCGTCAGTAGATTGCTATTCAGAATTGTAATGGGACCACCTGTTGTTCCCAAAGCAGCATAATGACTTGGATTGGGAATTTCAAAATCATCCAGTTTCCAGACAATACCCATGGACGAATTGCCCCTGATGATGATGTCATTTCTGTTGTCTCTGCCTGTCATCACTCCTGCATAGTTTGAGGCCATGCGTGCAGGATCACCATAACTTCCTGCATATCTGTTGGTTTCTTCCGGTGTGAAAGATCTGGTACTGATGACTGCCATCCTGTTCACAGGTTGATCTTTTCGGTTGTATGAGCTGATGACAATTTCACCCAAAGCATAAGATTTTGATTCCAGTTCGAAATGAAGAACAAGTTCTTTTGCTGATGTCAGAATAATATTTTCATATATAATTTTGTTGTATCCAATGTAAGAACACTCTATTGTCAGGCGCCCTGTGTGAACATCAGTAATTTTATATTTTCCCTCCGGATCTGAAACAGCACCCCGAAGCGGATCTGTGTTACGGACAATGACAGATGCTCCTGCAACTGGGAGCTGGGTTTGTTTGTCAATGACAACACCTCTGACCGTTTGTTTCAGAGGCTCCTGTGCCATAAGATCAGTAGGCTGGCTGAATATCAGGAATAACAAATATTGAATAGCCAAAAACAATCGTATGCTAAGTTTTTTATTCTTTACAAACATATGCGAAAAATAATCAATATTCTACAGTGGTTTTTTTCCTGCTGTCAACGGCAAAAGTAAGAAAAAATTTGTCCGGTTGTTCGTTGTAATGTATTGACTGAAATCTCTTAATTTTGCATCAGTAAAAAAAGAAGATTTTAGTGAGAATATTACTGATCAATACCCCACGCTCCCCCTTTAATGCCATTCTCGAACATGCACCCGAAGATGCAAAAAGGTTTATTCATAAAAAGCTTATCGGTCCGCCCCTGGGATTACTTACTCTTGCCGCAGCCCTGAAAGATAATGATGTTCTTGTATTCGATACCAAGGGAGAGTATGATCTCAATCCCTTTGCACCTGAATTACCCCAACTGGTGGAAAATATCATCAGGGATTTTAAGCCGGATCTTGTGGGAACAACAGTGATTACCAGTGAGTTCTGGTATGGTCTGGAGATATTAAAAACGGTGAAGAAACTGAATCCCGGGATCAAAACAATCATTGGCGGACTTCATGTTACTCTGTGTATAGAAGATTGTACTGATCCCTCCATAGATATCGCAATCAGAGGCCATGCTGGAAGTCAAATTCAGCAAATTGTCCGTGCATTGGAAAAAAATGTTCCGCTGGAATCGATTCCCGGAATTTATCTCAACACTTCAACCGGTTTGAAAAAGACTTCCGGGAACATTGGGTTCTGGAATCCGGCTTCTGATCATTTTCTGTTGCCTGACAGATCTCTACTGGACAGATGGAAGGAAACATACAGGGTGCCAAATGCGCCTTCGCCTACAACCTATATTTTTACTTCTCTTGGGTGTCCATACAAATGCACTTTTTGTTCTATTTGGAGGGAATATTGTGGCAAATATCTGAAAAGAAATGTGGAAAGTGTTATCAGTGAGCTGAAAGGGCTTAATTATGAAATTGTCCGTTTTGCAGATGCGAATACCATTGTGGATATTGATTTTATTGATCGTTTATTCTCCCGGATTGAAGAAGAGGGGATTAAAAAGGAATATATCATGGATGTCAGAGCTGACACTGCTGTGCAAAATCCTGACCTCATCCGGAAGCTTGCTAAAAATGGCCTCAAAGTTGTCATCTGTGGTTTTGAATCATATAAGGAAACAGAGTTGAGAAAATATAATAAGCATTCTTCAGCTGACTACATTTCACAAGCAATTAGTATTTTTCATAATAACGGAATTCATCTGAGAGGAAATTATGTCATTCCTGCAGACTATACTCATGATGATTTTCGTGCTATGGCAGAATACGCAGGAAAACATAAAGTAACCTATGCCGGCTATACGATTCTAACCCCAATGCCTGGAACCGTATTTTTCGATCAGGTAAAAAATCAGATTACTGATCATGATCTAAGAAAATATAACTTCTTTAACCCGGTAATGAAAACAACTCTGCATCCTGATGAGTTTGCCAGTCAGGTTGGAGCTCTCTGGTTAATCAAAAAAGGAGAAGATGTAATTTAAAATCACGTCTTATTTTATCGTAATTGAGGCTGACCTTTTCCCCATTTTATTACAATTTGCCATTACTTTCACAACATCACCAGACTTTAAAACACCTACAGAGTATTGAAAAGTGTGTTTCTCCTTGCTTGTTTGCTTTTGGGGGTTGATGGTTTCCTTTTCAACATCATTGACCCAGATTGTAATGGCATCAATGTAATGGGACTCAACATTTTTTACCTTATGGGTAATCTCAATGGTTAGGTTTTTGTTTGCCTTGTTATAACTGATTTTTACAGAACTGGGTGCGTGGGCAAAAACCGAGGCAAATAAAAATAACGAAAATGCTGTTAAAATGATTTTTTTCATACTGATTGTGTTTTAAATGTTTGTAGATCATCCTGCAAAATAATTCATATATACAAAAAGTCCTGCATGTGTAGTGGCACAAATAAATGTGATGATTGCAAATACTTTATGTGTTTTAAAACTGAATCTGATTGCTCTTACACCAATAAGAAATGTGAATAGCAAAAAAACATAGGTTGCAATACCCATGTATATTGTAAAATAATAGATGTCCATGGCACTATTGTTTTTACAAAAATAGAAATATTTTTCGGAAATTCAAATAATATTAAACAGAAATGAAATTGTATGAATTAAATTTGTAGAACAATGAAAGTATCAGATATGTTTTTTTACTTTTTCAATCAGATTGTCTATGCCGATTATTTCACCACAAGTCATTATTGCAGCAACACTGACTCCAAGAATGCCGTGAATTTTTAGGTTTTGTCCTGTGAAGAAAAGATTTGGGATTTTTGTTCTGGGCATAATCATCGACTGAAAAGGCTCATTAAAATCCTTCTGAATACCGTAAGCTGAACCCTGAGGTGTTCCTGTGTAATCTCTCCATGTAAGTGGTGTAGATGAATAATAAGACCTTATCTTTTGCTGAATACCTGGAAATTTTTTTTCAACGAGATTGAGAAGCTTTTGTACCTTTTCCTCTTTGAATGTGAGATAATCGCTTCCTCTGTTGCCGCTAGTAGTGTTTTCCCACGGTTTCATCTCTTCCCATTTCATATACGTCATGACGATAAAACCATCAGCAAACCGATCGGATTTGGATGTTGAAGGAGTGTAAAATAAAAATGATTCAGGCCAGGATTCTTCTGAATATGAATCAATTGTCCACACGCTGTCTTTTTCAAAATAATGATGGTTGTGGTTGAGATAGGGAAATGTATCCTTTTCGAAAACACCGTACACAGTAAACATAGATATTGTGTTTTCAAGATTGTGTATACGACGTTTCTGGTAAGAACCAGGATATCCCGGATCGATCAGGTCTAATGTGTTTGAAGGATGAATGTTTGAAATAAAATGCGTTGCTTCAATTCGATTGCCGTCGGAAGTCTCGGCATACTCAATCAACTTGTTCTGAAGGCTCAGTTTTTCAACCTTACAGTCCCTATAAATAATTCCATTGTGTGCTGTAATATTTTCAGCAAGGAATGTGGCAATCTTCTGACTTCCGTCAGTAATTCTCCATGCACTTGAGATAAACGTGTATGTCGTGAGTGCGTAAAGATACAGTGGGGTTTTTTCTTTAACTCCGGCATAAAGCAAATTGTTGCCAGCAAGAATATTGCGCAGAGTATCGTTGCTGGTGATTGAGCAAAGAAATTCATAGGCACTTTTACTGAAAAGTTCATCATAATTCGGTTGAAGTTGTTCATCAAATTCAAGATTGTATAGTGGGAACTGTTCGCAAATTTTTTTAATTTCTTCAATAAAAGTTTCAATGTTGTGTCTTTCTTCCGGAAAATACTGTGACAATGTATCAATAAAGTTTTGTTCTCCCTGCGCCAGTTTATATTCCTTTCCCTGAAATGTGATGATTTCAAATCCATCCTGGTCCATTTGCCTGAGCTTCAGTTTGTCAATCAGCCCGAAGTATTTAAAATAACGGTTCAATATTTGTCCTTCTGCAAGTCCTTCGGTATAATTGAGTCCTGTGTTGAAAATGCATTTATCTCTGCTGAAAATCTGAATGCACCCCCCTGTTTTTTTGTTTTTCTCAATTACACAAACCCTGAATCCTTCATTTGAAAGAATACTTCCGCATAAAAGTCCGCCCAGCCCTGACCCAATAATGGCGACATCAAATTTTTCAGTTTTCATCTGACTTCTTATTTCTGATGATGACAATCACATTAGATGTGAATTTGGTTTTATCTACAACTTCAGCTTCCATTCCGATTGAAGAAACAATTTGAAGAATTCTTTCAAGGGAAGTGAAATGCAATTTGCCTTCTCCCATTTTGTTAAACCCGGTACTTGTTGAGAAAAACTCAGTGTATCTGGTGCCAAGATGCCTTTTTTTCATGCCAGAGTCTGCATCCCTGATGATCAGAATACCCCCTGTGTTCAGGTTTGCTATGCATTTGAGAATGAGCTTTTCCTGTTTTTCTGGATTTATATAGTGTATAACATCACTCAAAATAAAAACATCCTGTTTCTCAATTTTGACATCAAAAATATCAGCGTGAATAAATTGAATTTTGTCCTGATTCTGGAAACAATGTGCTGCAATTTTAATTTTGTTTTCATCATAATCGATTCCGGTAATTTGTCTGCCTTGTGACAGTAACCCTAGCATGTGGGACATAAATCCATAACCGCATCCAATGTCTGTAATGGTGCACGTT
This sequence comes from uncultured Bacteroidales bacterium, assembly GCA_964388575.1. Taxonomy (GTDB): domain Bacteria; phylum Bacteroidota; class Bacteroidia; order Bacteroidales; family DTU049; genus CAYMAZ01. The sequence goes on along the minus strand of CAYMAZ010000024.1, from coordinate 1,429 downwards.
TGAGGGATGATGTTGTGAAAAAAACTGTAATTGTTCTCAAGACGAAGTTTGATTCTCATATACCATTCCAGAATCGGTCCTTTGTATATGTATTGCGAAATAAGACTGGTTCTGAAATATTCAGGTGTTTCAATTCTATTTCTGATTTTGTCGTATTCTGTTCGGTAAAACTCAGTAAGTTTTCTCGCTTGAGGCCGATAGGTTTCATTTTTATCCGGATCAATGTGGTGTGGCTTAATACGGTCGTAGAAGGCCATCGAGACCTGCCCCGATTTTAAAAACAGTTCATGTTTTTCAAGCAATTGCCTTACTCCATGAATAATAACAGGTTGAATTTCAAGGTTTAGTTTGTCTGCAACATAAAATGCTCCCTGGTGCATTCTCCCGATTTTACCGTCTGTTGTTCGTTTCCCCTCGGGAAAAACTAAGATGGAATATCCTTCATTTACTTTATGTCTCAGAAGTTCAAAGTTATGGTCGATCCCTTTAAATGATGGATAATATTCCGCGTATCTGATCGGCATCCCGTAAAATGGAGAGTTCCAAACCCATTTGTTTGTGAAGGCTATAATTTTTGGATGTAGCATCAGCATCAAAACAAGATCCATGTGGGACTGGTGATTTGCAACAATGACCGATGGTTTTGAGAAATCGACCTTGTTTTTGTTGATAAACACTTTTTTAAATGTAAAATTCACATAAACAAAAAATCTTAATGTGTAGCAAATCATGGAACACACAATCAGTTTCTTAATTTTTCTTCTAAAGGGAAGAATATATATGATTGGAATAAATAGGGTGATCGAAACTGTTCCAATAAAATAGAGAAAAAATGCAGAAAGTGTAATCAGAAAATTAAACAGTGTGACTGGTTGTGAGCGCTTCTTCCCCTTATTGTGTATCATAAAATTGAACAGTAAAGGCAAAATGGTGAATGTAATGAAGATGACAGAGAAGATGCCTGCAATTGATACAAAAGCAATTGACCTGAGTGCCGGGTGGCGTGCAAAAATCAGAACGCCAAGAGCAATGATGGTTGTGATTGCAGATAATAATACAGATAATTTGTATGGACTGATATTATTTGAACCGTATTTGTAATTCCTGATCAGGCCACTCATAATGAAAATACTGTAATCTACACCCAAACCAAGTATAAAAGTTGAAATAATGATATTGAAAATATTAAATCTTATGCCTAAGAGTCCCATGATTCCGATTGTCCATAACCAACTGATAATTACAGGTATAAATGTGATCATTGCAATTTCTATTCTTCCGAAAAATACTAGAAGTATTGAAAAAACAAGAATTATAGATATCAGAACCAAAAGATTGAAGTCTTCTTTCAGGATGTCGAAGAATTGATTTGTGAAGTGTTGATTGTCAAATATTATAAAGTCTTCATTGGTTGAAAATTTTTCAAAAA
>CAYMAZ010000023.1:33583-51968 GCA_964388575.1 uncultured Bacteroidales bacterium | reverse complement strand
CGGTTCTTTAAAATACAGTTACCCAGAGTTTACACAAAATTATTCACACTCCCGACAAAAAGCACAACTTTCAGGCCGTCAGATTCTTCGATACGTTCAGAATGACATTTCATCTTTTCTTGAAAGGATTTCATTGTCACATTCTTCTGATTTCCGCTTCAGACTTTCTACTTTCTCATCTTGCAATCTTGTAATTCTCTATACAAAAATGCTTTAGCGTGATTATGCCAACCTACTGTAAATTTGCGTAACAAGACAATAGAGATGAGTTTTGTCTTAGAAATGAAAAACACGATCCTGCCAGGTACTTAATTCAAAAACAGGTTCATATATCTGATGTACAAGGAAACAGTATTTTTAAAGATGCATCAACTCAGGAAAGTATGTTTAATTTCCGAGTCTTATAAAGTTGTAAGTGATTGTTCCTTTCTGTTCTTCAGGAGCATTTGTGTTAACTGAAAATTTTGCATTGAGTGCAGCTTTTTGTGCTTTTCTCCATAGCGAGGGATTGGATGTCGTTGTCCCTTTTGCCCCTGCTATTGCTTTGGTGACACTTCCGTTTTTATCAACCCACACATCGACAACAACTTTTCCCTGCTCCTGTTCGGTATAGTCTGGGACAGGAATATATTTAGCCGAGCGACCATGCAAGCTGAAATTGGGTCCTGATCCATCCCCTATGCCAGGTCCTGATCCATCCCCTGTGCCAGAACCGTCACCACTTCCTGATCCGCTACCACTTCCTGTTCCTGATCCGGTTCCCTTTCCGCCTCCTGAGCCCTGTGATGTATTTGATTTATTGCTGCTCCAAAAATCAACAATTCTGGGATCAACGACTGGTTCTTCATTAACAACCTGCTGGGTTTGTGATGGTGAAGTTATTGTATGTGAAGCCTCAGTCTGAGTGACTAAGTTTTCCCTGACTCTATTTGGGGTTGTACTCACATTGTTATTATCTGAAACAGCTTCGGATGACATTTCTGTGTATCTGCCGGTTTCGCCACCGCCACCACCGCCACCGCCAAAATCAACAACAACACCCATTTCCTCCGGCAATGGAAGCGGAGTCCTGAAAGCGAGCATGACCAAAAGTAATGCAACAATAACATGGAAAACGATTGTTCCTGCGATGGCTTTATTGCGGTCTTTTGGATTCATTTGAGTGTATAGTGATTTATTTCAGTTTACGAAATCAAAGTGGTTTTGTTGCAAGAATGACTTTGTGCATTGTATCAAATTTTCTGTTGACATTGTTGACGGCATCAATAACATAGACAACGTTTTGAACAGGGACAGAAGCATCAGAGCGCAGAATGACTGTTGCATCCTTAGTACCGATCAGTTCACGTGAAACAAGATCTCCAAGTTCTGCATCATCAATGAGATTTTCTCCGATATAGTAATTCAGTAATTCGTCAATATAAATGGTCAGAACTTTTGCTTTCGGGTCAAAGGATCTATCACTGCTGCTGCTCGGAAGAAGCAGTTTGATGGCATTGGGACTGACAAGAGTTGAGGTGAGCATAAAGAAAATGAGCAGAAGAAAAACCAGATCAGACATTGATGCTGAACTGAAATCTGTACTTCGTTTGTTTCTTGTTTTAATTGCCATGATCCGGAATTTATTAAGCAGGTTCGTTTAAAATATCAATGAATTCAGTTGCTCTGGCTTCAAGAATAAAAACAACCTTTTCAACTCGTGCAACAATGACGTTATAGCAAACATATGCAATGATTCCCACAATCAATCCGGCGAGAGTTGTTACCATTGCTTCATAAATTCCTCCTGAAAGCAGCCCGATATCAAGATTGTTTCCTGCCATAGAAAGATTATAGAATGCCTTAATCATTCCTGAGACGGTTCCCATGAATCCGATCATCGGTGCTGCACCGGCAGTCATTGACAAAAAGGCAACAGTTTTTTCAAGTTTTGAAACTTCGAGTTTTCCAACGTTTTCAATGGCAGCACTGATATCAGTCAAAGGTCTGCCGATACGCATAATTCCTTTTTCAATCATTCTTGCCAGCGGTGTTTGGTTTGCCTGACACAAGGCTCTTGCTGAATCAATTTTTCCTTCGTGAATATAATTTCTGATGTTTGTCATAAAATTGGCATCTTCACGAGATGCTTTTTTAGTTGCCATAAACCGCTCAATAAAGATGTATATGGCCACTACTGACAATATCGCCAGTGGAATCATAACCCAACCCCCTTTCATGGCCAGTTCAAACAACTGGAGTTTCTCATATTCCTGAACAGAAGGCTGTTGTGCTGCATTTTGTATTGTATCGGTTGCTGATACAGTTGTGTTTACTATTTGAAGAAATATGCTCATAAAGTTTAATTTTTTCCGAAAGTAAAAATACTTTGATTTCAAAACTTCAACGTTTCCATAACGAAAATGTTAATAACATTATTTTGTTAATAAAACTGTTGTACCATTCATATTTATTGTGAAATACAGAATCATAGCTCGTTAATTTTTTCAGCCAGTTCAATGTCTTTCTGTGTGATCTGCTTTCCCTGATCGTGTGTAGATAGAGCCACTCTGACATGTTTATAGCTGAAAATTTCAATATCAGGATGGTGATGTGCTGTTTCAGCCAACGGTAGAATCCGGGAAATAAAATCAACACATTGGGAAAAATTTTCAAAAATAAAAACACGAACAAGTACATTTTTATTGATCTGCCAGTGTGTTGGAATCTGTTCCTTTTTGATTGTATTCATAATGTTTTTTTAGAATGGAAAAGTATGACGAGGTATAAAATTCAAAACAAAGTAAACAGTTGATAATTATTATTTCAATGAATCATGAAGTAATTTGTACCATTCTTTACCAAATTGTTCTTTAAGCGGAATACTCAGAAAGTCCAGAAGTTTGATTTTATGATTATTACCGTATTCAACCGCAGGTTGACAGATATCCCAGCGATGGTAGTTAATTTTTTTGAACGCACCTTCACTTGAAATACGAATAGGGTATAGGAAGCATGATATAGGCTTTCGGAATGAAATCCGTTTGTTTTTGTATGCCTTTTCCATGGCACAATATGCAATACCTGCTTCAAAGCAGGTGAAAATACATTCCTGATCATGAAGTAAAGCTGTGACAAGATTTCCATCCTGATCATAGTCATAAATGTTCTCTGGGGAGATGATTTGGGCAGCTTCAGGTTGCATGAATTCTTTAATGACCTCCAAATCTTCAATAATAAATCCGATTTCTTCCGGTAGTAATGGCGCACCTGCATCTCCGGCTACACAGCAAGCTCCCTTGCATTTTTTCAGATCACAGCAAAAATACAAATCATTGGTCAACTCTGTTGGGATGATCACATCCTGAATAATTTTCATATCATCTATCTGTCAAGATACGTTCCCAAAACAGCAGTTTTTTTATATGCTTTCTTATTGCCATTCATGTCAAATGTTTCAAATAAGAGGACATAAATTCCGATTCCTGCTTTCTGATTGTCATTTGTCACTCCGTCCCAGGAATAGACCCCGCTGGTTCCAAGTAATTCACTTGTTATGAGGTTTCGAATGATTCGCCCTCTTGAATCATAAATGGTTATTGTGCCCACATTTCCCTGTTGGGGGAATGTATAGGAAATGTTCAAAACATCATTATATCCGTCATTGTCAGGTGAGAAAATTTCCGGATAAATTTCAATTTCGCCGTCAAACTGAGTTTCAGAAAACTGAGAATTTATGTAGCCGGGAGTTGCAAATCCGGCTGTTTCTGAAGCAGAATGCCAGTTTGTTTTATCATTGGTTGGACGCTGATAATTGATGCGTTCAAGTGAAATCCCTTTGGTTGACTGTAGTAATGGAAAATGCATAGACCCATCATAATCAAGTCTGTCGATCACTGTGCCTCCAACATGAATGAGGACTACATTTCCGTTGTCATTATTGTATGACGGGAGAGAAGACATTTGTATGAAATTGTTCGGATACGGGCAGTAATAATAATCCAGTATCCCCTGAATATTTTTTGATAAAACAATATGATCTCCCTGAAAAATGAGAAATCCGTCAGTAGTTATTGGCCGGATGGATGAAACGTTTCCTGTGGAAGCATCAATATTTGCCAAATTCAGATCTTTCAGATCCATAATTTTATCAGAGATGTTGTAGATTTCCACAAACTCATTTAAACCAGCCGGTGGATTAGATAAGACTTCATTGATAATAATATCGCCTGGCTCAAGAGGCTGACTGAGTGCAAATCTGACTTCGGAATGAAGCGGTAAAATGTTTCCAGTGCAGTCAGTTAGTGTGTCAGTAACTTTAAGTGTATAGATTACTGTTTGTTGCATGGCCGATGATAATTCCAGAAGAACTGAGTTGTACTGAGGCCAGATGAGCTGTGGTGCAGAGGCAAGTGTGAGGCCATGGGATATCTCATATGCTGAAGGATTCAGCAGTAGAAGACTGTCCATTGATTCACTGAACCAGACTCTAATGTTTTGATCATCAATTACAGAAACTCTTAATAAACGCGGTTCAATCAAATCAGGATTGGCAGCTTTTATAGAATTAACTGTTCCAGGTGTTCCACCAGTGGTGTTGACTGAAGCTTTCCAGTTAGACATTCCGGCACAAGGGTTATCAGGATCAATCATCTCAAGAGACCAACCACCGTCATCCTTATTGCTGTCCTGATACCATTCTGTCGTAAAACTGACTGTATGGACAAGACGATTCAGATTATCAAGCAGAACCAGTGTTTGTCCGTCATTTGTGATGGAAATGGATCCCATATCATACACATGGCCATATGGTGCAAAAGCATTTGCGGCTGATGTTCCTCCCACAATAAGGTAGTCACCGGGAGCTATAGTAACATTTGAAAATGTTTTCTGAGTCGTGCCGAAAAGCAGTTTCCAGTTGTTGATACTGATCGGCATGTTGGTTCTGTTGTGAAGTTCCACATATTCAAATTCCGGTAGACCCACGGGAGGTGTCGGATCTGCCATTATCTCATTGATAACAATATCATATGGTTGTGTCAGATAAAATGCAAACGGATAGGCAGTACTGTCCATCATGTTTCCTGACAAATCATGGATTCCTGAAACACTCAGTGAACAAACGGTATTTTCAGGAAAGGGCAAGGAAAATGACAGGTAATATAAGAGCGGATTGGTTCCGTCCTGTAATACATCAACAGGATGTCCGATTCCCTGGTCAATTACAAAGTTATTTACATCATAAACATCCGTTTGGTCAACCAGTTCACTGAATGTGATATTTAACTGAAACTGAGAGGTAACCTGCACATTGGCTACTTCAGGGTTAATTGTGTCAGCCATGAGCTGACCCGCATACAACTCATCAAAATATATTTTTGTAGCATTACTGACAGTATACTTTGAATAAAACCCATGCCAGGATGAAGATGTAAAAGTTAAATCATTAGCTGTGCCTTCAAGGACAAAAGCAGTTTCTCCGTTTGGGTCAGCAAATAATTTCCATAATCCATCAGAATATCTCACAACTTTAACTCTTACAGCATTGGTTGATGCAGAAAGATCTGCAATGGATCCTGTTATCAGCGTTGTCAGTGTGGTTCCTTCCTGCTTAACTAACGTAATTTTCTTGTCGGTTTCTCCGATTCCGACAAAATATCCGTTTAAACTCCCTGTCACATCAAGTTCATCAGAAACAATATAAACTCTTGCATGATTATTGACTGTAGCCATAAAGCTCAGCTTGACCCAGAATGACCATTCAACGCTATCTGTGAATTGAAAAGTATATGGTGCACAAATATACGATGTGTTGGCTGCAGTATCGTCCAGTTGCAAGGCGGGTCTCATTAATGCGGGGATTGCTGTTGAACTTGAAATTTTATATACAGCAGTCATCCCCTGCCAGTTATTGACAGACAGGTCACCGCTCGAAAAATCTTCATAAAACTGGGCTTTTCCGCTCAAAGAAAACAGAAAAATACAAAGAAGAACATATTGCAATTGCTTCATATCAGGGTTTTTGGCTAAATTACAATTTTTTGCTGAATTGGATAATGGTTAAAATTGAAATTTATATTTGTCGAACTGCAATTTTTCTGGAAATTAATTACAAAAGAAAACCTTACATTTCTTCAGTACGTACATGATATATTACATTTCTTTGGCTCAGGTATTTCATGATGAACCTGAAGCTTTCCTCTTTGATTCCGAGAAATTCCGGAGGGCAAACACCCGGAACAGTATACATTTCTTTTGCAATAAGATGCACTGCCGCGCAGCAGGTATATCCCGTTGTCCTTGCCATGGAGATGACACCATCCTGCATTTCATCACACAGTTCATATGTGTACTTCACATTTTCTCCTTTTTCTACTCCTTCAATTTCAATTCGCATCACTGTAATGTCTTTTTGACCGGGCTTCAGTTTCCATTTTTGGAAAAGTAATTTGGCAGTCAGGTCTATCGGGCGAATCATAATGCCGTTTATTTCCACAGGTTCGTAAGAAAAATAGCCCGTTTCTCTCAACACTTTGAGATATTCAATGGTGCCGGGATATCTCATGGTTTTTTCAATCATATTGGGAATTTCGGGCATTGTCTTGATGAGTGAACGAAGACCGTCAGAATTCCAGGCCTCAAGAGTTCCAATTCCATCAAAGTATAAGTGTTCCGGATCTGACAGAGCTTCTTTAACAACGAGATGACCATTTTCAACATATCGCGCAGGTCTGATGTATTCTTCAATAACATCAATTGGTGAAAAAACGGCGCAGTATTCATAAGGCCATTCTCTTGTTTTTGGCAGACCACCGACGACACATTTATAATTTGTTACATTCATCCTTTCGTTGTGATAGCCCAGAATGATGTTTCCCATTCCCGGAGCAACACCACAATCTACAATGACAGGGACTTCAAACTTTTTTGCAATTTCGTCAAGAATGAACAAATCTTCAGGAAAAAAGGAAATATCAACAACTTTCTTTTTCATTTTCAGCAACTTGAGGTTGGTTTCAAACCCTAAAAACCCGGGCAAACATCCAACCACAATCTCTGCCTGTTCAACAACACGTCTTAAGTCATTTTCGTCAGTCACATCAGCCCTGATCGTTTTCACTGAAGCGCAATTATGATGGAGGTCCATTAAAGCCTGTTCGTTGATGTCAGCTGATGTTACATTGAAATAAGCTGATAAATCAATGGCAATGGCCTTTCCAACAAGTCCAGCACCTAAAACTGTAATTTCCTTCATTATTATTTATAAATTGTAAAAATTTTTATTTTCAATACAAAAGTATGAAATTTGCAACGAATAATCTGAACGCAATGACAGATCATCAGTTAGGTATGCAACAAAACAATTTTCCTGAGGAGATGTATGAGTTTCTGCAAAAACATCATACAATGTCTCTTGCAGTAAATATACAAAATGCTTCCTGGTCGTTTACTTGTTTTTATGTTTTTGACAGGGAAGCTCAACGATTCATTTTTGTGAGTGATACAGATACAAGACACATTTCGGCAATCGAGACAAATAACAGGGTTTCGGGCACAGTTTCCAACAAAGAAAGCAATGTGTTTCAAATTCTGGGAATTCAGTTTACAGGTCGTGTTTACAGGGCTGAAGGTTCATATCTTTCAAGCTCAAGAAAAGAATTTATAAAAAAGTTTCCAGTGGCACGTTTGAAAAAATTACAATTATGGTATGTTGAAATTGACTATGCCAAAATGACAGACAACACCATCCTGTTTGCATCGAAAAGTCATTGGGAAAGAAACACATAGATTGTAAGCAGATATGTGATAAACTTCCTACATCCTTTGAATTCAGTCGATTACCCTGTCAGTTGAAAAGTTTAGTTGATTGTTAATAAAAAGCATTTGGTGAGAAAGAAATTATGTTTTTATCTTTACAATCTAGAGAACAAAACAGTTTCCCCAAGGTATTGTTTTAATTATTAAGATTTTAAAAAAACCAGATTTGTTATGAGTGATGAGATTTACGTAAAGGATAATGAACTAAAAAAACAAACCATTGACCATCAGGAGAAAAGTGTTTACGATGACCTTGCAAAAAGGCGTGAGCGCCCATCTGGAGTGGCATTAACAGAAATTGAAGAGGGTTCAGCAAATGCTCCCGATCAACATTCATCAGAAAAAGTATCATCATCTTTAAAAGTATTTTCATTTGATGAGGCAATGCAGTCGTCAATTGAATATTTCAGGGGAGATTCACTGGCTGCATCAGTATGGGTAAATAAATATGCGCTAAAAGATTCTGCTGGGAACATATATGAATTAAATCCGGATCAGATGCATCGACGTTTGGCCCGTGAGATTGCAAGGATTGAACGAAACTATAAAAACCCCTTGGATGAAGAGTCAATATACAAATTTCTGAAAGATTTCAGATATCTTGTTCCCCAGGGTGGTCCGATGTCAGGAATCGGGAATGATTTTCAGGTTGCATCGCTTTCCAATTGTTTTGTGATTGGTTATGAAAATGCAGACTCTTACGGAGGAATCATGAAAATTGATGAGGAGCAGGTGCAATTGATGAAAAGAAGAGGTGGAGTGGGACATGATTTGTCAAATATCAGACCCAAAAGCAGTCGTGTATTGAATAGTGCCATCACTTCAACTGGTATCGTTCCATTTATGGAAAGATATTCCAATTCCACACGTGAAGTTGCTCAGGATGGTCGTCGCGGAGCATTAATGCTTTCAATCAGCGTAAAACATCCTGATGCAGAGGATTTTATAGATGCAAAAATGACTGCAGGAAAGGTGACTGGGGCAAATGTATCTGTCAAAATTGATGACGAATTTATGCGTTGTATCACGGAAAATCGACCTTATATTCAGCAGTTTCCAATTCATGCTGAACTACCTGATGTGAGAAAGGAAATTGATGCTGTGAAATTATGGAATAAAATCATTCACAATGCATGGGCATCAGCAGAACCTGGTATTTTGTTCTGGGATACCATCATCCGCGAATCAGTGGCTGATTCCTATGCTGACCTTGGATTTAGAACAGTTTCAACAAATCCCTGTGGTGAGATTCCACTATGTCCTTACGATAGTTGCCGGCTGATCGCAATCAATCTCTATAGTTATGTGAGTAATCCGTTTACCAAAGATGCCAGTTTTGATTCTGAACTTTTCGTAAAACATGCTCATGCAGCTCAGCGAATAATGGATGATATCATTGATCTTGAACTTGAAAAAATTGAAAAAATTATCAACAAGATTCAGTCTGATCCTGAGCACGCCGATATCAAGCGTACAGAATTACAATTATGGGAAAAAATCAAACAGAAGGCCCTGGATGGCAGAAGAACGGGGATCGGTATTACAGCAGAAGGCGATATGCTTGCAGCACTGGGCATTAAGTACGGCTCAGAAGATGCGATTCGGTTCAGTGAAGAAGTTCACAAAATGCTTGCAATTGAAACCTACAGAGCATCTGTTCTCCTTGCCAAAGAAAGAGGCCCGTTTAAAGTGTATGATTTTAAGCGCGAAGAGCAGAATAACTTCATTCAAAGACTTTTCAGCGAAGATAAAGAACTGGAATCAGAAATGAAATTGTACGGTAGAAGAAATATTTCCCTACTGACCGTTGCCCCAACAGGAAGTGTCAGCATCTGTACTCAAACAACTTCCGGAATTGAACCTGTGTTCATGGTTTCTTACACTCGCAGAAAAAAAGTTAATCCCAATGATCAGAATGTGAAAATCAGTTTTGTTGATGATGAGGGAGATTCCTGGGAAGAATATAAGGTTTTTCATCATAAATTTATAACCTGGGCAGAAGCTCAAGGATATTCAAGAAAAGATCTTGATGAAATGGCCGATGATAAGCTGAATAAACTGATTGCTACATCACCATATCATGGAGCAACAAGTAATGATGTTGATTGGGTAATGAAAGTAAAGATGCAGGGGAAAATTCAGAAATGGGTGGATCACTCAATCAGCGTTACAGTAAATCTTCCTTCACATGTGGATGAAGCTCTCGTGGCAAAGGTGTATCAAACAGCTTGGGAAAGTGGGTGCAAGGGAATTACCGTTTATCGTGACGGATCGCGTTCAGGCGTTCTTGTATCTTCAGATAACAAAAAAGATAAGCATTGCAGTTCAATACAGGAGACCCATGCCCCAGAGCGTCCACAGTTGCTTGAAGCAGATGTTGTCAGATTCAAAAATAACGAAGAAGAGTGGATTGCATTTGTCGGTGTTCTTGAAGGCAGACCATACGAAATTTTTACAGGGAAGGATGATGATCTTTTCCTTCACAAAGGAGTTAAAAGTGGATGGATTACTCGTCATAAAACAACACCCGGAGAAAAGGCCCGTTATGATTTTGAATTTGAAGACAAGCACGGTTACCGACATACCATTCAGGGATTATCCAGGATGTTTGACCAGAACTACTGGAATTATGCAAAGCTGATATCCGGAGTGCTCAGACACGGAATGCCACTTCCATATGTTGTCGAGCTGGTTGCCAACCTGCAGTTTGATGAGGAAAAAATCAATACTTGGAAGAATGGTGTAGCCCGTGCACTGAAAAAATTTATTCCTGATGGGACAAAAGTTACCGGAAAAAAATGTGTGAACTGTGGTGATGAAAAAGGCCTGATCTATCGTGACGGATGTCAGGTATGTGTCAGCTGCGGTGCCTCAAAATGTGATTAACGGATCAGAATAATACATTAGGTCGCATCACCCTTTAAACCAATAAATATTTTTGAAAGCCTTGTTTATGACAGGGCTTTTTCCTTATTCCTGTCGGGGGTATTATAAAAAAAAGAGGCCACCGAAGCGGCCCCTTCTCCCATGAAAAAGAAATGTATTGCTTAACGCAATATCATTTACGATCGTAATATTTCAAAACAACTCGTTGTGTTGCTGTCGTCATTTGTGAATTTAAATGCAAAATTACAAAATATTTTTAAAATAGCAAGATTTTTTTTTAAAATTCATTTTTTTTTAAACAGCTGAATATTTCAAGTCAGACTTTAGAGACTTACAAAACCAGATACCTCAGAATCAGGAGAAATCTTCTTTATTAAACCCTGTAATACATTGCCCGGTCCCAGTTCTGTAAAATGTTTTGCACCATCATTTGTCATATTGATGACGGTTTGTGTCCATCTGACCGGAGCGGTAAGTTGTGCTATCAGATTTTGTTTGATTTTTGAAGGATTGGTATAGGGGTTGCCATCCACATTTTGATAAACTGGACAAACAGGTTCGTTGATTTTTGTATCTTCAATTGCAGCAGCCAGTTCAATTCTGGCAGGTTCCATGAGCGGAGAATGGAAAGCGCCGCCAACTTTAAGAGGAAGAGCACGCTTAGCGCCAGCAGCTTTTAATGCTTCGCAGGCTTTTTCAATTCCCATAAAGCTTCCAGAAATGACAAGCTGTCCCGGACTGTTATAATTGGCAGGAACAACTATATCATCAATGCTTGTTAAAACTTCTTCAACCTTTTCATCAGGTAATCCAAGAATAGCGGCCATGGTTGATGGTTCTGCCTCGCAGGCTTTCTGCATTGCCATTGCGCGTTTGAAAACCAGTTGCAGCCCGTCTTCGAAGCTCAGTGCTCCGGTAGCCGTTAATGCTGAAAATTCACCAAGTGAATGGCCGGCAGTCATTTTGGGGTTGAATTCGCTCCCGAGAACTTTTGCCAGTATTACGGAATGAAGAAAAATGGCAGGCTGAGTCACCTTCGTTTGTCTCAGATCTTCTTCACTCCCTTCAAACATAATTTCGGTTATCTTATATCCCAGGATTTTATTTGCAGTTTCAAACAAATCTTGAGCAAGAGTAAATTTTTCATACAAATCTTTGCCCATTCCAGTGTATTGGGCACCTTGTCCTGGAAATACAAAAGCTTTCATATTCACTTTATTTTGAATGCAAAAATACGAATATTATGTGAAAACGAGATACTTATAAACAAAAGGGATTTGATGTTGAATTCGAAAATTGTTTTAAAAAGTGTTGTAAGAATCATGCGAAGTGGAATTTTTTTTTATAAATTTGCACAATTATAATTAATTCTGAACGATATGAAAAAAATAATGTTTCTGGCATTCATTGCCTCACTTATTGTTTTAAGCTGTAAAAACAAGCCCGAAACTGAACAAGCCGTTGAAAATGATTATACAACAATGGTAAACAAGTATGCTGAAGTAATTTTAGAGGCTGATATCAGCCATTTGAGTGCCAATGAGAAGGAGATGCTCAAAATTATGTTTGACATTGCTGACATTATGGACGAATTGTTCTGGATACAATCATACGGAGATAAAACAGAACTGCTCAGCAAAGTTGACAATGAAGATGCAAAGAAATTTGTTATGATTAATTATGGTCCCTGGGACAGACTGAATAATCTGTCACCATTTATTAATGGGTATGGTGAGAAGCCTGCAGGAGCCAACTTTTATCCGGCTGATATCACTAAGGAGGAATTTGAAGCATGGGATCATCCTGATAAAGCAAGTTTGTATACCATGATTCGCAGAGATGAGAGCGGCAATTTACAGGCTGTATGGTATAAAGACTATTTTGCTGATCAGATCGGAAGCGCTGTGGAACTCATGAAGAAAGCTGCTGAACTTGCTGAAGATGAGGGGTTAAAGAATTATCTCCTGAAAAGGGCAGACGCAATGCTGACAGATCAGTATTTTGAAAGTGATATGGCTTGGATGGATATGAAAACATCAAACATTGATTTTATCGTTGGACCGATAGAAAATTATGAAGACAGACTGTTTGGCTATAAGGCAGCCTATGAATCATTTATTTTAATCAAAGATCTTGAATGGAGTGCTAAGCTTGACAAATTTGCAGCAATGCTTCCGGGATTACAGAAAGGGCTTCCTGTGGATGCGAAGTATAAAACTGAAATGCCAGGAGCAGACAGTGATATGAATGTCTATCAGGCTGTATATTATGCAGGAGATTGCAATTCAGGAAGCAAGACAATTGCCATCAATCTTCCTAATGATCCTGAAGTGCATGTGAAAAAGGGAACACGTAAGCTTCAACTGAAAAATTCAATGAAAGCAAAGTTTGATAAAATACTTGTCCCCATTGCTGAGGTGTTGATTGCTGAAGAGCAGCGTCAGTATGTCAAATTTGATGCTTTTTTTGAAAATGTGATGTTTCATGAGGTTGCTCACGGAATGGGTGTGAAGACTGTTGTTGGTAGTAAAACATCGGTCAGGGAAGCACTGAAGGAAGCGTATTCTCCCATTGAAGAGGCAAAGGCAGACATTATGGGTTTATATCTGGTTTACAAATTACGTGAACAGGGTGAACTGACCGAAGGAGAAATCATGGATAACTTTGTTACGTTTGTTGCAGGTATTTTCCGTTCTACCAGATTTGGTGCTGCAAGCGCGCACGGAAAAGCAAATATGATGAGATTCAACTATTTTGTGGAGACCGGTGCTATTGAACGCAGGGCTGACGGTTTGTATTTTGTCCATTTTGAAAAAATGAAAGATGCAATGCTTTCTTCAGTTACACAAATCCTCACACTACAGGGTGATGGAGACTATTCCAGTGCAGTAAAACTGATTGAAAACGAAGGGGTTATTAAAGAAGAACTACAAAATGACCTGAACAGACTGGAAAAAGAAAATATTCCTGTTGACATTGTCTTTAAAAAAGGACCTGCATATCTCGGACTTAAGTAATATGACTTTTCGGATTTTGAATACAAATTCATACAGATTGTGATTTGTATACAAAATCCGAAAAAAGCATATCGTAGAATATATTTTCTTTAGAATATTAATAGAATTAAAACTTTTTGAATTTGCTTTACAGCGCAACACGAATTGTGGTATGATTAAGATTAAACATCTCGCCCTTTCATTATTGATACTGACATCGGTTTTTGTTGCATCAGCTCAGTGGCAACCCGAGTCGGTTTCAAAAGGAGATGTTGGTCAACGACTTTATGGAATCATGGAACATCTGGTTGCTGATTCTCTTGAAGGTCGGGAAGCCGGTACGGATGGTGAAGTGATTGCCAGAAATTATATTGCTTCAAAGTTTGCTGAAATCGGACTGGAACCATATTTTACAAACAACACATTTTATCAGCCCTTTGAATATACATCCATGCAGTCGTATCATCCTCAATCTGAAATTTGGATTGAAAATTCAGTATATTCATATGGTAAGGATTTTTCTGTTATGACATATACAGGAGAAACAGAAATCAGTGGAAGAGCTTTTTTTGCAGGACATGGTTTGCAGATTAAACAGATTGATGATTATACAAATGTTTCGGATCATGACCTGAAAAATGCAATTTTTATTGTGGATGTGTCTTTTTCTGATCAATATGATTTCATCACCGGTGAGAATTATTATGAATATGTTCAGCAGGTCATCAATACAGCAATGGAAAAAGAAGCTGCTGCTGTAATTTTATTTCAGAGCAATCCTGAGAAGTTTGAATTTCATAGAGAAGCAAGATTTGCTAATTCCAGGAGTTCTGTGCCTGTTATCTTTGACGAAGGGCAAATCAGCGGACACATTTTGCAACAGGAATCAGATAAGCTTGTCAGAATTCGCCTGGTTCCTGAGAAAAAGAAACTTACATCATACAATGTTGCAGCAAAGATTGATAATGGTGCTCCTGGAACAATCATAATCGGAGCGCATTATGATCATCTTGGATACGGAGGACCTATTTCACGTTATGTTGGGGCTCCGGCAATCCATCCAGGAGCTGACGATAATGCTAGTGGTGTGGCTGTACTGATAGAAATTGCAAGACTTGTAAAATCAGCAGGTTTTGATGGTCACAATTATGTCTTTGCTGCTTTCAGTGCAGAAGAAAAGGGGCTGATAGGAAGTAAGGCATTTGTTGATGACACATTAACAGAACTTCCTGATATTGTAGCAATGATTAATATTGACATGGTCGGACGACTTGATCCCGATGTCAGGAAGCTGAATGTTTTGAATACCGGGACATCGACCAAATGGGACTCACTTCTGCAGGGTGTTTACAATCCGGAAATAGACCTTATGCTGAATCCAAAGGGCTCGGGTGGATCGGATCATATGTCATTTTTTCTAAAAAACATTCCTGTGTTGTTTTTTATTACAGGATTGCATGAAGATTATCACACACCGTCTGATGTACTTGAGAAAATCAATATTGGGGGGATGACAGACATTACAATTCTGCTGACAGATCTGATTTTCCATATAAGTAACGTCAGACAAATACCGTTTGTTCAGGTTGAAAACACAGAATCACGGGGAAATCGTATGTCACGAAGTGGAAGTGTCACCCTTGGTATTATTCCCGATCATGCCTATGGCGGAAAGGGTCTGAGGATAGATGCTGTAACCACAGGGAGAAGTGCTCAACTTGCAGGATTAATGTCTGGAGATATAATTATTGCAATTGATGAACATGATGTAAGCGATATCACATCCTACATGAGAGCCTTGGCTGCATATCAGCCCGGGAATAAAGCTGTTGTGAGCGTCATACGCAATGATGAAACGCTTGTTTTCGATGTAACATTTTAAACGAAGATCATGAAAAGAATTGGTGTTATTGGTGGAGGAAGTTGGGCAACGGCCATTGTCAAAATACTGACACAAAAAAACAACAAAATTAACTGGTGGATCAGAAAGCCTGAAACGGTTTCATTTATTAAAACGTATCAGCATAATCCTGATTATCTAAGTTATGTTCATTTGAACACTGAAAACCTGAATCTAAGCAGTGACTTCAACAAAGTGATTAAGAATTCTGATATTATTTTATGGGTGATACCTGCAGCATTTATCCATCAGACAATTGCAGGATTTGATTTGTCTGAGTTATCAAAAAAACTTCATGTTTCATTGGTAAAGGGGATTGTACCGGAATTTGTATCTCCTTTAACAGAGTATTTGCATGTTCAATACGGTGTGCCGAATCAGAATTTTGCTATGATAGCCGGTCCTTGTCACGCAGAAGAGGTCGCCATGGAGAAATTATCCGTTTTGACAGTTGCAACGACGAATAAAGAACTGGGAACTTTGCTACCTGATCTTCTTACATGCAGATACATCAAGGTGAATACACTTAATGATCTGAGGGGTGTTGAATATGCGGCAGTATTAAAAAATATTTTTGCTGTTGCAGCAGGTATTTGCAGTGGACTTGGTTATGGTGATAATTTTCAGGCCATTTTGATTGTCAATGCCATACGTGAAGCAAAGCGATTTCTTGAAGCCATTTGTCCAACAAAAAGGGATATTGTGGATTCGGCATACACCGGAGACATTGTTGTGACTGCATATTCACAGTTCAGTCGTAACAGGGTGTTCGGGACATTGATCGGAAAGGGTTATTCAGTGCAATATTCAATGATTGAAATGAAAATGGTTGCAGAGGGATATTATGCAGTAAAGGGTATTCGTCAGATTATGAAGGAAATGGAAATTGATCTCCCGATTATTGATGCTGTATATAACATTTTGTACGAACAAATCTCTCCAACCATTGAAATGAAATTGCTGGCAGAAAGGATTTCATAAGACATAATTAAACTAGTCATTCTGAGCCATGTTTTCCGTTTTTTTTTGTAAATTCGTTGAAAATTTGAACTTATGATAAAATATATACTTTCCGTTTTTCTTGTTTTTTCTTGTTTGTCCGGCTATGGACAATTGTTTCATGGTGGATTACGTTTGGGTGTTAACGGAAGTCAGGTTTCAGGAGATATGCTAAGTGGATTTGACAAATTCGGATTACACGGAGGGCTGTATGTTGGCATGGATCTGAGTGCCAGGACCAGATTGCAAATGGAGATGATGTTTGTTCAGAAGGGTAGCCGGCAGAATGCAAAACCTCACAAGGGGATTTATAATTCGTACCTTTTAAGGCTTAATTACATAGAATTGCCACTTATGCTGATATGGAGAGGAAATTCATACTTTGAGCTTGAAGGAGGCTTTTCTTATGGATATCTCACGAATAACACAGATGTGGAATGGGATGAAAACGGATTGCTTCCCGGAACAACACCTTTCAGAGAGTATGAGATTTCGGTTCAGCTTGGATTTAATTATTTACTGAGTGAAAGCCTGCGAGTCAATTTCAGGCTAAACAATTCTGTTTTACCTGTTCGTGAACATGCAGGAGGTGCAACATATTTGCTGAATCGAGGGCAATACAATACAGTTTTGATGTTGGGGATCAATTATATGTTTGGTAAAAAAACTGTAGAATAGGATGAAAATCATAGTTGCTGTAACTGGAGCCAGTGGATCAGTCTATGCAGAATACCTGCTGGACAAAATTAGCCGTTTAAACAATTCAGTTAAAGAGTGTGTGTTGATTTTTTCAGAAAATGGATTAAAAGTTTGGAAATATGAGTTGGAAAAGGATCCGAATTTTGCTGATATTTCACACATCAGAGAAGTTGACAACAATTCAATTTTTGATGCTGCAGCATCAGGTTCTGCCGGTTATCAAAGCATGATCATAATTCCATGTAGCATGGGAACCATGGGCAGAATTGCATCAGGAACTTCATCAGACCTGATCACAAGAGCTGCAGATGTGATGCTGAAGGAAAAACGCACACTGATTTTGGTGCCACGCGAATCGCCCTACAATTCAATTCATCTCCAGAATATGCTTACACTTGACAGGGCAGGAGCACAAATTATTCCGGCATCACCATTTTTTTATCACAAACCTCAACGACTGGAGGATCTGATTGTGCCGTTTATAGAACGGATTATTGAGAAAACAGGGCTCGAAGCAAATCCTTTTAAGTGGGGATCTCAGAATTGAAAGAATGTATTTTCTGTTTATATCAAATAGTTCGTTTGAAGTGGTTTAATAAGTGTAACTTTGCAAAATATTCCGGAATGAACCAAATATCCGGTTTTTGAATTTTCTATGCAATTTACATCGCTTCAAATTACTGAACCCATTTTAAAGGCTGTTCGGGAAGAAGGTTATACTGTTCCTACACCAATACAGCAAAAAGCAATTCCTGTTGTTTTGGAAGGAAAGGATCTTCTTGGGTGCGCTCAAACAGGAACCGGAAAGACAGCGGCTTTTGCCATTCCCATTATTCAGAAACTTGAAAACAAGCACGATCAAAAAAATAAAAGAAATATCCGGAGCCTTATACTTACTCCAACACGTGAACTTGCCATTCAAATCGGAGAGAGTTTTGATTCATACGGCAGGCATACCAAAGTGACAAATACAGTAATTTTTGGTGGAGTGAACCAAAACCCGCAAGTTAAAATCTTAAACGGAAATATTGATGTTCTCATAGCCACTCCCGGTCGTTTACTTGATTTAATTAATCAGGGTTTTATCAGTCTCAGCAGAATTGAAATA
>CAYMAZ010000023.1:0-33573 GCA_964388575.1 uncultured Bacteroidales bacterium | reverse complement strand
GAAGCAGACAGGATGCTGGATATGGGTTTTATTCATGATGTGAATAAAATAATTTCCATGTTACCCCACAAAAGGCAGACACTTTTTTTCTCAGCGACAATGCCGCGCGAAATTGTAAAGCTCTCATCTTCAATTTTAAACAAGCCGGTTGAGATCATTGTTTCTCCCAGAGAACTTACAGTTGACCTTATCAAACAATATGTTTATTTCGTTGACAAGGGAAATAAGATACAACTGCTTCTGGAAATTTTAAAAAACGAAGACATTAAAAATGCTTTGATTTTTACACGTACCAAACATGGGGCAGATAAAGTCGTCAGGGTGTTGTCAAAGAAAAATATTAAGTCGGAAGCTATACACGGAAACAAGGTTCAGAGTGCACGGCAAAGAGCATTGTCAAACTTTAAGGCACAAACAACAAGAGTGTTGGTAGCAACTGATATCGCTGCACGTGGTATTGATATTGACGAACTGGAATATGTTTTTAACTTTGATTTGCCAAATTTGCCTGAAACATATGTTCATCGCATTGGCCGAACAGGAAGGGCAGGAGCCGGGGGAAATGCAATTTCATTTTGCAATGTTGAGGAGCAGAGCTATTTGCGCGATATTGAGAAACTTATTACCAGAAAGTTGGTTGTCATTGAAAATCATCCTTTTCCAATCATGGATGTGAATCCTGTTAAAGTAACAACTCCGGTGAAGAAAAAAGAAACACACCAGAAAAAACAAACACGAAGAAGATACTCGCCCAAACAAGGCAAGATGTTATAATTCTGAGATTTTTACAAGATTGATATTTTGAAAAGTTGATTAACCTGGAAAATTTTATTCAGAGTAAGAATAAATGTGTCTAAACTCTTTTCCTTTCATAATCAATTAGAAATATTCAGAACCATTTTGGTATCACATTCTAATTGGATACAATTGAATATGTGCAGTATAACCGAAAATTAACTGCATGAGACGTTGCTCTTTTCCCTATTCTAACGCCGTTCAAACATAAATGTCAGTATGAAAAACAGCAGGCTTAAAATGAGAAAGGTTATGTTCACAATGACGGCATATGGGGGAACTCCGGAAGGCCAGATTTGTCCCAATAAAACGACGAAATTCAGTATGATCATTATGATCAGAACGGTTTTTTTGACTTTTGTCATAACTCTGGCGTTAGATTAAACAATTAAGATATATTGGTTGGATTTTCAATACAATATGGATGAAGATTTTTACATGCAAATATAAAAATTTTATTTTTAAGAAAAAAATTAATAAGAAAATTACTCGATTGGTATTTTTTTATGTGTGTACACGAATAAAACATCGCCAAGATCATCACAGCTTGAAAATGTTGCGATGCCATTGTGTTTCAGCATTTCATCCCTGACACCTGTAATAACAAGCCCGGCATCTCGTGAATGTTTGTGAATCAGCTCTTTAAAAGGGGTGTGTTCATCCTGATGAATGAATTCAATGTTGTTGATTGTGATCGGGATTCTGCCTGACTTGACAAGATGAATATATGTTTGTTTAACATCTTCTGATTCACCATTTTTTATGATTACAAAAATTTTAATATTTCCTTTTCTCCAGTCCGGATGATTCAGGATGATAAAACTAAGCATAATCATCAGGTTGATGTTCAGTTCATCTGTAACATTGATCCATACATGGATTCCATTTTTATAATTGACTTTTCTTTTGTCAGCAGCAAGAAATAACACATCGAAATTTCCTGCTTTAACAAGATTGAAATTGTCAATGGCCTGTAATTGCTCTTCCTGGTCATCTTTGGTAAATTCAAACAATATCATGTTGTTTTCCAAACCTGATACTCCTGGCATCTGGATGGCCTGGACAATTGTAGTGGTATAGGAGGGAGAAATAATTGTATCGATGTATACCGAATTGGAGCCATTATTCATTTTAAGCAGTTTGCCGAGTTCCTGATCTGATAGTTCTGAAGTGGCTTTTGAGTAATATCCTTCAATCTTGTGAAGATATGTAGCAAAGCCGAATTTATAAGATATCCAGTTGAGCAGCCTGAGCGCATTTTTTCTTTCAAATGTATACTTTGATACGCAGATGATGCTTGGTCTCCAGTCAGAATAGAGTTTTCCATTCGTTTTTTTCTGCATGAAAAGCTGAAGCTTTCTGGTCATCTGAAATACTGTATTGACAAAGATTGAAGACAGACCTCTGCGGTTTTTGTGATATGAATTAATGTAAATATACACAAGTGTTAAGAGAGAAAACGAAATAAGAGCATAGGGGGTGTTAATTTTGAACATCACCCAAACAGCAGTTACAAATCCCATAAGGGACAGCCACCATTTTGATTTGAATTCCGGTCTGTAAGAAGGAGAGGAACCGAAATGATTCAGAAAGGAGATCAGGCAAAGACTGCCGTAGGTCAGCATAAAAAACATTGAAATAATTTCAGCAACTGCATTGATATCACCCATCGCCACGAAGAAAAATGCAATCACACATGTGATGATTGAGGCATGAATGGGTTCGTTGTCATTTTCCCTTTCAAATGCCAAAAATCTGTTGAGTTTTTTTGATGGAAACAAAAGGTCTTTTGCAAGTGCCTGCAATGTTCTTGGAGCAACCATTACTGACCCCAGAGCAGAGGAAATTGTTGAAGCAGCAAGACCCAAAGGAACGATAAATACACCTGCGATGGCAATTTTTCCCATTATGAGCTGATGATTCACCAGATCATTAACGGTTGCAGATGATGCGAGTTTCCAGGCAATTGCAATATAAACAACCATTCCGATAAATGTTGCTGAAATTGTTCCCCAGGGAATGGATTTTCCGGGTTTTTTCAGATCTCCTGACAAACCTACACCTGCGGTCATCCCTGTAAAAGCAGGAAACACAATGGCAAACACAATAAAAAAATCTTTCATGTTTCGCATTTCAAGATTGAGGATAGAACTGCTTAGTGCCTCAGATTCAGCAGGTTTCCCAAGGAAAAAAAGGATCAGAGTCAGAAACAGAATTCCTACGACAACATAGAGTGCCTTAACGCCGAGGTTGGCTCCCTTTCTGATTATCAGGATGCTGAGCAATAGCATCACCGGGATGCTGATGACTTGTCTGGGCAGATTGATATCAAAGCTGTTACGCATGAAATTGAAAAAGAATTCAAATGTTTCAGTGAAAGCAATGACATAAAACGCAACACTTATAGCCTGGGCGAAATAAAGAGCAATCCCAATCGTGCTCCCGATATTTAATCCAAATGAACGGGAAACAATAAAATATTCTCCTCCGCCTTCCACCCGCTTGTTTGTTGCAATTTCTGACAATGCAAGTGCAGTTGGAATTGTAACCATATGTCCCAGAAATATCAGAATTAACACTCCCCAGAAACCCAGTGTGCCAACGGCAAATCCGAATCGTAAAAAAAGAATTGCCCCGAGTATCGTTGCTATTGCGGTGAAAAAAACCGGTGCTGTTCCAAATTTTCTTTTATCTTCCACTTTCAATTTCTTTTATTATGAAATGTAATCATCAGTAATAATATAAATCATTTTATTTCATTAGGGATACTCGCCAGAACATATTGAAGTGCTTCTGTTGCAAATTTCGGCCAATAGGATAGATGAGATGAAGGTATCTGAACCCATTCCTTCATTGGCCTCTTTTTCCCTGAAGGATCAAACAGGCAGGAACCCTTCAGGCTGAGCGCAACTTCATGCACTTCTCCTTTCAGTTTAAAGACCATTTCATTCTGAAAAAAACAAATATAAGCCTTCCCATGAATTTTAAAACAGGGTTTTCCAAACATCTGACTTTGTTTAGATTCAGAAAACCCATTTCCGATTGTTACAAATGTTTTTTCTTCTGCTGTCATGAACGGGATAAAATTAAGAATTATTTTCCAATTTGTTGAAGACTTCTGATATGAATGTTGTTGTAATTATAATCACTGGGAGAAATGTTCAGCATCCTGATTTGTTTTGGATGTCCGGGCTGGAGGTCAAAATAGTTGTCTTCAAACAGATCTGTTTCATTATTATAGCTCAGTTCAACAAAACGGCAAAGACATGGAGCAGTTAAAGTTAAATAAACACTATCGTCTTTCTGTTTGCATTGTAAAGTTATGTCACATTCAGGTAATTTCTGATCTTTAAAATGAGCCGGAAAAAATAGTTTTTCTGTTAGTATGATGTTGTTCTGAGAGATGACTGCTTTGATGTAAGATTCTTCAGGATGTTTCAGGAATTCAGAAGTTTTAATATCTGCAACTTTCATGGATTCAACTCCATTCAGCTGAAAAGGATACTGCAAAGACCAAAGTTGTTGTCCTGTAAAGCTGAAGCACTGAATATTAAGTATTGAAGTTTCGCGTTGATTCTTTTCTGAAATTGCCCAAAATTCAAGGTTGTGGTCAGATTCAACAATACTCAGAATGAAGGGTTCAAAAAGTTTTCGGATGTGAAATTGCAGAGCCTTATATCGCCCGTAATAATCAATTCCTGACCATGACACAACCGGCCAGCAGTCGTTGAGTTGCCAGTAAAGAGTCCCCATACAAAAGGGCATTGACCTTCTGTGTGACTCAATGGCGGTGGTCAGTCCGAGAACCTGAATGTATTGGCTTAAGTAAATGTAATCAGTCAGTTTTTCAGGAACATGGGCATACATGTGCATATAATGGCTGATTGTTTCAAATCCGCTCGGATGTTTCTGATGTGATTTCAGGACAGCATCATGAATGCCTGAATCTGCAGATACTCCTGTTTGCAGAAGCGTGGGTTGATTGGGCAGGGCTTGAAATCCATATTCGCTCACAAATCTTCCGGTATGTGATTTGTAAGTTTCAAAGGGTCGCATTCCCCACCAAACGCCCCAATAGTGAACATCTCCTGATTCATAAGCCTCAGTGCGACCCCATCCAGTTGAAGGGGAAGAGGGATGATAGGGTCTGGTTCCATCATATTCTGCAACAAGACTAGGAATGATGTTATCAAATACGTGCAAATATCCCTGATAAATAGCAGCAGAGTCATTCCTGTTCAGGCCGAAACTTTTCTGCCAGCCCCAGTTGTGCCAGCCTTCATCAGATTCATTATTGCCACACCAAAGAGCAATTGAAGGATGATTGCGGAGACGGATGATGTGTTCTTTCACTTCACTTTGAACCGATTCAACGAATGTGCTGTCAAAAGGATACATTGCACAGGCAAACATAAAGTCCTGCCACACTAGAATACCATACTGGTCACATAAGTCATAAAACACATCATCTTCATATACTCCACCTCCCCAAACTCTGAGCATATTCATGTTCGATTGTGCAGCACCGGATATAAGCATTTCATATTTTTCAAATGTAGTCCGCTCGGCAAAAAAATCTGCAGGAATATAGTTTGCTCCTTTAATGAAAATTGGCTTACCGTTCACCTGAAAATAAAAACTACTTCCTGATGTATCAGAATTTTGAACAAGCAGAATTTCACGAATCCCAAATGTTTCAGTCTGCTTATCCAGTACATTCCCTAATGTGTCTGATATTTGACATTGAATACGATAGAGGTGTTGACCTCCCCAGCCATTAGGCCACCAAAGTTTTGCATCAGGAATTTGAAAATTAACTGTAAATGTATGAAGTCCTTTTTCGGTTTCAAAGTTAAATTTTACTGGACTGGATGAAGTTTCATTGAGGTTCAGTTCCAAGTTGATCTTCACTGGATGAGTTGCATAAATAGAAATATGACAATCAATACTGGCCGTATCATTTCTCACAGAACGGGTAACCAGATGAATATTATCAATAACTGCTGTTAAGATCCCTTCGAGATATACTGGTTTCCGAACTCCGCAGCCTGTGAGTTGAGGGCCCCAGTCCCATCCAAAGTGATAGGCTGCTTTTCTCAGCATTACTCTCGGATGATCCGGTAATCTGACGGGATAATTTTCCCACAAACTATCGCTCAGAATTACTGGTGAATAAAAAATAATCTCAACAGTATTGGTGTCTTTTCTGATCAGATTTGTGACATCCAGTTTCAGAGGCAGAAACATATTGTTGGATTGAGCAATACAATCTCCGTTGAAGATGATATCTGCGCGTGTATCAAGACTTTCAAAACAGAGAAATATCTGCTTGTTAGTCAACAGTTTCTGATCTGGAGCGAAATTGAGTGAATATTTCCAATTTTTCAGAGAGACCCATTTCACAAGAGCTTCATTTGTGCCGTAGAAAGGATCGGGAATGAGATTGTTTCTTTCAAGATCTGTAAAAATATTTCCGGGCACTTGTGCAGGAAAATATGCATCAGTTCCGTTTTCAGAAAATCTCCATTGACCGGAAAGTGATTGAATAGAATGTTGGCTGAGGGCAACACCGGAAAATTGTAATAAAAAAACCAATATCCATATTGCTTTCAGGTTCATTATTTGAAGAGCCTTAAAATGTCATTTCCGTTTGCGTATAGTACGAGCAGTAAAAGAAAAATCATTCCTGCAACCTGAGCATATTCCATGAATTTTTCATGTGGTTTTCGGCCGGTAATTAGCTCCCAAAGCAGGAATAATACGTGTCCTCCGTCAAGGGCAGGAATTGGCAAGAGGTTCATGATTGCCAGGATAATCGAAATAAATGCTGTCATTCCCCAAAATGAATACCAGTCCCATTGGCCGGGAAACAGATTTCCGATTGTGATAAATCCCCCAAGTGATTCATATGCTTTTGTTTTGGGAGAAAATATGATCCGGAGTTGTTTCAGATATCCTGTTGTTTGACTCCAGGTTAATTTAATTCCTGCAGGAATTGCAGCAAGAAATGAATAATGTTTTGTTTTAACATCAAGAAAAGCATATTCATTTAAAGGGAAAAATCCGATTGTTGCATTTGAACTCACTTGAGTTTCCATGTGCAGAGTGTCGTTTCCCCTTAGAGCAGTGATCATTACTGCTGTATCAGCATGCATTGTAAGTTGTTTCTTCAGATCATTGAAAAATGGTGTAGGCACATCGTTCACTGCAATAATTGTGTCACCGGGGAGCAGACCTGCATTTTTAGCAGCTGAATTATCAGGAATACTGTTAATCACTGTTGGAAAGCGAGGTGTGATAAATTCAAAATTCTTGTTTCTGATAAGGATTGTAAGGATCTCCTGATCTACCGGAATGTCAAGAACTTGATTTTCACGTTCCACAGAAATGACCTTTGTTTTGTTGAGAATAATATCGAATGGAATTGATGCAAGGTTATCTGTTTCTTTGCCGTCCAGTTTGAGAATTTTGTCTCCGTCGCGCAGCCCCATTTCATAGGCAAGAGAATCAGCTGCAATACCATATTTTGCAGATGATGCAGGTAAATATTTCTCACCAAAAATAAATAAAAGAAAGATGTAAATTATAAACGCAAGAATAAGATTCATGAGAACTCCTGCAACCATAACGATCAGTCTCTGCCATGCCGGTTTAGACCTGAATTCCCAGGGTTGAGGTTCCTTTTTCATCTGTTCTTTATCCATGGATTCATCAATCATACCTGCAATTTTCACATATCCACCCAGAGGAAGCCATCCTAATCCATAGGTTGTTTCTCCGCGTTTAAATTTGAAAATTGAAAACCAGGGGTTGAAGAACAGATAAAACTTTTCAACCCGGATTTTAAAAATTCGGGCTGCTAAATAATGACCGAATTCGTGAAGCAGAACCAGTATAGAAAGACTGAGAAGTAATTGAATGATTTTAATGAATATTTCCATGAAAATTTAATTGTTAAATGAGGTACTTGTTTTGAATAATTTCGTTTGCAAAAATACGTGTGTTTTGGTTCACAGCAAAATAGTCTTCAAATTCGGGTTGCTTAATAAATAGTGAATTATTGCCCATACTTTCTTCGATGACTTTAGGAATTGAAGTGAAATTAATTTGTCCATGAAGAAATGCATCCACAGCAATTTCATTTGAGGCGTTGAGGATGCATGGCATCGTGCCTTCCGCTTTCATGGCTTCATAAGCAAGCATCAGACAGGGGAAACTCTTAGTATCCGGAGTTTCAAAGGTTAAATCTTCAAGCTGATTCCAGTTAAGTCTTGGCAGAACGGATGGCAGCCTGTAGGGAAATCCCAGGGCATAAAGTATGGGAAGTCTCATGTCGGGGTGTCCAAGCTGTGCTTTTACAGAACCATCGCAGAACTGAACCATTGAATGGATGACCGATTGTGGGTGAATTGTCACGTCAATATTGTTTGAGGCAAGATGAAACAGATGACCGGCTTCGATCACTTCAAGGCCTTTGTTCATTAAGGTTGCCGAATCAATGGTGATTTTTTTGCCCATTGACCAGTTGGGATGTTGAAGGGCTTCCCGTATTGTAACTTTTTCAAGCTGACTGATTGAATATCCTCTGAATGGTCCGCCCGAAGCTGTGAGAATAATTTTTTCAACCGTTTGCATATGTTCTCCCACAAGGCACTGAAGTATTGCTGAATGTTCAGAATCAACGGGTAAAATTGCAGCTTTATTATTTTCGGCTTCTTTAATGACCAGATCTCCGGCTACAACAAGGACTTCTTTGGTTGCCAGAGCAATGTGTTTGCCATGACGAATTGCATTCATTGAAGGTTTTAGGCCTGAAAACCCCACAAGTGCCATCAGCACAAGCTCAATCTCATCCGAAGTAACAATATCATTTACAGATTGTTCTCCTGCAAATACCTTGATGTCTGTTTGATGCAAAGCATCCTTAACCGACTGATATTTTGATTCATCAGAAATAACAACTGTATTGGGCTGAAATTCAAGAGCCTGTTCAATAAGCAATTGTTCATTTGAATTGGCAGTCAGAATTTCAGCAGAAAAAATGCCCGGATATGAACGAATGACTTCAAGTGTTTGTTTTCCGATTGAACCTGTAGATCCTAATATTGCAATTTTTCTGAGTTGGGAACTGTCTTTCATTCAGTAATGGTTTAATAATTGAGAAACAATGCAGGATTGACAGGAATACCATTTATCCATAGTTCAAAATGCAAATGTGGCCCGGAAGTAATTTCTCCCGTATTACCTGACAGTGCGACAACCTGTCCGCCTCTGACCTGATCGCCTTCTTTCCTTATGAGCAAAGAGTTGTGTTTATATACAGAAACGATGTTGCCGGAGTGCTGAATCACAAGTATATTTCCAAACTCATGATTCCATCTGGCAAGTATTACTGTTCCGTCACGAACCGCCATCACAGGGGATTCAGCCGGTGTGACAATATCAATTCCAAGATGATTCATGGCAGGTGAAAATTCCTGAATTAATATTCCTTCCACTGGCTTATGGTAAAACAGAGATTCATATATATTGCTTGAACTTTGTATTGTATTGGACTGGTCTTCTTCAATGTTAACAGCAACGTTCGTAAGTTTATGTATTTCAGAATAATCAATTTTCCCAAAATCATCAGTGCCACTCAAAACCATCAGCAGACTGTCTATATATAGAGAAGTCGCTTTGACCATGTGATCAAGACTGTCAGCTCTGACAGAAAGTTGATACAATTCATTTCTATCGGCAACATTTGAATAGCCTGGTATATATTCCCGAAGTGGTGTAAATGAAATAATCAGAACAGTAAGAATAATAAGGAGAAATCCTGAGGACGAAAGCAGCAGAAAAACATTTAACCGCGAAAGTTTAAAAGAAAGCTTTTCTTCAAAAGAACTATCATTCATGATGACCAGCCTGTATTTGGTCAGCCATTTTTTTTTCAGCAACTTGAAACCGTCTTTGAGATTCAATCTGGACATGATGAATGAAGAATAAACGTGCAAAATTACGACTTTTTCCTGTATATATTGATGTATTTAGAGCAAAACATTTGCGAAACAGATATTAATTATACTGATTTAAAAGTTTTGCATTTTCAGAGGAACAATATGTATTTCAAATGCTGAATACATTGCAATTTAATTATTTGAAGCATCTTCCTGGCACATTGAAAATGAGCATTTCACATACTAAAATTAAAAATCCGGAGTTATTGAAAAAATCTTTAATTTTGAATGTTTTAAATCATTGTATGCAAAGAAGCCGTATATTTCTGATAAGTATAATACTTGTTGCAATTATTGCCGGGTCATGTGCCCCTACAAAGAACACAGCTACCCGGAGATTTTACCATAATCTTGTCAGCCGGTATAATATATATTTTAACGGAAGGGAGTCTCTCCGACAGGGACAGTTGCAACTCAGCAACAACCATAAGGATGATTACACCCGAATACTTGAATTATACAAGTACGGATCAGAAGATGATGTTGCCTCCCTTATTCCCACGATGGACAGAGCCTCAGAAAAGGGCTCCAAGGTTGTTTTGAAACATTCGATGAATTTTCAGGGCGTTGAATATAATAAATGGGTTGATGACAGCTATATGATGATTGGAAAATCCAGATTTTTCAAGGCAGATTATCTGGGGGCCATTGAAATGTTTGATTTTGTATCAAAACGTTTTGCCAAGAGTACGATCAGATATGATGCTCTTTTATGGCTGGCTAAATCCTATGTGTATTCAGAGCGTTATTCCAGGTGTGATGTCGTTTTTGGAATGATTGAACCTGAAATTGAGAAAGGAAATGTGTCTAAATTTGTTAAGAGAAATTTTCCTGTTGTTAAGGCTCAATATCTGATCAAAACCAATAATCTTGAAGATGCTGCAGTATATCTTGATAAAGCTTCCAGAGAAAGGTTTAACAGAAGAATGAAATCCAGAATCTTATTTGTTGCAGCTCAGGTCAATCAAAGACTTGGAAATGATCAAACTGCTCTTGACTTCTATCAGGCTTGTCTAAAGAGTAACCCACCCTATGCCATGGAATTCCATTCAAAAATATTTTCGGCTGAATGCTATGATTCACAGTCTGGCGGAGCCGATAACATTTTAAAGGAATTGTTCAAATTGTTGAAGGATTCAAAAAATGCAGATTATTATGATGTGATTTATTACTCGCTTGCAAATATTGAACTAAAAAAGGATAATGTTCCAAAGGCAATAGAGTATTTGCAGTTATCGGCAAATTCCAGTGTGAGTAACGATTATCAGAAAGGAATCTCTTACCGGAAGCTTGCTGAATTGCATTTTGATCAGAAAAAATATAAAGAAACCAAGCTTTACTATGATTCGACGCTGGCAACCTTGCCACGCAAGCATGATGATTACGAAAAAATACAGGAGAAAAGTAAGATCATGACGGATCTGATTGAAAGCCTAAATACCATCGAACTGGAGGATAGTTTGCAGAAACTTGCAGGCTTGAGTGAGCGTGAGCTTTTTGCTGTTGTAGACAGACTTATTGCTCAGATTATAAGGGAAGAAGAGCTTGAAAAAGAAAGAGAGCGACAGCGACAGCAGGCCGCACTGCAACAGAAGGATCCTAATATGCAGATGAACCTGGCTCCCGGAAGTGCCTGGTATTTCTATAATCCCTCAGCGGTTAATTTCGGAAGGAATGAATTTTTGCGTATCTGGGGCGAACGCAAGCTGGAAGATCTCTGGCGTCTTCAAAACAAGGAAGTATCCTTGTTCAGTGAAGAAGATGAATTTGATGAAACCATTGATCCCCTTACTGCGGATTCTCTGGCCAAGCTTAATAATCCCAAGGAAAGAGCCTACTATCTGAAAAATATTCCTGACACTCCTGAGAAAATTGAACTTTCAAATCAAAAGATTGAAAAAGCGTATTACAAAGCTGGTTCGGTCTACAAAGATCAGCTCAGGGATTTGCCACCAGCCGGGGAAATGTTTGAAACATTACTGAGAAGATTTACGGAAACTGAATTCGAATTGCAGGCTCTCTATAACCTATATCTTATAAATAAAGACCTTAAAAGGACTGATCAAACTGTGAAGTATGAAAATTTGATTCTCACTAAATATCCCGATAGTGATTTTGCAAAAATTATTCAGGATCCTGATTACTATAAAAAGATTGCAGCACAATCCGACGAGGTGAAACTGAAATACAAAGAAACATGGCAGCAATATCATGATCAGCAATATCATGCAGTGATTGCTTCAGCCGATGCAGCAATTTACAAATACAACGATCCCGTTCACATTCCCAAGTTTGAATATCTCAAAGCAATCAGTCTTTCCAAAACTCAAGGTATTGATTCAATGATTGTTCAACTTGAGCACATCGTTACAAATTATCCGAACAGTGAAGTAAAAGATATTGCACAGCAGTTGCTATCCTATTTGCTGGACGAGGATGAAGAGGAAGAAGTATCCGGAGAAGGGGGAAGCAAAGAATCTTCTGCTCCAATGTATGTCCCATCACCTGATAGTTATCATTTATTTGTGTTGATTATTGATGTGAAATCTGCAAATCTGAATAAGGTTAAAGCAGCACTATCTGATCATAACAGTACATACTTCAGCACCCAGAATCTGACTGTGAGCAGTTTGTTTCTGAACGATAAAAGACATTTGCTAACTGTGAGCCGCTTAAATAATCAGGCAGACGGTGAAAATTACTACAAAATATTTCTGAGAAATCAGGAGATGCTCAAATCGATTGAACATGATTTTCCTGTGTATTTTGTGATTTCATCGGACAACTATCCTGTATTTTATAAAGATAAAGATGAGCAGGCGTATCTTGATTTCTTTAGAAGATATTACCTGAACAAATAATCTCATATGGACAGTGCTGCTATTGAACCCTTAAAATCAATAAAAATTATAAAAATATTGT
Source organism: uncultured Bacteroidales bacterium (assembly GCA_964388575.1). Taxonomy (GTDB): domain Bacteria; phylum Bacteroidota; class Bacteroidia; order Bacteroidales; family DTU049; genus CAYMAZ01. The sequence continues at coordinate 20,854 of CAYMAZ010000023.1, read as the reverse complement.
ACATTTGCCATAAAATAAATCAATATGTCAAAAACTAATCCTCAAACCACAGAAACTCCCAACATCAGTCTAATAGGCGCTGGTACCTCAATCAGCGGTGAGTTGTCTGCCAAAGGAGACATTCGGATTGACGGTTCATTTAAGGGCAAACTGAATGTTCTTGGAAAAATTGTACTGGGTAATTCCGGAATCCTCGAAGGTGAAATTAAGGCCAACAGTGCCGATGTGTCAGGCACAATCAATGGTCAGATGGATATTTCAGGTGCTCTGTCAATGAAAGCAAGTTCAAAAATTGAAGGGGATATTAAGGTTGGAAAATTGTCAATCGAACCAGGAGCAATTTTTATCGGAAATTGTCAGATGGGGAGTAATTCGCCAGCTCAGGGGCAAATACAACAGCCCGATGAAGGGAAAAAACAATCATAAATATCACAATTACATCAAATACAGTTCTCTGGCTTCACAGATGATCATCATCATCGTTGGGGGAACTTTTGGAGGATACTGGCTTGATGGTTACCTGAACGTGAAACCATTATTTACTGTGACTTTGTCTTTGTTTTCAGTCATTTTCGCAATTTATATCGCAATTAAAGATTTTATTAAAAGAAAATAACATGCTAAAATTATCCAACAAATACCTGAAGCAGATTATTGTTGTCGTTATTATATTGGTTTTGCTCACCCAATTCTGGAATATGTTACTCCCAGATTGGAAAGCAGCTCCATGGTGGCCTTTGTTTCTGTTATTTTTTTTGATTGTCACTCTGACAGCACATTTCATCATTTTACGAACTCTCAAAAAAAGCCCCCGGAAATTTATCGGAATGTTTATGGCATTGACACTCGGGAAATTGGTGCTCTATCTCACTGTGCTAGTATTAAATGTAATTTTTACTCCTTTTCCAAAAGCATCTGTCATTGCTCCTTTTTTACTGTATTATATTGTGTTCACATTCTTTGAAGTCAAGCACCTGTCGATTATTGCAAAAGAAAAACATGAAAACAGTGAAATTTCCTGATTTTAACCCAAATGCTGCAAGTGTATTGCTTTGAAAGTTTAAAGTTTTAATCCGTTCTTTATGGCACTCTACACCTATGATTATCCCCGCCCGATGGTTACGGTTGACTGTATTATTACTTCTGTGATCAGAGACAAGTTGCATGTTTTGTTGATACAACGCGGACACGACCCATTCCGTGGAAAGTGGGCTCTTCCCGGAGGTTTTGTCGATATGGATGAAGATCTGCCTCAGGCTGCAATGCGTGAGTTACTTGAAGAAACCGGATTGTCTTGTGACAATCTGAAGCAGTTTGCAACCTATGGCAAACCAGGTCGTGATCCTAGAGGAAGGGTGATTTCTGTTATTTTTTATGGAAATGTAAACGAACATGAAGCAATTGTGACTGCCGGTGATGATGCTGATGACGCTGAATGGTTCGATCTTGCCCAGTTGTCGCAGCTGGCTTTTGACCATGATCAGATACTTTCCGACTTTTTTAAAACTGTGATGTTGTGAAATTTTTGTAATTTCATGACCCTAAACAAAACGGCAGACATGAGAAAATATGCAATGGTTTTTGCAGCAGGTAAAGGAACTCGACTGGGAGAAATAACTCAGCATACACCAAAAGCATTGATAAATATTGGCGGAAAACCCCTGCTTTACCATATTCTCATAAAGTTGTGTCATTCGGGTTTTACACATGTGGTTGTCAACATCCATCATCATCACAATCAGCTCAGAAAGTTTCTTGAAGAATTCTCTTTGCCTGGATTTCATGTGTTGATTTCAGATGAAACAGAGCTGTTGCTTGAAACCGGAGGAGGTTTGAAACATGCACAACCTCTTTTTGACAATGCTGAACATATCCTGCTTCACAATGTTGATATTCTATCGAATATTGATCTTGACAAATTGTATTTGGCTCATTGTCTGGCAGATCAGATTGCAACACTTGCTGTCAGAAACAGAACCACAAGCCGCTATTTTCTTTTTAATGAAGAAAACAGACTAAAGGGATGGAAAAACATGACAAATGGAGAAACAAAAATTTTTTCTGATTTTCCGCTTCACCCTTTTGCATTCAGCGGTATACATGTGGTCTCAAAAAAGATATTTGAGTTGATGCCCGAACTCAATGTTTTTTCAATCACAGATCTCTATCTGGACATGTGCAGGGAACACTCAATCGGAGCATGGATGCACGATGAGGATTTGTGGCTGGATGTGGGAAAACCTGAACATCTGGTTCAGGCTTCAGAAATCATTATCAAAATGAAACATCTGTTATGAAAATGTTTATTGATCAGCTTGCTGAATACCTGATAAAGGAGAATGCCGATTTATCCAAAACCATCGTCATTTTTCCCAACCGAAGACCCGCTCTGTTTCTGAACCGTGCTCTCGGAAAACTGTCAAACAAGCCAATCTTTGCCCCTCAGACATTCAGCATAAGAGATTTTATATATAAACACTCAGATTTTGCACAAACGGACAATATTACATTATTATTCAAATTATATGATGTATATCGTCACGTGAATCTGCCTGAAAACACTTACGCATTTGAACAGTTCATCAGCAGTGGTGAACTGATGATTGCAGATTTCAACGATATTGACAATTATCTGGTGAATCCCGGACAACTCTTTTCAAATCTTGATCAGGCAAAAGCTATTGAGCTTTGGAATCCGGGAAAAGATTCATTGACTGAAACGGAATTACGCTATCTTGAATTTTTTCAAAATCTGCAAAAATATTACACAACGTTTAAAAATAATCTCACTCAGCTCGGCATTGCATACGATGGAATGGCATACCGGCAGCTTGCAGAAAGTATTGAACTGGGCAGAAGCTATGTCCGACCTGAAAGTACATACTTGTTTTGTGGTTTTAACGCTTTAAATAAAGCAGAGAAGCTGATTATCAATCATTTTCTCAACAAGGGAAAAGGAAAGATATTCTGGGATGCAGACGAAGCGTTTGTTTTTGACAAAAATCAGGAAGCCGGGGTATTCCTCAGAAAAAATCTTGAAACCTGGCCTTCGCAGCAGAAATTGTGGATTGGTTCTGATTTATTCAGTTCAAAGAAGAATATCACCATCACGGGGGCACCGCTCAGTCTGAGCCAGATCAAATACTCGGGTCAGATTCTGAATGAAATTTTCAACACTGATCCTGTTGAAATCAATCAAACAGTTGTTGTCCCTGCTGATGAAACCACCCTGGAATCTGTCCTTGAAAGTATTCCTGATGAAATTGAACATATAAATGTAACCATGGGTTACAACTATCAGGAATCATTGATTTTTCAGTTTCTGTCATTGTTTATCCGTCTTCATGTCAGGTCTTTCAGGTTTAATCCGGAAGCCCGAATGTTAAGAATGTTCTATGAAGACATAATCAACTTTGTGAAGCATCCGCTGTTTCAGTTGTGCAGAAGTCATGAACTTCCTTTTTCTTCAGATGTGCTGATTGGCAGGATTCTCAAACTGAATAAATTATTCTATTCGACTGAAGAACTTCAGGAACTCCTGAAGGAAATACCTGAATTACAGGATGAGCATATCAGCGAATTTATTAAGATGTTTTCATTTGCCGGAACTTCTGGAAAACTTACACAACAATGTCTCAAGATCTGTGCTTCGGTCGAAGAAAATATTCCTGAAAATGACAAAGTGCTTCAGGTGATGCTTAGTGCTTCTAAGCAAGTGTTGTCAAAACTTGAAGAATATTCACAACAGGCTGGATTCGACATGAATGTGAGCTTGTTTGAATTACTGTTTAAAAGACTGACCACAAATCTGAAAATACCCTTTGAAGGTGAGCCTCTGGGCGGGCTTCAGATCATGGGTTTTTTGGAAACACGGTGCCTGGATTTTAAGAACGTCATTCTTCTGAATTTCAATGAAGGATTCATCCCGCCCGGTAGCAAGAGAATGCAAACATTTATTCCATTTGATTTAAGAAGATCGTATGAAATGCCTTTGCCTTCAAACAAGGATGCAATGTATGCGTATTATTTTCTGCGGCTGCTGCAGAGGGCTGAAAATGTTTGGATTTTATATAATACTGAACCTGACATCCTGAGTGGGAAGGAGGTGAGCCGGTTTGTGAGACAAATTGAATATGAGTTCAAACATAAAGCTGACAAAAACTGGAAGGTGACACACAACATACTTCAGATTCCTTTTCAGCCTTCTGCATCTGGCGCTCAGCACTCAGGAGCAGAGAAAACACCTCAGGTGATGAATATTCTTGAAGACAGGATATCAAGGGGCTATTCGGCCTCAAGGTTGTTCAATTATTTTGAATGCCCCTTTAGGTTTTACCTGAAATATGTCCTTGGAATTGAAGAACCGACAACAGAAGTGTCAGGGTCAATAGAAATGAATACCCTCGGTACTGTGGTTCATGAAACATTGAAAGAACTCTACACATCCGGTTTGAATATCAAACTTGATGACAAATTTTTTGGACAGTCACTTCATAATTATCAGACGTTACTTGATCAGCAGTTTGCTTTGCATTATCCCGGGGGAGATATGACTTCCGGAAAAAATCTGATCATACATGAGGTGGCCAAAAAAATGGTGCAGAACGTTCTGATTTCAGATAAAAGAATCGCTGAGAAGCATGAGCTGATTCCATTGTATGTTGAAAATGAAGTCTCAGCATCTCTGACTGTAAACAATCGTGTTTTTCCCCTGTTCGGCAAGTTTGACCGCGTTGACCGGTTGGACGGAATCGTGAGAGTTGCTGATTACAAAACAGGGAAAGTTGATAGTCTGAAAATTCTGAAGAAAGCCAGCTCTGAGCAAAATGAAGTTGATTTTTATAATTTCAGTGACAAGCAGTTTCAGCTCATGTTTTATTTGTTGCTGTCTTCTGGTTTGAAGGAAATTTCAAATTCAGATTTAATGCCACAGGCAGGCATCATATCTCTTAAAATGTCAAATGTGGAGTTTAAAGTTCTCGAAATGAGTGATAAGGAAAAAGAAATTCCGACAGATTTTCTTGAAAAATTCGGTCAGTTTGTCGGAGAACTCATTGCAGAAATTCACAATCCCCATATTCCTTTTGTAAGAACAGAGGATACCGAAAAATGCAAATTTTGCGTTTATAATTCAATATGCAATTATTTTTCACCAATTCTCACAGATGACACAAATGATGAATAAGATTTTAATCATTTTATTGTTCATACTCACAGCACTGAGTGCCCGGTCTCAGGTTGATATTCACAGTCAGTACTATTTCAATGAACTGCAGCTGAATCCTGCCATGACCGGCCTGATGGAAAACACCTGGAGACTGAAATATTTCAGGAGGCAGATGAATCATAATGATTATTCTGCTGTGAACAGTACAGTCTTTGCTGATCTGAAGTTTATGTTAAACAGACAGGCCGGAGAATACGGGCTGAACATCAGGGAATTTTCAGGATGGGTGCTGGGGGCAGGCTTGATGGACCACCGAGTGGCCCATGGACTTGAAAGTGATCTCTTCAGGGCTGATTATCTGTCTCTGGCAGTTCACAAACTGCTGAACAAAAGTAACTATTTGTCTTTCGGAATACAGCCCGGTTATCTGCGTATGTATGACGAACGCATGTTTGACCTGAATGCCGGACTCATGTTCGGGAGCGGACAAATAGAGTGCTGGACTGAAGATCAGTTTTTCAGGACACAGCTGGGCATTGCTTTTTATAATTTGCTGTCAGATTATAAGCACAACGACTCGACATATTTTCCCGGAAGGAGAATGCATATTCACGGCGGCTATCTGATCAAAGAACCAAAGCATTTCAACATTTTTGCAAATGCAGCAATCATGGTTGATTCCAAAACACATTTTACTGCCGGAGCAAATGTGTTGTTCTTTCCCATTGTTCATTACAGATTTTATGACAGGGCACGTCTTGGGCTGCATTACCGTTCGTCAAATCACCTGGTGTTCTCAGGTGGTTTAAGGTTTTACGGAGGTGGACAGAAAACCATCTCAGTTGACATGACCCTGAGCTATGATCTTGGAATGGGATTTATTGATATGGTCCCTAAATACAGAAACGGCTTTGAATTCGGAATTGTCCTGACACCATTGCGGAAATGCTGGTCGCTGAGTAAATGCTGAAATTATGAAAATTGTTAGGCTGTTAGATGAAAGGATACAAAATGAAGATTGAAGAATGTGGTCAAGTGGACTAGTGGTCAGGTGGTCCAGTCTCTATTTAATTTTACTTATTCCCATATTTGACTATTCACAGTCACTGGTTAATGGTTGTGGAATTTGTTTAGGTCATTGGTCATGGTCTTTGGATTTCACATATTTCCGATAATCATTAATCATTAAAGATTAATCATTAAACATTCCTGTGACAAAGCGGACAAGTAGCCGTGTGGCCAGGTGGTCCAGTCGCTATTGAATTTTCCTTATACCCTTATATCCTGGTACGAGGTGACGAAGTGACAAGGCTATATTGAATATTTTCTATTTGATCTTTGCTGTTTTCTATGACTTTATTTATTCATTTTGTGTTTAGTGTTATATGTTATTCATTCCTGAATAGTGGTCAAGTAGCCAGGTGGTCAAGTGGTCTGGTGGTCTGGTGGTCCAGTCGCTATTGAATTTCCCTTATACCTTTATACCAATATTTGACTTTTGATAGTCAATGGTTGATGGTCGTGGAGATTGGTTAGGTCTGTGGTCTATGGTTTGTGGATTTCACATATTTCCGATAATCATTAAGAATTAAAAATTATTCATTAAACATTTCTGAAAAAGTGGACAAGTAGCCGGGTGGCCAGGTGGTCCAGTCTATATTGAATTTCCCTTTTATGTCCTTATATGTCTTATATGGTTCAAAGAAGCTGGAAGTCCGGAGTCGGAAGTCGGAAGTTGAAGTCGGAAGTTGGGAGTCGGAAGTCGGAAGTTGGAAGAAGGGAGGGATTTAGTGCTTCGGATTTATGATTGTTTATTTCACTTGTGCTTCAGTGATTTTTTCATATTTTTGCACAAAATAACCCGATGTTCTTCTGGTTTTCAAAAGTGTTGGATTTTCTCTTCAGTCCCCTGACATGGATTATTATTCTTTTTCTGCTTGCTGTATTGCAAAAAAATCAGAAGCGCAAAAAGCGATTCTATATTATAACTTTTGCTGTGCTGATCTTTTTCACAAACAATTTTCTGGCTGCCGAAGCCATCCGTTTATGGGAAATCACCGAAACGGATATGAATGAAGAAAAGATATATGACGCTGCAATTGTGCTTGGCGGCGGAATGATCACCTATGACAACTCAAACGGGAGGCACAGTTTCAGGGATAATACAGACAGGTTGTTGCAGGCTCTTGCACTTTACAACAACGGCAGGGTGAAAAAAATTCTGATCACCGGAGGTTCGGGATCACTCAAATACCGCAACATGGCCGAAGCCTGTTTGCTGAAAGATTTTTGTCATGAAATGGGTTTTGATACAACTGCAATTATTGTGGAATGCAAATCAGACAACACATTTCAAAATGCTAAATACACTGCTGAAATACTGAGCGACAGCATGGATTCAGGAAATTATCTCCTGATCACTTCAGCTTCACACATGCGCCGTGCCAGAGCGGTTTTCAAAAAGGCAGGGTTTACATTTGATATATATCCGACAAATCCGGTTGCAGGAAGCAGAAGATATGATCCCTATTTTCTGTTTGTCCCTTCAGTCTCAGCAATCATCACCTGGGAAAAGTTTTTTAAGGAAGTGCCGGGATATCTGATCTATAAAATTGCAGGCTATTTGTAAATTATGACCATGTTCACAAAAGAAAATGTTTTCGTTTTGATCGTCCTGATAATCATCCTGAACTTTATTCTTCAGAGAGCCTTATCGTGGCTGAATGTTAAAAACATGAATCCCGCGTTTCCGCCCGGGGCAGAAGGCATATATTCTGTTGAGGAATATGGCCGCTCCAGGAAATATCTCATAAGAAAAGCCCGGTTCGGAATGCTGACCTCCGCGTTCTCCCTTCTGCTCATCCTGTGTATGCTTTTTTTTGATGGCTTTGCTTTTGCTGACCGGCTTTCTCTGCAATTTTCAGAGCATTATATTTTGCATTCCCTTGTGTTTTTTGCATTGCTCGGACTTGTATCTGATCTAATAACCATTCCCTTTGAGTGGTATTCGGTTTTCCGGATTGAAGAAGAATTCGGATTTAATAAAATGACTCCGGGCTTATTCATTGCCGACAAGCTTAAATCATGGCTTCTGGCCCTGATCATTGGCGGTGGACTGTTGTCGCTGATCATCTGGATATATTCTGTTTCAGGACAGTGGTTTGTGATCATCGCACTGGCTGTGATCATCCTGTTCAGCGTTTTTATGAGCATGTTCTACACACAGCTCATCGTTCCACTTTTCAATAAACTCAGGCCACTGGATGACGGCGAACTCAAAGATGCAATTGAAGCTTTTGGCCGAAAGGCAGGATTTCCGCTTTCAAAAATCTCGGTCATTGACAGCAGCAAACGTTCCACAAAATCTAATGCCTATTTTTCAGGACTGGGAAAAAAGAAAAGGATCGTTTTGTTCGATACTCTGATTGAAAAACATACTACAGATGAACTGCTTGCTGTTCTTGCCCATGAAATCGGACATTACAAAAAGAAGCACATTCAGAAAGGACTGATCACGGGTTTTATTCAAACAGCAGGCCTGTTGCTTCTGTTCTACGTGTTCCTTGGCTACCCGGTGTTTCAGCAGGCCATTGGAGCCGAAATGACATCATTTCATATGGGACTCGTCGTTTTCGGGATGATGTACACGCCATTTTCACTTGTGCTCGGGTTGCTCGACAATGTGATTTCAAGGCGAAATGAATTTGCTGCCGATGCATTTGCGGCACAATACGGACTGGCCCGGCCACTTTCAGAAGCCCTCAAAAAACTATCTTCAGGAAATCTGACAAACCTTACGCCTCATCCGGTCTATGTCTTTTTTCACTACAGCCATCCGCCGCTTTTGCAAAGACTTGAAGCACTGCGCAAGCATCCCGTAAACAATCAAACTGCAATTAAAAATTAATTCATATGCATCAATTGCCAAACATTGCACTCATTGCCGGAGGATATTCCGGAGAATCAGAAGTCTCAGTCAGATCAGCAGCCGTGATCATGCAAAATATTGACAAAAGCAAGTTCAATGCGTATCTGATTTCAATTACACGTGAACGCTGGCTTTGCATCATTGATAACTCAGAGGTTCCGGTTGATAAAAATGATTTTAGCATTACATACAATGGTGAAAAGATCACTTTTAATTCTGCATTCATTATGATCCACGGCACACCAGGCGAAGATGGCGTTCTGCAGGGATACTTCGATATGCTTCAGATTCCTTATACAACCTGCAATGCAACTGTTTCTGCAGTCACATTCAACAAATATTTCTGTAACAAGATTGTGAAAGCAATGGGAGGTGTCCATGTTGCTGAATCATTCCGAATTATTTCTTTTTTGCCTTACGATGTTAATGAAATTGCCTATGTCACTGGATTCCCGTGTTTCGTCAAACCCAATGCAGGTGGCTCAAGCATTGGAACCACAAAAGTTCATGCCCCCGACGAACTCAGGAATGCAATTGACATTGCTTTCAAAGAAGATGATGAAGTGCTGGTTGAAAGTTTTATCAAAGGACGTGAAATCACCTGCGGGGTCATTCGTTCACGCAATGAACTGATCAGTTTTCCGCTCACCGAAGTGGTCAGCAAAAAGGAATTTTTCGATTTTGAAGCAAAATATGACCCCAGATTTGCCGATGAAATCACTCCTGCACCAATTGATGAAACGCTTGCTTCTGAAATCAAAAAACTTTCTGAAAAATATTATGATCTGTTTCATTGTGAGGGTGTAGTCAGGTTTGATTACATTGTTGAAGGCAACAAGATCTGGTTTCTCGAAGTCAACACCATTCCCGGCATGTCAGCCGAGAGCATTGTCCCTCAGCAGGCAAAAGCTTACGGATGGTCATATACCGAACTGACCACAAGAATTATTGAAGAAAGCCTCAGAAAATAATTCAACGTTCATGCAAAGCAGACAGTAGCATTTACTTGCAAACTTACCCAACCTGTACGAAAAATTTTACTCAATTCTTGTCAGACTCAACAAGTTTTACAATTCTACTTTCTGAGTAAATTCGACTTCACTCTTGACAAATTGTAAAGAGATTTGATTTTTGCAAAACTGATTACTCCAAATTATTTCATCAAAAACGAAATCTCACTCCATTAAAAATCAATAATTATTCTTGCTAGAGAACTCATTCCAGATCAATTTTCGTTTGTCTGCATTTTATCTTTATTTTTGTTATGACAACGTTGAATAGGAAACCCTTAAGTAAGTTATAGCATTAGCGAATAAAAAAATAAAACAACAAGATAAATAAATGGCTCTCAAAACTCACATAAAAACCAAACCAAACCATATGGGAGTTATAGCATTTGTTATTCTTTTATTCACTCTTGTGAATTCCTGTAGATTGTTTCCTTTTCAAGATACATTATGGGAATCACAGGTTAAAGTCCAGGAACAAGTCTTTGTCGACTGGGACTGGTATGCTCAGTATGCTCTTAATGTCAAAAAGGATGGAATTTTTAACCAAAATCCTATGTCAACCCCAACGAGCTTTTTATACACGTATTTCCTTGCAATTTGTTTTTTTCTTTTTGGAGAAAATACGATACCCGTTTATGTCATCCAAAGCATGCTTTTATCTATCTCTATTATTTTGATTTATTTTGCATTTTATAATAAATTGAAAAGTAAAAGAATACTACTGCTTGGTACCTTAATTATTTTTGGCTTGTTTGATATTAACAAATATTACACTTTTCGTTGTCTCAGTGAAAATTTAACTATATTTCTCTTAGCAGTTTTTCTTTTTAGTTTTATAAAAGGCATTGAGAAAAATCAATCCCACTTCCAACTTCTGTCTTCATTGTCTCTGGCTTTGGCTTGCCTTACACGTCCGAATATATGGATTTTTGCTTTTATTGCAATATTAATTTATGCAAATTATATCAAAAATTTCCGAAAAATTTTAGTATTTATATCAATTTTTATCCTCATATCTTCTATTCAACCCTTAACGAACTATTTGATAAATGGTAATTTTATGTTCTTTCCATCTGATAGAATTTCCTTTGAAAATAACGGATATTTCTCTGCTGCGTTATCTATTCGTAATTCTTTTAGAAATTTGTTGTCATGCTTTGGATTTATGTCTTTTACCAATCCCGAGTTTCTGTGGCGTCCTCATTGGACTATTATGTGGTTAGCCTATTTTATAGGAATAATTTTCAAAATAAAAGAAAAGCAAAAATTTGAGTTTTGGGAAATTATTTCACACTTATTGATTGCATCTTATTATCTTGTTATCGTATTGGTTGTTAATCCTGACAATGGCAGTTATGGAACTCGGTTTTTTCTTCCGGCAATTTTGGTTGTATTAGCAATTTCATTTGTTACTAATACAAATCAAATAATTGAAAAAATTCAAAAGCATACTCAATAAGTTTAAATGGAAAGCAGGCAAAAGAGATACCTGCATATTGTTCCGTTCGTTAATTAATCAAAGCCAGAAGCAAACCTCAAAATAATAGTTAAAAAAAACGCTCAATCAATACTGACAGTGGTTCCATCAGGGTCAAATATCGGTAGTACGAGTTTCAGCTCGTGGAAAGAGCAACACCACACAAACAGTTTTTGGCGGAAAATTTGCCCGGGCAAACTGCCAGACACAGTGGAATTGAATTTTGCAAATTTTGTGACAAAAACCTAAATGCCCCCAACCTAAAAACATTCAACCCCACCATTAAAAAAAATATTTTAAGATCTGGATATTCTATATATATTTGCTCTGAAATCGTTGAATAAAACACTAGAAAGTTAGCAAACATAAAAAAAGTCTACGCTAAAGGTTGGTAACCTATAATGAAGGAAAAAATTGTACAAACAAAAAAACACCAAAACATGAAAAAAGAAATTTTACTAATTTTTTTTCTTAGTTATTTATGGGCTTTTGGACAAACACCGGCAAATGATCCACATTGGCAACTTGTTTGGGAAGACAACTTTAACACCCTGAATACAAATATTTGGCTTGTTCAAGATAACTTTGATCATTATGGTGAAAAGCAAGTATTCATTAATGAAAATGTGTATATCGAAAATGGTTCATTAGTCTGTGAAATTAAAAATGAATCTTATTCTTGTCCATCATGGGCTATTGAACCGAATTGGCATTGTGTAAGCCAATATAATACAGGACAGCCCTATTCATATACATCGGGATGGATTGAATCTAAAGCAGCATATAACACTCAATATGGTTATATAGAAGCGAGAATCAATTTCCCCTATCAATATGCTTTATGGCCTGCTTTCTGGACATTTATTGGTGATAGTGTTGCGAATGGAACTAATGCAGCTGAGATTGACATTGCTGAAATGCTTGGTGAAACTGGACAAAATATTATGACAACCAACATTCATAAAGTTTTTCCTGATAATAATATTTATGGGGAAGATATTTCTCCATTAAATTATAGTTGGGCTTTCGGCAACTGGCACAAATATGCAATAGAATGGTCACCAAGCAAAATAATATGGTATGTTGACGACAGTCCTGTACGAGTCTTTCCAAATCATGGTATTATTGACCCAGTAAAAATTATTTTAGGCATTGGACTAAGGCCAGATAATCAATTAAATACAACATCCTTCCCGCAAAAAATGTATATTGACTACGTAAGAGTATATAACCTGAAAAATGATTGTAATTTAATACTTAATCTTTGTAATTACAATTTTGGCACACATGACAACAAAGTAAAGCAAAACATTATTATTGGGAATGGCAGTTGCACAAATGCACTTAATATTGGAGAAAACGTGTATTTAAGAGCATCCGAAGGAGTGCTGATCAATGGTGATTTTACCGTTCCAGTGGGTGCTGAAATATATATTGATGTTAATTCATGTTATTAATCTAAAAATATTATGAAAAAAGAATTAATAATTTTAGCAATACTTTTCACTTTATTGTTAGTTACAAGTTGTGAAAAAGATAAACCAACAGCAGGTGAATATTTTGGAACATTTACTTATGAAGTTCCTCCGGGAATTCTAAAAACTGCTTATATTGAGATCAGCAATCCGACAAAAAATTCAATTACAATAAATGGATATGAAGTGTCAAAAGACGATAAAAAAATTGAAGGGATGATTGATTATTTGTCTGGGGTTGGAAGTTATATTTACATAAATGGTAGCTGGTCTCACAAATTGTTTAGCAATGAGTATATAATTTCCGGAACATTTACCGAAACCTATTATCAAGGCGGTAATCAATACAAAAACTCTGGTACTTTTGAAATTAAATCAAATTAATAACCCTAAAGACAAGAAATCATGAAAACAAAATCATTCATATTTTTAGCAATATTTGCTGTTTTTTCTTTATCAACTTTTGCTCAACTAAAAGTTGACCAATTTGGCAGAATTGGCATGGGAACAAATTATCCAAACTCAGGATATAAATGCCATATCAAAGGTAATTTATTGCTGACAACATACCCAAGTACACCTTTTATTGAGTTTCAATTTAAAGTAGGTAATGGTTGGCCTGGAACAGAAATTGGTTCAACTGTTGATAAAATTGCTTTTTGGTCAACATGGACAAGTTACAATAAATTATATGCTGAGAAATTTTTCAAAATGTCAGATGAGAATTTTAAATTAAACTTATCTTCTATTGAATCACCAATAAAAAAGTTACTTGAATTGAAACCCTACAAGTATGATGTAATAGACAGATATATAGATGAAAATGGTGATTCACTTCAAGGTACAATACCAGAATATGGGTTCATTTCGCAGGAAGTAGAGCAAGTTTTAACGGAAATCAAAATTACTGAAGATGGGAAAGACGGTAAACTTATGGATTACGATCAGATTATTCCGTTGCTTGTTGCTGGGATTCAAGAACAGCAAAAACAAATCAATTCACTCGAAGCTCAAATTGCCAGACTAATAGCTACAAATTCATTACCTGATCAAGGAAACAATGGTAACGGAAATGGGAATAATTCTATAGATGTTAGTAAATTGTTTAACAACACTCCAAATCCTTTTAACATCAGTGCAAGTATCTCATATTACTTATGTAACAGCACTGGTAGTGCTCAAATAAAAGTTTGGGATATGCAGGGAAATGAAGAAAAATCATTTAATCTAAATCCACAACAAGGTAATAATCAAGTTATTATAAATTCTTCTGACTTACCTATCAGTGGAACTTATGTTTATGCACTTATTGCAAATGGACAGATTATTGACGCAAAAACAATGATCTGCATAAAATAAAACAAACAATAAGGAATAACGTCTTTAATAGCTTGCTTTATGATTTGATGTTTTAAAATTTACGTTTGCTAATAGCTAAGACTTCGTGTGTCGCAGCCCAACATGAAGTCGTGTTGCACAAAACCACGACCCCATCGGGGTCAAATATCGGTAGCCACGAGCTTCAGATCGTGGAAAAAGCTCCATACGATCTTGCAAACACAGAATAATCTACCCGATCTTCACCACAAACCCGCCTCTCACCCAGCGGCCGGGCATCCGCACAAAACCGGCTTCAATATAATCCCTGTTGGTCAGATTCACAGCCTCCACATATAGTTCAGCTTTCTTTCCCGGGCGATACATCACCTTTCCATCCAGCAGAAAATACGACGAAGCATTCAGCCGGTCGGCAAACCTGCCTCTCACACTGACAACAAACTTTTCTGCAAAATACGACTCAAAACTCCCCACAAATTGCTGCTTCAGAAAATTCAGCGCATATTTCGATTCCACACCCTCATCAGGCCTGATATCTGCATGAATATTATTATAACTCAACCTGAAATTTCTCACCTCAATCCTGTCACCTATTGGCAAAACGTGATACGTGAAAGAAACTTCACCTCCTGCAAAATTCATATTCCCCGAATTCAGCGGTTTCCATTTGTTCGGATTCGGCACAATATCCGAACGATCCCTCACCCAGTCAATCATATTCTCCGAATTTCTCACAAAACCCGAAACTCCGGTTGCGATCAGTTTCCCGCTATATGTTATGCCCGCTTCATAATTCATCGCCTCCTCGGGCATCAGAAACGGATTACTTTCGTTAGCCGGATCATTATAATACAACTCCGTAAATGACGGGATCCTGTAACTCACTCCAAAACCGCCAAAGAATCTCACATTGCTGCTGGCCTGATACCCAATTTCAGCACCCGGAAAAAGCTTGACATGATCAAAACTGTAATGGTTCAGATATGCCCCCCCCCTGAAATCAAATTTCTTCAAAAACACAAGCTGATGTTCTGCAAAAAATCCCATAAAATGCCTTTGCCTGTTGCCAAGATTTGAACTTTCAAGAAATTCATTCCTCAATTCCGAACCAAATCCGCTCTTGCCGAAACTCGACAAAAAGCTGCCGTTCAGCTCAAATGAAACAACATCAGAAGTATGATTATTTGTGTAAAACTCAGGCTCGTTTCGTTTCAGCCTGAATTCATCACGGTTTTCCCTGAAAAAACCTCTACCTTCAAGAGACAGTTTATCTGAAACATATTTGTATGTCAATGCCGTGAATACTGTCTGAACCGACTCCCACTGATCCGGAAATCTGTCAGAATAAAACCCGTTTGCACCAAATTTCCGGTCCGAATAACCGCCTGTCATTCTGAGATCACTTTTTCTATTCAAACTCAGCCCCCCGTCATAAAACACATCTGCAACCCGAAAATCAGTATTATGCATATATCCGTCAGACGTACTGTATGATGCTGACACACTTTGTTTAAGTTTTTTAAATGGGACATCAGCAACGATGCTGCTGCCGAGCAATCCAAAATCGCCGGCATATCCATGGATTTTCAAACCGAAAGTCTCAGGCAGTCTGGTCAATATGTTCACAGCTCCGGAAAAAGTATTCTGACCTGTTAATCTTGTCCCGGGTCCTTTCAAAACTTCTATACTTTCCACTGAAAAAAGGGGCAGAGGGATGTTCATCATGTGGTGTGCTGTCTGCGGATCAGTTAGTTTAATACCGTTCAGCATAACAAGGGTCTGCTCTCCGGTGCCACCCCTGATACCCACATCGGCCTGCACACCAGCCACACCTCTCTGCCGCACATCAACACCCGGTACATAGGATAACACTTCCTGGATACTTACAGCAGGCATCGCACTGATCTCGTTTTTTTCAACAACAATCAGATTGCCCGAAATTTTTCTCAATACAGATTCAATTTTCTTCCCACTGATCACAACTTCACCAAGCGTCACCGTATCATTCTGTCCCTTTACCATTGCACTGCATGCAACACTAAACATGCACATCAACCAAAAATTCCTCATCACACTAAAAATTGAGGTGCAAAAGTAGCAACAGAAATTGAAAGTTGAAAGTAATTCAAAGGTGTATGCAATTGTTAACTGCTCTGGAATGCAAATATCCCTATAAATTCTTCAATTTAAAAAATGACAAAAATAAATTAATTTTTTTCTAAACTGTATTTTACAGAGTTTACAGTGAAATTTGCCGAGGATGGTTCATTCATATCTAAGACACCTGAGTTGTTTCCAAATACGATGTTGAATTTGTTTGCTCCGATCTTTGTTGTTTCCTGTATTTTTTCTCCTTGTAACAGATTATTGTTTTCCATCAACAGAATTGAATCTTTGGTAAAAACAATATTTGTAGGCTTATCCAATCTGTCCATGAAAAATAATCCCAGGGCAGTAATTGCATTAATATTCTCCGGAATTAAATTTGTATCAACTACTATACTTTTTATTTCCCAGTTTCCTTCATATTTATTTCCCTTATTACAACTAAAAAAAAGTATAACAATAAGAAAATACAAAGTGTGTGTGCTTTTAATTTTCATATTTCTTCATTCTTTAATTAAATATTTTTAGAATTCCAACATTAGATTAATCCTTATTCACAATATGATCTCTCAAGAAAATAAATTATTTCATGAAATTCAATAAATTCCCAAAATTCTATTTTCTCCATTGTTTCCAGGTTGATTAGTTCTCCCTGTATCGCAAAGTTGCCATTTTCATCTCTATGAACAATACCTTTAAAATGATAAGTTCCACAAGGTCCGCTCATCGTAATATCATAAGAATTAACAGAAATTGGCGGCCAACCAAACTCAATACTAACATCAATCCATCCATTAACTCTGAAAACACACCCATTTGTAGCAGTTATAGTTTCATTTTCAATATATATTTTTCTCGCATTAGCAGATAATGTTAAGGCAAATATAAAACCTGAAATAAGAATAATATTTTTCATAATTTTTTTTATTTAAATTTTAATTTATTTATCTCAGAATAAATATCCCAGAATTATTGCAACCTCAAATTATTGAATTTGTGGTTGCAATAATAGTAGCAAATGATGTGTCCTCCCAAACTCTTAACCAGTAAACTCTCTCTCTCTCTCTCTCTCTCTGCAGAAACAACGCGTTTATTAATTTTATTGTCTGAGTGTTTACTTGACATTTTACATTGGTATTTGTAAATGAATAAGCAAAAATAATAAAAAAAGAATGAAAATGCAAATTTGTTTTTTTTGAGTAATTCTTCCTTAAAAAATTAACTATAGCGTGATATTTCTTAAATTTGCTGAGAAATTTAAACATGCAACCCTGGTTGACTATGAAACAAAATCTAAAGATGACAATCCTGTCCTTTACTTTTCTGTTTGCAGTTCTCTCACTGATCACATCGTGCAACAAAGAAAAAGAGAATGTCCTCAAAGATCCCCGTGACGGTAAATCCTACACAACAGTGTCCATTGGCAGCCAGATATGGATGTCACAAAACCTGAATTACGATACCGGAAACTCATGGTGTTATGATCAGGCATCTGCAAACTGCAATGCATTCGGTCGACTTTATGACTGGCAAACAGCGCAGACGGCCTGTCCTCCGGGTTGGAAACTGCCTTCATTCAGTGATTTTGAAACTCTTCTGATCCATGTGTATGATAACGGGCTTCACCAAGCGTTCAGCAGCCTGATGTTTGGCGGAAGCAGCGGTTTTAATGCTCTTTTAGGTGGTATGTACAATCAGGATAATGAATTCAGCAGTTTACATTCCAGTTCCACATGGTGGTCAGAAACAAAAGAAACCGATGAAAATCCATGGTGTTTACATATCGCGAATTCTCCAAGAGTTGTGTACATGTTTGAATGGAGTACATCGCTGGGTTTATCAGTTCGCTGCATTAAAAAATAAATAACAGCTCAGCCGGTTTAAAATCCCCGGTTTTTTGCCACGAATTTCACTACTACCATAAATAATGCGAACAAAGCAACACAAAAGGTGTCTCCTTCGGATAAAAATCAACGCTGTTGACTTTTAAATGTTTTGTTACAACTGCGATGAAAACTTGTTTTCAGAAGTAGTTAGTACAAACAACAGATGCCTTTTGTATTGTAAAAAAGTTAGCCATTCAAAAAATTATTGATGTCATATATTTTATACAAATTCGTGCATTTGTGGCTTTTGAAACTGTTTGAAAATAACTTCTGATTGACCCTGCCGAGTAGGAACCAACATAATACATCAGCAGAAAAGCTTAAATTCAGAAGCAAAGAAGGATTGTCCGTTAAAAAACAATCCTTCTTAAATGAACAGATTACATCTTCTTTCCGATATAGAATACATATCCGTAATAATCCTTATACTTTGCGTACATTTCTGCTTCAGAGCGCATGTTTTCAACAAGTTCGGATGCGGTTTTATTCCCGCTGTATTTTTTCAGAAAAGTTTTTTGAAGCTCCTGCTGCGGCACAAAAAAGTGTTCTGTCCAGCAGTTTTCAGGTAGCTTAAAAATTGCAACAGGAACAAATCCTGCTTTCTGCAGTTGATCAACTTTTTTCGGAATGGTGTCAATTTCCGGATAGGCATCATTCCAGAAATTGTAGATTTCATCTGGTTGTGTCTCCATAAACCACGAAGCTTCAGTTACAGCAATAAACCCGCCTTTTTTGATGAATTTATGCCACTCCCTGAGTCCGCGTTGAAACCCGATATTGTAAATTGCCCCTTCTGACCAGATCAGGTCAAGCTCTTCTTCCTGAAAAGGCAGAGCATCCATTGAACCCACAATACCGCTGACCCTGTCATTCAGGTCATGCTTTTCAGCATTCTGATTGAATAAATTGATGAATTTTGGAAACAGGTCTAAGCCGGTGATCTTTCCTGGTGCATGTTGCGCCAGGGTTATAGTTTGTCCTCCTGTGCCACACCCGATATCTGCTATCCGGGATTCGGGCGTGAGGTGATCAATGAAACTCAGGGCTTTTATGGTTGCTTCAGGACTTCCGGGCCCCTGTCTTTCAACACCAGAAAAATATTCGCAGATTAATTGAAAATCGAATTCGTGAATTGATTTGTTATCGTTACTCATGATATTTTTTGATTTTTATGGTGACATCTGAAAAAATCATCTTCAGATTGTTCACAGTTTATTGATAAATTTAAAATATAAAATATAAAAATGACCCCGAAAATATGCGGGATTAAAAAAATGCAAGTTCAACCCGATAATACTTCGGGTTTTTATTTCACCGAATCCAGATAAGAATTATACATCCACAAATATTGGTTTTGTAAAAATAATTGTTTTTTTAATAACCAAAGAAAATCAAAATGAAATTCCATTCTTCATTCTTTTACTCTTGCTCAAAACTGATTCAGTGTGAGTTTGAGTGTGAGTATTGAGGGCACAAAACAGTTTTCCGCTGATTATTTCAACACTTCTTGCTCTCTACTCTTGCTCAAAACTGTTTCAGTGTGAGTTTGAGTGTGAGTATAGAGGGCACTAAACAGTTTTTCGCTGATTATTTCAACCCTTCTTGCTCTCTACTCTTGCTCAAAACTGTTTAGTAGCCCCACCAGGACTCGAACCTGGATTTAAAGTTTAGGAAACTTCCGTTCTATCCCTTGAACTATGGGGCCGGGAGGGTGCAAAATTAAAAAAATTATTTCACAGTTGCACCGTTTTGAGTGAAAGATTCAGGTGTAACAAAAGTGAGTTTGCCATTGGAGTCTTCAGAAAGCAGGATCATCCCGTTTGAAGAGATTCCCTTAAGCTCTCTCGGGGCAAGGTTCAGTAAAACAACAACCTGCTTCCCGATGAGTGTTTCAGGTTCATACTGATCGGCAATGCCCGATACAATGGTGCGTTTGTCCAGTCCGGTATCCACGAGTAGTTTGAGCAGTTTTTTTGTTTTAGGCACTTTTTCAGCTTCCAGAATTGTTGATATACGCAAATCAAGTGTATTGAAGTTTTCAAAACTGATGAGATCCTTTGCAGGTTCCTGTGGAATGGTCTCCTTTTCCTTATTTGCTTCAAGGGTTTTATTTAGTTTTTCAACCTGAAATTCTATGGTGCTGTCTTCGATCCGTTCAAACAGAAATTGAGGTTGTCCCAGTTGGTGACCGGCCCGAATAATGTTGTCAATGCATGCATAACTCCAGTCTTTGGGTTCAATCTGAAGCATCTTATATAACTTGTCGCTGCTGAATGGGAGGAACGGTTCACTCAGTATTGCCAGTTTTGCCATGATCTGAGCTGATATTCCCAGGGTTTCTGCAGTGTGTGCCGGATCTTCCTTTTGTTTTTTCCATGGTTCATTTTCTGTCAGATATTTATTTCCGACGCGGGCCACATCCATAAACAAATTTTGAGCTTCACGGAATCTGAAATTTTCCAGGGCA
>CAYMAZ010000022.1:0-55259 GCA_964388575.1 uncultured Bacteroidales bacterium | reverse complement strand
TATAATTAACATTCACAGCAACACACCCTTGTATTGCTGTCAAAGGCATAGCAGATTCCTCCGTCCGCCGCCGGCGGATTATAAGTTGATATTTTGATTGGTTTGTTTTGATTGTATTCAAAGCAGAATTCATAGCGGGATGAATCTGAGAAAGAATTTTTTTTCTGATGAGATACATTTTCGACACACACACACACAGCGACGAGGGTTTCGGCAAAAATGGCCTGCTTTTTTTCATGGGCAGCAAAGTCATATACCTTGCAAATATAAGCTAAATATATGCAAATTGCAAATTATCAGGGAATATAAAAAGACAATCCAATATATTAGTTGATTTAAAATTCATAAAGGGTTTGATAATCAACTTTTTGTAACAGGTTTGACTATTCATAGTACATTTACACCTTTTTCGTAACTTTGCAAAAATTTTGAGAAACAGATACTTATGAAAAAAAAGATTAAGGGTTTTGAGAAAAAAAGAACCGAAAAACATATAACCCATCCCGGCAGGGGCAAAACCAGACAAGCCCGCACTGATTCTGCTGAAAAAAGAGATTTTATTCCTGAAGATAAAAAAGATTTAGAGATTGGGAGTGATTCCGGAGACAGAAAAGAACGGAAACCATTCAAAACTGAAAAATTTTCAGAAAAAAACAAATATCAATCAGATAAAACTGGACTGGGGACCCGGCGGCATTACAAAGGCAGATCAAAAGAGAATACCCCCAGATCAGATGAGCCTAGAAGCAAAAGAAGTAAGCCTCAGGAAGCAGATGGTTCAGCAGTCAAGAGGCCTTTCGGTGCAAGGCCTGTGCAGAAAAAAAACTACAATTCTGACAGGGTCAGCTTTGAAAGTAAAGACGAACAGAAAGAACACAAACCGTATAAAACACCCGGAGCATATCGTGAATATAAGAAAAACAAAGACCTTGTCAGGTTAAATAAATACATTTCCAATGCCGGATATTGCAGCCGCAGGGAGGCAGATACTTTAATTACAGCAGGGTCTGTTACGGTTGACGGTGAAATAATTACTGAACTGGGATACAAAGTAAACCCGTCCTCAGTTGTAAAAATTGACAATCAGACCATCAGACAGGAAAAACTCAGATATATCCTTCTGAATAAGCCCAAGGATGTGATCACCACCTGTGATGACCCCCAGGGAAGAATGACAGTATTGAACCTGATCAAAGGAGCATGCAAAGAACGTGTTTATCCTGTAGGACGTCTTGACAGAAATACAACAGGACTGCTGATCATGACCAATGATGGTGACTTTGCAAAAAAAATTGCACATCCTTCTTCCAAAGTGAAAAAGCTTTATGAAGTTACACTTGATAAGAAACTGAAACATGAGCATTTTGAAGAAATTTCAAAGGGTGTATGGCTGGATGAAGATTCGTTTGTGGATGTGGATGATCTTGCATTTGTAGAGGGTCCCAGATCAGGAACAATTATAGGTATTGAAATTCACAGTGGTAAGAACCACGTGGTGAAAAGAATTTTTGAAAAATTCGGATATATCGTAATAAAACTTGATCGAACCAAAATTGATGTTCTGACCAAGAAAGATCTTTCAAGAGGGCGCTGGAGATTTTTGACTGATTCGGAAATACAATTGCTTAAAAGGCATTAAAACACCTTCATCTGCACATTGGAAAAAGAAAGGATTCATAGAAAAACAGATGTTATGGAAAAAATAAAATGGATTATTCTCGCTGTTTTGCTTCTTGTCATGGTGTTTGTCATTTTTCGTAGCCCGAAAGTTGAAGAAGAAGTCAGGGATGAAAATCATATCAACATTACAATTTCAATAAACAACTTCAATACAGAGACATCATCAACAATAAAAATAGAAGAGGGAGATTACGTTCTGTATCTGGATGAATTTCAGTATATTGAAGGCAAAGGGACAGGTTGGCATATCAGTTTCACAAGACCTTCTGCCGATCGGGAAATGATTGTACAGTTTGATGCTGTTGACACTAGTGGACATGTTTTTTCTTCAGAATTTCCGCAGGAAATCGTTTATTCCCTTCAAAATGATAAACGGACATCATTGAAACATGCGCCGTTGCTCAGAGGATCATTTAATGTTGGATATAAAAAGAGGATTACCCAAAACACAATCCGGGAAGAAATGATTCCCATGCCTGAGTTTCGTTGTTTGATTGACACTGCATGGACATCAGATTCAACCGGAGGAATACAGATGAGCTTCCAGGCTACACATTCGGATTTGCTTCGGGATGTTTTTGGAATGCAATACTCAATGTCGGGGAAAGTGCAGATTGAGAATGCTCCTCTGATAAAAAGAACGATTCAGTAAAAAGGAATTTCAGTATATAAATTCCTAATTTTGTGTAATTTTGTGAAAAATTTTTAGTAAAATGTATACAAAAGAGAATATTTTAAAAGCGTTATCAAATGTTATTGATCCTGATCTGAAGAAAGATCTGGTGAGTTTGGGAATGATTCAGAACATTGAAATTTCAGGAAATCAGATCAGTTTCAGCTTAGTGTTGACAACACCTGCCTGCCCGCTGAAGAGTTATCTGAAAGAATCATGTGAAAAAGCAATTCGTGAGCATGTTTCACAGGATGCTGTTATTGAAATAGATGTTACATCAAAAGTGACGATGCAAAGGAGAAATACAGATGCAGAGCTTGAGAATCTGAGCAAAGTCAAGAATATCATTGCTGTTGTATCCGGAAAAGGAGGTGTCGGCAAGTCAACAATTGCAGCAAACCTGGCAGTAGGGCTAGCCCTGGAAGGAGCAAGTGTCGGACTTCTTGACGGAGACATTTATGGGCCTTCAGTGCCAATTATGTTTGGTTTGGAAGGACAAACTCCTGCTGTGTATGAGCAGGGAGATAAGCAACTTATCGAACCGTTAATTGCGCATGGAGTGAAAGTTGTATCTCTGGGCTTTTTTGTAGCTCCGGAAGCTTCACTCATGTGGAGGGGTCCGATGGCTTCTGCTTATCTGAAACAAATGATCACAGATACGCATTGGGGCGAACTTGACTATTTGATTTTTGACATGCCTCCGGGAACAGGAGATATGCATCTGACTTTGGTGCAAACAGTACCGGTTACAGGAGCAGTCATTGTCAGTACTCCGCAAAATGTTGCTCTTGCAGATGCGCGCAAGGCTGTTGCAATGTTTGCCGACCAGAAAATCAATGTTCCCATTCTCGGAATTGTTGAAAACATGTCATATTTTACACCACCTGAACTTCCTTCCAATAAGTATTATCTTTTCGGGAAGGAAGGATCACGCAGACTTGCTGAAGAGATGAACATGAAGCTTCTGGGTGAGATTCCGCTGTTTGAAGATATCTGTAAATCTGGAGACCAGGGGATTCCGGTTATAATGGGTGAAAACAAATTGGTTACTCAACCTTTCCTTGAATTCTGCAGAAATACTGCTCAGGCAGTTTCTATCCGGAATGCACAAACACCACCTACAAATAAAGTTGAAATGCAATCATAATAAAAATTAACATGGAAAATCAAAATCATCCACTTGAAGAAAAAGTAAAAAATATTGTAGAGCAAATCAGGCCTTACCTACAGAACGACGGAGGCGATATCAGGTTTGTCAATATTACACCTGAAAATGTTGTTTTTGTTGAGCTTCAGGGGGCCTGTCATTCATGCCCCATGGCCATTCAAACTCTTAAGGGTGGTGTTGAAAAGACAATCAAGCAATATATTCCTGAAATTGTCAGTGTTGAAGCTGTAAACATATAATACAAAGTTCTGAGAACGCATTTGTTGTGAAATTCTGTTTCAATCACGCTTTGCGAAGTGTAAAAGCAAATGTACTTCCAATGCCAACTTTGCTTCTTACATGGATTGTCTGTTCATGAGCTTCAATGATATGTTTTACAATGGCCAGGCCGAGACCGGTTCCGCCCTGTGCCCGTGCTCTGCTTTTTTCTGTACGGTAAAACCGCTCAAACACTCTTGGAAGATCAGCTTCATCGATTCCCATGCCATCGTCAGTAATTTCCACCAGGACATGATCGTCCATATCAAAGATACTGACAGAAGTTGTACCGGTTTCATGCCCGTATTTCAGAGAGTTATCAATTAAATTTACAAGAACCTGACGGATTTTTTCTTTATCTCCTGTGACGTAGCATGGTATTTCCGGATTGCCTTTAAACACAAGGTTAATGTTTCTTTTCTGAGCCTTCATTTCCATAAAATCAAACACTTCAAGCACACTGAGTGTAAAGTTGAATTTTTTCAGATTGAGCTGAATCATCCCAGCTTCAAAGTTGGATATTGTTTCAAGATCATTGACAATGGCAATCATTCTGTTGATACTTTTTGCCGTACGCAACAAGTATTTTTTATTGACTTTGGGATCATCCATTCCTCCGTCAAGCAATGTCAGAACATATCCCTGAATTGTTGTGATTGGTGTTTTCAGCTCATGCGAGACATTTCCCAAAAACTCCCTCCTGTATGCTTCCAGTTTTTTCAGATCAGCAATTTCTTTTTCCTGCGAAGCTGCCCACTGTTCAACCTCCCTGTTAACAGCTTCCAACATATCCCCGTCACTACTGATTTGTCTTTTCCTTCTGTTGCTTCCGGTTTTGGATTTGCGGATTGTTTTATAGATAATTTTGATCTTATCGTAAATAAATCTTTCAATGGCTGCTCGTGATACAAAGAAAAAAACAGGAGCCATAATTAAAGCAATAATCAGTGAAAACACAATATCTGCCTCACTGAAGAAGATAAACTGGAATAAATGTAAAAGTAAAAATACAATTATGGCAAACAGTGATGCAAGAGCAAAGGACAATTGTTTGGGATTACTCTTCATTACACCTCAAATTTGTATCCAACGCCCTTAATTGTTTTAATGTTTGTGATATCGAGTTTTTCCCTAATTTTTCGAATATGGACATCAATCGTTCTTTCACCCACAATGACATCGTTTCCCCAGATGCGCGAAAAGATTTCGTCACGCGTTAAGACCTTGTTTGGCCTGGACGCAAGCAGTTGCAGCAGTTCAAATTCCTTTTTGGGTAGAGAAATTTCCCTGCCTTTTGAGTGTACCACATATGATTCAGCATCTATTTTCAGGTCTTCAAGTTCAATCAGATTTACAAGAGGATTGTCCTTTTCCTTCTGAAAACGCCGAAGCAATGAATTTACTTTACTAAGAAACACCTTGGGTTTTACTGGTTTACTTATATAATCATCTGCGCCAGCATCAAGTCCTGCTATCTGAGAATAATCTTCACTGCGTGCTGTGAGAAACACAATGACAGAATCCCGTGTTTCATTGAGTTTACGAAGTTCAATGCATGTTTCAATTCCATCCATTTCGGGCATCATTACATCCAGTACAATGAGATGCGGTTTAAGTCGGGATGCCTTTTCCAATGCGTCTTTGCCTGACCTTGAAGTTACAACGTTGAACAATTCTTTTTTCAGATTATATGATAAAAATTCAAGAATATCCTTTTCGTCATCAACCAGCAGAATTGTAAAATCTTCATTTTTCATATTTCAGGAAGTTATATCCTTTTAATATAGCA
This sequence comes from uncultured Bacteroidales bacterium, assembly GCA_964388575.1. Classification (GTDB taxonomy): domain Bacteria; phylum Bacteroidota; class Bacteroidia; order Bacteroidales; family DTU049; genus CAYMAZ01. The sequence continues at coordinate 49,691 of CAYMAZ010000022.1, read as the reverse complement.
AAGTTAAGAAATAAAAACACTCCTGATATTTTCTTTCACTGTATTTTATATTTTCATAACAATGACTTAAGAAAAAATTAAAGTCCGAAGATTTTATCATAGAAGTCTTATAATACTGATCGTTTTTGTTACGGTGATCGGAAAATGAAAAAAGTATGTAGATTTGCAAAAAATACATTGATGATCAGGGTTTTTAAATTCGGAGGAGCTTCTTTAAAGAATACTGATGCATTAAAAAATGCAGTTGACATACTCAGAGTTAATGCCGGTGGAGGCCCTCTGGTGCTTGTTGTTTCTGCCATGGGAAAAATGACCAATGCTTTTGAGGATCTGCACAAAAACTGGTTTCAGAATCAGGAAACAACCCGGTCATTTGAGAAAATCAGAGAATATCATTTGAGAATCGTTGATGGTTTATTTGATAAGGGCCATCAGATTTATCATGATGTTGAAAAATACTTAAGGGACATTTCAGAAATCCTTCTGTACAGTGAGCATTCTGATTTTGACAAGTCTTATGACAGTCTTGTTCCCTATGGAGAACTTTTATCGTCCTGTATCGCAGCACATTATGCAAAAAGCCAGGGGTTAGATGTTGAACTTCTTCATGCACCGGATCATGTGATTGGAGATAATTTGTGGCGCGAAGCCAGAATTCAGTGGACTGAAACGGTTGATGAGATCAGAAAAACCATTTTGTCTGTCATCAGTCCACATCCGAATAAAATTTTGATTACCCAGGGTTTTGTTGCGCGCTCATCTGAAGGACAAATGATTACGCTGGGTCGGGAGGGAAGTGATTTTACGGCTTCTGTTTATGCCTATGCGCTTGATGCAGAAAGCGTTACAATTTGGAAAGATGTTCCCGGATTGTTCAATGCTGATCCAAAAAGTTTTGAACATGTTCAACTGATTCCGCATCTTTCCTATCATGAGGCGGTTGAGCTTGCCTATTACGGGCAGTCGATCATTCATCCCAAAACGGTGAAACCATTGCAAAACAAGAATATTCCGCTGTATATCAGGTCTTTTGTAGATCCTACACTTCCGGGGAGTGTTATTGACAGTGATACTTCATATGATACAGATGTACCCTGTTTTATCCTTAAGAAAAATCAGATGCTGATTTCTGTTTCACCTAAAGATTTTGCATTTATCAATGAGCACAATCTCAGAGAGATTATTGCGCATCTTGCTGATATCCGGATCAGGATGAATGTTATGCAAAACAGTGCCATCAGTTTCTCATTTTGTACAGATTTTAGCAACTACAAACTTTCAGAACTGATATTAAGATTACAGGATAAATACTTTTTAAAATACAATATTGAACTTGAACTGATTACGATTAGAAACTATAATGATACCATCATCTCAGAACTCATAAAAAACAGAAAAATCTTTCTGGAGCAAAGATCCAGAACAACACTTCAGCTTGTAGCAGCCTTATAAGTATAACAACACTCCTGGTCCCCATCATAACATGCTTCTCCCTTGTCTTAATGTTGAAAAATTATAATAATTTTCACATTTCGTTGTTGTTAAGATTGTTTATTTGTATGTTTGCAATACAAAAACACAAATTCATCTTCAATGAAAAGAATACGATTGATTTTGATGATTTTAAACGTTGTTTTCTTTTCATGTCTTTCATCATCAGGTGAAAATGTTGAAACTTCGGCCCATCAAGCATCTTCAAAACTCATTTTTTCAGTTGTTAATGAATTGGCCTCGTCGGGGATCCTCATGGATTCCATAAAGCATCAGGATGTATTTGTTGCCATTTTTAAAATTTCTGAAGGGTATCGTTTGCGAGGAGATTATGATAAAGCTGTGGAATTTGATTTTTTTGCACTTAATCTTGCCGAAAGGCTGAATCAGCCGGATAAAATTGGCAGAGCATTCAATAACATTGCGATCAGTTATTACAGTTTGAAAAAGCTGAAGATTATTTTTTTCGCGCTGCCGGAATCCAGTCAGAATTGAAAGATACATTAAGGCTTGCTGACATATATTACAATTTGGGAATGCTCTATGATGATATTGGAAAATTGAATGAATCTCTGTTGAGCTATCGTAAGGCATTGGAATTGTTTAAAAAACAAAATATCTTTGACGGAATGGCCGATGTTTACAATGGGATTGCAGGGCATTATTATATGCTTGGAGAAATTGACAGTGTCGAATTTTATGCGACAAAAGCATTGGAAATGTTTGTTGTTATGGATAAAAAAGATGCCATAACATTTATGCAAATCAACCTGGGTGTTTTGCAGAATTTAATGGGCAATCATGTTGAAGCGCTCAAAAATATTCAGAAAGGAATTGTCCAAGCAGAAGAAACCAAAAACCTGAATCAGCTGAGACAGGGGTATAAAAGTTTGAGTGAAACGTATGCTTATCTGGAAGATTATAAAAATGCATATCTCAGTTTTATCACCTATGAACAATATAAGGATTCAATATTTAACAGAGAAAAGGCTGGTATTATTGAAGAACTTCAGACAAAATATGAAACAGACAAAGCTTTGAAGGAGCTGAATGAGAAGAAAGCAGAAATTCTGCAGATGGAGGTGAATGTTCAGAAGTCCAGAAATGCGAAAAATGCGTTTATGTTTGGTGTTGTAATTCTAATTGTTATTCTTGCAGCAATATGGCTGAGGTATGTTGAAAACCGTAAAGTTACCAATTTGCTGAACAACAAAAACAGGCAACTTGCAGAACTGAATGCCACAAAGGATAAATTTTTCTCACTTATTTCTCATGACATGAAATCACCCGTAACTTCTATGGCACGTTTGGCTTCAGGTCTTGAAAAATCTCTTGATTTTATTGACAAAAAGGAACTCAGGAGTTATCTTTCTGAAATTACAAGAACATCAGAAAATCTGGATGATTTACTTAAAAAGCTTCTGGAATGGGCACTTTCTCAAAAATCTGGATTTAAACCAAGTTTTGAACAACTCAACATTGACACAATCCTGGGAGAGGTGATCGAAACCGCACGCACACAGGCAAATTTGAAAAATATAAACATAAAATGCAATTGTCATACAGATATCAATCTGATGGTTGACAAGCGTATGATTCAAACCGTTTTGCGAAACCTGATATCAAATGCTCTGAAATTTTCAGACAATAATTCAAAAGTAGATGTTAAAACAAGTATTGAGAATGGAAATGTAAAGTTTTCAGTCATTAATTCGGGTCCTGGTATCAGTGATGAGGATGTTGGAAAACTGTTTAGTCTTGACGGTCAGGCTGGACTCATTTCAAACCATCCGGAGAAGGGATCGGGTCTTGGATTGATTTTAAGTCATGAATTTGTAAAGCTTCATGGTGGAGAGATCCTTCTTGAAAGCAGCAAACCTGAATATACCTGCTTTTCTTTTACCATACCTGTTAAACAGCAGGTACAGACTTAAATCAACTATAGAACAGATTTTATTACCAAAACGTCAGATCGAAATTTTGGAAAAATCAGTAATTTTCCTGATATACTGACGAATATGGCAATGTATTTTTGCTTGAAAAAAAAGCTATGAAAATGAGTGTTGTATTATTCAGTTTTATTTTATTTGCGTGTGGTACATCAGGCAATGATGGCAACCAAAAAAATAAAAAGTCGATGTCAGCAGATTCCTATGCAAAGGAAGTGTTTGATCTTTGGGTAGAATCCATTGAAAAGCTCGATGCTCTCATCGGATCAAAGCCTGAGCTGACTGAAGAACTGACCCGAAAAGTCAACGATCTTAAGGAAGAAACTATCCAGAAACTTTTGCCCTACGGAAAGGAGCACGCCACATTGTCAGCAGAGGAACAGAAAACCTGGACAAACAAATTTACAATGAAAATGAGCGGAATGTCATCAAATCCGGCTTGGAAAAATGTGATGAACGATTGTTATGAACATTATTTTCAGATTGATTACAAATTTGGTTCTCTGATTGCTTCATTTAATGTAATTACGCAATATGCCGATTACGCGCTTTTAAAAAAACAATTACCTGCAGAAGCAGAAAGACTTGGATTATAATTGTTGGTGTTGACTTATGAAATTATATTCCGGGATATTTAAGTCTTTATGATGAATTTTCGAAACAGAAAGTACTTTCAGTTTTTGAGAAGAAAGCCAGTTAAAGAATTTTGAAAGGAAAGATAAATTTTTTTAAAAAGAATGGCTGTTAAAAAAATTTATTAATTTTACCTCATAAAAGAATTTAACGGCACACATGGGGCAATACACCATTGGAATAGTTGATGACCATAAGATTGTCAGAGATGGCATCAGGCTGATGTTGATGAATTATCCATCCTATAAGCTTATTTTAGAGGCGGATCATGTTGTTCAGATGTTGGATAAGTTCAAAACACATCAACCAGATCTGTTAATTTTGGATCTCAATTTGCCCGGCACAAGTGGTTTGGATATTATTGAGACTTTGAAAAAACAGTATTCAGAAATGAAAATTCTGATACTTTCAGCCAATTATGATGAATACAGTGTTCTTTCTGCAATTGAAAGAGGAGTACATGGATATGTGTCAAAAGATGCAGATTCTGAAGAATTTATTCAGGCAATTGAATCCATCACCGGAGGGGAAGAGTTTTTTACTGAAAAAGTGTCAAAAATTGTCTATCTGAGTTTTCTGATGCACACCAAAACAGCTTCACTCGCAGTATTTCAGGATGAAAACACGTTTCTTTCCGATCGAGAACTTGAAGTATTGCGATGTTTTGCAGATGGGATGTCTTACAAACAAGTGGCAGACTTTTTGAATATAAGTCCCAGAACAGTTGAAACCCACCGGATGAACATTATGTCAAAACTTGGACTGGAGAATTTGGCACAACTGGTGAAATATGCGATCAAAAACGGTATTGTATCTCTTTAATATGAATCATATATGAAATTGAATCACATTGTTTTATTCTCTGCTACAGGGGTTGATTTTGAACAGGTCAGAAAAGACGGTCGGAAACTTGCAAAAATGTTTCTTGATGCAGAACTGGAAGAAGATCCTGCAAAACAGGAATCCATGCTTCTGGAGGCTGAAAAATTTTCCGTACAGATAGAAAAAAAATACTCTGGGCTGGATGATCAAACAGTTGAAAAAATTCATGACATTCTCGACGAAGAAGCTGATAAGGCGAGCAGAATGTATTTTGACAGTTTAGAAGAAGACGACGATGAAGATGATTAGATGGTCATTTTCTCCTGATTGATTTCAGTGAAGCCGAAAATCTAGTTGTGCAAAACAAAAAATCGTAAAGCTTTCATTTTTTGCAATTTGCAAACCAGTTAATTCTGTTTGCAGCTCCTGACAATGTTATTAAAATATTGATGTTAATAATTTTTCAGGTTTCAGTCATAGTCAGACTGACTTGTTCATTAATTTTATGCTCTGAATATTTGAAAAATTTGGGATGTAAATAAATGCATATGAGCATGTTGATTCAAATACGAAATTGGACAGATATTTTGTTTTTTATGATAACGAAGTAAAAATTAATTCATTCAATATGAAAAGGTCTCTTTTCCTGACATGTCTTCTTCTGCTTTTTGTAGCTGCTGATATCTCTGCTCAAAAGACAGAAATCCACCAAAAGCCGGAAAGTATTTACAGAGAAGCTTTGGACTTGTTTCATAAGCAATTGTTTTCAGCAGCTTTCGATCGTTTTATGATGGTGTCGGAACTGATTTCTGACAAGGAAAATCTGCTCTATGCTGAAAGTAACTATCACATGGCTGTTTGCGCATATGAACTGCTTAACGACGATGCTGAATATTTACTGGAAGCATTTATTCAGAAATATCCTGAAAATGCAAGGAAGGAACTTGCGAATTTTTATCTGGCAAATATTCAGTACAGAGGGAAACGGTATAAAAAATCATATGAAAAATATTCAAAACTTGATCCAATGCTTTTATCAGACGATGAGAGGTTTGAGTTTTATTTCAAGTTTGGATATTCTGCCTTTATGGTCAATGAGACCGAAACGGCAAAACATAACTTTCTCAGGGTCAAAGATAGTGGTCATACTTACTCGGTTCCGGCAACGTATTATTACGCACATATCCTGTTTGAGGAAAGAAATTATGCCACTGCACTTGTGCTTTTCCGTACACTTACGGAAGATGAAAGCTTCGGACCCATTGTCCCGTATTATATCACACAAATCTTGTATTATCAGAGGAAATACGATGAATTAATCACATTTGCAGAACGCTTTATTCAAGTATCAAGTACAAAGAGACAGCCAGAAATTGCGCGACTTATCGGAGAAGCCTATTTCAAGCAGAAACAATATGACAAGGCTTCAATTTGGTTTGAAAAATTTAAAAATACAACAACCGAAAGACTCACAGCGGAAGATCACTATAAAATTGGATATGCATACTACAATGTGAATAATTATTCACAGGCAATAGCTTCCTTTCAGACAGCCACAACAGGCAATGATACAATGGCTCAGAATGCCCATTATCATCTTGGAGATCTTTATTTGAAAACAAATAATAAAACAATGGCCCGATCAGCTTTTTATCAGGCCTATAAAACCGGGACAGATCCGTTCATTACTGAGGATGCCATGTTTCACTTTGCCAAACTCTCATACGAACTGGCATTAAATCCTTATAATGAGGCGATCAGGGCTTTGATGGACTATATACAGACGTATCCTGACAACTTCAGAATTGAAGAAGCATATGAATATCTGATTAATCTTTATATGCAAACACGAAATTACAGAGAAGCCATCGTTTCGATTGAACAAATTCAGCGACCCAATGAAAAGCTGAACATGGCCTATCAGAAGATTGCTTATTTCAGGGGAGTTGAGTTGTTTAATGATCGGAATTATCAGGAGGCAATTGATGTGTTCAGAAAATCAATAAAATTTCCTTATGACAGAACCATCCGTTCTCAGGCAATTTTCTGGACAGGTGAGTCTTTTTACAGACTCAACCTGCTGGATTCAGCTTTGTTTTATTACAATAGGTTTTTGCAATCTCCGGGAGCCATCAGCTCAGAACAGTATCCTCTTGCCTTTTACAACATCGGATACATTCATTTCAATCTGAAACAATATGACAAGGCGTTGACAGCTTTCAGAACGTTTCAGGATAAATATTCAGTTACATCTGATGCCATTGCACATGATGCTTTTATCAGAACAGGTGATTGTTTTTATGCGTTGAGCCGGTATGCTGAAGCTGCCACACAGTATGACAAAGCGATCAAACCGGGGGTTGCCTATGCTGACTATGCCTTATTTCAGAGAGGTAATTCGAAGGGCGTGCAGGGGAATTTCAAAGGTAAAATTTCCGATCTTGAACATCTTCTGAAAACCTACCCAAACAGTCCGTATATTGCAGATGTGGTGTATGAACTTGCCAGCACATACATGATTACCGAAAGTTATCAGGATGCAATCACAAACTACAAGTTGATTATTGATAAGTATCCAAACACCTCATATCGTGTGAAATCTATGCTGAAGTTGGGTTTGATTTACAATAACATGGAGCAGAACGAACAGGCACTGGCCGAACTGAAGAAAATACTTCAACAATATCCCGGAACGGAAGAAGCCAAAGAAGCCCTTGTTCTGATCAGAAATATTTATACAGAAACTGACAGGGTGGATGAATTTTTTGCTTTTGTGAAGGAATTGGGGGCATCTGTCACAACCACAGAACAGGATTCCATCACCTATGTTGCTGCAGAGAATTTGTATTTCAAGGGTGATTGCGGAGCAGCCTCCAGCAGTTTTGAAAAATATATTCAGAATTTTCCGCAGGGCTCGTTCATCATGAAAGCCCGGTTTTACAAAGCTGAATGTGATTATCTTGCTCAGAAGTATGACCATGCACTGATGGGTTATGAATATGTCATTGAAAGGCCCTGGAGCACATTTACTGAAAAATCATTGCTGAATGCTGCCAGAATTTATTACGGTAAAGAAAATTATGTAAAATCAGCACAATACTTTGCTTTACTTGAAGAAAAAGCGGAATTTCAGGATAACATCCTTATAGCAAGACAAGGAATGATGCGCAGTTACTATAAGGAAAAACAATACCCGTTGGCTATAGGTGCAGCTCAAAAAGTGCTGGATACACCAAAAGTCAGTGAAGAAAGTGTTTCAGAAGCAAAATCCGTCATCGGGGTATCGTCATTCCATGTGGAAGATTTTTCAAAAGCACAACAAGTGTTCGATGATCAGAAAAAACTGAAAAGCGAATACGGTGCAGAAGCCTATTATTATCTTGCACTGATAAACTATACAATAGGAAGAAATCAGGAGTCAGAGCGGTTGATTTTTGAGTTAATTAACAATTTGCCGTCATATGAATACTGGGTTGCCAGATCATTCATATTGCTTGCTGATAATTATGTTGTATCGGGGAGCTATTATCAGGCAAAACACACTTTGAGGAGTGTGATTGAAAACTATGACGGAGTTGATCTTGTGATGGAAGCACAAAGAAAACTTGCCGAAATTGAAGAACTGGAGAATAGTCAAACAATAGAATAATGCAGTTTGTAACATAATATGATCAATATATGAAAATGTCAGATGGTTTAAAAATAACAGCAGCACTTATTCTGGTGATCCTGTTTCAGTTCAGAACCAATGGGCAACCGGGTTCACAACATGAAACAGTCACTGTGATAGGCACCTATACGCCCCAGCTTTCGGAAGCAAGAAAAATCGGATTTACACCCGAAATTACAGATACGGTCATTTCTGTTCCCAGAATTGATTACCGGATTATTTCTTCACCGATTGACTATCCTTTTGTGGCAAGACCAATCCCTCCTGCAAAAATGGTTGGTGAATCGTTTCAGAAGCTTTATAAAAACTACATTTCTGCTGGATTCGGAAATTACTGGTCACCCTACCTTGACTTTTCACATCATTCCTACAGAAACAAAAAGCTGAGAGGTGAAATGCAGCTGAAACACCTGTCTGCAGGAGGAAATCTGAGTGACTACGCACATCCCGGTTACAGCGAGAATTTTGCAGGTGCATCGGGACATTACCTCATGCGAGATTACACGCTTTCATCAGGAATTGATTACAAACGTGATGCCGTGCATTTTTATGGCTTCATTCCGGACTCACTAACCCCCGAATTTGAAAAGAAGGATATTCGTCAGGTGTTCAATAAACTTGATTTCTTTTTTAGAGGTGAAAGTAATTATTTGCAGTCTGACAGGTTGCATCACAACTTTGGGTTAAAATACCAGGGTCTTTGGGATAAATACGGTGTTAATGAACAGAACATCTTATTGAATGCAGGAATGAACAAAGAGGTGGATCTGACATCATTTTTGAAAAATGAAACAATTTTCATTGATGCCCGTGGTGGGTTCTTTTCTCAGGAATACAGACTTCAACAATTGTCAACAGGTCTTGCTGAAATCAAACCATATCTGAGTGTCGGACTGGACGAACTGACTTTGCAGTTGGGGGGAAATCTGTGTTTTCAGCTTGACAGCGTCGGAGAAATATTCTTTCTGCCTTATGGAAGACTGGATATTCATATTGTGCCGGGTTCTCTCGGAATTTTTCTGGGAATTGACGGGTCTTTTGAACGCAATACATTCAGACAGCTCAGCGAAATCAATCCGTTCATCAATACCGAAATCATCCCACTTGATTATACAAAAACACGAAACATCCTGTTCGGAGGGATTAACGGAGGTTTTGGAGGCAGATTCAACTACAGGGTCATGGCGAAAAACCGTCAGGTAGAAAACATGCTTTTGTTTCTCAACGACACGCTTCCTTTCGTTGTGAATTCCGACACAATTGAAACAGGAAACAGATTCACGGCAGTATCTGATAATGTTGACATCCTTTCCGTATCACTTGAGATGCAGCTGAACATCAGCAGAAAGCTTTCAGTAGAACTAAACTCTGCATATCATGTATATTCTCCCGAAACACAGGCCAAGGCCTGGCATCTGCCTGTGTATGACGGAAATCTCAGAATTGTCTACAATATTGATGATAAAATCTATGCCCGGTTTAATTTGTTTGCCTATGGTGAAAGACATGCTTTGATTCACAACAGAGAAGTATCTCTGAAACCGGTGTATGATTTTAACCTTGAACTGGAATACAGGTTTACCAAATATCTTGGCTTCTGGGCAAAATTCAATAACTTTACAACCAAAAGGCATTTCTACTGGAATCAGTATCCTACACAGGGAATGAACGTCATGCTCGGGGCAAATTATATTTTTTAATATCCCGGAATAACCAAAGCGTATTTCATATAACAATCAGATATTTCTGTAGTTTTTATATTCTCCGGGTCTGTAACCTGTGTGTTTTTCGATGAGGTACAGGAGTTTTTTGATGATGTTTTTGAATTTTTTTTGTGACGGATCAATAACCACATGATAATTTGTACGTTCAATTCTTGATATCATCACAGAAGGGTGGGAGCCATCAAACAGTCTCAGAGAATCAAATTGTGAATAGTCAAACACATCAGCAGATGCAATGTTTTGATCAATCCACTTATCATCATGCCAGAATTTGCTGAAACTTTTTTGTTTTTCCTGCTGCTTTTCGGGTGGTTTTACCCAGCCATAGTGATAAACCATCGCATCTGTCTCTTTCACACGCAGTGGTTTTCCGTTTTTCTGAAATCCCTGGGCGTCTCTGAATGATCTGATGGTCTTGTCGTTACGGATAATTCTGACCTCATTTCTGTACCATCTGCGTGAGTCCCCAACATAATCATAAGTCCCGTAAAAGTGCAGATACTTAAACAATAACCCTTCCACTGAAGGATTGAGTAAATGTTTCTGCATTGCTTTTTGAATGGCTGCATGGTATTTTTCGTGAATCACCTCGTCAGCCTGCAAATAAAAACACCAGTCAAATTCAGGGTCAATGGCATCAAAAGCTTTGTTTGTTTCGGCAGCAAGCACCCTGCCTCCTTCACGCAGATTATCGTCCCAGATTGTTTCAATGATCCTGATTTTGGGAGATTGAATCGACTGAATCAGCTGAAGTGTTTCATCCTCAGAATTGCCGACTGCCACGACAAAACTGTCGCAAATATCAAGCACTGAAGTTATAGACTCAACAACAGGATAATCATATTTCAGGGCATTGCGTACAATTGTAAATCCGCAAACTTTCATTATCTTCCGGTATAATTGTGCGGTGTCAGCTGCTTCATTTCCTTTTTCACATCTTCATGGATATTAAGGGAATCAATAAACTGATGCAACGATTCAATGGTAATCTGTTTATTTCCGCGTGTGAGTTCCTTCAGGGTTTCGTATGGATTCGGATACATTTCACGACGCAATATAGTCTGAATTGCTTCTGCCAGGACTTCAGGATGGTTTATAAGGTCATTGCTGATGACATCTGTGTTGACTTCCAGTTTTTCAATACCGCGAAGTATTGAACGGAAGGCAATCATGCTGTGAGCAAGTGGGACACCGATATTTCGTAAGACAGTGGAATCCGTCAGATCCCTTTGTAATCTCGATATGGGCAGTTTTTCTGCAAGATGCATAAACACAGCATTTGCAAGTCCAAGATTCCCTTCAGCATTTTCAAAATCAATGGGATTGACCTTATGCGGCATTGCCGAAGAACCAACTTCACCTTTTTTCAGTTTCTGGCTAAAATAGTTCATCATGATGTATGTCCACAGATCACGGCACATATCGGTCAGAATTGTGTTTACCCTGCACATGGCATGGCAGAATGCTGCCAGATGATCATAATGTTCTATTTGCGTTGTGGGATGTGAACGAAGAATTCCAATCCGGTTATTGACAAAATCGTTGGCAAACAGTTGCCAGTCCACCTGAGGATATGCTGCGTAATGTGCATTGAAATTGCCTGTGGCACCACCGAATTTTCCCGCAAACGGAATTCTCGACAACAACATGACCTGTGTTTGCAGTCGGACAAGAAACACTTCTATCTCTTTGCCGAGACGGGTAGGAGAGGCTGGCTGACCGTGTGTGCGGGCAAGCATGGGAATTTCTTTCCATTCTTCGGCTTTTGCCTGTAATGCCGTTAAAATATCCTCAATCATCGGAAAGACAACAGAATTATAACCTTCTTTCAATGAAAGTGGCACAGCCGTATTGTTTATATCCTGAGAAGTCAGTCCGAAGTGAACAAATTCGGAATATTTTTCTAACCCCAACTTAGCAAATTGTTCTTTGATGTAGTACTCAACAGCTTTGATGTCATGGTTGGTTGTTTGTTCAATTTCTTTGATTCGTTCTGCATTTTTCTCTGAAAATACGTTGTACAGTTTTCTGAGTTTTGAAAAATTCTCTTCCTGAAAATGCTCAAGCTGAGGAAGCGGAAGTTCGCATAGCGCGATAAAATATTCAATTTCAACAAAGATTCTATACCTGAATAAAGCACTTTCCGAAAAATATCCGGATAATGCGGACGAAACCTTGTGATATCTGCCGTCAATTGGTGAAACGGCATAAAGGGGATGAGACAAATTCATGGAAATTGTATTATGATTGCTACAAAATTACAAAAAAATGAAGGTGAAGTTACATGATATCTTTTCGGAATGTTATTCTGAATTTTCGTAAATTTGCATTTCAATACATAAATAAAGAAGATGTCAATGAACAATTTTATATTTGCTGCATCATTTTTTTTCATTTCATTTATGTATGCATGTCAATCACAAACAGAAAATCATATGCAATACAACACACTCACTCCTGAGGAAGAATATGTCATTCTTCACAAAGGAACAGAAAGGCCATTTACGGGTATTTACACAGACCATAAGGAATCGGGCACATATTTGTGCAAGCGGTGTGATTCTCCTTTGTTTACATCCGGTCAGAAATTTGAATCCAGTTGTGGTTGGCCCAGCTTTGATGATCAGATTGAAGGGGCAGTGAAAATGCTCCCCGATGCTGATGGACGCCGTACAGAGATTGTTTGTGCAAATTGTGGCGGGCATCTGGGTCATGTGTTTTACGGTGAGGGATATACTGAAAAGGACACAAGATACTGTGTCAATTCCATTTCCATGGCATTTGCTGCAGAGAAGGAGGAAAAGGAGCAAACTGCATATTTTGCAGCCGGATGTTTCTGGGGAGTTGAGTATTATTTTCAAAAGGCAAAAGGTGTGATTTCAGCAACTTCAGGATATATGGGTGGGAATACCAACAATCCGGGCTATGAAGATGTGTGTACTGGCACAACAGGCCATGCAGAAACTGTGAAAGTGGTTTTTAATCCTGAACAGACTGACTATGAAAAACTGGCACGGTTGTTTTTTGAGATTCATGATTTTACACAGATCAACAGGCAGGGACCTGATATTGGAACGCAATACCGTTCTGTGATTTTTTATACTGATGCAGATCAGAAAAACACTGCCGAAATGCTGGTGTCAATTCTCAGCTCAAAAGGATATGATGTTGCAACGGGCATTGAACCTGCTTCAACTTTCTGGGATGCCGAAGGATATCATCAGAACTACTATTTCAAAAAAGGCGGTGTTCCATATTGCCACATGAGGAAAGAAGTTTTTTAAAAACACACTTTCATTTTCAATGAAACCGGAATAAAGGTTATTTGGGAAATTTAAAACAGCAAAAATCAAACAGAAAATATTCAATATAGCCCCGTCACCTCATCACCTCATCACCACGTACAAAAGTATAAGGAAAATTCAATAGCGACTGGACCACCTGGCCACCAGACCACTTGACCACTATTCAGGAATGAATAACACATAACACTAAACACAAAATGAATAAGTAAAACCCAAAGACCACCGACCAAAAACCAAACCAACCTCCATGACCATCAACCACAGACTGTCAATAGTCAAATATTGGTATAAGGAATCTCAGTTTCTCAGATTCTCACCTTCCCACATTCTCATCTTCGGATTCCAGACTTCCAATCTTCCGCTACTTCTTCATCCACACATTCAAAATCTCTCCGATATACATGGTGTGAAAATCCTTCTGAGGATAATTTTTCTTTGCAACCGAAACATCAATAAATTCATTTTCTTCAATGACTGATGAATAGAGCTTTTTGCATTCAACAACAATCCGGGCTTCTTTAAATGCCACACTGTTGTTTTCGGTCGAAACAGGAGTGAGTCCCGAATTGTTGATTTTGTCAAAATCCCTGCCTGAAACCGAACCCATTTTGCCGAGAATTTTTCTGTATTCTTCTGCATAGAAGGTCAATGTAAAATAATCTTCACGCTCTGTAAATTCATGCGTGTAACGTTGAGGTCTGACAAAAATGAAGGCCACAGGTTTTTCCCAAAGCCAGCCCATTCCTCCCCAGCTTGCGGTCATCATATTGAAGCCGTTTTCTGGATTTCCGGCACTCACCAGCATCCAGTCGTGACCGATCAGCTGAATCACATTTTCGTCAAGTGCTTTCCAGTTGGTTTTTGTAAATTCTTCCATTGTATTGATGTGGTTTTGAGAATGACAGGAATATATCATTGTTATTAAAAACAATGAAAGAGACATTATTTTAAACATATTGATTCGTATTTTATCGGGTTAGTGTACAATCAGTGTTGCTGAATTCTTCTGCTTTGTTTCATGCTGCAGGGTAACAACTGAATAATGGCCTGCTGAAAGCCCTGAAATCCGGATACTGAGCTCTCCTGTCTGAAGTGTCTGGTTCAGAACCAAATTCCCCTTCGCATCATAAACACTGACGGTTCTTGTTCCCTCCCCATCAACAAAAAACAATTCTGTTGCCGGGTTTGGATATAGCTTCAGGCTATTCACAATACGTTCATTCATTCCTGTGATGAATGATATTTCAATATTTTCAATTGCTGCATCGGCGCCGTCATAACCAACATATCTGAAACAGAGCTGAACATTTGTCTCATTGACATAGGGTGTCATGTCAATTTCGGCCCTGACCCACTGCCATGAAGACCAGCTTGCCGTATCAGTGGAAAGCTCTGTCCAGATTGTATCTCCGAAAGTCATTCCTCCATCCGTGCTGAGCAGTACCTGAAGATCATAATTGTCATACGGAGTTATTCCCCAGTAGCGGCTGAATAAAAACCAGAAAGAAAGTTGTGCATCGTCCAGCCCTGAAAGGTCAATCACCGGAGAATAAAGTTTTTCGTCCTGTCCTTCAGGAATATATGTATCATCATAACGACAAATGGCAAAATACTCTCCTGAATAGGGGGGATATATGTTAGCAGTTCCCGTTTGCCATGTTTGTGGTGTTGCTCCTGAAACCAGAGTCCATCCTGCCGGAGGAAAAATTCCGGAATCAAAATCCTCCCATAAGAAGACATTAACATCATCTTTTGTGAACTGGCCGGACACATCAATGAATGGTTTTACGGGAATTGATTTACTTTTGGGCTGAATCTGAGCCATAACCTGTATTGAAATGAATATTACCAGAGATAGAATTGTTGCCTGTTTCATTGTGTTTTTGCTTAAAGTAAAAAGATATAACTGAATTTAATCAACAAAATTATGTTTTTTTTCTAATTTTACCATTGTTTTTATCGGAATATATATGCCACTGATTTTACATACAGAACTTGAAAAGGGGATTCATATCGGGATCTGGCATATTACTGAATCAACAGATGAACTCATTTCACAGCTTTACCTGAACAACGAAGAATTTCAGACTCTTCGTGAATTTAAAACAGAACACCGTCAGAAACAATGGTTAAGCTACAGAGTTTTGATCCGCAATCTTGTCAAAATTGACACGATTTACAAAATTTACTATACTCCCAACGGTAAGCCGTTTCTTGTTCACCCTCCGAGAAATATTTCTGTAACTCATTCATGTAATTTTTCTGCAACGCTCATTTCCGAAGACAAAACAATCAATCCGGGCATTGATCTTGAAAAAATCAATCCGAAAGTCATGCGTGTGAGAGAAAAATTTCTTAATCCTGTTGAACAGATCCGTGCTTCTGTCAGACCTTCTGCAGAAACCTACACGATGTTCTGGTCTGCCAAGGAAACAGTATACAAATGTTATGATAACCCTCAGATTTCACTGAAGGAAAACATTCACATTCATTCACTGAGAGAATATCAGGGCTTCTGGCTCATGAAAATCAAGGTGTTTCTCCCCGAAAGTACAGGCATATTTGTTGTTCGTTCAGAAATTATTAACGGACATGTGCTGAGCTATACGTTTTAATGAATTGAAAATTTTTTCATATTTTCGTAAGATGAAGAAAGCCAACATGTTTCTGTTTTTATTTTTATCCGTCAGTGTTGTCGTTTTTGCACAGCGGCAAAACCTTAATCGTGACAGCCTGTACAACATTCAGGACAGCCGGAATGGGTATATTCTTCCAGTTTCAGGACATCTGCACATACTGGTTGTTTTTGCCGAAGTGATCTATGATACGGACAATGACCCTTGTCCTCCCGAAGGAACCAATGGATGGGCTGCCGGTAATTTACCCGTATGGAAGGACAAGCTTTTCGATCCTTATCCTTCTTCTGTTCCGAAGGCGACAGTGACCCGTTTTTTTTATGAATCCAGTTTCGGAAATTATATTGTAACCGGTGATTACCTTGTCAACCCGATGCATCCGGAAAAACCTGTTCAGATTCGGGCTTCTGAGAAAGTTTCGGTACAACAGATTCTCAAACAAGCTTCAGAATACGAGAAGTTACGTAGTGCGAATAATTTCAGCATGCAGGATTTCGACAAATGGACCATGACGCATGTTGGTCATTCCAAACAAACTCCGGGTACAGATTCTCCCATGCGATATGATCATGTGATGATCATTATCAGAAATTCCAATTACCCCTCAAATCTGAGTGGCTGGACATCATCGAGAAGTCCGGCTCCGTTGTTCGGATATGAAAGTGATACATACAGTTTTTTCTGTTCACATGAACTTCTGCCGTTTAACATCCTGCTCCATGAGTATTCTCACATGCTATTTGGGGGCAATAATTTTCATGCAGGAGGAAGCCACAGCAAAAAAGCAGGCTACAGTTATTTTCCGCATCTTCAGGGCGGATGGGGAATGATGGGTGCCGCCTGGAAATCGTTTCTGACAACCAATGCCTGGGAACGAAGACGACTTGGGTGGAAGCCGGAATTAAAACAATGGTTTATCAGCACTCTTGACAGTACGGGAACTGATGAGGTCAATACAGATCTTGATGCCGCAAACCGTGAACATGAAGGTGTTTTTCTCATTCGTGATTTTGTAAGCACAGGTGATGCCATCAGGATCAGGCTTCCATTTATGCCTGATAAAGTATATCAGCAGTGGCTCTGGATTGAAAATCATCAGACAAAATCATTCAACGGCAGTGAGTTTGATGTATTTCAGTATCAGGAACAGGACTGCATGGACAATGCTGTTCCGGGTGTATATATGTATATGCAGATTGATAAGGATGAAATGACAGGTCGTGACATCTTTGCGGGTCATGCGGATTATCTGAGACCTTTGCCTGCAAACGGACTCTGGGATTTTAAATGGGATAATGACACAATACAAAATCCGTGGTGTATCAACAATAATTTCTATCATCCTCATTCCATGAAAAGAGGAAGGGAAAATCCGTTTTCCGGAAGTCATGAAATAGAGCTTGTATTCGGAGATTATAATCTGAGCGGAAAAATTGAAATTGTTGAATATCGCGTTCCAGCAATCAGAAAGGAAAAAGGGTCCTTTTTGCCAAAGCTGCCCATACTTGGAGCAAAAGAACATGCATTTACTTACACGGGAAACAGCTCTGTCAACATAGGAACGAATCCGTCGTCGGGCAATCTGATATCTGCTGTTTCTGCTGGAGGAGAAATCAGGTCAGGACAACCACCAAATAACCGGGTTGTATATCTCAATGGGATCTCTGTCGAAATTCTTGATATTCCGTCACCCGTTGCCGGCGCAATGTATGTGAAAATTCGTTTTGATAACTACACCATTCAGAGAGACATCAGGTGGTGTGCTGACACCATCGTTTTGCCAGAATCAAATGATATTAACGCACGAATACTTAGTCTGGAAAACAAATCAACACTGCACATTGACAGGGGACTGACACCAACCAGAATATTAAATCCTGACACAGTTTCCCGTCAGCTGATGTATACAAAACCGACAATATTTGTCATCGAAAACAACACACAGTTAAGGGTAGGCAGGAAATCAGCACTCCGGATATCAAACGGCTCAGAATGTATTGTGGAAAACGGTGGAAAACTCATACTTGACAAAGGGTCAAAATTGATCATTTCAGAAGGCAGCCGGCTCATTCTGAGGGAAGGATCAGAACTCACGTGTGAAAAGGGTGCAAAAATCAGAGTAAAGAAGGGAGGGAGCATTATCCGTTCAATGACTACCAGCCCCTGATTGGTTCCCAGACTTCAATTTCAATATTCCTCACATTAACGGGTTTTGTCCCCCTGAGCCAGAAATACGTGGTCAGTTCGTCAGCGGGGTGTCTGATTTCGGGAGAAAGATACAGATATTCAATGGTTGTCCATTTATTTTTAATTGGTGTAGGATCCATTTTCTCAGAATCAACGGCTCTGTATTTATAAGCACCACCTTTATGGCTGAAATGCACAACAAGGGATAGCGGACTATTTACAGGATCATCTGTAAATAGAACTTCCGTTTTGAAAATAAAATAGAGATGTTCAGCCGATGAAAAATATTGATAGGCTCTTTTGTAACCGGGAGTAAACACATAGTTGCTGTCCATCACCACATAGGTCTGACCTGTTGAATCTGTTTGAATACGATCAGCAGGAACATCGGGCATGGCAGAATAATCAACCTGAATGTTGAATTTTTGAAAATACTTGTCCCTGTTCAGGGAATAATCTTCTGCAACAATTGAACGTTCGAGCATGAGCAGATCTTTGGTTTTGTCATCCACTTCAGATAGCTTTCCGAACACTGCCCAGTAATAGTCTCTGGTCATTCTTGAGGGATCAATGATTCTGTTCCGGAACTGCCATGACTGAAAGAGATTCAGCAAAATCATCATGAACATGAGCACAAACATAAGGTAGGTGAACAACCGTTTCCTTGAAATGAGGTTACATATCAGAGACCCAAGAGGGATTGCCATCAGCACATAGGAGTGTACAAACGCTCTGTGCCCGAAAGAACCGGCATACCACCAGCACGTCCATGATGATATCAGATATATATTGAGCAGAGTAAAAATCAACAGCGGATAAAATGCTTTTTTGTAATGCTTAAAGAGAGTGATAAACCCACTCATAGCCAGCAGCATGACAGGAGTGTATACAAACCAGCCTTTACGAAAACTGAACAGCACTTCTTTGATATATGGAGTTAAAAAGTCCATCCCTTCCCCGGGTGTATTATAACTATAATAAATCCAGTTTCCGGTGAATAATTTCCAGTAAAGTATCTGCGGCAGAATTGTCAAAAATCCGCTCAGTACAACCAGCAGCACATGATTCCAGTGTGTACTGATCAATATCCATTTTTTTCTGAAAGTGGGCAAATCATAGACGCCCCAAAGCACCGGAATGAGAAGACAAATGGCATCTGTTGGTCGCAGAAGAGTGATAAATCCTGCAGACAATCCGATCAGAAAAGCCTTTCCCCGAACAGGATCTTCGTGCCAGCGGATGACCTGCCATGTAAAGAAAGCATAGAGTCCAAAGAGCATCAGATGAACAGAAGTGATATAGATCCAGGTCAGGAATAAGTTTGTTCCGGCAACAAGGACAATCATCGTCAGCAGAGCAGTATTATCATCAAACAGGTATCTCAGTATTTTTCGGAGAAAGATCAGGCCCACACAGATGAAAAGCATCGATGACAGCATCATTGCAAACTGATATGGCGCTGAAAATCCATCTGCTGCTGCCGGTCCAATGAGTGCAACCAGATGTGCCCCGAGAAAAAACGGACTGTGAAGAATTGACCAGCCACATGTGGTTTTGATGATGTTGTTTCCGTTTTCGTGCATCACCACCTGGTAAAAAGTTGCAGAAAGTTCGTATTGTTCAATCTTTTCAAATAGTGCCGCATGGTTTCTGATTCCGGGATCATCATAGATGAATGTGGATGGCAGATACAGATAATGTGCAAGTACATCCCAGGAAATGATGTCCTGTTTGTTCCGGATAAATGCAACAATGATAAAAAATGCAAGAATGATGATTTTCGCATTTTTTGAATTCACAAAACCAGGGGTTTTCATAGGAGAAAATTGTTAAATTTTTGACCAAATTACGAATAAAAATATTACTCCTCACAGAGTTTTATGTTTATTCTGAAAAATTCGCTTGTATTCAACATATAAAAATCGTTTACGATTTTTATTTTAGATGCTACGGTTTTTTTACTTTACGAATAGTGATTATAAATTAAATCGTTTTACTGAACAGATTCTGAAAAAAACTATGGGGTTTTAAATATTTAATAACATAAAATGTTCAGCAATAATAAAACATTATTTTTGCAATGAAATTTAACCAGAAACACATGAACAAGGGAACAATCTCTCATTTGCTCAGAAAAATAAGATTATTGCATTTTACTGACAGAATGCGTTTTCATTTCCAGCGAATGAGAAATAAGAAAATCAATTCAACTTTCAGAAAAAACAATCCTCAGGTCAAACTCCCCCCCGACTATTTGATTTACGAATCATTCCAGTTAAATTACAAGAAATATTATTCAGATAGTTTTGAAACAGCTCAGTGGTTGGCAAAACTTTTGGAAAATCATTTAGAGTTAAAAAATATTCGTATCCTGGACTGGGGTTGCGGCCCTGGAAGAATCATCAGACATCTTCCGGATGTTATTGGAAATGGTTGTTCTTTTTACGGTACCGACTACAATAAGAAATCTATACAATGGTGATCTGAACATCTTTCAAACATTAAATTTAATAACAATACTCTGGATGCTGATTTACCGTATGAAGATAATTTTTTTGATGTTATTTACGGAATATCTGTCTTTACACATCTTTCAGAGAAAATGCATTACAGTTGGTACAATGAATTATACAGAATTTTGAATTCAGGAGGTATCATGCTAATGACAACGCAGGGAGAGAATTTTTTAATTAAAATGACCGAAGAGGAACGTGAAAAATTTATTAATCAACAGTTGGTTGTGAGAGGTAAGGTAAAAGAAGGACATCGGACATATTCAGCATTTCATCCGTCTGGTTTTATTGAAAAGTTATTCCGTGGAGTAAATATTCTGGAGCACATCATTACGAAACCGGAAAACGCAAGTTCTCTGCCGCAGGACATCTGGATCATTAAAAAGGTATAACCAATTTTTTTATTGAACTATTGTAACCCTTATCCCATCCGAATGTGAGGTAAACTCAGGAGCATACATACACTGAATGGTTGTAATGCCGTTTGAGTAATTTCCTGCAATCGAAGCCCGGAGGGGATATTCAAACACATAGGTTCCCTTGTTCATTCTGTTCATAAAGAAATTGGTGGCTGCATCCCTTGTACTTTCATAATACCCGAGACCATCCTGCCATTTGTATTGTGACAACACATTGATGGGTTCAAAGCCTGCTGCACGCATGTCTTTCATATGCACATATTCCATGTCCCTGTCCACGCGGAGTTCAATCCGGACAATCACTTTATCTCCGACTTTTAATAAGACCGAACCATCTTTGATCTCTTCGAGCACCTTTCCCCTGGCTGTCATTCGTTCAATGAATAGTTTTTTATTCAGTTTGAGCGGTGTTTCATGCGATGTTATTTTGTCCAGCTGCTCGAAATACTGCCAGTATAATGCCCCCCAGCTCACGTCCTCATCACGTTTGGTGACCTGAACCTTTCCCATTGAAGGATTGATTTTGTCAGCTGGCCAGCTGTTCTTGAAATAGCCGTTACCTGCCTCAACTCCACTTTCCTTTTTGAGATCAAAGACCTGACTGCCAACTTTAATTTCAATGTCTGCTTCTGTTGCAAGCCAGTCACTGCCGGTTAGCAGTAATACATAAACAGCTTCTGTTGTTGCCTTTGTTGTTTTCCAGTCCTGAACCTGCTTCTGTTTCAGCAACCAGGTTTTGAGGTCATCCACAATTTGGGTGTGGCTGCCAATCTCATGAAATGCTTCTGTAAGAATTGCCTGAGTTTCAACAGGGGCTTGCCACCAGTAATACCCGGCTGTATTTTGCTGCCAGAACATTCCCATTTCATCATTTTTAATTGAGCGTTCATCAAGTGATTTCAGAATTTTTGCCGGCACCACTTTATCACCGTTTCGGTGTAACGCCAGAGCGATCATTCCCTGGCTGTACAGGCCTTTGCTGAGCCAGTACTGCTGTGCCTGCATTTTAAAGTAATCATAAGCTTCCTTTGCGGATTGGGGTATTGAAACATATTCAAGGAAGAAACTTCTTGTATACAGATAATGTGTTGCCATATAAGACAACCTGTCTTGTTTCATCTGTTCAGCAGTATAGACTCTTTTCAGATAATTGTATTCAGTGACAATTTCCCGGTCAATAAAAGCAATGCCATCGGCAACCATATTCCAGACATCACGTTTGTCTTTGACCTGCATTACACCCAGATGATCAAGATGGCCAAATCCGCTGATAATGTGTTGTGTGATGTATCTGTCGGGAGGAAATCCTTCAAACCACACCCAGCCACCTTCGGGTTTCTGCATTTTTTTCAACTTTCTCAGGGCACGGTCACTCTCCTTCGACATTTTGTTGAGGTCGAACAGAAGAGCAATACGTTTTTTACGTTCAGTTTCATTTCTGGCATCTCTGACCCATGGCGTTTCTTCAAGAATCAGAGCTTTCAGCTCCTGATTTTTCTCAAGATTTGACAGCAGAGTTTCTGAGTCAGGATACTTGGTCCATTCATCAAACACTTTTTTAATTTCCGGTTTGGAATTGACAACATATGTTGCAAGAATATTTGAATAATATCGTGCAAAAATCTGTTCAGCACACTCATAAGGAAATTCCATCATATAAGGCAGTGCCTGTACAGCATACCACGCAGGATTGGCGGTAAACTCAAGAGTGAGGCTATGATGTCTCAGCGTTGATGATTTTCCGGCGGCGAGCAATTTTTCATGCTTAAATTCTTTTGTTTGTTTTGAACGTATTGGCAGAGGCATACTTTCGGTTACAAGCATTTTGTTTACGAGAACAGGCAGTGTATGCTCCTCTCCGTCTGAATGTTTCTGTGTTGATGCGACAATTCTGCATGTAACAGCTGAAATACCGGCAGGAACAGTGATATTCCAGGAAACGTTTGCAGATTGACCGGACTCAGCGCTGAAGTCAACTTCAGGAGCATTGTTCCCTATTACTTTGTCAATTGGTTGCATCGTGAATGCATCGAAAAACATCAGTTTTGCCTTTCCGTTCTGAATTTCACCGGTGAGATTTGAGATTTTTGCCACAAGGGTCATCTCGTCGTTTTCCCTGAAAAAGCGCGGAAGGTTTGGAGTGACCATCAAATCCTTCTGTGTAACAAGTTCGTTTGATATATACCCGGTTTTCAGGTCGGGTGTATGTGCAAAACCCATCATTTTCCATCGTGTCAGTGATTCGGGAACGGTAAAAGCAATAACGAGTTCTCCGTTTTCGTTAGTTCTGAGCTGTGGATAGAAAAACGCTGTTTCATTGAAATTTGTCCGCATTTCAATATCTCTTCCATCCTGATTACCTCCTCTGTAATCTTCCAAATCTTTTAAAGCATCAGCAGGAACATCTTCTCCTTTGTCATCTTCAACCTGGACACCTGTCATAACTTCATCTCCGGATTCTTCAGCTCTTCTTCCTGTGGCTTTACTGACTGTTCTGGTTACAGTTTGTTCTGCTTCAAGGAAAACACCTTTTTCTCCTGTAGCATCCAGTGCAAAAAACATATTATCGTAATCATAATACCCGAAACTGTAAAATCCAAAGTAATTAGCCAGTCCGAATGTATTCAGATGTTCGTAAACAGGTATTAAATATTGAACACTTTTGTACCAGTTTCTTGTAAAAGAAACAGAAGAAGATGTTCCGAAAGAATTGTCCTTATTAAAATACATGGAAGCATAATCATAATAGCTAAGATACATTGACCAGAAATGACTTGCAAATGCATCAAGAGAGGCATCATACAACACTGCAGCCATTTCTGCCAGAGCTTTTTCGCCTTTTGACCCTGTGATGACCAGCCTCCACTCTTCTTTCTCTCCGGGAAGAAGTTTATCGCGGAATGTTTCAAAACGTAGATCAAGTTTTTTATCAGAGTGGGGCACATACACGTTGAATGACCTTGTGAACACCCTGTTATGCTGAGTCATTGCAAGATGAATGGTGAAGTTCCCACGGTGTGTTTCAAGAATAGGAAACTCCAGTATTTTATGTGTGTTTCCGATGTCATGAAATCGTTTGGATGTAATTTTTCCTTTATGTTCAACACTCACAAACACTTTCGCCTGTGAAGCACTAGAACCGACGATGAGTTTTGCCTTCTCTCCGGGTTCTCCAGCGACTTTTTCGGGAATGACCCAGAACACATCTTCATAACTGAGCTTTGACTGTTTTTTGTTATAGATCCTGAAATAATGTTCATATTCAACTGTTTCTCCGAATGGATCAACTGAAGTGAGTAAAATATGATACCAGCCTGCATCCCATTTATCAAGCCCTTTCAGAAAGACCTTTTTGTTGACTTCTGTATCAAAATCAAATGTAAAGACTTCTTTGCCCTTTTTCCATGAAGAAGGAAGATCCTCATCATCATACACGAGCAGCGGGAATTTCTTTTTAAACTCCTGCTTGCTCATCTCAGGACGATCCGGTTTTTCCCAGGGGCGGTTGATCAGGTAAGAATTTGGCTCAACAGCGGTAATGATCATTTTCCCTTTGGCCGGGAGCTCATTTCCGCTCAGATTTGCAGTTGTAATCCGGATTGAATCATGTTCATGAGCATTCAAAAATTCACCAAGATCGGTTGATAAAATCATTGATTTATATCCAACATAGATTGTTGTTGTCGAACTTCTGGTTTCACCGTTAATATCTGTGACATCTGCCTTCACTGTATAGATAAAAGCCGGGAGGTATTTTTTCTGAATGCCTGGTTCAGGTTCTGCAATGAAATCAATTTTAAATTTGCCTTCCTCATCAGTAATGAGTTCTCCCTGTTTCATTACAACAACATCCGGTGCAGGCGGATACCACCACCAGTAATACCTGAACGGATAATACGTTGAGCGGGTAACTGAATAGGAGACTTTGGCACCGTCAACAGCATATCCTGCATAAGCCTGAGCATTTCCGGTCACTTCCACTGTTTCATTCAGCTTGAAATAGTTTTCATTTTTTTCAAATTTAACTTCGAACTTCGGACGCTTGTATTCTTCCATTCTGAAGTATTGAGTTCCATGACTGTTTGTTATATACATCTGTCCTGTTATACCTCCTTCAGGTAGGACAAATTCTCCGTGAAATGAACCATATTCATTTGATTTGAGTTGTAATTCGCTCACAATCTGATAATTTGCATCATACAACATCACTGTTGTTGTCGAATTTGTTTTGATTTTATGCGTTTCTCCGTCCGAATCATAGATGATGCCCTTGAAATATAAAGTCTGACCGGGCCTGTATATTGATCTATCGGTGAAAAAAGTTGTTTTTGTCTGCATCTTCTTTTTTGCATCCTGAGACTCATATTGATAAAAACCACTTTCTCCAATTAACTTGTCGTTCCCCTTTGTAAACTCAAGGCTTACTGTTCTATAGTGCTTGGATGATGGAAGTGTGAATTCTCCATTCACGTCGGTTGTCCAGGTTCCAAGTTTACGTGTTTCATATTTCCCTTTTGTATAGTTGTATTCCTCATAATAAGCATCAGCTTTTACCCCCTGCAACGGAGTACCCTGTTCTCTGTCCAGTATATAAAAAACATACGAATAGTCGGGTTTTCTCTGAAATACATAACTGATTGAAGTCACATTAAGAAACAGGATGTCAACTTTGTTTTCAGAAATTCTGAATGATTTATCTGGGCTGGCCATGATCAGGAATCGTCCTGTTGAGAACGGTTCCAGAATGAGTTCAGTTGAATGTTGTTGAAAGTCTCCTTCATTCTTAAAAATATGTTGAAAGGTTCTCAAAGCAGTAAAACTATTATAATATTGCAATTTCAGAGAATCATTTTTTCCGGCAGTGTTCTCTGCAATATTCAGACTTGAAATGTCAACAACTTTAAAGTAAAGTGTATCTGTATTTTTATACAACACCTTCATTAATACAGGGGAGTCGGGTGTGACATTTTTTTCGGTTTGCAGGCTGAATGACCTGGCTTCAATTTCTTTCATTAATTCCCTGAGGTTATCGGAAAACGGAGCCTTTGGAAATTTCGATGAAGTACTTTTACAAATATAGTAAGCGCGTTTCAGATCATTTTTTACCTGGGGATTAGAGAAATGATTGTAAGTTTCGCCCCGTTTTTTCAAAAAAGATGCAATTTCAAAATCCACAACTGAAAGTACTTCGTGTGAGGAAAATGTTTCATGCATTTGCATCAGTGCCTGAAAAAAGAGGGTGTCAGCGTTTGAGATGACGGCATTGTTTCTCATATAACGTAGGCGCATCAGATCAGCATCCACAAGAGCTTCAGGAGATTTATCATTCAGATGTACAGAAATCAGTTCCTGATATATTTTTAGCACCTTAAATTTTCGTGCATCAGGATCAGCGGAACTTATCTGAAGATTTGCAAACTGCTGTGCCGGCAGGAAATATTCCGGTTTATCTATAAGAAACGTCGTAGAAAGATCAGTAAGATAGGCGTCATTACTTGCAAAATAGACAATTGCCCTATGTGCAATCAGATCAAACAGATGAGTTCGTAATTTTGAAGAGTTGTCAATATTGATCAGAATTTCATTCAGGTTTTCCAGCGGAATTTTTTTCAACTCGCTGACGTTTTCAATGGATTTAAGATAAAACGTTGCCACTTCATCATTCAGTCGTCTTGCATCCCATGTGGCAATATCTTCAGGAATAAATTCTCCGGTGTATGTCCGGTTCATGATCTGCCAGCGGTTATGAAGATAATAATTCCATAAAATTTCTGCATAAAGAGATTCGAGGATCGGTTGAACAGGCATTTCAGCTTTTAAAGTTTCAACCCGAAGAGTATTGATCACATGCTGATACCCGTTGTCAACAGTCTGGATCTCAAATTTCATTTTATGAACAAACGCCTTGTAATACTGACTTGTATTTTTTTCGGAACGGGCCATTGATAAGATTTGTTCAACGATCTCTAGAGCACTTTTAGGGAGCCCGTCTTTTTCAAACTTTTCAACTTTTGCCCACATTTCTTTGTACTTATCCTGATTGAATTTGCTCCCGGAGCTGTTAAAGCTTAATACCTGAAAGACGATGATGAGAGATGAAATGATTAAAACGGCAGTTTTTATTTCTGTAGTAAATTTTTTTTGTTGTCTCATGAGCAATGATTTTAAAGTTTTATTCAAACACAAGTATAAAAAGATTCAGTAAACTGAAGAATTCCATAAAATTACAATTTTCATTTTTTTCAGAATAGATATCTGAGGGGAACAAGCAGAAATGCGATTATTTTCTCAAAAACAGGGCGTCTTTTCCAGAATTGATAATCGAATTTCTGAACGGTTTTCAGGGTTTCATTTGTGTGAAGGCTGAGTTGTTTCATGATCATTTCATGTTTTCCGCAGAGAACAACTTCATGCATATAGCGGAAACTTCTGTAGTCGAAATTCGTTGACCCTACACAAAATGTAATATTGTCGACAACCATCAGCTTTGAATGCAGATTGTTTGGATAATAATATAGAATATGAATACCTGATTTGTATATCTGACCAAGATATCTGTTTCTAAGGACATCTACAAGTCCCACATCAGAGTGTCTTGGTAAAACGATTGTAACAGTCACGCCCCGCTCAACAGCTTCTGCCATTGCTTTACGAAGGCGATATCCGGGCAGAAAATAGGGTGTTTCAATGTAAACTGATTCCCCTGCATTTCGGATAAGGTAGAGATATTTGCGCATCACTTTTTGCTTATAGATTGAGGGAACATCCCTTATAATTTCGAACCCGCGGAAATGAATGACCCGGTTAAACACTTTTTTGGTGTAGGTGTATTTTTGATTTGTTTTAAAATCCAGATCGACGATATGCCTGAAAGGTCTTGCAATACTTCCCGAGATGCGCAGCATCAGTTCCCGCCAGACAAAAGAATAATTTGAAATATTTGATGAACCAATGTAACAGATATGGTCATCTATTGTAAGGATTTTTCTGTGGTTGCGGCGGTGACTCTGAGTAAACATCCTTGTTCCTGGCCTAAAAGTATTGAAAATACGAACATTACCGCCAGTTTTAATCAAAGGGGCAAAAAAAGCCAGCGATGCTCCGGTGCCCCATGCATCAATCAGGAGTACAACTTTTACATTCCGTTCAGCAGCTTCTGTCAATGCCTCACGAAACATTTCTCCCGTTGACTCCTTTGTTATCCTGTACATCTCAAGATGAATGCTCAGTTTTGCCTGACGGATATCTTCAAGCATTTTTTCGTATAATTCAGCATTTCTGTTGAACAGCTGTACATCTGTAACTTCCGGGGTTGTGATCATTTGTTGGCAGACGTTTATACAAAAGTACAAAAAGTTAGATATTGCCTTGACAATAAAAACAATGCTTCTGTACAGTTTGAATAGTTTTCTCAGGCAGTTTCGGCAATAATCAGTATTTTTACAAACTGAAAAAATGTACATGTATGTTATTATCAATGACAGGTTATGGTAAAGCGACAGTTGTGATAGACAACCAGTCTCTTGCCATTCAGATTAAATCACTCAATTCAAAATCTCTTGATCTTTTTGTTAAAATTCCTGCATTTCTGAAAGACAGAGAAATTGAAATCAGATCCATAGCAGGCCAGAAATTGGAAAGAGGTAAAATAGATATCAGTGTCACCAATGAAGAGTTGAGCGGATTGGGAATGCATTCCATCAACCACAAACTGGCTGATTTTTATAAGGAACAGATCAGGGAAATGATGTTTCAGCTTTCACTGGATCCGCCTGAAGATTATGTTTCTTTATTGCTTAAGATGCCCAATGTGCTTCAAACCACGAAAGAAGAGCTGAATGAATCGGAATGGAAAATCATTGAAAAAGCTCTGCATCAGGCACTGAATGAACTAATATCATGGAGACAGACAGAAGGAAAATCAATAGAGGAAGACATCGTATCCAGGATTCGGAAGATTTCTGATACTTTAGAAAAGATCACACCTCTGGAAGCTGCACGACGGGAAAAGATTCAAATGCGCCTGATGATCAATCTTCAGAACCTTGGCGCAGAGATCAGCATCGATCAGAATAGACTTGAACAGGAACTGATCTATTATCTTGACCGTATTGACATAAGCGAAGAAATGCAGCGGGCAAAGAAACACTGTGTGTACTTTCTCGAACTTCTTCAGGAAAACCATTCAAACGGAAAAAAACTGACTTTTGCTTCTCAGGAAATTCTTAGGGAACTCAATACACTTGGTGTCAAGGCCAATGATGTTGATATTCAGATTCTGACAGTTGGGATGAAGGATGAAATTGAAAAAGTCAGGGAGCAGCTCTCAAATATTTTGTAAGCGATGAATATCAGAATTATTATACTTTCAGCACCTTCCGGATCAGGAAAGACAACAATTGCATCAGACATTCTGAAAGACGAAGAACTCAACTGCAGCTTTTCCGTTTCTGCTACGAGTCGAAGTCCACGCGAATATGAAACAGAAGGTGAGCACTATTATTTTTTAAGTCCAGATACTTTCAGAGAATATATCTCAAAAGACATGTTTGTTGAATGGGAAGAAGTATACGCCGGGCAGTATTACGGCACTCTCAGATCGGAAGTTGAAAGGCTGTCGTCTGAAGGCAAAAACATTCTGTTTGATGTGGACGTAAAAGGTGGTGTCAGGCTAAAGCAGATTTTCGGTGACAACGCATTGTCAATATTCATTATGCCACCTTCACTTGAAGAACTGAAAACACGCTTGAAAAACAGAAATACTGAAAATGAAGAAAGCCTTAAAAAACGCATCACACGTGCTGAAGAAGAACTTACATTTTCAGACAGATTTGATGTTGTGATCATAAATAACGAACTTGAAAGGGCTGTTGCAGAAACAAAAACGCACATTTCAGCATTTGTGGCAAAATAAATTTGATACATGAAGGTTGGACTCTACTTTGGTTCATTTAATCCGGTGCATAGAGGACATGTTGCCATTGCGAAAAGTATCCCTGAAACCGGATTATGCCAGGAAGTCTGGTTTGTCGTTTCTCCGCAGAATCCGCTGAAAGACATTCAGGATCTTGCTTCAGAGAATGATCGCATGAACATGCTTGAACTTGCCCTTCAGAAATTTCCGGAAATGAACATCTGTGATGTTGAATTCTCCATGCCCAGACCATCATATACTGTTGATACTCTTGACAAACTGCAGATGATATATCCGGATCAGATGTTCAGTATCATTATGGGTATGGACAATCTTGCTGTACTCAGGAAATGGAAATCATGGGAAGATATTCTGACCCGGTACAGACTTCTTGTGTATCCAAGACAGAAAAATATCGAGCCTGATATCACTCACCCGAATATTCATGTTATGACAAATGCCCCACTGATAGATATGTCATCGAGTATGATCAGGCAAAAAATTGCTGCCGGACAATCCGTCCGGAAATATCTTGATCCTGAGGTCATCGGTTATATCAGAGAACACGGTCTGTATTTGAATGATTCACACTAAATTGCAATTGAGGCTTTTCAGAACATTTGTTCAAACGGGCTTTGGCAAAGAATTTGCATCAACCCCACTGTCCAGGCCGCCTGGCAAATTCTTTGCCAAAGCCCGGATCACCAATTTGTTGGATTTAGTTTCATTCATGTCGCAGGGAATCTTTAATTTTGCTCTTTGTTTTTTTATACAAAATCATACAATATGAACACCAGCACCCCGGAAGAATCAAAATCACAGAAAAATTTTATCGAACAGATCATTGACGAAGATCTGGCTTCAGAAAGATATAACAGAGTGCACACTCGATTTCCTCCCGAACCAAACGGGTTTTTGCATATTGGCCACGCCAAATCCATTTGTCTTAATTTCGGACTTGCAAAAAAATATAACGGTCTGACCAACCTGCGCTTTGACGACACAAATCCTGAAACTGAGGATACAACCTACGTTGAAGGTATTATGAACGATGTTCGCTGGCTTGGTTTTGACTGGGAAGACAGATTGTATTATGCTTCGGATTATTTTCAGCAACTACATGACTGGGCTGTGGAACTGATCAAAAAAGGCAAGGCTTATGTGTGTCATCTTCCAGCTGAAGAAGTGAGCAAAACAAGAGGAACAGTCACATCACCCGGTGAAAACAGTCCCTACAGAAACAGAAGTGTTGAAGAGAACCTGGAGTTGTTTGGGCGCATGCGTAAAGGTGAATATAAAGAGGGAGAATGTACTTTGAGAGCAAAAATTGACATGTCACATCCGAATATGCTCATGCGTGATCCGGTTTTATACAGAATAAATTTTACTCCACACCACAGAACCGGCAAAGAATGGTGTATCTATCCAACCTATGATTATGCTCACGGGCAGAGTGATTCCATTGAAGGGATTACACATTCTGTGTGTACCCTTGAATTTGAAATTCACAGACCTCTCTATAACTGGTTTGTCGAAACACTGGAAATTTTTCATCCACGACAGATCGAATTTGCGAGACTTAATCTGACGTATACAGTGATGAGTAAACGAAAACTGCTTCGTCTCGTGAAGGAAGGTTATGTGAACGGATGGGATGATCCCAGAATGCCAACAATTTGCGGAATGAGACGTCGCGGATATACACCATCCTCAATTCGAACATTTGCCGAAAAAGTCGGGATTGCCAAACGGGACAATACCATAGATTTGTCACTTCTGGAATTTTATTTGCGTGAAGAACTGAATAAAACAGCAGACCGATACATGGCAGTGCTCAATCCGCTGAAACTTGTTATTACAAATTATCCTGATGGAAAAACTGAAGAGCTGGATGCCATAAACAATCCTGAATTTCCTGAACACGGAACCCGAAAAGTTCCTTTCAGCAGAGAATTGTATATTGAGCAGGAAGATTTTATGGAAAATCCTCCTCCAAAGTATTTCCGGCTTGCACCCGGCCAGGAAGTTCGCTTGCGGTATGCTTATTTTATCAGATGTACAGACGTCATAAAGGATGAACAGGGCAATATCATTGAAGTACATTGCACATATGATCCTGCAAGCCGTGGCGGAAACAGTCCTGACGGCAGGAAAGTAAAGGGCACTCTTCACTGGGTTTCTGCTGCACATGCAAAAAAGGCAGAAGTCAGATTGTATGACAGGTTGTTTACTAAAGAAAATCCCGAAGATGTGGAAGAAGGCAGTGACTTTACCCAAAATCTGAATCCTGAATCACTTTTGGTTAAAACCGCATTTTGTGAACCTGCACTTATAAATGAAACTGATCGGAAATTTACCTGTCAGTTTGAACGAATCGGATACTTTTGTACAGATGATGATCACACACCTGAAGTTCCGGTTTTTAACAGAATTGTAATGCTGAAAGATCCCTGGGCAAAAATTCAGCAGAAATCATAATAATTGAAAAAAATTAAAAAAAATCTAAAACAATTAAATTTTTTTTTAATTTTGCATTCGAAATGTCCGATGGTGTAACTGGCAACACGTCTGACTCTGAATCAGAAGAGTCTAGGTTCGACCCCTAGTCGGACAACAAAAACGCAAACCTCTGTTAACAAAAAAGTTACAGAGGTTTTTTTTTATTTGATATTCCTTTCAGGATACAATGATTTAAAAATTAATCTTTTACACATTATGCTTAAAATGTGTAGTTTTCGCATAAAACATTATTTTCACAACAGAAAGTCCGGAATACGCATGCATGATTTTTCTTATTTTTGCGTTGTATTTAATGTAAACCTGAAAAAAGAATCATTATGAGATTTGTCATTTCTGTCATTTTTTTATTGCTCATTCTGGCCTCCTGCGGCCCATCTGCTGAAGAACGCGAAAAACAACGAATTCAGGATTCAATTCATGCTGAAGAAGATCGTCTCAGATCAATTGAGGATGCAGATGCATTTATTCTCGGTGTTCCGGAAGAAAATGATTCACTGGCACAGACAGAAGAATAATTCTCGCACTTATTTCTGTTCTTTCAGATACCTGATGGCCTCTTTCAACACTTCATCGGCATCTTTGACAATGGGGTAATAACATTCGTAATCAAACAAGTTTCGTCCGATATTTGCCTTCAGGTAAATTTCAACGAATTCTTTTTCATCAGCCTGTAATTCAGGAAAACGTATTTCGATTTTATTGGAATTATTTTTTCTGATGAAATCAATGTATTGATTCCATATGGCCGGAGAGATCACAAAATCTTTAATAAACCCTTCGGCATTCCGGTGCCTGTTCTGAAGCAGCTGTCTGTTTTTATCAGCATATTCAAAGGAAAACTGAAACAACAGTGAAAAATACATGTTCACAGTATCATTCTTGTAAATTGCAGGATAGGCAATATGAATATCAGGCATGATCCCGCCCCCTCCATAAACAACTCTCCCGCCTTTTGTATAAAACTGAATTGTATCATACTGCATCGTGTCATTGCCGGTTTCAAACTCATCCATTACCCGGTTGTAAAACTCAGAATAATAGGCTTCTATGCCCTTGTCATAGGTTCTCTGAATTGATCTTCCCACCGGTGTGTAATATTTGGCAACTGTCAGCCTGATTGCTGATCCGTCACGGAAAGGAATCTGTTCCTGGACAAGTCCTTTTCCGAACGAGCGCCGTCCGATAATTGTTCCACGGTCGTTGTCCTGGACAGCTCCGGCAATAATTTCGCTCGCAGATGCTGAAAACTCATCAATAAGGATCACAAGGCTGCCCTCTTTAAAAAGTCCGTATTTTGTTGACATAACATCTTTTCTTTTTCTGTGCAGCCCTTCGGTATAAACAAGAAGCACATCTCTGTCGAAAAAGTGATCAGCTATATTGATGCACGCATCCAGAGAGCCGCCTCCGTTGCCGCGCAGATCAAATATCAGCTTTTTCATTTCTTTTGCATTCAGTTTCTTGAGTGCATCTCGAAATTCCGTGTCAGAGTTAAAATTAAATCCTGAAAGTTTTATGTAGCCGATATCATCAGAGATCATTCCAGCAAAATCAATGCTGTATGTGGGAATCACATCACGGGTTACAGTGAAATTCATAATCCCGGGCACTCCACTCCGTTTGATTCCAAGTTTGACTTTTGTCCCCTTTTTACCCCTGAGCAGTTTCATGACTTCGTTGTTTTGAATGCCAACACCAGCAATATTTTCACCATCAACCTCAAGGATTCTGTCTCCGGCCTTCAGTCCCACTTTTTCAGAAGGTCCGTTGGCAATTGTCTGAACCACATAAACAGTGTCTTTTTCAATCCGGAACTGAATTCCTATCCCCTCAAAATTTCCTGTCATCTGTTCACTCATCAGATTAAATTCCTCAAGAGGAATATAGGATGAATGCGGATCAAGATGAAGCATGATTGATGCAAGTGCGTCCTCAACCAGCTTGTTGTATTCTACAGAATCCACATAGTTTTCTTCAATATACCTGAAAATATCTGAAATTTTCCGAAAGTTTTCATACTTTGAATCTGTGAGTTCTGACATGCCACTCTTTCCCTGGGAAAGAAAAACGCCGAGCCAGAGACCAAATACAAGTGTCAACGCATAAAAAATATAATGGAGGTTTTTTCTGTCAGACCGGTGCTCATTCATGCTGAAAAATTTACTGACAAAATTAACGTAATTTGCTCAAACCATTTTGCTGAATTTGTAGGAAATCAAACTTCACACAATTCAGATCAGGCTGGATTGATCGCAGAAAACACTTTGCCGTCAGGATTTTTCAACAACAGAGTCAATCATAAAATCAATCTGTTTCTGTGCACTGCCCATGAAATCCTGATACGATGCAGGGGTCATTCTGTTGATGTAAAGCAGGAGCAGTCCGATCACAGAATAATTTAATCCTGATTTGATCTTTTCCTCCTGTTCAGATGACAGAATGTTATTTTTCCTGCATACATCATAGCACTTACTGCATGCATCGTCCAGTGAGCCTCCGATAAGATCGAGTATCGTTTTCTTATGCCCGAAATCGCCCATCTTTGTCAGATAAAACAGATCAAAAATTCCGGTATATTCAATAAAATAATTCATATAGGCACTGACCGACGCCTTCAGGATCTCAATTTCGCTGCCTTTCTTTTTTACTCTGCTTTCCACATACTGCCGGCATTCATTCTGAAAATCCTGTACACACAGAAAGATCAGCTCATTGATATCTCTGAAATAATTGTACATGGTGGCATAAGAATATCCTGCCTGTGCGGCAATGTTTCTTACGCTGAGACTTTGAATACCTTCACTTTTCAAAATCTCTTTTGTTGCCTGAATGAAGTATGATTTCATTCGTTTTTCCTGAAGTTCTTTGTTTTTCATAATATTTACAATAAATTAACGCTGCAAATATAATAAACATTGTTAATATAAATACACGCTGTTAACAATATTTTATCACGCACCTATATCTCTCATAATCTGTATTTTATATTTTTTTAACATGCCAATCTGACACAATTTATATCATTTTGTATACGTTTTGCGTTATTATATTTTAGTAAGACAACAATTTCGTTAACAAAAGAGTTGAATTATGAAAACAATATTCAAAACAATTGGTGTGATGAGCATCATCATGCTTATCGTTCTGACAGGGTGCAAAAAAACAGACGAATATGCAAGACTCAATGTACGCCTGACTGATGCCCCGGGGCAATATGACCATGTTTATATTGATATTCAGGGCATAGAAATTCATTCAGATAACGGGGGTTGGTTCAGTCCGTCATTTTTTAATGCAGGCGTTTATGATTTACTGCAATTCAATAATGGTGCTGACACACTGTTGTGTTCAATTGATATGCCGGTGGGAAAAATTTCTCAAATCCGGTTAATTCTCGGGAATAATAATTCCGTTGTTGTTGATTCGGTGTCATATCCTTTAAGCACGCCTTCAGCACAACAAAGTGGTCTGAAGATCAATCTGCATGAAGATTTACTTGCTGATGTGTCATATACCATCATTCTTGATTTTGATGCCGGGAAATCTATTGTTCAGCAGGGCAACGGAAGCTATTCATTAAAACCGGTGATCAGGGCTTATTCTGAACTTGAAAATGGTAAAATCAAGGGAATAGTGCAGCCAATGGCAGCTCAGCCGGTTGTATATGCCATACAGGGGACAGATACTGTTTCTGCCATTCCAAATCCCGACGGATTCTTTATGATCTGCGGACTCAACGGAACATATGATCTTTTTATCAATCCAGCTGATCCAACCTATCAGGCAGTCACAATTTCAGGTGTACAGACAGCCTGGGGAACAATCACTGATGTGGGAATCATCACACTCCCGTGATCAATCAGAAAATGCAATAATAAGCAATTCCTCTACCCGACTGGTGGCGAATTTAAAAACCACGATATCTGATACCCTGCTGCCTGCTCTGGTGGTATTCATTTGAAGATTAATTTTTTTTAATATATGCCCCGGGATGCAATTTGAAGCCTGGAGTAGTTGTATTATTTATGAGTGAAGTGAGATTAATCACGCTTCTAATGAATGGTTTTTGCATTACATCAACGTTTTGAAACAATAAATGATCCACCAGAAACACTTCATATATATGATATTTTTCATATCCTGTCTAATATGTTTATTTACTTAATGAATATACCATACATATTTATGTATATACAATCCGTTATTTATAATAAATATGTTTTTGTATGTATTTAATTTATTATTTTTGTTTAATAAAACAATGACCTCATGAAAAAGAAACTATTATGGAGTATTATCCTGCCATTTTTAAGTGCTGTTCCGCTGGTAATTATTCTGATAGCAGAAGAATGGATAACGGTGAATTTTGGTTATGCATTATTTAATACCTTGCTTACAATAGGTATTATTTTGTGTATACTGTTATTTATGTTTCCTTTTTTCCTGATATTCCGACAATTGTTTTCCACTGGAGGATATAATGTTTTTTGGGGCAGAGGTAAAGTTGCCCAGCAGATACTTCTTACGGGAAAAGATGCTGTTGCGACCGTTCTGAGCATAGGAGAAAGCAGTATGGGCGGCACCATTACCATAAATGAACAACCGGTATTAAACCTGGTTATGAGCATCAAACAGGCCAACATTTCGCCCTATGAAGTTAGCATGGACATTCTTATCCCCAGAGCCAGTGTCTCTCAGTTTTAGCCCGGAGCAGCTTTTCCGGTAAAGATTGACATGAACAACCCGAATATCTTTGTTCTTGATCTGAAACGACTGGAGACCATGCAAAAACCATCATTTTTTGGCAAAACCTGGTCCGCGATGGATCGTGAGCTGACAGAAAAATCCGGAATTCAGGTCTTGGTTGATATCATTGGAATTGAAGATACAGGCAAAAGCGAGGATTTCAAACTTGTTATCAGAATGATATATGATGTGCACAAACCGGGCGACACAGTATACAGACTTGAAAAGGAACTTTCTGTACAAAGTGAAATTATTGCAAAACTTCGGTCAATTGTTGGAAAATCATTCAAGGGCAAAGTTCATCCCTACGATAAGGAAAAAGTAACTTTTGAGATTGACTTTTAAGAGGACTCAACAGTTTATTGCCTCGTTAACGAACAAATTGTATATAGAGTGAAAAACCATGTGCATTCGTTTTGCATCAGTACCCTAACATATTGATTTCATTCATTCCACGTTGTAAAGATAAGGAAAAACTTCAAAAGTTGTATATGTCTTGTATCAAGCTGAAGGCTTGAATTTAATTCAGCAAGGGGTGAAACCACACGATTTCATTCCACAGAGTGAGTTTGAGTGTGAGTTTTGAGAAACAGAGCGTAAGTGCTCGCTCACGCTCTCACTCTCACTCTGTTTTGTACCCGGAGCCGGGATCGAACCGGCACGAGGTCACCCTCATTGGTTTTTGAGACCAACGCGTCTACCTATTCCGCCACCCGGGCATCAATGAACATTGAGTATGCAAAAGTAAGATTTTTTTTAATTATACAATTTGTTTTTTCTATGTTTGCAATTTATATGCAAGTCTTCTGATATGAATCAACAACGAAGGGGTGACCCGAAAGTGTATGAAACACTTCAAATGTTGGATGTTCATTTTGATTATTATGAACATCCTCCTGCTCCAACCGTTGAAATAGCTATGCAATACTGGAAAGATATGGATGCCCAGCATTGCAAAAATCTATTTTTCAGAAATCATAAAGGGAACAAACATTTTCTGGTTATTCTGGATTGTCATTATCAGCTGAACATCCGAGACCTTGAACAACGGCTGAAACAGGGAAAACTCACCTTTTCCTCTCCTGAACGGATGCTGCGCTATCTTTCAATAACTCCCGGCAGTGTTTCACCCTTTGGCCTGATCCATGACAACGCCAACCACGTTCACATTTTTCTTGATCAGAATCTTCAAAAAGCTGATAGGATCAGTTTTCATCCAAATGATAATACAGCATCCCTCATCATCCCGTTCAGCGGATTTATGAAATTTCTTGAATTTAGCGGAAATTCATTTGAATTTCTTGAATTGTACTGATGACTTCTCATTTCCGGCAGTGATAATTTCATGCTGAAGTGCAGGAATTGTTCAAAATTTTTATTATTTTTGAAACTAAAAACTTAAAAACATGAAAAAAATTGCAATTGTCCTTGCAGGATGCGGCGTATATGACGGTGCTGAAATTCATGAAGCTGTTGCAACCATGTTGGCAGCTTCGAAACTGGGTATCATGTATCAATTGTACGCTCCCGATACTGACCAAATGCATGTGATCAATCATCTTACCGGTGATGTTATGGATGAAAAAAGAAATGTTCTTGTGGAAGCGGCCAGGATTGCGCGTGGAAATATTCAACCATTAAGCGGGTATTCGGCTGAAAAATACAATGCTCTGGTTTTCCCGGGAGGGTTTGGCGTTGCCAAAAACCTGTGTTCTTTTGCCGTTGACGGGGTTGAACTGACAGTATTACCTGAAGTGGAACGTGTTGTGAAAGAAACTCATCAGGCCGGCAAACCCATTGGTGCATTATGCATATCGCCAGTTATGATCGCAAAGCTTATCCCCGGTGCAAAACTGACAATCGGCCAGGACAAGGCCACAGCTGAAACCATCAGGATACTGGGCGGAGAACACATCAATTCGGATCACTCAGGCATTGTGGTTGATGAAAAAAACAAAATTGTAACCACACCCTGCTATATGCTTGACAGCAGTATTGCACAGATCGCCCAGGGAGCTGAAAACCTGATGAAGGCCCTCCTCGGAATGATGTAAACGGCTGTATTCATCAGAATAATAATTTCATCTACTTTTGCAACAGATTCAATCAGCAATGCAAAGGCAGTTTTTTGTACATGAGGTTCATATCGGGTCAGTGACACTGGGTGGAACCAATCCCGTTGCTCTGCAGTCAATGACAAATACTCCGACACTCTCTGTCGGTGAGACTGTTGAACAATGTGTCCGGATCATAGATGCAGGAGCGGATATGGTGAGAATTTCTGCCAGAAACAAAGCCGAACTGAAAGCTGTTTCTGAAATAAAGAAAATACTGAATACACGGGGATACAAAACACCCGTTATCGCAGACATTCATTTCAGTGCATCTCTTGCTGCAGATGCTGTTTATGTGGTTGAAAAAGTCAGGATCAATCCCGGAAACTTCTACAAAGGCAAATCGGATATTTCTGAAAAAGAACATTATGAGACAATCAGAGAAAATCTGAAACCACTCATTCATGCCTGCAGTGAAACGAATACAGCCATTCGCATCGGCACCAATCATGGCAGCTTGTCTGAAAGGATAAAGTATTTGTATGGTACGGGGCCGCTGGCCATGGCTGAGGCAAGCATGGAGTTTGTTCGCATCATCGCAGAAACAGGGTTTAAAAATGTTATACTTTCAGTCAAAGCAAGTGATGTTCTGGAAAATATCAGAGCCACAACATTGCTTGCACAAATGCAGCATAAAGAAGGCTATTCATATCCTTTGCACCTGGGAGTCACAGAAGCCGGACTTGGTTTTTCCGGAAGGGTGAAATCAGCACTTGGAATTGGTGCACTGCTGGCTGACGGGATAGGAGATACAATCAGGGTTTCTCTCACCGAGGCTCCCGAACATGAACTGCCTGTTACACAGAGTATTGCTGGCCTGTTCTCTCCAAAAAAACAACACTTTGATGAATTGAAGGCATTTAATGTTTTGAACGAAACCGGGCTGAAACCTCAGATACCGGAAATATTTAAAGCAAACATCAATCAGAATTTTCTGATTTTCGGTAATAAAAGCAACCTCTATCTGCCCGGACTCGTTCCTGATATTCATACTGAAGAACTGAATATGGACAATTGTGTCTTTATCAACACTGATCATTTTGCCCTGCCGGAACATATTGATCCGCAGACGATCTTTTGTGTTGAAACTGCCGGTCCTGAATCTTTGTATGATTTCCGAAGAATGTATACTCAATTGTGTCAATCGGTCAATTCTCCCTATGTCATATGGAAACCTTTCCTGGAAGACGATGAAATTCAGACACTGAGGTTTGCTGCAGAAATGGGTAGTCTGATCAATTCTAATGTCATCAGAGGCTGCTGGCCTGTTGCTTCAGGAGAGATGTTAAAAGAGTCAATGGCTGTACTATATGAGGTTCTGCAGGTTTGCAGAATTCGCAATACCCATGCAGAATTTGTCAGTTGTCCGTCGTGCAACAGAACCAGTTTCGATATTATTCAGCTTGCTGAAGAAGTGAGAAGCCGCACATATCATTTGAAAGGCCTGACCATTGCTGTGATGGGGTGTATTGTCAACGGCCCCGGTGAAATGGGAGCCGCAGATTTCGGCCTTGTCGGACAGGGAAAAGGCCTGCTGGCATTGTACCACAGGGGAGAAATGATCATGAAAGATATTCCGGAGCATCTGGCGTGCGAGAAACTACTTGAAGCTATAAAAAACATCGACTCATAATAAAAACCAGTTTAAATTATATTATTCACAGGAATCTCTGTACAGATCCATATAATCAAAAATGATTGTTATCGCTTCGGGTTTCATGTCCTGTTTCAGTGAATTGTTGATCCGCACATAATGTGTAGCCAGAAAAACAAGGCACCAGTCAGAATCAAACAAAATTTGTGCATGAATCAATGAATGAATGATGTTGAATGTATAGCTGGTGTTGTTTTTCAGCAAGGCCAGTTCAGCCCACTGAAAGGCATCGGTCACATCAAAATAATCATCCATGGCTTTCAGATAAGCCATGCAGAGCAGATGATCAGCACGACCGTTGTTTCTGAAATCTTCGGTATTATTGTAGATATTCTTTTCCAATAAGCGGTTTACAAAGACAACAGCATTTTTTTTACCGTTGAGATTCCACGAAAGGCAGTTGATCACTGCCATCTTTACATCAATTGAATTCTTTTTTGAAATCAGAAAATCTGCAAGTTCAGTTGAGAGCTGTCCTTGTGCCAGTCTGGCTTTGTCAATGATCTTTTCATTTTTGTATACTTCCCAGAACGGTGTGGACGTGATTGGGGAGTCGGCAATTACCTGAGAAAAAATGAGAAGAAAAAAAACGGATATGAATAATTGAATTTTCATGATTTGGAGTTATTTATTTTTTATTA
Organism: uncultured Bacteroidales bacterium; assembly: GCA_964388575.1. GTDB lineage: Bacteria > Bacteroidota > Bacteroidia > Bacteroidales > DTU049 > CAYMAZ01. Next base: position 7,753 of record CAYMAZ010000022.1, on the reverse strand, counting down.
ATAAGAGGAACATTAAAAAGCAACCCAACCCTGTGCTATCAGATCAATGGCCTGACCACTGTTTGAGATGAGATATCTTCCGTCTGTGTCTGATGAGATGTGTCCGATCACAGAAATTCCGGGAATTTTCTGAATGACTTCATGATGTTTGATGTCAACAGTAAAAAGAAGTTCATAGTCTTCTCCTCCGTTGAGCGCAAGTGTCATCGGAGCCAGTTTAAACTCTTCAGCAACGCTGTGTGTTTGCTGGTCCACAGGAATTTTATTTTCAAAAACTTTAAATCCAACATTTGACTGACTCGCAATATGAAGCAGTTCAGAGGCCAGTCCGTCAGATATATCAATCATTGAGGTTGGCAGAATATTGTGCTGAGACAACATTTCAATAATTTTCTTTCCTGCTTCCGGTTTGAGCTGCCTCTGAACAACATAATTATACGGATCAAGCTCTGGCTGGTGATTGGGGTTAGCCAGAAAAGTCTGTTCTTCCCTCTGCAATACAAGAAGTCCGGCATAGGCCGCCCCAAGGTCTCCGCTGACACAGATCAGATCATTTTCTTTTGCCCCGTTGCGGTAACACACTTTTTCGGGAGAAACTTCACCAGCAACGGTGACTGAGATCTGCATGCCCTGAGGACTGGAACATGTGTCACCACCGACAAAGTCAACCCCGTAAAGTTCACATGCCAGCCTCATCCCCTCATAAAGCTCATCCATGGCTTCAACAGTATACCTGCTGGAAATGGCAAGTCCAACAATCATCTGACGGGGAACACCGTTCATGGCAAAAATATCTGAGAAATTAACTACAGCAGCTTTGTAACCAAGATGCTTCAGGGGAACATAACGCAGGTTAAAATGGATTCCTTCAATCAACATATCACAGGTCAGTAGTGTTGCAAGATTGCCATCGTATTGCAACACAGCAGCATCGTCGCCCACACCTTTGATTGTAGAAGTGTTGTGTATCCGGATGTTTTTTGTCAGATGATCAATAAGCCTGAATTCTCCGAATTCAGATACAGGTGTTGGGTTGTTTGCTTTGGTGTTACCTTCCGTCATATGGGAAAAATTTGTTGAAGGCAAAATTACTGATTTTTTATCAAAGGGAATTTTCAGGTTATACAGCAACGATGTTGAAAATTCAACGGATTGACAGGATGCTGATTTACATCATCAGTTTTACAGCAATAGCATCAGCCCAGAGTTTTCCTTCGTCTGTCAGGCACATGCCTGTCTTTCCCCGGACCACATATCCTTTTGAAATAAAGTTCTGGATATTTTTGCTCAGAAAGGCAGAAAAGTTTTCCCCGAATTCACGATGTATCAGCTCAGGATCAGTCCCTTCAGAAGTGCGTATGGAGGTGATGATATATTCGTTGTATTTATCGGTCAGTGTCAGTGTTTCTGATTCTCTTTTGGGAAGTTCCGAATTCATTTGTGAGATGTATTCTGTGATCAGGCTTGTGTTCCAGAATCTGTTTTTCAGATCATAGGAATGTGCTCCTGCACCCAGACCCAGGTAGGGTTGGTTTTTCCAGTATGCAGAATTGTGCCGCGACCGAAACCCGGGTTTGGCATAGTTTGAAATTTCATAATGTTCATATCCGGCCTGTTTCAGATGGCTCATGTAAAACCTGAACTGTTCTGCCGCAAGGTTGTCATCGGGAGCTGGAATTTTTCCTCCGGATACAAGATGAGACATAATTGTATCCGGTTCCAGGGTAAGACTGTATGCAGAAACATGTTCAACATCCAGGGCAAGGATTTTTTCAATGTTCAGGGATGGATCCTTCGAAAAAGACTGCGGCAGTCCGAAAATCAAATCAATGCTGATGTTTGAAAACCCTGCCTCCCTTGCAAAAACGACAGATTGATAAGCAGTCAAGGCATCGTGTTTTCGTCCGAGAAATTTCAACTCTTCATCATGAAATGATTGAGTGCCGATGCTTAAGCGGTTAAACCCCAAATGAAACAGTTCGCTTAGAAAGCTGTCAACGGCATCATCGGGGTTCATTTCAAGAGTAATTTCAGCATCAGAAGAAATTTTAAACTGACCGGAGAGAACCTCAAGAATTTCTTCAATCTGTCCGATCTTCAGCAATGAAGGAGTGCCACCCCCGAAATAGATGGTTTCAATCTCATCGTTCTGATTGAAAAATGACTTTTGCAGTGTGATTTCTTTCAGCAGTGCCCTGACATAATCGTCCTGATATTTCACAGAAGCCACGGAGACAAAATTGCAGTAATGGCATTTTGATCTGCAGAACGGGATATGGATATACATTCCGGGCATAATTAATGTTTAAATCCGAAAAGTTCCTTTTGCTTAATGTTCTTGCTGATGTATTTCGGAACCATCTCTTCCCAGCTGTTGTCATTTTTCTGAATCCTGCACAGCACATCCTTTGATGAAAAATGGGCAATGTCTTTCTTGAAGTTCGGCAGATCAACGATGCGATGATTTTGCGTGAGATATTTGTATAACGGCCGCATGGATTGTTCAACAGGCACGTTCACTGCTGTGATCACTTTTTTTGTTGTTGCGTCAAAAAAAGGATACACATAAATCTGTACTTCTTTGTTGAACAATAGTCCCATGGCATGCAGGCAGCCGCCACGAAGTTCTTCATACCATTTTGGCTGCAGCATTTTCTGCAGAATATTGGCACCCAGGATGATTCTGACACAACCCGTTGTAAAATCAGCAATGTAATCACTGAGTTTATAAAACTCCTGAAAGTTTGAGATCATCACATTTTGTCCCATTCCGTTGAGCAGATCAACTCTTGCCAGAAAATCCCGTTCATCGAATTCGCCTTCTTCCAGAAGATTATTGAGAGTAATTTCGCAGAGCTGGAGTGTGTTTTCAGTTGAAAATTCAGGTTCATTTTTAAAGAATCCATAAGATGCTTTCAGCATATCAAACCCGATGTATGTGATGGGCCTGAAACTTCCCCTGAGCAGAAGAAGGTTCTTCTTGTAAAGAAAATCACCGGGCCTGCACACATTGCCGTAGCGGTCAAAAACGGTGGCATTTGTCATATTGTTTTTCACAAGCTGGACACTCAGCAGACGGTTGTCCACATATTCAAGATCGGGGCCGCTCATGCTGACCATGTTGATATCGACACGTTCACGGTCCAGGTTGTCCATCAGCGACTGCAGAAAGAAATTCGGCCTGTCAGAATGGTTGATGCATGCATAGATCAGATTGACGCCCAGTATACCAAGTGTGTATTGCTGAAGTATTCCGTCGTTTTCAGGAAGGTTGACATGTAAAATCACAGTATTGGGTTCTCCGTGTTCCTTCAGCTGATATTTGACGCCCATCCAGCCATGACCTTTGTTTGATTTTGTGTAATTCAGTGTTTCAACGGTATCAGCGAAAACAAAGAATTTTGTGTTGCTGCCTCTGGATTCAGAAAGATTTCTGATCAGCTCATCATATTCTTTTCTGAGCATCTGGGTGAGCCGTTTTTCCGACACATAACGTTCCTTGCGGCCCTGGTTGTAAAGATTATCACTGAAGGTTTTGTCATATGCTGAAATGGATTTGGCAATTGTCCCTGAAGCACCACCCGCCTGAAAAAACGAACGGGCCACTTCCTGTCCGCCGCCGATTTCAGCAATTGTTCCGTAAAACTGCGGATCAAGGTTTATCTGGAGCGCTTTTCTCTTTTGTGAATTTTCGGAAAATGCAGTCATGGAAACATGTTTTTTACAAAAATAACCAATTTTGCGGTGAAATCTGTCTTCGCTCAATGAATTCATTCAATTGTCAAATTTTTGTTTGAAATTTCAGCCAACATGAGGACAAAATTAATCAATTTAAGAAATTATTAACAGAAATAAACCTTTCAAACTATCAATAAACACTGAGTAATTCAGAGAAAATATTTTTTTTTCACTCTGTTTATCGCTGTTTTTGGGCTTTTTGAACAAAAGATTTCAACAAATCGCTCAAGATATGAACATTTTCGGGCTTTTCTGCATGTTGTTATAAAAAAAGTATTATCTTTGCGTTACATTTTAATTAAAAATTGAAAATTATGAACAAAGCACAATTAATTGACGCAATTGCAGCTGAAGCTAAAATGACCAAAGCTGACGCAAGAAAAGCACTGGATGCATTCGTAGGTGTAACTGGAAAAGCACTGAAAAAAGGCGAACGCATTACTTTGGTAGGATATGGTACTTTCTCAGTAGCAAAAAGAAACGCCCGCAAAGGTCGTGACCCGAGAACCGGAAAAGAAATTAAAATCGCCGCTAAGAAAGTTGTAAAATTCAAAGCAGGTGCTGATTTAGCAGGAAAAGTGAAGTAAGAAATTATTTCCGTGCTTGAGAAGGGGAGTATCAATGATGCTCCCCTTTTTTTTACAGCAAAATTTTCTGCAATACTCTCACTGTATATACTTTAACTTTTTTCTGATCTTATCAATGAATAGATTATTCATTTTCAGAAAGTTTAGGAAGAATATCCCTACCTTTGCAAAAAATTATTTACTAACAGAGTTGATGAAGGTCAACGTTCATAATGATAAAAGAATTAAAGATTGGCGGACTGACCATACCGGTTCCCATAATACAGGGTGGTATGGGAGTTGGCATCTCTTTGTCGGGACTTGCCGCAGCAGTTGCCAGTGAAGGTGGAGTTGGTGTTATTTCCGCTGCAGGACTTGGATTTATTCATTCAAATTCAGCTCTTGATTATCTGAAAGCCAATATTGAAGGCCTGAAGAAAGAAATCAGAAATGCAAGGCAAAAAACCAAAGGAATTATTGGTGTGAATATCATGGTTGCCATGTCCAACTTTTCGGATCTTGTACGGACAGCAATTTCAGAAAAGGCCGATATTATATTTGCAGGAGCAGGTTTGCCAACAGAGCTTCCGGCATTATTGCCTCCCGACAGTCACACCAAACTGGTCCCCATCGTGTCATCTGCAAGGGCTGCAAAAGTGATTTGCGAAAAATGGAAGACTAATTTTAATTACCTGCCTGACGCAATTGTTGTTGAAGGGCCAAAGGCAGGAGGTCATTTGGGTTTTAAAAGAGAACAGATTGAAGATAAGCGGTTTGCACTTGAGAATCTTATCCCTGAGGTTGTATCGGAGATCAGCCTTTATGAAGACATGAAGCAAAGTGAAATTCCCGTCATTGCTGCCGGGGGAATATACACCGGCAAAGATATTTTTGATATCATGCAAAAAGGTGCCAAAGGCGTTCAGATGGGGACGCGCTTTGTCACAACCCATGAGTGTGATGCCAATCAGGGATTTAAACAGGCATATATTGATGCTGTTGAAAGTGATGTTGAAATTATTCAAAGTCCCGTGGGAATGCCCGGAAGAGCTTTAAAAAGTGAATTTATGCAGCAGGTGAAGCAGGGGATGAAAAAACCTGTCAACTGTCCGTTTCATTGTATCAGAACCTGCCAGATAGAAACAACACCTTATTGTATTGTTGGTGTGCTGTACAATGCATACAAAGGGAATATGAAGAAAGGTTTTGCCTTTGCAGGAAGCAATGCTTACAGGGCAACAAAAATAACATCAGTGAAAGAAGTCTTTTCAGAACTTCTTGATGAATATGAAAGCGTATCAGCTTTGAACAGTAATGTGCTGGCAGTTGGCTGTTTATAAAAACCTACTCCTGTCCGGATAAAACATATTCACTTTTCCGACATATACCACCATCTGACAAAAGCACAGAATCCTTAGAAATAAGATGATTAGCTTTTTGAAACTTTGAGTTTTTCCTATGGCATAACACATTTTGCGAATGATTATTACTTAGTTTATGTGCAATAAAATCACATATCTAAGTATTTTGATTATTCGATTGTTAATAAAATCACAAAAAAGTTTGAATTTTTATAAAATTTCATTTATCTTTGTTAGTCCAATGTAAAAATTCATAGATGAATATTTTAATCAAATTTGGACACCCATCTGAAAACCTCATTTATGTAGAGAGAGAGAGAGATTACTGTTATCATCTTATAAAGAACAATATAAATTACTTCATTTTCAAAAGTTCCCGGGAGGTAAGGTTATCTGTGACAAACTTGGCAACAGTATAATTTATGAATACTGTTGCTATATTTTTTAAATTTTTTAAAACAACTTAATTCCAAATTTCTATGAAAAAGTATATATTGACAATTTTATTTTTCTCATTGTGTTTACAGGTATTATCACAGGAAACATACCTGAGCAGGCATAAGCCACAAAACACCAATGGATATCTTGTACTTGAAAATAATTTTCAGGTTGGAATCAGGTATTGGACGATAGAGATTATTATAAATTTCTATGAAGATTTTGAACTTGTAAACCAAGAAGTAATTGAACGCTATGACTTGATTGGGAAAAACTATTTGCAAATACCACAGGAATTCTTAACAATGGATAATGTATCTGCAAAAATTACTGCCTTTTTTCAAAACGACACTTTCATTGAGGATGAAATTGCAATTTCAACTCAAATTGAAGGAGGACCTGACTATGAATATTATCAGGATTTTACATGTGTTGGATACACTTACGCTTATGAACTTGTACACTTTAAACATAAAACTTTAACAAAATCTTATCTGCAATTATCGCCTACTGCCAAAGAAATTGACATTCCAGTAGTATATTATTATGAATATTATCCACAAACAGCTTGGTCCCCAACATTGTATTACGGTCTTAAAGGAGACAATATACCATTTTGGTTTTATCATAATCTGGGAAACAATTTTTACTTTTGGGCTTATTCAGATTTGTTGGATGTAGTAATAAAGCCAAATCCTCCATCAAATGGTATTTTCTATAAAGATGGAGGAGGTTATGCTATTACATCTCCAACTGTTGTCGGTGTTAAAAAGTATACCGGTCCTTGGTGTGGATATAATTTAACATTGCAAGATATCTGTACAAGAACATCAGTTATACAAACAATTAGTGTTACCGACCTGCAACATGCAATAACATTATTCAATCAGCATGCCTCACCACAAACATGCGGTTTGCCAGTATTAAGTTGTGAGAATCTGCCATCAACTAACTATTTTGAAGGTTTAGATGATAATATTGCAAATTGGATGAAAGAAATCAATGCCGCAATTGATGAGTGGGTTGATATTTCTGACTGGCTTGATTCAATTCTTACTTACCCACTAGTTGGTGCAGATGGAAGTGCTATAGAACCCGAACACATTACAATTTCCATGATTTCCGGCATAGGAAATACAATTCTTAATGTTCCTGTTTCAGACCTGTATGACCAAAATGGAGATTTTGTACAAATTCCCATACAATTGGATGAGGGATTATATAGAATTTCTATTCTTTTTGAAAATGGGATAATTCTTTCTATAGTTAAAGAAATGAGAACAGAAAATAATACATTTTCTTTGTCAAATCAGTTGAATGTAACAATTTTTCCTGTACCAATCCAGGGGAATTGTTTCGAAATGAATCTTCAGGCATTACAAAATCTTAAAGTTGAATATATGTTATATGATTTTAATGGTAATCTGATTTTCAGCACAAATATCGATATCAATGAAGGTTGTTCTGAGCCGATCGTTATTCAACCTGCTGAAGGAATTCCTTCGGGTTTTCTTGTGAATGTTTTTTATTTTGAAGATGGATCACAGTTAAATTTGCTCACAGTTAAATATGAATGAAAATAAACATTGGAATATTGAAGTGGTCTAATCAATTAGGACAATATTTAATACAAATATAGTTTCTTTTTTT
>CAYMAZ010000021.1:21772-56086 GCA_964388575.1 uncultured Bacteroidales bacterium | reverse complement strand
CAATCCGGTTTCCGTACACATTCTCCTTGAGCTGACGGGCTCCGTCTTTGATTATCTCAATGAACTCAGGATCTGTTGCGTTGGTCAGAACAGCCGTTTCATGCATGGTTAACCTGTTCTTTGATAATGATTTTTGAATGATGTCACGAAGCATGACAGCATCAACATGGGTTGTTTTTAAAATGTTTTCGATCTCAAACTGGTCAATGAAGGGTTTCATCGGCTCATCAGGTATCGAGTAGTGTTGTGTGATGAATTTCATATTCGTATTCTTAGTTATTGTTTGAAATTATTCTGTAAGAGCTAACAGTCAATTTGTTAATGAGTTCAGAATTTAGGTACAAAATTACATAATTTATTGGGATCTTCGATGCATGATCCGATGATTTTTTATCTGTTTTTGATTAAATCGAAATGATATGTATCATGGTTTGATAATCCGTGAAATCTAAGTACTTTTGCAGTTGATTTCAGCATATGCAGAGATATTTCATAACATTATCATTCAAAGGGACAAAGTTTCACGGATGGCAGTTGCAGGAAAATGCAACCACTGTCCAGGAAGAACTTGAACATTGCCTGATGCTGATACTGAAAGAAAATATCCGGCTGACAGGGTGTGGCAGAACAGATACGGGCGTACATGCTCGTTTTTTTGTAGCACATTTTGATTTGAGAAAACAACTTAGTGAACAAGAGATAAACACCCTGATCAGAAAAGTTAATATGTTTCTGGCAGATTCAATCGTACTGTACAGTATGATTCCCGTCAGTGAGGACCATCATGCAAGATTCAGTGCCACCCGGAGAACATACAAATACTTTATTGCACGCAGGAAAAATCCTTTTCTGAAAGAATTTACCTTTCAGTATTCCTTTGAGCTCAATCTGAGATTGATGCAACTGGCGTGTAATGTGCTGAGACAATATGAGGACTTTACCTCTTTTTCCAAAACAGGGGGAAACTCAAAAACCAACAACTGCAAAGTTTTTGAAGCGGGCTGGAAAAATTATGCAACCGAAGATTTGCTTGTATTTACGATCACTGCAGACAGGTTTTTGCGAAATATGGTCAGGGCCATTGTCGGGACAATGCTTGATATTGGTCGAGAGAAAATTTCACTTGCAGATCTTCGTAAGATCTTTGAAACACGTAAGCGTTCAGCAGCTGGTTCTTCGATCGATGCAAAGGGATTGTTTCTCTGGGATGTGTCTTACGAAGGATTTACATTTGAAAAACCTCCGCAAATCATACTGCCTGATGATAATGAAACAGAAAGATGGAAACTGTAAGGCGTTCCGTTTTTTTTAAAACTTGTTCAGGATTAATTCTGTGTCTTGCAGTGTTATATGGTCTTTCATCATGCAGTCACAAAGATCATGTGGCACTTAAGTTGAGCACAGGAAGAGCTGAACAATTGTTAAGTCTCACAAATGACATGACTCCGGTTTGTTATTTTGATGCCATTATGAAACGAAACGGGCTGACCGATGTGTCTGAAGCAATTCCGTCTGTTCATATTGATATGAAGTATGCCTCAAATGAAAATTTCATGCACCTGAATATGTATGGATGCTTACGTAAAGCATATGTGCTGCCACATGTGGCTGAGATGCTTTTGGTGAGTCAGAATGCACTTCTTGAGCTGTTTCCTGATTACTCGTTGATTGTCTATGATGCTGCACGTCCGCTTCAGATTCAGCAGATGATGTGGGACAGTCTGACACTACCGGTGCATGAAAAGATCAGATTTCTGAGTAACCCCAAAAGAGGTTCTCTTCACAATTTTGGAGCTGCAGTGGATGTTTCAATAGTTGATTGCACCGGAAAGCCTATTGATATGGGAACAGAGTATGATTATATCGGAGAGCCTGCACATCCTGTTCGGGAACAACAGATGTTGGAACAGGGGAGAATCACTGCAGATCAGATTGCCAACAGACAACTGCTCAGAAAAGTCATGCGTCAGGGTGGTTTTTGGGGAATTCAGACCGAATGGTGGCATTTTAATGCCATGACACGTGATCATGCAATTGCAAACTATAATTTAATCAGATAAATGTGTATGCGGTTAAAATGCAATGCCAAGAGCAAAACCAAATCTGATTTTTGTTCCTGAATTTTTTGTTCCTGTCAGGCTTGAAAGAAATCCGCTTTTCCCAAGATTGATGTCGAATTCTTCCGAACGGCTGTAACTCATATATCCCGGACCCACATGAAAATCAAAAGTAAAACCATTTCTGAAAATCCATTGATTTCCGAAAATCATTCCGCCTCCGCGTCCGTATGCAAATCCGTCAACTGCATTGTTAAGCCTGTCAAGCGTTGTGTTTGTGTGTTCTTCGTAAATAAAATATGCTCCTGCATACAAACGGGCCGGAAGATTCTGATCTTTGTAAAAATAATACCTGAGTTCCGGTGTGACTGAAAAGCCCGAATTGTTGTACGTCGACTGTCCGGATCCGCTTTTACTGCTGATAATTGAACCCCCAGCAACAAAAGAAAATGTACCGTCTGAAAACATTCTTTCGTAGCTCATTGGAATTGCTGATGCAAAAGCTCCAAGAGGATTGATTTTCAGAATATTTTTTCTTGACTGTTCCTGACCTGCCAACTGAATTGTTGTGAAAAGAAATAGTAAGAATGCAAATAAAATTTCTCGTTTCATGAATGACTATTCGTGTATGTAAAACTTCCTGGTTTTTGAACTTCCGTCTCTGAGCCTCAATGATGCCAGATACATACCCGGAGTATTCTGAATCATCGAAACAGAGTAATTGTGCGCTGAAAGTTCATCAATTTGAATTTTTTGAAGCAGCTTGCCTTCAATATTAAATATTTCAACTTCTGAAAGTGAAAACGGATCCTTATCAGAAGAAATTATTAGATTTCCATCAAACCAGAACATATTGATTGCTTCATCCGAAATTTCTGAAACAGATGTGGGATAAGAAAATGTGAGGTTGTCAACATACAGTGTGCTGTTTGGTTGAGGTGCATTTCTGTCGGAAGATAAAATAATGATGTTCAGATGTGTTGGTGTTTCTGTAGATCTGTAGTTAAGAGTCGCAGTAAACTGGGTCCATGAGAGGACAGTTGCACTACTGGTGAAACTTCCGTCAGCAATAGTGTCCCAGTTTGAGCCATTTTCTTTCAAAAGAATGGCAGCAATAAATGCTTCATCATTCAAAACCGGCTCGTACTGAAAGTAACCGTGCAATGCTTCAGGTTTGCCTGTAAACGGAGTTCCACCTATAATTGTTGCTTCAAATGTGGTCATGTTAATATTAAAGTCACCAAGTGTAATCAACCCCGGGATTGGAGTGCCAAGAATACTTTGGGACATCAACCTGGCTGAATAGCTTCCGTTCTGAACAACTGATGATTCTTTTGTGACCGTGTAAATACTTAATAACGAAGAAACAGAGTTGGGCGAATCCCACCCGGTTGGATCTTCATAAGATGATGCTTGTGTCCAGTTTTCAAAATCACCATTGGGAACAGATTGTGCTTCCAAAATAAACGGAAGCACAATCAAAGTCAAAAAGACATGGATGTTTTTCATACTTTAATTTTTTAAAAGAACATCCTGAATCACCTGTTTAAAAGTATCCTTGGGAAGGGCTCCCATTGCCATCTGTGGCTGTTCATTTTTAGGAACAAACAGGAGAGAAGGAATACTTCTGATTCCAAAAGCTGCAGCCAACTCAGTTTCCTGTTCAGTGTTAATTTTGTAGATGTTGATTTTGCCTTTGTATTCTTCAGAAAGTTCCTCAAGAATCGGAGCAACTATTTTGCATGGGCCACACCAATCAGCATAAAAATCAATGATACATGGCAATTCGCCTTCGAATTTCCATTCTGTATTTTTTTCATAATTGAAAACTTTTTCAAGAAAAGTTTGTTTTGTCAGATGTTCTGTCATGGTTTGTTTAATTTATATTTTTAATTAATGTATGATTTATTCTTTTGTTCCAAATCAATTGAGAAGATCATTCTCGATCATTCTTTTTAAATCAGCTTTTGAAAAAGCACCGACTTGTTTCAGTGGATCACCCTTCGTTTTGCAAAACATAAGCGTTGGTAAATACTGAACACCGTAAAAGTTTGTCAGTTCTCCCTCAAAATCAGAATTGACTTTGTAAATGTTGATTTTACCTTCATATTCCTTTGCAAGTTCATCCAGAATGGGAGCAATTTCCCGGCACGGACGACACCAGTCAGCATAAAAATCAACGATGCATGGTAATTCACCCTTGTATTCCCATTGTGGACTAGACTTATAGTCATGCACTGTTTCTCTGAATTCTGAATTATTCAGAACAATGACTTTCCCGGCTTCAGCCCTTACTTCTGTTTCAACTGAAACTTCATTCTCCTCTACTTCTTCCACAATGGTGACATTGGGATTTTGTGCTTCGGCTGTTTGAGGTTGATTTGATCCTGAATTGCATGCTAAAACAGGAATGGCAAGTGCGAAAATTAAAAACGTTCGTTTCATAGGTTTTGATTTTTTCTGCAAAATTAAAAAGAATTTTTTTTATAGCGCATATTTATCACTTATTTTTTCAACTTTTAAATAAAAATTGTAATTTTGTCAAAATTTTTCTAAAGATACAACAGTTTTAAAATAATGATCAATCCTGAGCTTTTTTTCAAGATAACACCAGAGGAATTTGTCACGACCTATACCACAGAAGAATCATGTATAGACCTTTTGACAAGATTGAAATGGGCTGGAGGTTTTGTGTGTCACAAATGCGGACATACACATTTTTGCGACGGAAAACACCCAGGATCACGCAGATGTACAAAGTGCAAAACAGAAGAAACACTGAAATCTCATACAATATTTCAAAATTGCAAACTTCCGCTGAAAACCTCCATGCACATGATGCTGTATGCCTATCACCATCCCATGTCAACAACTGCAGAAATGTGTAAACAGCTTGGTATCAGGCAAATGACATGTTGGAGAATCAAGCAGCTTGTGAAAAATGCTACTGAAAATGAACACGTAATTCCAAAATAATTAATACCATCAAAACATGAAATCCAATCTTCTTTCATCAATTCAGAACAGATTCAGTCCGATGATTTTCAATGAGCGCCATGTGTCAGATGAAGATCTGGATATGTTATTCAGTGCTGCTTCATGGGCTGCATCTTCATTTAATGCTCAACCCTGGTTCTTCATTTTTGAGAAAAGGGAAAGTGAAGGTTTTTCTTTACTCCAGTCATTGCTTACAGATTATAATCAACAATGGACTTCAACAGCTCAGGTCCTCATACTGACACTTTCCAGATGGATTGATGAAAAAGAAAGGGAAAATGATTATGCCCTGTATGATCTCGGACAAGCAGTATCTTCTCTTGCATTACAGGCATCATCTATGGGCTTGCAGATTCACCAGATGGGGGGATTTGATCATGACAAAACGCGAGAACTCCTCAAAATCCCGTCAGATTTTAAGATCGGAACGATGATTGCCCTGGGATACCCCGGAGATATCGATCTGCTTGAAGATCCTTTCCGCAAACGTGCATTACAGGAAAGGGTGCGAAAAGAAATTTCTGAAATATCAGCAAACACTGATGTGTTTAGAAAATAAATGTTTCTGAGCAAGAAAAATAAAACCTTCAATTATTATTGTGAGTTCCCTGAAATTGATGTTTGTTGAATTTTCAGCTCAGGGGTTTTGAGTTCTTGAATCTTCAGGATTGTATCATTTTGATTTTCAGAGAATAAGAGAAAAATGCAACAAGCGAACATAAAATATATATCTCAATATCAGCGGTTTAAGCACAATAGTTTGGTGAATTAAAAATTACTATTTTTGCATTTAAAACCAAAATGATATGTCTATAAAAAGAAAATCACAAGACCTGAAAAAGAGAATGCAGGATGCCCTGCAGGGAGGAGGTCAGAAAGCCATTGAGAAGCAGGTTGCAATGGGAAAAATGACTGCCCGTGAGCGTATACTTGCATTGCTCGATCCGGATTCATTTCATGAATATGATTTATTTGTGGAACATGCCGGAAAAGATTTTGACATGGATAAGAAATATCTTCCCGGAGATGGTGTCATTACCGGAACAGGCACCATCATGGGTCAGCCTGTGTGTGTTTATGCACAGGATTTCACTGTTGCTGGTGGTTCCCTTGGGTATATGCATGCAAAGAAAATCACCAAAATCATGGATCATGCCATGAAACTCAAGGTTCCCATCATCGGGATCAATGACAGTGGCGGAGCACGTATTCAGGAAGGAGTGAACTCACTTGCCGGATATGGTGAAATTTTCTGGAGAAATACAATCAACAGTGGTGTGATACCACAGATTTCTGTCATTCTGGGGCCCTGCGCCGGGGGTGCAGTCTATTCACCGGCTCTCACTGATTTTGTGTTTGTTGTTGACAAAATCTCAAAAATGTTTATTACAGGTCCTGAAGTGATTAAAACAGTTCTTGGAGAAGAAATTTCAATGGAAGACCTCGGAGGGGCACGTGTGCACGCCGAAATTACCGGTAACGCTCATTTCTTTGCTGAATCAGAAATTGAATGTTTCGAACAAATTAAAAAACTCATCGAATTTATTCCATGGAACAACATGAGAAAAGCACGCCCGTTCCCTGTTAAACCACCCAAAACAAGGACTTACAAAATCGATGATATTTTTCCAACCGATGCCCGCAAACCTTATGATATCAGAGATATTATCAGAGCAATTGTAGACAGTTCAGAATTTTTCGAAGTTATGGAGCACTTTGCAGCCAACATTGTCATTGGCTTTGCCAGAATGAACGGAGATACTGTAGGAATTATTGCCAATCAGCCACTGGTGCTTGCAGGTGTTCTTGATTGTGATTCAAGCGACAAGGCTGCACGATTTGTCCGCTATTGCGATGCATTCAATATTCCCATCCTGACAATGGTGGATCTGCCTGGGTATCTTCCCGGAATTGATCAGGAACATGCCGGTGTGATCCGACATGGAGCAAAATTACTTTATGCATACAGTGAAGCAACAGTTCCAAAGATTACCCTTATTTTGAGAAAAGCATACGGTGGAGGCTACATTGCAATGGCTTCGGGGCACCTTCGTGCTGACTTTGTCTTTGCATGGCCTACTGCAGAAATCGCTGTAATGGGTCCCGAAGGTGCTGCCAATATTATTTTCAAAGCTGAAATTCAGGCTGCTGAAAATCCTGATGAAATGAGAAAGAAAAAAGTTGCAGAATACAAGAAAAAGTTTGCCAATCCTTTTGTAGCGGCTGCTTATGGATATATTGACGCAGTAATTGAAACTCAGGAAACCAGAAAATTCATCATCCATGCTCTTGATATTGCAAAAAGCAAGGATGTTCAGTTTCCACAGAAAAAACACGGAATCCCTCCATTTTAAAAAGAATGACTATGGCAAAAACTATAAAACCGAAAAAAACGGAAGATGAGAATATTGATAATTCTCCCGATTATATCACCTTTGTTGTTCATACAGCAAAATACCGGACTCTGGCCAATAAAAAATATCAGAACCGTAAAAAATGGATTCCGAATGATATCAGGCAGATCGTGGCTGACATTCCCGGTGGTGTTCATAAAATCTATGTAAAACCAGGAAGTAAAGTAGAAAAGGGAGACCTCCTTCTTGAACTTGAAGCAATGAAAATGTACAATAAAATACTTTCTCCCATTGACGGCGTTGTAAAAGCAGTGTTGGTTGAAGAAAAAATAAAGGTCGGTAAGAATCAGCTGCTGATTGAACTCGAAGATGAGTAAAAAAAAAGAGGTTGAATTCAACCTCTTTTTTTTATATAATCAATACGGTTTACTTTAAAACACCAAGTTCTTTCCCAACTTTGGTGAACGCAGCAACGCATTTGTCAAGATGTTCTCTGTCATGTGCAGCAGAAACCTGAACACGGATACGTGCCTGATCTTTGGGAACAACAGGGAAGTAGAATCCGATTACATAAATGCCTTCCTCAAGTAATTTTGAAGCCATCACCTGAGACAGTTTTGCATCATATAGCATCACCGCAACAATGGCACTCTGAGTTGGTTTGATATCAAAACCGGCTTCTTTCATTTTTGCTGAAAAATAGGCAATGTTGTCATGGAGCTTGTCTTGCAGTGTGTTTGTTTCTGACATCATTCTGAACATCTGAATTCCAGCCTGAACAACCACTGGAGGAATAGAATTTGAAAAGAGATACGGACGAGAACGCTGACGAAGGAGTTCGATGATTTCTTTTTTTCCGGTTGTAAAACCACCAATGGCACCGCCAAATGCTTTACCCAGAGTTCCTGTAATCAATTCGATTTTTCCCATCAGATTGAATTTTTCAGTTACTCCGCGACCTGTGTGACCCACAACACCAGCTGAATGACATTCATCAATCATGACCATTGCATCATATTTATTAGCTAGTTCATAAATTTTATCAATGGGAGCAACATTGCCGTCCATTGAAAATACACCGTCAGTGACAATCAGGCGGAAACGATGTTTCTGTGCTTCAATAAGTTGTTTTTCAAGGTCAGCCATATCAGCAGTTGCATAGCGATATCTTGCCGCTTTACATAAACGAACACCGTCAATGATTGAAGCATGGTTCAATGTGTCAGAAATAATTGCATCTTCTTCATTGAGTAAGGGTTCAAACACACCTCCGTTGGCGTCAAAACAGGCAGCGTATAAAATGGTGTCCTCGGTGCCGAAAAAGTTAGCAATGGTTTTTTCCAGTTCCTTGTGCAGGTCTGTTGTGCCGCATATAAAACGAACACTTGACATGCCGTAACCGTGCGTATCAAGAGCCGTTTTTGCTGCTTCAACAAGCTTGGAATCATTGGATAATCCAAGATAATTGTTTGCACAAAAGTTTAATACTTTTTGTCCGGTGTTGAGTGTAATCTCAGCTCCCTGGGGTGATGTGATGATGCGCTCATTCTTGAATAAACCGGCTTCTTTAATGTTTTCAAGTTCTTTTTGAAGGAATTCTTGTACTCTGTTATACATATATTTGTTGTTTTTTAAATGTTGTGCAAAACTACATTATTTTTTGAAAAATTTGGATTTTTTTAATTCAATTACTGTAAGTTTGCAATTTACAAATAAGAAGAATATTTTGTTTGCATACTGGAGAATTTTCTACGAAAGTATTGTCTTTGCAGTTCACGAACTCAAGGTGAACAGAACCCGGACATTTCTCACTCTGTTGGGAATCTCGATCGGTATTTTTTGCATTATCAGTGTTTTTGCAGTTGTTGATTCCATGAAAAAGAATATTCAAACCAGTATAGAATCACTTGGGAGTAATGTGCTCTATATTCAAAAATGGCCATGGGAATTCAGCAACGATTTTGCATGGTGGAAATATATCAAACGTCCTGTTCCTTCAATAGAAGAATTTAAGGAACTTCAGTCCCGTTCCAAAACTGCTGAAAATATCGTTTTTGTTGCTTCTGCAATGAATCCAATTGAATACGGAGACGTGAAAATATCTGAATCATATGTGCTTGGTGTTACCGAAGATTATCCTAAGCTGCAACCCTTTGATCTTGCACAAGGACGGTTTTTTAATACAAATGAACTTATTGGCGGCCATAATGTCGCTGTTATTGGATGGAAAATTGCATCCGGATTGTTTCCCGATGCAGATCCAACTGGAAAATCAGTGAAAGTTTTTAACCAAAAAGTGAAAATCAATGGCGTGATTACTGCAGAAGGTGAAAGTGCATTCTCCAGCAATCACGACGAGGCTGTTATCGTTCCTGTTAATTTTTTTCGCAAAAAAATTGATCTCAGAGATGAAAATACAGCCAATACGATGATTATGGTCAAAGTGAAACAAGGTGTTTCAAATTTGCAGGCAAAAGATGAACTGACCGGAATTATTCGTTCTGTCAGAAGGTTGAAACCGAAAGCTGAAGATACGTTTTCAATAAACGAATCCAGCCTCCTGACAAAAGGATTTGAAGGGCTTTTTTCAATTTTGTCAATTGCCGGTTGGTTTATCGGTAGCTTCTCCCTGCTTGTGGGTGGATTTGGAATTGCAAATATTATGTTCGTTTCTGTGAGTGAAAGAACACGTATCATCGGTATTCAGAAAGCAGTGGGTGCAAAAAACCATTATATTCTCTTTCAGTATTTGTCAGAAGCTGTTTTTCTGAGTATTCTGGGTGGTATCATCGGATTGATCATTGTTGTTATCCTGACACTCATTATATCATTATCAGGAAATTTTACGTTATATGTTAGTCTGGGTAATATCATTATGGCAATGAGTATCTCTGCTGTTATTGGTATAATTTCAGGGCTGGCTCCCGCATTGAAGGCTGCACATCTTGACCCTGTTGAAGCGATCAGAAAGTAATTTGAAATATTGCATTATCATTTTGAATACAATTAAAAAGCTTTCTTATGAAAACAGTTAAAATCCTTTGTATCAGCGCTGCATCTCTGCTTCTTGCATTGTCCTGTAAATCTCCTCACTATGCTCCAAATATGGGACTGAATGCACTACACACCGACGGAGGGCAGGCTGTTGTGATGCTCGGAGGTGGCAGTTCAGGTTTTAGCCCTCATTTGTCATTATCAGTGAGTGAAAATTTCGCAATCAGTGCCTCAGGAAACCTGATAAGTTCCGATGATAAACAATATCAGTATGCAGAAGGCGGACTCACGTATTTCAATTATAATGACAAGCCGCTGCATTACAGCTTCTCTGTCGGACCAGGTGCAGGATGGGTTTACAGCACAGATGTAGATTCTTTAAATAATTCAGATCTGTACTTTAAATTTTACAGGTTTTATGCACAGCCTTCCGTTGGAATTGCAACTGAGCTCATTGATACATATCTTAACCTGAAATTTTCCTATCTCCAGTCTCCCCAAATCTGGACAGCAAATGGATATAAAACGGGAAGTAATCTGTTTTTTGAGCCTGCTCTTGGCTTTCAGACCGGATACAAATTTCTGAAAGTCTACGCACAATTGCAGCTGGCTTTACCATTGATGCAAAACAGTGATATTGCTTATGCTCCCGTACAAATCAATCTTGGAATCCGAACAAAATTCCCACTGAAAAGTAAATAATCCATGCACCTGAACTTTTCCGGAGAACATTTTCTTAACGACAGACCTTGTCTGATCGTTGATGAGTTTCAGGCCAGGAAAAATATCAGAAAGATGAAAGACAATGCTGCCAAAAACGGAGTATTGTTCAGACCTCATTTTAAAACCCATCAGTCTGCCAGTATCGGAGAGTGGTTCAAAGATGAAGGGTGCTTTGCAATCACTGTTTCATCTGTTGATATGGCTTGCTATTTTGCTGAAAACGGATGGAAAGATATTACAATCGGAGCTCCACTGAATGTGTTGCAGATTGAAAAAATCAACTCGATGGCTGAAACTGTGAATCTCAATCTTGTCATTGATAATGTGCTATCCGCTTCTGAGCTTGCAAGGAAACTCCACCTACCAGTAGGGGTATTTATTAAAATTGATACCGGAAGCCTGAGATGTGGACTTCACCCTGGAATGACTGATGAAATTGCGGAAATTTGCCACATTTTAAGTCAAAATCCAAATTCTGAGTTTTCAGGCTTTCTGATTCATAGCGGACATACATATCATGCAGTAAATTTGGATCAAATCCATACAATCTATACGTCTGATAAAATGTATCTTGAAAAACTGAAACATGATTTTCAGGCGTATTCGAAAAACGAAATAATTATTTCAATTGGAGATACACCCGGATGCTCTGTCGTTGATGATGTTTCATGGGCAGATGAGATCCGCCCGGGAAATTTTATTTTTTATGATCTGTTTCAGTATCAGCTTGGAGTGTGTTCTGTTCAGGAAATTGCATGTGTTGTGGCTTGTCCTGTGATCGGAGTGTATCCCCTGAGAAATGAAATTGTTGTGTATGGAGGAGCGATTCATTTTTCCAAAGATCAATTATTGTCAGAAGGGGCAATAGTTTACGGACTTCTTGCAGAGTCTGACTCCAGTGGAAATATGAAGATAAATGAACATGTCAAATTGACTAAAGTCTGGCAGGAACATGGATTGATAAAGTATCACGGAAATAGTATGAATTTAATCAAACCCGGAGATATGATATTTGTTTTTCCTGTTCACAGTTGTCTCACACTTGATGCAGTAAGAGACGTGAAAAATCAATTCAGCCAAACGCTCAACGTGATGCCAAAACCATTCTGAGGAAGTGCTTTTAAAATTTGACGAATTTCACTAATTTTGTACAAATTTTATTTGTGATGATGGATGTAAACATTGAAAAAATTGTTCTTGAATTAAAACTGAATTCAAAACAGGTTTTAAATACACTGAAATTATTCGAAGAGGGCGCAACAGTCCCGTTTATTGCAAGATATCGGAAAGAAGTAACAGGCGGACTTGATGAAGTGATGATTATCCGAATCCGGGATATGTACAACAAACTTGTTGAACTTGAAAAACGAAGACAGGCAATACTCGAATCTATCAAGGAGCAGGGTAAACTCACTCCGGAACTTGAAGCTCAGATAAGCAATGTGGAAACGATGGCTGAACTGGAAGATATCTATTTGCCTTATCGCCCCAAACGGAAAACCAGAGCAAGCATGGCACGCGAAAAAGGACTTGAACCCTTGGCAAATGTGATCATGCTCCAAAAAAATATTGATCCGGAAGTTGAAGCTTCAAAATTTATCAATGAAGAACTTGGGGTCAATTCAGTGGATGAAGCCCTTGCTGGTGCCCGCGATATCATCGCAGAAACAGTGAATGAAGATGCAGCACTGAGAAAATCAATGCGTCATTTGTTCAGATTAAAGGGGATCATAACATCCAATGTCATTAAATCCAAAATTGAAGAAGCCTCAAAATATGAGAATTATTTCAGCTGTTCAGAAATTTTGAATAAAGCAGCTTCTCACAGGGTACTGGCAATGTTCAGAGGAGAAAATGAAGGATTTCTCAAGGTTGGAATTGCTCCACCCGAAGTGGATGCAATTGGTATAATTGAAAAGAAATATGTTAAAGCAGCCAACGATTGCGGAAAACAGGTAAAAGCAGCTTGTGAAGATTCATATAAACGACTTCTTCAGCCTTCAATGGAAACAGAAATGCGAAATGATGCAAAGGAAATTGCTGATAAAAAAGCCATTGAAGTATTTGTAGAAAATCTTCGTCAATTGCTGATGCAGCCTCCTTTGGGGCACAAACGGATCCTGGCATTAGACCCCGGATTCAGAACTGGGTGTAAAATTGTAGTATTAAATGAACTCGGACAGTTGCTTCACAATGAAACAATCTATCCACATCCACCTGAAATGGAAGTCAAACAAACCATCAACAAACTGATTCAGCTTGTTGATTCATTTAAAATTGAAGCAATAGCAATAGGGAACGGTACTGCAGGGCGCGAGACAGAACAGCTTGTGAAGAATATCCGGTTCAACAGGGATGTGATGGCAGTCATGGTCAATGAGGCAGGTGCATCTGTGTATTCAGCTTCTTCCGTTGCCCGTGAAGAGTTTCCCAATTATGATGTGACTGTTCGGGGTGCTGTTTCCATTGGCAGAAGACTGATGGATCCGCTTGCCGAACTTGTTAAGATTGATCCGAAATCAATCGGTGTAGGGCAGTATCAGCATGATGTGGATCAAAAGGAGTTACAGAAAAGTCTTGAGGAAACCGTTGTGAGTTGCGTGAATAAAGTGGGAGTGGAGCTGAATACTTCCAGTAAGGAGTTGCTGTCTCATGTTTCCGGAATTGGACCAGCTCTTGCAAAAAATATCGTTGAGTTTCGGAATGAGAACGGAAGATTTCTCAGACGTGAAGACCTTATGAAAGTTCCCCGGTTTGGTGAAAAAGCATTTCAGCAGGCGGCCGGCTTTCTAAGAATAAAAGACGGGGAAAATCCTCTGGATTCAACAGCAGTGCATCCTGAAAGTTATTACATCGTAGAAAAAATGCTGCTTTCACTCCAAGTCCAACTGGATGAACTGTTACGTGAAAAAGAACGCAGGAAAAAGTTTCTTGATTTTTTAAAACCGGAAGAGTTTATTGATGAAAAGGCTGGGTTGCCCACAATTCATGATATCCTTCAGGAGCTGGATAAACCTGGACGAGACCCTCGGGAAGAATTTGATATGTTTGAATTTGATGATACGATCAAGGATATTGAAGACCTGTACGAAGGGATGATTCTTCCCGGTATTGTAACAAATATCACCGCATTCGGGGCCTTTGTTGACATCGGTATTCATGAAGCCGGACTTGTCCATATCAGCCAGCTTGCAGATAAATTTATCAGAGACCCCAATGAAGTGGTGAAAATCAATCAGAAAGTTCAGGTGAAAGTGGTCAGTGTGGATCTGAACAGAAAACGAATTCAGCTGACAATGAAGGGTATTTAATGATCTTACATAAAAAAATGTGAGTATGGAAAATGAGAAAATGCGTGACAATGAAAGTCTGAAAAACTACAACGAACTTAAAGCTAAACTTGATAAAACATTATCCAATGTTCAAAATACAAGTGACTTAAGACAAGCAAAAGGATTTCTGATTGAGATGCAGAATTGTTTTAAGGGAATCAGACTTACACGGGAAGATCGGGATGAATTATACGGAAAACTTCAGAAAGCGTTTGCCGGGATTAATCAAAAGATCAATGATGAAATCAGAGACTTTGAAAATGAAGCAGCCCTGAATTACTTCAATCTGAAAACAAAAGTTGAAGAAGCTCTTTTTCTTGCAAACAATTCACGAGACAACAACGAAACATGGGATTTTCTCATTGAGGTACAGTCCATGTTCAGGGGAATTAAACTCAAGCGTGAACATCGTGAAATACTTTATGCAAAACTGCAGGAGGCTTTTACGATTGTAAAGGAAATGAGAAATATTGAAAAGTCTGAATATGAAAAAGTAGTTGCAGAGAACTATACTCAGGTTAAATCTATTGTGGATGATGCCGTATCATTTGCATTCAACAACGAAGACTACCGGACTTCAAAAGATAAACTGATACATGTTCAGCCTGTGCTCCGTGATGCAAAATTAAGCAGGGAACAGAAAGATGAATTGTTTGCAAAACTGAATGAAGCGTTTGAATATGTAAACGCAGGAATTGAAGAGCAAAGGGAGCAGGTTCAAGCGAATTCAGAACAGTTGCACAGAGAGTTTTTGAATCGGGCTGATGATCTGCAGATGCTTGCTGAAACAACGGAGGAGTATAAAAATGTCAGAGAGCAATTGAAGGAACTTCAATTTGATGTTCGTGAAGCAGGATTACTCAGAGAACATAGGGATGAACTGAACGAAAAGATGCAACACGCCTTTAACACACTGGGCAGCAGACAGGATCAGGAAAGAAATGCATTTATGAAAGATGCTGAAGAAAATCATAAACGCCTGCATCGTCTTGTTGACAAGGGACTTGCTCAGGCAAAAGATTCAGATAAATTCAAAGAAACACGCGAATTCCTCAAGTCAATACAATCGGAGTTTAAGGGAATTAAAATGTTAAAAGAAGAACGTGAGGAATTGTATTCCAGACTGCAGTCAGCTTTTCAGATTCTGAATCAACGGATTGACGAGTATTTCAGAACAAAACGCAAAAACTGGGTTGTCAGGATGCAGTTCAAGATCTCGGAAATGTTTACAGAAATTGAATTACTGAAAGAGAATATACTAAAAGATGAAGATGAACTGTCAGAACTTGAAACCCAACTTGATATTGTAAAGTCTTCACCAAAAGATGGTGTTTCAGCTAAAAGTCTTGAAGTTAGGATAATGTCAGTTCGCCGGGAAATTGAAAGAAAAATACAGGAAATTGAAAGATTGGAATCCGAACTTGAGGACCTTAAAAATAGGGTGAATCCGGACGATGAAAACCTGGAATAAGTAAGATATTTCTACAAATTATATTATTCATCGTAAAAATGTTAAATTTTCAAAAAGATGTGACAGGATTTAAACTTTTTGTATTTTTGTAATTCCAAAAGCACTTCTTAGCCCGTTGACCTTTTCAACGATTTTACAAACCCGGTTTTTCGGAATGAATTTTAAATCAGGCACTCAGTTATGTCTGAACAAAAATAAATCACAAAAACGTGATTTTGTTTAACTGAACAAATTTTTAAATTTTATGTCATTCATGGTTTTTCAGAAAACCCAATTTCAAAATCAATGTTTAACTAAACCACAATGCATGGGAGAATCAGAGAATTATTTCGGTATTAAATCAATGAAAAACAATCCGCTTGACAACGCAATCAAGCAAAAACTGAGTCTGCTTTGGTTTCTTGATCCGGACACCAAAGCAGCTGATGTCAGAACCATGATCCATACCTACATCTGGCACCCTCAGGCAAATTCAATGGTAAAAAGACTGGGAGAGAATTTGCTTGAAATCGATCAGGAAGAAATTGAACAAGGTATCATGGAAAAAATCCTGAACTGGGGAGAACTGAACGGATTTCCAACTTATAAAGAAATTCAAATGATTGATGGGTACCTCACAGGAACAGCTGACATGTTTATCAGATCAGTTTTAAATTTACTTATTGAAGAAAATAATACAAACGTACATGTTTGTTTTGACTTTCTTGATAAGTATACGGCTCATCTCAGCCAATGGGAAATCGATGCTGTTTTGGATCAATACCTGAAAGGTCTTAAGTTGAATGAAAGTCCCAGAAACCAGCTTTTATTGAACTTTGAATAAACTCAACCCCCGGCCGGTTTATTGTACAGAATTTCCTGTAAAATATATCAGCCGGGGTTTTTAATTTGCATTCATTCATTTGCAATACATTAAATTCTTCTTCCTTGCTGAAAAAAAAGTAAATTTGCATCCTTAAATCGTATTTGTTATGCTCCATATCAACTATATTCGTGAATATCGCGACGAGGTTAAGAGCCGGTTGCAGATTAAAAATTTCAAACAAACAGAACTTGTAGATCAAATTCTTGCCATTGATGAAGAAAGACGTTCTACCCAGAAACAACTTGATGACAGTCTGGCACAATCCAATGCTCTTTCTGCTCAAATTGGAAATTTGTTTAAATCCGGAAAGGCTTCTGAGGCCAATCCTTTGAAAGAACAGGCAGCTACCCTTAAAGAACAGGCAAAAGATCTGGAATTAAGACTTCAGAATCTTGAAAAACAGCAAACTGACATGCTTGTATTAATTCCCAATCTTCCTCACCCTGATGTGAAACCTGGTCATAGTGCTGAAGACAATGAGATTATTCATTCTCATGGAGATATTCAGCAGTTTACAGATAACCTGAAACCTCACTGGGAAATATGTGATGAACATCAGCTCATTGATTTTGAATGGGGCAGTAAAATCACCGGTTCAGGATTTCCTGTGTACAAAGGGAAAATGGCCAAATTACAGCGTGCGCTTATTCAGTTTTTTCTAGACAGGGGTGTGGATGCAGGATATTTTGAAGTACAGCCGCCCTATCTGATTAATGAAGATTCCGGTTTCGGAACAGGCCAGTTGCCCGATAAAGACGGACAGATGTATCACATGTCTGTTGATAATTTGTTTTTAATACCAACTGCTGAAGTACCGGTTACGAACATTTACAGGGATGTTATTCTCAAAGACACTGAACTGCCTGTAAAACTTGTTGCATATTCTGCTTGTTTCCGCCGTGAAGCCGGCTCGTATGGAAAGGATGTGAGAGGATTAAACCGTTTGCATCAGTTTGACAAAGTTGAAATCGTCAGAATTGAAAAGCCAGAAAATGGATATTCTGCACTTGATGAAATGTGTAAGCATGTTGGCGGATTGATAGAAAGCCTGAAACTGCCGTACAGAATTTTGAGACTTTGCGGTGGTGACATCAGTTTTACATCTGCAATGACTTTCGATTTTGAAGTCTGGGCAGCAGGTCAGAAACGCTGGCTTGAAGTGAGCTCCGTGTCCAATTTTGAAACATTCCAGAGTATCAGAATGAAACTCAGATGTAAAGGCTATGATGGAAAAACATTTTTGCCTCATACACTCAATGGCAGCGCCCTGGCATTGCCGAGAATTGCTGCTGCAATAATTGAAAATAATCAGACACCTCACGGGGTGAAGGTTCCTGAGGTGCTTGTTCCATATACCGGATTCGATCTACTGACAAATAAATAGTTATGATAAGAAAATTATTTTTATCCTTTACTTTAAAACTGCTTCTGGTTTTTATAGTGAATGCACAGGTGGATGAATTGACTATGAAATCCTTCCACTCAGTTTCTTCCCATGACATTCAGAACTTTGTGAAGGAAATGGTGGATCCTCAGTACAAAGGCCGACTTGCAGGAACTCCTGAATACATGAAAATTGCTCAGTGGTCTGCAGATCTGATGAAAAAGTGGGGTATAGCGCCTATGGGTGATAACGGAACATATTTTCAATCATTCAACCGTCCCTGGTGTGATGTAAAAGATGCCGGTCATGTGATTCTTTTTCACGGAAAAGAAAAGAAAACACTGAAAGCGAAGGAAGAATTCTATCCCGGCGCCAATTCCTGCAATGGTAAAATTAAAGTTCCGGTCGTATTTGCCGGACATGGGATTACATGTCCTGAAATGGGGTATGACGATTATGCAGGTGTGGATGTTAGAGAAAAAATCGTACTGATAACAGGTGATGTCCCGTATAAAGGCAAAAATGCAGATACAAGTGCAATGTGGACATTTTACGGTTCGCACAGATATAAATATTCAAACGCCCATGATCATGGTGCTACAGGAGTCTTACTGGTTGATATGATGGCAAGTCCGGGAACACCACATTTTCAAAATTTCTTTTATGCTTCAGTTCACAAATCAATTGCACAATTCATTTTTGAGAAGGAAGACAGAAATTACGAAACTGTCCTGAATCAGATTTCAGAAGAGATGAAACCAGAATCATTTGAAACCTCTTTCATGTCAGAAATTAATTCAGAAACAGAATGTTTCAGCAATGGACCAACAGCAAACGTAGTAGGCTATATTGAAGGAAATGATCCTGTACTGAAAAATGAACACATTATTTTGGGGGCACATCTTGATGGGCAGGGGCACGTTGGTTTTTTGTTCCCGGGAGCACTTGACAATGCTTCAGGAGTGGCAGTTGTTTTGAGCGCTGCCAAAGCACTTGCTGCCTTAAAGGGAGAAATGAAGCGAAGTGTCATAATTATACTTTTCGGAGGTGAAGAATGTGGCTTGCTTGGAAGCTTACACTATGTGGAAAACCCACTTTTACCACTTGATAAAATCATCATGATGCTGAACCTGGATATGGTGGGTAATGGAACTGGTCTGGCTGCCTGGGGCGGGCAATCCTATCCTGAAATTTTGAACATTATTCAGGAACAAAATCAGAAACTGATTCATCGTGCATTCCGGTCAAGTGAAAATCGTCCGGTGAAAGGACGCCCAAGAACTGATGGTTTGGTGTTTTTGATGCGAAATATTCCGACAATTCATTTTGGAATTACCGAACGTGAATTTCCTTTGTATTATCACAGTCATAAAGATACTGACGATTTGTTGTCATATGAAACGATGGAGGATGCTGCAAAACTGTTATTCCTCTCTGTTTTGAAGATTGCAAATAATATTGCTGTTTCTGACTAATTTCAGTTCTGAATATTTCTTAATTTTACTGAAAAATTTGACAAATAAGTGGATTGCGGATATCACAAATTCATCATAACAAAAATATCAGTAAAATGCCTTCTGACAATCTCAGTGATGTTGTTTGTATTAATGACACAGGGGCAACCGGTTATTGACAAAAAATCAATTTCTTATTATCCAAAATCATTTGTTGGAATTGGTCATGGAGTTAATTGTTATACTGGAATTGTTGGTTTAGGTCTTGAATTTCCCGTGGATGATCATTTTTCCATTTTTTTTGCTGGGGGTCTGGGTTCCTGGGGTTACAAGGCAGGCGGAGGAATGGGAATTTATTTGATGAAACCCAACAACGGTCCGTCTTTCAGCTTCGGGTATGCATATGCTTCAGGCATAAAAAACTATATGATTGAAATAGAAACGCACATGGGAGAACTTGAGGTTGTTACAATGAACCTGCATCCTGTTGGAAATATTCAGCTGATGTTTCATTATAACATTCCTGTTGGCAGGAGTGGCAAGATTGCTATCGGGTCAGGCTATAGTGTGAAATTGATAAAAGAAAATTTCTTTGAAATCAAATCACAACATAAACTGAGTGACAACGGAAAAGAGATGATGAAAATTCTACAACCCGGTGGTCTGATTATGTCGTTTATGTACTGTTTCGGAATCAGATAAATCATTCCCTGTCTGAAGATAATTGGCTATTCCTCTTTCTGATACACACATTTTCCCGATGAATATGTTGCAAACACCTCCATTTCCGGGATCCAGTGCAGATCAATTTTCATCAGGTCAAGATCAAGTATAACAAAGTCTGCAACTTTACCTGATTCAAGGCTTCCTTTCAGTTTTTCTTCAAATCCTGCTTTTGCTGCCCAGCTGGTCATCGATAATAATGCTTCTTCACGGCTAAGCGCGTTCTCAATCTGAAATCCTTTTTCAGGAAACCCATGTACATCCTTTCGTGCAACGGATGCGTAAAATGTGAGAAACGGATTGATCTGTTCAATGGGAAAATCTGTTCCGTTGCATAACCAGCCATTTTGCTCAAGAAGTTTTTTATATGAATAGGCTTGTTGAATTCTCTCTGTTCCCAAACGTTTTTCGGCCCAGTACATATCACTTGTTGCATGTGTGGCCTGAATAGACGGAATGATGTTGAACCTCCCAAAGAGATCAAAGTCATCAGGATGGACAACCTGGGTATGCTCGATTCTCCATCTGAGATCATTCGGTCCTCCGAGAATATCAGCATATGTTTGCAAAACAACCCTGTTTGCCGAATCTCCGATGGCATGAATACAAACCTGCCAGCCATACTGTTTTGCAGTTTCAGCTTGTGTTCTGATCTGATCCGGCATTGTTACCAGCAGTCCCCGGTTGCCCGGATCATCGCTGTAGTCATCAAGAAGACAGGCACCTCTTGAACCCAGTGCTCCGTCAGCATACAGTTTGATTGACCTGACACTGAGTCTGTCCGTTAAATAAATTCCGCTTTGAATGAAGTCAACTGCACCCTCAGATGCAGGATCAAGCATCACATACATGCGCATCTCCAGCTGCCCGCTCTGATGAAGTGAGTCTATGATCATGATTTCATCAACAGAAAGACCCGCATCTGCCACAGATGTAATTCCATATGAAAAACAGTCCTGTTGTGCCCTGAATAGTGCTTTCATTTTAGTTTCTTTATCCGGCTTGGGAATGTGTTGCCGAACCAGTTCCATGGCTTCATCAATGAGAATTCCGTTGGGTTGTCCGTTGTTAAAAAGTATTTTTCCGCCTTTGACTTCAGTATTTTTATTGATGCCTGCAATTTCAAGTGCTCTGGAATTAACCCATGCTGCATGTCCGTCAACACGGATCAGAAAAACAGGTTTGTCAGGAAATATTGAATCAAGGGTGTTTTTGTCCGGAAATTCCTTTGATTCCCATTGATTCTGATCCCACCCACGTCCCTGTATCCATTGCGAATTATTCTTTTTTGCAAATTGCACCAGTTCATTGACTGCTTCTTCAGCTGATTTGCTGCTTGACAAATCACAGAGCAATTGTTTATTCAGGCCATATCCCAAAAAATGGCAATGGGCATCGTAAAAACCAGGATACACAAATTTGCCGTAAGCATCAATCATCTGATCTGTCTGATACTTTCTCAGAATTTCTTTGGTTGTCCCGGTTTCTATGATTTTACCGTCTTTCACTGCAAAGCTTTCAGCAGTTGTAAAAGCTGAGTCACATGTATATATTATGGCGTTGTATATGATCAGGTCTGCTTGTTCTTTTTTCATACTGCAGGAAGAATTAATGAGTAAAAGGATAGAAATTATAATGATAATGATATGTGTTTGTTTAAAATGCATACAATGTGTAGTTGAATTATTGGGCAAATGTAATGATTTTTGAGATTTTAAAGCCGACCCAACAGAAGGTCAATGTTATTTTTAATCAAACAATTTTAATACTTTTGCATTCGTTTTTGGAATTAAATTTTAAAGATCAAATTGTAATGGAACGTTTGTTTATAAAATCATTTTTTGAAGAAAGCATCCGGGAAAGCATCGGAGCAGATATCATTGTCAAAGGCTGGGTCAGATCAAAGCGCGAAAGCAAAAGCGTCACTTTTTTGGCTGTGAATGATGGTACGATTATTCATAATGTTCAGGTTGTCATCGACAATGAAACTGTAACTGCTGATTTGCTGAAACAGATCACAACCGGAGCTTGTGTCGAAGTTCATGGCTCTCTCGTTGAATCGCCGGCACAGGGGCAGTTTGTCGAAATTCATGCAAAAAAGATTATTGTCACAGGCACTTGTCCTGCTGATACTTATCCTCTGCAGAAGAAAGGGCATACACTTGAATTTCTCCGTGAAATTGCACATCTCCGTCCACGTACGAATACATTTGGTGCGGTTCTGCGTATACGGCACAATCTGGCATTTGCAATACATCAATTTTTTCACGATAAGGGCTTCTTTTATCTTCATTCACCAATCATTACAGGTTCTGATGCAGAAGGAGCAGGGGCAATGTTCAGGGTGTCAACCCTTGATCCCAAAAACCCGCCACTCAGAGAAGACGGAACTGTGGATTACTCGGAAGATTTTTTCGGAAAAGAAACAAATCTGACAGTTTCAGGACAACTCGAAGCTGAACTTGGCGCACTTGCATTATCACATGTTTATACTTTTGGTCCAACCTTCAGAGCAGAAAACTCAAACACCCCGCGCCATCTCGCCGAATTTTGGATGATCGAGCCGGAAATGGCTTTTTATGAAATTAAGGAAAATATGGATCTCGCTGAAGAATTCCTGAAATATGTGGTCAGGTTCGCATTGGAGCACTGCCGTCATGATCTTGAATTCCTTCAGAAAATGTATGATAAGGAACTGATTTCAAGGCTTGAACATATTGTGAACACAACATTTGAACGGATTTCGTATACAAAGGGCGTTGACATACTCATCGCTTCCGGAAAAGAATTCGAATTTCCGGTAGAGTGGGGGTGTGATCTGCAGTCAGAACACGAACGGTATCTTGTTGAAGAACATTTCAAAAAACCGGTCATCATCTCAGATTATCCGAAAGAAATCAAAGCATTTTATATGAAAGTTAACGAGGATGACAAAACTGTCCGGGCAATGGATGTGCTTTTCCCCAGAATCGGAGAGATTATTGGTGGGAGCCAGAGAGAGGAGAATTATGACACATTGTTGCGTCGCGTTCGTGAATGCCACATTCCAGAAAAAGATGTCTGGTGGTATCTTGAAACCCGTTTGTTCGGAACGGCTCCACATGCCGGGTTTGGACTTGGATTTGAACGCCTGGTTTTGTTTGTGACGGGGATGTCTAATATTCGTGACGTGATTCCGTTTCCCAGAACACCAAAAAATGCAGAATTTTAACTAAATATGTTGTCTATGTGCTGAAAAAGTTGTAAATTGCACAATCAAACTGAATGCTATGTTACGCCAGACTTTAGAACAGAAATTACTGCAAAAATTATCTCCGCAACAAATACAATTAATGAAATTGTTGCAAATCCCAACTGTGGCAATCGAACAAAGAATAAAACAGGAAATTGAAGAAAATCCTGCACTTGAGTCCGGTGAGGAATTTAATGATGATTCTGAAAACCAGGATGATGAATATCTGTACGATGAATATGAAGGAGAAAACGAAATCAGAGAAAATGAAAAAACAGAAGATGATTTTGACATCAACGATTATATAGATGATGATATTCCTGACTACAAGCTCTATGCTGCCTCTTCTTCAGATGATGAGCAGAAGACAGTACCGTATGCCTCAGGAACCACATTCAGGGATAGCCTTACAGAGCAACTCGGACTACGTGATATCACTCAAAAACAGTTTCTGATCGGCGAACAAATCATCGGAAACCTCGACGATGCTGGATATCTATACAGAAAACCAGAAGCCCTGACAGATGATCTTGCTTTTTTTCAAAACATTTCTGCAACAGTTGAAGAAGTCAGCGAGGTCATAAAAATTATTCAGGATCTTGATCCCCCGGGTGTCGGAGCTCGTTCCCTTCAGGAATGTCTGACCATTCAGCTCCAGCGTAAACCCGAATCATCGGAATCATTACTTGCAATGAAGATCATTCGTCATTTTTTTGATGAATTCTCAAAAAAACATTATGGGAAAATTCTCAAAAAATTGGATATTACTGAAGAAGAGCTGAAATCTGCAATGGATGTGATTTTAACTCTCAATCCAAAACCGGGTGGCTCAACTTCTGAAACTGAAAGGGCAAATGTGTATGTCGTTCCTGACTTTTTTGTTTCCAATGACAATGGCGTGCTTGATCTCATTGTCAATTCCCGTAACGTTCCCGACCTCAGAGTCAGCAGATCTTATATGGAAATGATTCAGGATCTTTCAAAATCTCAGGATAAACTCACTGAACAGCAAAAACAGACCATTCAGTTCGTGAGACAAAAAGTTGATTCTGCCAAATGGTTTATCGATGCTATCAGGCAAAGGCAAAATACCTTGTATGTGACAATGAAAGCCATCATGGATTATCAGAAAGATTATTTTCTAACCGGAGACGAAACAATGATCCGCCCCATGATCCTGAAAGATATTGCTGAAATCGTTGAACTTGACATCAGTACAGTGAGCCGCGTGGCCAACAGTAAGTATGTTCAAACACCCTTCGGAACATTTTTACTGAAAACTTTTTTTTCTGAGTCCCTGACCACAGACAGCGGTGAAGAAGTCTCAAGCAGAGAGGTCAAAAAAATTCTTCAGGATGCCATAGAAGCAGAAAATAAGAAAAAACCCCTTACTGACGAACAACTGACAAAGATTCTGAAAGATAAAGGGTATAATATTGCCCGACGTACTATTGCAAAATATCGTGAATTACTCGGAATTCCCGTTGCCAGACTCCGAAAAGAACTTTAACTTCAGCACAATGGAACAAAAAACTGCAAAACTCATCTCCGGTATTCTCCATCCGTTATTTATACCTCTTTTCCTTGCTGTCCTGATTTTTAAATTGAACGTCTATCCATTTTCTTTCTATTCGCCAAAAGCAATGTACATCGTACTTGCCCTTATATTTACCTTCAATGTGCTTACTCCACTCATATTCATATTTCTGTTCAAAAAAGCAGGGTATCTCAGAACTTTTACAATGGATGAAAGAAGTGAAAGGATTTTTCCATTGATCATATATGCAGTCCTTCTGTATGTCTCAACTGTTTTATCACGGCGATGGGATTTGCCTCCGCTTTGGGATGTGACACTGCTGATGTTTGCAATGCTGACCCTGTTTACCTTACTCATAACCCTCTTCTTTAAAATCAGTATTCATACAGTAGGATGGGGAGGATTGTCAGGTCTCACAGCATTTCTGATCTTTTTTTATAAATCTGACTATTTCGTATTATTAACAATGATTCTTTTGCTCAGTGGCATTGTCGCATGGGCAAGAGCAGCATTAAAAACACACAAAGCCGGAGAATTGATCACCGGCTTTGTTGCTGGATTTTTGTTAATCCTCACAGGATTGATGATTGTGATCAGATGATTAATATGGACTGATCATGATTCCCACTGAAATCGGATACATCTGTGGTCCCTTGTCTTTCTCAAAGATTGGTGTCATCGAATAAGATGCGTAAAGGTTAAACCATTTGTATCCAATTCTGAGTGTAGGGCCATAAGAAAATTTTGAGATATTTCTGTGCTTATACTCTTTATACTTGATCTGATAGTCTGAATTCGCATCAAATAAATCATCACCTGAGTATTTGGTATGTTCCTGCAATAGTAATCCAAACTTGAACCCTGCCGATATTTTAAATGTATTGATACTTTTTGTCCTGAAACGAAATTCTACAGGAACTTCCACGTATGATAAAGTTAGTTTGTTTGCCTTGTAGCTGATAGTGTCAGCTATGGGACGGAAAACTGAGACTCCTGCAGTGTCATACCCCAACAAACCATTTGTATACATGTTATGAGCTGAAACACGAAGTCCGTATGCAAATGCAAAATTTGAATTTCCAATGGGATAATCCTGAAACGATGCTATGCCAATGCCGGGCTGAATTTTTCCCATCTTTAAATCTGATGGCGTGTCCTGCCAGAGATCGTAAAAAAGATCAATAACAACTCTGTCGGATTTTTTCAGCTTACTAACTGTTCCGGATTCCTGAGCAAATAAACCTGTAGTGAAAACAATCAGACTGATTAAAAAAATTTGTTTTTTCATCTTGATTTCTGTATTTAATTTATAGCTGCAAATATACAATTTTTAAAATTTGGGAACATGAAACATGGCTGATTCTCTAACAAAAAATATTCCAAACACAAACATTCTGTTGACTTTTTTGTAACTTCGCAGCTTATTTAAATTTTTACGGAACATGATTAATAATGCCCTCATGCAACCAAAAAGCATCGTTGTCGTCGGTGCTTCAAACGAAACAAAAAAACCTGGTGGTAAGGTTCTGAAAAATATCCTTGACAATCATTTCTCAGGCGAAATATTTGCTGTTAATCCCAAGGAAACAGAAATCCAGGGAGTGAATGTTTTCCCCTCTGTCAATGAACTTCCACAGGTTGACCTTGCTATTCTTGCAATTGCTGCAAAATACTGTCTCGAAACGGTCAGAACACTTGCTTATGAGAAAGGAACAAAAGCATTTATCATTCTTTCTGCAGGATTCAGTGAAGAAAGTCATGATGGAGAAATACTTGAAAATGAAATTGTCAAAATAATTGATGAAACCGGTGGTTGTCTCATCGGCCCCAATTGTATCGGTGTCATAACCCCTCATCATGCATCTGTTTTCACACTGCCTGTTCCTGTAATGAATACCAGTGGCATTGACTTTATAAGTGGTTCGGGGGCAACAGCAGTATTTATCATGGAATCCGGAATTCCCAAAGGTCTTACATTTTCAAGTGTATTCAGCGTTGGGAACAGTGCTCAGACTGGTGTTGAAGAAATTCTTGAATATCTTGACAATACATACATTGAGGGAAAGAGTTCCAGGGTTAAGTTATTGTATCTTGAAACAATCAGCAAGCCACAGAAACTCTTAAAACATGCCACATCATTGATTTCAAAAGGTTGTAAGATTGCTGCTGTGAAAGCCGGATCTTCAGAAGCAGGAAGTCGTGCTGCATCATCACATACCGGCGCCCTTGCAAGCTCTGATGTTGCTGTAGATGCATTGTTCAGAAAAGCAGGAATTGTCAGATGCAGCGGGAGAGAAGAACTAACCGCCGTGGCATCTGTTTTTATGCATAACGAGCTTCCAGGCAACAGAATTGCCATTGTCACTCATGCAGGAGGCCCGGCAGTGATGCTTACTGATGCACTGTCAAACGGTGGTCTGGAAATTCCTTCACTGAAAGAGCATCCCAAAGCCCCTGCATTGCTCGATAAATTATTTCCCGGAAGCTCTGTGGCCAATCCCATTGATTTTCTTGCCACAGGCACTGCAGAACAACTTGGACATATCCTGGACGCCTGCGAACATGATTTTGAAAATGTGGATGGTGTTGCTGTAATCTTTGGAAGCCCAGGACTTTTTGAAGTATACGATGTGTATGATGTTCTCCATGAAAAAATGCAAACATGCAAAAAACCGATTTTTCCAATCCTGCCTTCTGTGATCAACGTGAAAAAAGAAATTGAGTATTTTGTTCAGAAAGGTCATGTATTTTTCCCCGATGAGGTCGTCTTCGGGAATGCATTGAGCAAAGTCGCTGCTGCCGGGAAACCTTCAGCTACAACAGAGAAAGATTTGCCTGTCATAGATGTCAGATCTGTCCGAAGTATTATTGAAGAAGCTCCCGATGGTTATCTGCAACCCGATAAACTTTCAGCACTTCTTGATGCTGCCGGCATTCCGCGTGTACGGGAAACTGTTGCAGACACGAAAGAAAACATCCTGAAAGCAGCCAGCACAATTGGGTATCCTCTTGTAATGAAGGTTGTTGGCCCGGTTCACAAAAGTGATGTCGGTGGTGTGGTTCTCAATGTGAACAATGATGAAACACTTGTCAGAGAATTTGAGAGAATGATGAAGATTCCTGAGACAACAGCAATTCTGCTTCAAACGATGGCTTCCGGTATGGAATTGTTTGTGGGAGCAAAACGCGAAGATACATTCGGACATATGATTCTGTGCGGAATGGGTGGAATATTCATCGAGGTTCTGAAAGATGTGAAGGCTGGTCTGTCACCTCTGAAAAAAACGGAAACGCTTGAAATGATCCGTTCACTCAGAAGTTACAAACTCATTCAGGGCACCAGAGGTCAGGAAGGAATTGATGAGGAATTGTTTGCTGAGATTAACACAAGAGTTTCTGCACTCATGGAAGCTGCCCCTGAAATTTTTGAAATGGACCTGAATCCGCTGCTTGGAAAAGGAAAACAAATTATTGCTGTGGACGCGAGATGTAACGTTGCAAGATAAAAGTAAAAAAGTATTTTGTTTCTAAGTCATACGCTCAATAAAAAATAACAGAAAGGAAAAAACTGATATGCCCCTAATATTGTTTAAAAATATACGCAAAATTGACTGGAAATTGTTTACGGTTCAAAACATAAAATTGTGCTGAATAAAATTCCTCTTGCAGAAGCTTTACGTCCCAAAACATTTGATGAGTTTCTTGGGCAGGAACATCTTGCTGGTCCTGATGGCCTGATCAGGCGAATGCTTCAGAAAGGTGTCATTCCAAGCATGATTCTTTGGGGGCCTCCAGGAACAGGAAAAACCACTTTGGCTTTACTAATTGCAGAGATGTATTCAATGGATTTTTACAAACTCAGTGCTGTCAATGCAGGTGTAAAAGATGTAAGGGCAGTGATTGATTCAGCCGCTCAAAAAGGTGGTGGAATTTTGTTCATTGATGAAATCCATCGATTCAGCAAGTCACAACAGGATTCTCTTCTTGGTGCTGTCGAAAAAGGAACCGTCACACTGATTGGTGCCACTACTGAAAATCCAAGTTTTGAAGTCATCGGGCCACTGTTGTCCCGTTCGCAGGTTTATGTGTTACATCATTTAGAGGATGAACATCTTGAAAAACTACTGGAAAAAGCCATCAGGTATATTGCAGAAATTTACAAAATTAATGTTGATGTCAGAGAATCTGATGGTATTCTTGCCTATTCAGGAGGTGATGCCAGAAAACTACTCAACACCCTTGATCTCATCGTCCTGTCCATGCAGGAAAATGACACACTTGTTTTGACAAATGATATTGTAAAGGAAGTTGCCCGTAAAAAAACAGGGGCCTATGACAAAGCAGGGGAGTATCATTATGACATTATTTCTGCTTTTATTAAGTCACTCAGAGGCAGTGATCCCAATGGGGCGTTGTATTGGATGGCACGCATGCTCGACGGGGGAGAAGACCCGTTGTTTATTGCACGCCGTATGTTGATCCTCGCTTCGGAGGACATCGGCAATGCCAACCCCACAGCCATGATCCTGGCCAATGCATGTTTTGATGCTGTTCATAAAGTTGGAATGCCTGAAGCACGGATTATATTGTCGCAAACAGCTATTTATCTTGCTTCTTCACAAAAAAGCAATGCTTCTTATCTCGCCATTGATAAAGCCTATGACCTAATTAGAAAAACCGGAGATCTTTCTGTTCCTTTACATCTCAGGAATGCACCAACCAAATTAATGAAAGACCTTGACTACGGTTTTGGATATAAATATGCCCATGATTTTCCGGGAAATTTCATTGAACAGGAATTCCTTCCTGATGAAATCAAAGGAACAAAAATCTATGAACCAGGGATGAATTCCCGCGAAGAAGAATTAAGACAACGTCTGAAGACATACTGGAAACAAAAATACGGGTATTGAAATTACGCTCACTACTCTTTACCCCATTATTAACCATATTTTCTTTGAGTTATATTTTGGTAATTGTTACAATTACAGGCAGAGATCAAAAATTGAATTTTCAACTCAGTAAAATTTTTCATGTAATGCCATTATCAACACAAAAAAAATCACTGAATGTTTTAATTTTCAGTGATTTACGCTTTTTTTAAGTTTCTTTCAGCGGTCCGGACGGGACTCGAACCCGCGACCCCATGCGTGACAGGCATGTATTCTAACCAAACTGAACTACCGGACCGTTTTTCCGTGTGCAAAAATAACAATATTTTTTATAACTTATGGTTTTTTTTCAATTTTATTCCAATATTTTTTTTTATCAGAGTAAAATCTTCATTATTTGAATTTTTGATATTCTAATCAACATGAATCTCTGTGTTAAAAATTCTACTGTACGAGAATCTTTTGAACTGAAGTTTTGTTATTTAGAATAACGTGCAAATAATAAATACCCGGATTCAAGTGTTGAATATTTATATCGTCAGAGATTACCGGATTTTTGTTTTCTTGCTGATAGACCAGTGATCCCTCAGGAGTGAAGATTAGAATGACATAAGGTGAAAAGTCTGTAAATGAAATGGCAAAACGACCATTTGTTGGGTTTGGATATATTTCAAACAATTTTGTGTCAACTTCGTCAATTGTCGTGTTGTCAACAACTGTTACAAAAAATTCACAAAGTATGGTATTCCCTGATCCGTCATCAGCCTCAAATACATTCGTTGTTGAACCAACAGGGAAAATTGATCCGCTTGGAAGTCCATCAGTTTGTGTAATTGTTACCAGGCAATTGTCACTTGCTATTGGATCGGAAAAATGTACAACTGTTCCTGCTGATGATTGGGTGTAAATCGTTGTGTCTGAGGGACAATTATCAAAGACAGGGGGAATAATGTCTTTGAAATTGATTGAAAGACTCATTGAAGTGTTTTGCAAAGAGGTACATGTTGAAAGTGTTTCCCAGTTATGACATGTTGTAAATAATTGAGAAATATCTCTGAAAGCAGGTTCAAGACCAACCTGATTATTTGAGAATTCCCAATAACAAGAGTTTCCATCGCTTTCAATCCAGGTGCTCAACCAATATGTTGCTCCTGTTAAACCACCGCAAAGCTGAAACGCAGGGTTGAGTGTCACAGTAATTATGTAGGTTTTCATTCCGTTAAATATCCCCACGTATGTTGAATCAAAATTGACAGATATATCATCATGTAGAAGATTTCCTGGAAGGTCTGAACTACTGTTGGAATATATTGCAAAATTCATGGTATCCAGATTATCCACAAAATAACTTACTGTGAAATCTGTTATTTCCCAGCATTCATCTGGTGGAATATTGAAATCTTCAGCAATCTGAACAGTATCAGCACCGTGTGCATAGGAAACAATACCATCATTAAATAGTTGCATTGAATTGATATATTTCAAACAGTATGTGTTGAATTTATAGGGACCTTGCCATTCACTGAATTGTCCGGGAGAACATTCAATCCTGACTTTAAAGTGATAATTTGTATCCGGAATTAAATTGTCAATATACAATGGATTTATTATTCCGGTATGTGTTGGTGTACCGGCAAAAAGTTGTGTTTCATGTAACAATTCAACATCAATGCTTTGAAAATTATTTAGCCCAATGATTGAGATTGTGACATCTGTCATTGTTGACTGAATATCAACAGGTTGATTCAACAAACAAGTGTCCTTGCAATTGAGAGCCAGTTCAAAATCTCCCGTTTCTCCTCCATATCCACTGACAACAATAAAGTAATCTGTTCCCTGATCAGAGAGAAAACCAACGCCGGATCCTAATCCGCAAAAATCATCATTTCCCGCAACACATGTATAATTTCCACACGTTCCGGTGTAAACAAACATTTTTGAATCATAATTGAAATAAGAACATATATCAGCATCAATCCACTGCCCGTTCCCTGTAAATGAATACCAGACTCCGGGACTTGAGTAATTTGTATAACAATCAATCGCATTTGAATCAAGTGTTGCCCCAATTGTTGTTCCAGTAATCGTATCTCCACAGTAAATCTGAACTGCATGATGACAGCTGTCATTCGCAGGAGGCAGAGCAGCAGAATGCATATTGAAAGTACCCGAGTAGTTATGAGGTGAACTTCCGTAACCATCGCCCCAAACATAATATGAACCCAACTGTGTACCGGAAACAACTGAAGCTATTGAAACGTTTACATCAAAATCAAATTCATACAATGGACCGCCTGAACTTGAACTGAAGTAAAAGCTTGTTGACCATATTACTGAATCTGCAAAAATCGCAGGAGTTGCATACCCTCCACTAGAAATCGGAACAGGATCTGCTGAATTGATGGTAAATCCCGGAGGAAACAGAAGATAAAATCCATTACCATATTCCCAATCAGGAGAATAAATACTGAGATGAAAAGTTATGTTCATTGTTGTTCCGGGTAAATAAACTGAATCTATGCAAACTACAGAGCCTGTAAGTGCTTTGTCACTGTTTCCTGAATAAATCGATTTTATTTCTGGTTGTTTCGATTTGTTAATGACCAATGAATGATCTGAAATTTTTAATGGATTTGTAACTTGCTTCTCGTTGGAAACATTGTTAAATTGTTTTGATATTGTAATCTGTGCAGCAGCATTAAAAACCAAAATGGTCATAAACAATAAACTTAATGGACAGAATTTGTTTTTCATGGTAAATTATTTTCGTTAAAATTGATTATAAATACATTTTATCATACAAAAGTAAATTTATTTTATTAACACCTTGTTGTTAAATTAATTCCTCATATATAAATATTTGAAATTGTATTTGGTGTGTTGCATGACGTGACACACACTAACAAACACAACAATACATTATCAGGATTTATAAGCTGATAAGAATTTTGGATAAAAAGATTTGTTTATGAATGATCTCAGATCTTTGACCACTTTTCAATCAAATTGACAACCCTGTTTGCATACCCGAATTCATTGTCATACCAACCAGCTAAATAGCAATAGTGTTCATTGATAACTTTTGTCATTTTTGAGTCAAACACACAGCTTGAAGGATCATTAATAATATCTGTTGAAACGAGTTCCTCATTTGTGTATGTTAAAACTGGTTTTAGATAACCAAGAGAAGCATCAAGAAATGCTTCGTTTATTGACTCTACACTGACTGAATAGACTGTTTTTACCATAAGTTCAAGTAGGGCACCGGCAGGAATTGGAACCCGAATGGCAACTCCGTCAAATTTGTTTTTTAGTTCCGGAAAAACCTGATGAATGGCATCAATTGCAGTAGAATGTGTTGGAATAATATTATTTGCAAGACTCCGTGAGCGTCTCGGATCTGAATGCGGAGCATCCATCACTCTCTGATTGTTTGTAAATGGATGTACAGTAGTCATAAATGCAGTTTCGATTCCAAATCGATCAATCATGACTTTAAGCATTGGTGCAATACCGTTTGCAGTGCATGAGGCATTTGAAAGAATTTTATCCTGATGAGAAATCATATGATCGTTAATGCCGATCACGACAGTTTTAATATCAGGATCTTTTGCAGGGCAACTCAGGATAACTTTTTCAGCTCCCGAAAGAAAATGCTGATTTAAATCATTTTTGGTGACAAAATGGCCTGAAGCCTCAATCACCATATCAATGTGATGCTTTTTCCAGGGAATGTCTGATGGTAAAGCATGTTGTTCATATGCAACCTTCATATTATTAATGATAAGGTTGTTGCCTTCAATTTCAACTTGTCCCTGAAATTTCTGATGCACAGAATCATACATTAGGAGATAACGAAGGGTTTCAATGTCCATCAGATCATTGATACATGCAATTTCAATATGGGGATGATCTGCCAGCAAACGGATGACCAACCTTCCAATTCTTCCGGCTCCGTTGATGCCAATTCGTATATTTTTCATTTTGAAAATTTGTTGAGAAATTTTTGCAAAATTAACGAAAGTTTATTTCTGAAGTTGTTGATTGATTCAGAAGACAATGCTAAATTGAAGTATATCGTTTCTCAGGATTGATCGACAATGCGTTATCACTTTCATCATCCTCAACTGAATTCGGAACATTGTGTATGTCTGATCTTGTGGTAACCACACTCCATTTGTTGATGTCAAATCGACTGCCGTTCTGTAAGAAACCGGTGTTCACTCCATGAATAGCGATTGGATCTCCTTCGTTGATTTGATCATAGTTAGAATACAGGATATTTTTGCTGTCAACAAT
>CAYMAZ010000021.1:0-21762 GCA_964388575.1 uncultured Bacteroidales bacterium | reverse complement strand
CCAGTGCCAATCACTTCAAAAATACTGTCAGGATTAATGAAAATTGCAGTGTTTTCTCCAAGACCAATTCCAAAAGTAGCAATACCAGTACAAAGAAACTGCGTTAATCTGCCAAGTCTGCCTCTTGTTATAAAATGGGTGTCTATAGTTATGTCTTTCAGAAGTCCGAAACCTTTACTGAAATTAACACTACCCTTCTTCAAACCATGAATATTTCCGTCATAAATCATCGGATCAGAAGCTACTGCTGCTCCGGCACTGGTTCCTGCAATATTGAGCCCTTTGTTGAAATGCAGATGTTTGATCTTTTTTAATAATTCGGTTTCATGAAAAACATGAAATAACTTTACCTGATCTCCTCCGGTCAAAAAAACAAGATCCGTTTTTTCAATCTCTGAAAGATATTTTTCAGTATCTGCTTCAGCTGGTTCCCGAATGTCAAAAACCTGAATGTTTTCAACACCAAGACTTTTAAAAGCATAGTAGTAGTCTTCACTAACCCCTGAAGGATAGCATGAAGCAGAAGGAATGACTGTGACGGTCTTAGCTTGATTCAATTCAACTATTTTCTTCAGAATGATCTTGTCATTTTTCCTGTCCTCAGCTCCTCCGATTAATATCAGGTGTCCTTTTGAGTTGCTATGCATCAGTTCCATCATTTAGTTTTTCTCAGGTAATGGCTGCAAAGTTAACAATAATTTAATTTATGATTGTTTTGTTTTCGGGAGTTATCAACAGGGGGATGTTGTTAATTATGATTTATCCGATGACACTGCATCAATGTATAACTTTATTTATGTACTGAAATCCTTATATAAAAAGAATAGATGTTCATGGTACAATTTTTTTGCTCATTAAAAAAATATTTACTTTTGTCAATGAAATATTTATAATATGTCTGAATTAATTCAACGTCTTACAAATGATGTACGCATTAAAGAGTCACTTCATGCATGCATTCATTGCGGAACATGTACTGCAATCTGTCCTGCTGCATCGTTTTATGATTATGACCCTCGGATACTTACAGCTACTGTGCAGGAAATCATAGCAAAGAAAGATGAAAAGGGTTTGAATGAATTATTATCTTCTGATTATATTTGGTATTGCGGTGAATGTATGTCATGTAAAACCCGTTGTCCCAGAGATAATACCCCGGGAGTTATTATTGAAGCTCTGAGAGCATTGTCACAGGATACAGGCTTGTTTGCTGAAACTGAAAAAGGAAGGCAACAACTCATGATCAAACGTTCAATAGGAGAGTGGATTGTTGATTACGGATACTGTGTTGTTGGTGATAAGCTTCATCTGAATTTGTTTCCGGAACAGGGTCCCAACTGGCAATGGGTGCTCGAAAATATTGATTTGGTTTTTAAAAAACAGGGGGCACAATACATGCAGGAAGGAAATGGAGCAATGCGCAAAGTTCCTGAAGAAGATCTGGAAGAGTTGAGAAAGATTTATGAGGTTACCGGCGCAAACAAACGATTTGAGACCATAGAAAGCTTTTCAAAGAAAAAAGCTGAAGAAATGGGAATGCAATTTGATGAAACGCATGACTGTGAATACT
Source organism: uncultured Bacteroidales bacterium (assembly GCA_964388575.1). Classification (GTDB taxonomy): domain Bacteria; phylum Bacteroidota; class Bacteroidia; order Bacteroidales; family DTU049; genus CAYMAZ01. Next base: position 20,192 of record CAYMAZ010000021.1, on the reverse strand, counting down.
TCAGACATGTATATACTTACAATTCAAAAGATGAATGAGATGGAACTGCAGGGAAAACAGAGGGTTTGGGACAAATATCAAAAAGAAATACCTCTTGACAAATATTATTATGCCAGAAGCTGTATCAGACAAAATTTCTGGCCTGGTTCTGAAACAACATTCATAAAAATTCTTCGCGAGGAACTTGATAAAGAGATTATGGATGAGGCACATCATACAACCTGTTCAGGAATTGCATACCATTGTGATGTGGTACCCCATGAAACCACCATGACAATTGTGGCACGCCAGTTTTCCCTTATGAGTGAATCAGGGTACAAGCATTTTGTCCCTTCCTGTATCACATCATTTGGTGTGTATACTGAAATTCTTGAAACTTGGCATGAATATCCCGAGGTTGAAGAAAAAATCCGAAAAATGCTCTTTGATGCAACAGGCCGTACATTTAAAAAACCTGAATTTCTTGTCCACCCTAGTGATGTTATCTATGCACTCAGACAAGATATTCTCAAAAAGGCAAAATACAGACTTGTTAATGCGCAAACAGGCAAACCATTGAAATGTGTTGAACATATTGGTTGCCATTATGCCAAAATGTTTCCTGATAAGGGCGTTGGAGGAGCTGAGTTTCCTCATGTTCTTGTGGGTATGATTGAGTCATGGGGCGGTGAAGTGATCGATTATCCAGAGAGGCGAACGTGTTGTGGCTTTGGATTTCGTCAATATATGGTTCAGGCAAACCGCGGATATTCTATTGCATGTACAAAAAGAAAATTCGACTCCATGGAACCATATAAACCAGATCTCATTGTAACAAACTGTCCCGGATGTCCTTATTTTCTCGACCGCTGGCAATATGTTATTTCTGAAATGGAAGGAAAAGTATACAGTGATGATGGTTATGGAATTCCAGTACTGACTTATGAAGAACTTGCCGGAATTGTGCTGGGCTATAATCCCTGGGAACTTGGGTTACAAATGCATCAGGTAAGTGTTGAGCCCCTTTTGAAAAAAATGAATTATGATTATGACCCAGACGACAAATTTAAAGTTGGAGATCAGATAATACAACAAAGACCTGAAGCTCCAAATATTCTAAAAATATAAAATACAAATTATAAGAAATTTAAATATTTTGAAAAAAAACCAGAAAATGATAAAAGACTATTGGAATGAAAATACCAAAGAATAAAAATATTGTCATTGTTGGTGCAGGTGTGACAGGAATGGAAGCAGCAGCCCAATTGAATGACTTAGGTTATTCTGTTACCATTGTTGAAAAAGAGAAGTTTACTGGCGGACATGTAAAAAAATGGAAAAAAATATTTCCATATTTGGATAATTCTGAGGTTGTTACAAATTTTTCTGAAAGAATTTTAAGTATCGACAACATTCAGATTCATACAGGAACAAAAATTTCCTATGTTGAAAAAAGTCAAAATGAAATCAAAATGGTTACAGACAGAAATCTGCAACTCAATGCAGATGCTGTTTTAATTGCAAGCGGATTTGATCTGTTCGATGCTCACAGAAAAGAAGAATATGGTTATGGAATTTTCGACCATGTGATTACAAATGCTGATCTTGAAAATTACTTCAGAACAGGATGGCCGGATGACAAAAAAACACCTGAACGTTTTGGATTTATTCACTGTGTTGGTTCAAGAGATGCCAAAAGTGGAAATTTGTATTGCTCAAAAGTGTGTTGTGCAACAGCAGTCAAACAGGCAATTGAAGTTCAGGAGCATTTTCCTGATGCTGAGATTTTTTGTTTTTATATGGATCTGAGAATGTTTGGAAAACATTATGAAGAGTTATTTCAGGAAGCACAGGAAAAACATGGCATCCATTTTATTCGGGCCCGGTTATCTGAAGTAAATCAGAACATCGATAACACTCTGTTAATAAAAGTTGAAGATACTCTGACATCTCGTCCCATGAAGCTCACTTTAGACTATATTGTTTTGATGTCAGGAATGGAACCTTCAAAGGATACTTCTGAATTAAGAAAAATGTTTGGGTTGAAAACGGATGAAAACGGGTTTTTCTCATCCCTTTCTTATGCAACACACGAGAACATGACTGATGTTGAAGGTATCTTTGTTGCCGGAACTGCAACTGGGCCGAAGACCATTTCTGAATCAATCAATGATGCCAGATCGGCTGCACTTGCAATGCACAGTTATTTAAAAGTGGGCAATGAAATGTAATATGAAACAGAATAATTTTGGATTCAGAATTAATTACGACAGACAATACAATCTGGATGTTGCTGACAGAAGATTGTTCAAACGGATTGCGTTGATTGAACCCTCAATACTGAGGTGCATTTTTTGCGGTGGGTGTGCATCAACATGTTCTGCATCAAGGCTGACTGATATGAGCTTCAGGTTAATATCTTTAAATCTGAGAAGAGGACATATGGATGAAGTAAAAATGATGACTGCCAGATGTATGTTGTGCGGAAAATGTACTATGGTGTGCCCAAGGGATGTGAATATCAGACATTTGATTGTATTACTCAAAAAAGAACTGAAACCACATGAATTTTGATCCTTTTGTTCTTCCATTTATAATGGGTATGATCTATCTTCTTGTCATACTCGCATGGCGGTATTTCAAATGGCTGGATGAACTGAAAGTGAATGACAGATTTAAATTTATAAGGGGATTGTTCAGTGTCAACTTGTTTAAAGCCATTCGGGATGTGTTTTCAGAAAGTTTGTTGCACAGAAAAATATTCAGAGTCAACTTTTTCCTTGGATTTATGCACATGTCCCTTGCATTTTTCTGGTTTCTTTTAATCGTTGTTGGATCATTTGAATCCAAACTCTATTCAAAATATCCGTTTAATGCACCATACGACCCTATATTTTTCAAGTTCTTTATGCATGATTTTGATGAGTTCGGAGCACATGGCATGTTTTTCTTTTTTATGGATTTGTTTCTGCTTGTCATTTTAATTGCTGTTTCTCTTGCTATATTTAAAAAAATTCATTCCAGATTTTTCGGCATGAAGAAAACAACAAGACACCGTTTTGTTGATAGACTTGCCAGATTGTTTCTCTGGTTGATCTTTCCCCTGAGATGGCTTGCCGAAAGTGCAACAGCCGGATTGCATTTTAACGGTGGATTTCTGACACAAAATACTGGAAATTTCATGGCTTCATTTATGAATCTCTGGTATTTTGAATATCCGCTATGGTGGTTGTATTCATCAGCCCTGGGAGCATTCTTTGTTATTATGCCTTTTTCAAGGTATATGCATATTCCAACCGAGGTTATGCTCATTTTCCTTCGTAGATTTGGCATTAAAAATGATAAAGAAATTAAAGGATTTGCCAATTTTGAAATTCAGTCCTGTTCAAGTTGCGGTATTTGTATCAGCACATGTCAAATGGTGGATGCTGCCGGAATGCATGGACAGCAAGCAGTCTATTATTTGCAGAAACTCAGATTTAAAAGAAATTTTGAAGACCCGGTTTTTAATTGTCTGATGTGCATGCGTTGCAATTATTATTGTCCTGTTGACATTGATATTGCTCACCTGAGAAATCTAAACAGACAAAAACTCATGCCCAAACTTCAGATCGACCATTCCTATCTGGAACAGGAATTGGTAATCCTTCCCGAGAAACCGGTCAACATTATTTATTTTGCCGGATGTATGACTCATCTTAGACCCGGTACGATCAAGTCTTTGTTGAATATTTTTCAAATTGCAGATGTGCAGTATCAGTTTGCTGATCAGAACGGAAGCATTTGCTGTGGTAGGCCTATGTTTATGTTTGGAGCAACAGATGAAGCAGAAGCGATGATTCAAAAAAACAAGGAGATTTTCACCAATTCTGGTGCTCGGGTCCTTGTCACATCATGCCCGATTTGTCTCAAAATGTTCAGAGAAGAATACCATCTGCCGATGCATGTGATTCATCACACTGAATTTTTGAAAATGCTTGTTGACTCAAAACGCATTCAACTGAAGAGCTCGGAACAATCTTTTGTGTATCATGATCCCTGTGAGCTCGGCAGAGGGCTTGGTGAGTACAAAAACGTCAGAACCCTGCTGAAAAAAATTGGAAATCCTGATATCACATCATACAAAAAAAACAAATCTCTTTGCTGCGGAGGGAGTTTGGCTAATCTCAGAATCAGGGCAGATCAGCGTAAGAAGATTACTCAGGATGCTTTTAATAAGCTCACGCAAAAAAATCCTGACTATTTGATCACATCTTGTCCTCGTTGCGAGCAAACATTCTCAACTGTGGCCGACAGACCAGTGATGGATGTGGTAGAGTTTGTTGAAATGCAGTTGATGAAACCGGATGTGAAACATACTCAATGGAAGAAACAAAGTGTACCAGAAAAAGTAACAGTGTAATATCGAACAATATCTCAATGAAAGCGATTCTCATCGGAGCCACCGGACTTACTGGATCGACCCTTTTAAATAAACTGATAGCAGATAAACGGGTTGAAAAAATTGTTGTTCTTACCAGAAAAACTACCGGGGAAAACCATCCGAAAGTAATAGAGCATATCATTTGTTTTGATCAGCCTGAAAACTGGAAACATCTGGTTTACGGTGATGTGTTGTATTCATGCATGGGCACAACATTGAAAAAGGCTGGGAGTAAAGAAAAACAATTTGAAGTGGACTTCACTTACCAGTTCAATGTTGCTCAGGCCGCAGTTCGCAATGGAGTAATGAAATATGTTCTTGTTTCAGCAGCGGGAGCTCACTCAGGGTCAGTTTTTTTTTACATGAAAATAAAGGGACAGCTTGAAGATGCTGTCAAAAAACTTGGGTTTCAGGAAATACATATCATGCGTCCGAATATCCTTGATGGAGAAAGACAGGAACGACGTTTTTCAGAAAACGCTGGGTTAAAGATTGTAAAATTGTTCAATAAATTTGGCATGTTGAAGAAAATGAAACCAACTCATGTTGATCAACTCGCAGCAGAGATGATTCAGTTAACAATATCCTGAAAGTTTTTATTCACGTCAGATCTTTCCGGGAGGATCGAGTGTTTCAATAACCACTTCGTGTTTGATAACACCTTTGTTTTTCCATCTGCCGGTTTTGTAAAATATTAAGGAAAAGACATACCCAATAATCCAGGCAACTGGGATTCCCAACCATATTCCATTCGTATCCAGAAACTGCGAAAAATAGTAGGAGAGGGGTATGCGGATAAGCCATAATGAAAATAAAGTAATGAACATGGGAACAATCGTATCTCCGGCACCTCTCAGTATGCCCTGAATTAAAAACATTGAACCAAAAATAAGATAAAATCCACTGACAATTAAAAGATATTCACTTCCGATTCTGATGACATCCGGATCCTGATTGAACATCGAAATCAATTCCCGACGAAACAAAATACATGCAGCTGAAATGACGATGCTTATGACTGCATTCAGTTTCCATGCAGACTTATGACCTTCATATACACGGGTTAATTTATTTGCTCCCATGTTCTGTCCCACAAACATGGATAATGCAGCCGCCAGATTCATTGCCGGAAGAACAGTAAACGTATCGATCCTTGAAGCAATCGTAAAGGCTGCCATTGCATCGGTGCCAAATTCACTCACAAGACGTACAAGAGCCATAATACCGAATGCAACAAAAGTTTGCTGCAATCCTGATGGCAATCCAATACGGAGACTCTGTAGTAATATTTTTTTACTGTAGCCCAATCCTGTAAATGAAATTCGTATGAGTGGATGTTTTGCATTCACATAAATTGCCAGGGCAATAAATGGAAGAAATTGCGACAGAACGGTTGCCCAGGCAACAGACTGAATGCCCCAGCCTAATCCCACAACAAAAAACAAATCAAGTCCCACATTGAGGATGGTACTGAACAACAGAAAATATAACGGCGTTTTGGAGTCTCCAAGTCCCCTCAGAATAGCATGTGTACTGCTAAATCCAAACATAAATACCAAACCTGAAAGATAAATCTTAAAATAGGCAACAGTATCCGGAACAATTTCAGGAGGAAGTTTCAGTATTCCAATGATTGGTTGTGCCAGAAGAATACCAATGATCGTCAGAATGACTGAGGTGATTGTAATAAAAATGTATGTTGTATCAGAAGCAAGTTTCACATTTTCATGCTGTTTGGCACCATAAAATTGTGAAATCACTATTGAAAGACCGGTTGTTACACCAATAATCAGGGAGACAAGACCAAAAATCACAGGATGAGAAGCACCAACTGCTGCGAGGGCTTCTTTTCCAATATAGTTACCGACAATCAGACTGTCTACGATGTTGTACAACTGTTGAAAAACGTTTCCAAGAAACATTGGCCATACAAACTGCAACAATTGTTTAGAAACATTCCCCCTGGTCAGATCCTTCATTGTGATATTGAAATTCAAAGAAATGCAAAAGTAGTGAAGTTTCCCCTTTGAGATTGATAAAATTCATCAAAGTTTCGTAAAAAAATGGTGTTTCTGAAGCTGAAATTTTTATGAAAATTGCTAAAAAAAACGTAGGTTTGCAAAAGATTTGAATCATCATTTATTAATAAACAACATAATTTTTTAATTGTATGAAAAAACATAATTTTAGTGCTGGTCCGGCCATTTTACCGAAAGTTGCAATTGAGAATACTGCTCAGGCAATTCTTGAACTCAATGGAATTGGTCTTTCTCTGATTGAAATTTCTCACAGAAGTAAAGATTTTGAAGCTGTAATGAATGAAACCGTATCACTGATCCGCGAATTACTTGATTTGCCTCAGGATTATCATGTTTTATTTTTGGGAGGGGGGGCAAGCACCCAGTTTGCCACAATTCCAATGAACTTTCTGAAGAAAAAAGCAGCATATCTCGACACTGGTGTTTGGGCAAATAAAGCCATGAAAGAATCCAGAGGCTTTGGAGAAACAGAATGCATTGCTTCTTCAAAAGATAAAAACTACACTTATATTCCCAAAGGATATACTGTTCCTCAGGATTCAGATTATTTTCACATCACAACAAACAACACTATTTACGGAACAGAAATCCGCTATGATATGGACTCACCAGTTCCACTGATTGCTGATATGTCATCCGATTTTCTTAGCCGCCCAACAGATATCTCCAAATATTCTATGGTATATGGCGGTGCTCAGAAAAACATCGGACCTGCCGGTGTAACATTTGTCATCATCAGGGAATCTATGTTAAATAATATTGCTACTGAAACACGTCACATTCCAACAATGTTTAATTACAAAACACATGTTGAGAACGGAAGTATGTTTAACACGCCCCCGGTCATGCCGATCTATACAATCAGGGAAACCCTCAAATGGTTAAAAGGACTGGGAGGATTGAAAAAAATGGAAGAAATGAATATTGAAAAAGCTCACATGTTGTACGATGCCATTGACAACAGCAGCGTGTTCGTTGGAACAGCTGAAGCCGATAGTCGTTCTTTAATGAATATCTGTTTTGTCCTGAAACCAGAATATCAAGAAAAAGAAGCTGATTTTCTGGAACTGGCAAAAACAAAAGGGATGTCAGGATTGAAGGGCCATCGCTCAGTGGGAGGATTCAGAGCTTCGACCTACAATGCATTACCAATAGAAAGTGTTATTGCTCTTGTTGAATGCATGAAAGAATTTGAAAAAACACTTTAAAATATTATAATTTTCAGGGGAATTTATTATGATGCTGTAATGGATTCCCTTTTTTTGTAAACATTTAAATAATAAAAATATGAAAAAAGTATTAATTGCTACAGAAAAGCCTTTTGCAAAAGTTGCAGTCGACGGCATAAAAAAAATTGTTGAAGAAGGTGGATACGAATGTGTTTTACTTGAAAAATATACTGAAAAATCACAATTGATCAAGGCAGTTGCTGATGTTCAAGCAATCATTTTCCGCAGCGATATTATTGACGAAGAAGTTCTCAGTGCAGCAAAGAATCTTGAAATTGCCGTCAGAGCAGGAGCAGGTTATGACAATATCGACCTGAATGCTGCCACCCGTAATCATGTCGTCGTAATGAACACACCGGGTCAGAATTCAAATGCAGTAGCAGAATTAGCTGCCGGCATGATGGTATATATGGCCCGTAACTTATTTAACGGATCATCCGGAACTGAACTCAAAGGAAAATCGATCGGTATTCATGCTTATGGTTACGTCGGGAAGCATGTTGCACGAATTGCAAAAGGTTTTGAAATGAATGTATTCGCATTCGATCCTTTTGTTTCCAAAGAAAATATTGAAGCTGACGGAGTAACTCCAGTTGAAAGTGCAGAAACGCTGTATGAAAAATGCCAGTATGTTTCTTTGCATATTCCTGCCAATGAAAAAACCAAAAAGTCAATCAATTTTGAACTTTTAAATAGAATGCCAAAAGGAGCGACACTGGTCAATACAGCACGGAAAGAAGTCATTGATGAAGAAGGGTTGATCAAAATGTTTGAACAACGTGAAGATTTCAGATATCTGTCCGATATTGAACCAACAAACAAAACTGAAATTGAATCAAAATTTAGCGGTAAATTTTTCTTCACACCTAAGAAAAGTGGCGCACAAACACAGGAAGCAAATGTAAATGCAGGATTAGCAGCAGCTCAACAAATTGTGAAATTTTTCAAATTTGGTGATAAAACATTTATGGTTAATTCATAATTTTGTATATTCGCAGATTGAAATTAACTGTTAATTAACCCTAATCAACCATGGAAACTACAGAAAGACCCTTCAATTTTTTCAGATTTGAGGATTTACGCATTTACCACAAGTCTCTTGATTATGTCAAATGGGTATATTCCGCAGTTGCTGATTTTCCAAAAACAGAGAGAGAAGAACTGGGAGCTGCATTTGTCAAAGCATCAACAAATATTGCGGTGTTTATTGCTGAAGGCTCTGGGAGAAATAAAAGTCAGTTTATTTATTATCTGAAAATGGCAAAAAGTGCTGTTCGTGAATGCGTTGTTCTTTCAACAATTGCACATCAGAACGGTATTCTTTCAATTGAAAAGGATGAGGAATCCAGAAACTTTCTGATTGAAATTTCAAAGATGGTTGGAGCGCTCATTGCTTCACTGCAAAGAAGCAAACGGCCCGACGAAGAAGATGAAGATTCTGATTCAGAAGTCGGAAGCCATTCAAACAATCCAAATATCTATTAAACTAACTAAATTTCTTATCGATTATGGCAGTTTTAAAACCATTTAAAGGTCTCAGACCTCCAAAGTCTATTGCTCAGCATATTGCGGCCAGACCTTATGATGTTCTCAACTCTGATGAAGCCAGAGTTGAAGCTCAGGGAAACAACTACTCACTTTTGCACATCACAAAACCTGAAATTGATTTTGCTCCGGGGAAAGACGAACATGATCATGATGTGTATGAAAAAGCACTTGAAAATTTTAAACTCTTTCAGGAAAAAAGTTGGCTCGTTCAGGATACAGAAGATTATTTATATATTTATGGTCAGACAATGTTCGGTAAAACACAATATGGTATCGTCGGTTGCTGTGCAGTAGAAGACTATATGAATAACCGAATTCTGAAGCATGAACTGACACGAAAAGACAAAGAAGAAGATCGTATGAAACATGTGCGTATTAATAATGCTAATATTGAGCCTGTCTTTTTCTCATATCCAGCTGTTAGTGAAATTGATACAATTGTCAGTGGAATAATCAAAGCTCAGCCGGAATACGACTTTACTGCACCTGATGGTGTTGGGCATCATTTCTGGGTGATAAAAGACACCGTTCATATCAATAAACTTGTGGATTTGTTCAAACAGATTCCCAATTTGTATGTTGCTGATGGACACCATCGTACAGCTGCAGCTGCACTGGTTGGTAATGAAAAGCGTCTGAATAATCCAAACCATACAGGCGAAGAAGAATATAATTTTTTCCTTGCAGTGATTTTTCCTGATAATCAACTTACAATCATTGATTACAACAGAGTTGTTAAAGATTTGAACGGTCTCAGCAAAGAAAAGTTTATTGATGCTCTAAAAATGAATTTTGTTGTAGAAGAAAAAGGGAAAGAGGTATACAAACCCAACCAGTTGCATAACTTTGGCATGTACATTGACAAAACATGGTATTCTTTAACTGCAAAGCCGGGAACCTATGATGACAGCGATCCAATCGGCGTATTGGATGTGACAATTTCGTCAAATCTTATTCTGGACAATATTCTTGGAATCAAAGATCTACGAACTGACAAACGTATCGATTTTGTAGGTGGAATCCGCGGACTCGGTGAACTGGAAAGACGCGTTGACAGTGGCGAAATGGCAGTTGCATTTGCCCTTTATCCTGTTTCAATGAAACAACTTATTGACATTGCAGATACTGGAAATATCATGCCACCAAAAACAACATGGTTTGAACCAAAGCTTAGGAGTGGTCTTGTGGTTCATTTACTGAATTAAAACAACAAATCAGAATAAATTAAAAAAGGCAGAATAGTTTTTCATTCTGCCTTTTTTGTGCTGTTGTAAATTATTATTTCTTGTTGTTTTTGTTGTTTTCTTCCTCTTCCTGAATATCAGAATCCATAAAGGAAAACCAATTATAGTTGTATAACCCCTCAAGAAGTCTTTCTTTACGTTGATCAGGAGTGAGTAAATCATATTCAAGCTTTGCCTTTAATGAAGCCTCTTCCTGTTTCAGACGCTCTTCTTCAATTTCCTTACCAAAAGTAGATACCAGACGTTTTTTCAGAAATGGTTCTGCAACATTAGGAAACAGTTCAAGCAACAATTCATCTTTTTCAGTTTCTGCAAGTTTATGATCGTGATATTCTGAAAAAACGGGATTCAATTGTTTTTGATATGCTGATGTATCATACGGAATTTCAATATGGCTTCCTGTGATTTTTTTCCTGAATTCAGGTTTTACCGGTATTGGAGTTTTTCCATAACTTCCTTTGACGAGATTGACAAACTGAGTGTTGTTATTTGTATATCTTTCCAATCCTTTACTTTCGTCAATTACACAGTTGACAGCCTGAACACCGACAATCTGACTAGTGGGTGTAACGAGTGGGGGACATCCTGCATCAAGACGGACTTCGGGAACAATTTCCAGAACACGTTCAAGATAATCCTCAAGCCCGAGTTGCTTGAGTTGAGTAAGCATGTTTGTGTACATTCCTCCCGGAATTTCAGCAAATCGAACCTTGTCATTGGGCGGAGGAAATCCAAAATAAGCATCAATTGAATGTGTGGCTTTCAAAAGCTTTTCTTCATCCATTACTTCTGCTGCTTCAATCGCATCATCAAACAGTTTCTCAATTTCAACCGGCAATTCGTCCTGTTTTACATTGAACAGACGGGGAAATTTTTTGTAACTGTCAAATTCGTGTAATTCACGACGGATAGGTATGAGCTCATTATTTATGGCAACCACAGAATCAATATCAACATCAATCTGAATACCAAGTTTACGGCAAAAAATATAAATCAGCTCAAATGCCGGAGCAGCGGGTCCTCCCGCAAAAGTCCAGATATTTGTGTCAACAATATCTACACCATTCATGATGGATGTTAAAACTGAAGCTAAACCGAATCCGGGAGTACAATGGGTATGAAAATCAACAGGAACTTTTAAGGCTTTCTTTAACGAGGGAATCAGTTCTCTGGTAACTGAAGGACTTACCAATCCAGCCATATCTTTAACTGTGATCATATCTGCACCAAGTGCCTCCATGACTTTTGCCTTTTCTACAAAATATTCGGTTGTAAAAATCGGGGCAAACTTCTTGGATTTTTTAATGAGCCCAAACAACTTCTTTTGCTCAGGAAATTTTGGATCCACAGTGTAACATACAGCTGCATCAGCCATGCCGCCATTTTCCTTTACATAGCGAATCGTACTTTCAAGATTTGAAATATCATTCAGTGCGTCAAAAATACGCATCACATCAACGCCTGACTGAATCGAATTTCTGTTAAATCCTTCTATCACCTGCTCAGGATAGGGGTTGTAACCAAAAAGATTACGACCTCTTGACAAAGCTGTCAGTTTCGAGGTCTCACCAATGGCTCGTTTAATCTTTTCCAAACGTTCCCATGGATTTTCATTCAGGAATCTCATAACTGAATCGGGAACAGCACCTCCCCATACTTCCATAGCATAAAAGCCTGCATTTTTGTAATAGGGAAGGACCCGGTCAACCTGATTCTGATTCATCCTTGTTGCAAACAAAGACTGCTGACCATCGCGCAACGTTAAATCTCTAATTAGAAGTGTTCGGGACATGATATTATTTTTAAACCTTCAAAAATACATAATATATACATACACAGAAGGAAATTTCCTATTCAGAAAAACTCAATATTATGAAGAGTAAACAGAATTATATGGTTCTGTTTACATCAAAACTTTCCAGTAATTCTGCTACTCTCTTAATAAACAGACCACCCATCGCTCCATCAACTATTCTGTGATCATAGGATAGTGAAAGTATCATCATTGGTTCAATTCCAATTGCATCTCCATTTGCGGTTTCAATGACAACTGGTTTTTTCTGAATGACGCCGGCACCAAGAATGGCCACCTGAGGTTGATTTATAATGGGAGTGCCCGACAATGATCCGAAAGAACCAAGATTGGTAAACGTAAATGTTCCTTCAGTGATGTCATCAGGTTGAAGTTTATTGTTTCTGGCACTTTCAGCAAGTCGATTGGCTTCTTTTGCAATTCCAAGCAGATTTCTCTGATCGGCATTTTTGATGACCGGAACAATCAGATTTCCATCTGTCAGTGCTGTAGCCATACCGATGTTGATATTTTTTCGCAAAATGATATTGTAACCATCAACTGAAGCATTGACACGGGGAAATTCAAGTAAAACCCTTGCAGCAGCCTCAAGTATAATGTGTGTATAGGTTAGTTTTTCACCATACTGCATTTCAAACTGTTTTTTTAATTTGTCACGCCATTGTACAACTTTCCCCATTTTAACTTCAATAAATGATGTAACATGAGCTGAAGTTTTTATGGAATTGACCATGTGATCAGCAATCAATTTGCGCATTCTGTCCATTTCCTCAATTGTGTCACTTCCGGATTTGCTCATTGGCTGTGCTGGAGCAGACTGTTTGACACCGGACTGTACAAGTGTGACATTTTGTCTCATTCCAATGTAAGCAATCACATCATCTTTTGTGACGCGTCCATCCTTTCCTGTTCCGTTGATTTTGTCCAGTTCTTCAAAACTGATGTTTTCTGCTTTTGCAATGGTCTTCACCAACGGAGAATAAAACCGTCCAGTTTCGTTTTGTTTATCTACTGGTGAATCAGATATAACAATCTCTTTTTTATGTTTTTGTGTTGAATCATCTAAAGTTTTAGTTGAAGTCTTTGGCTGTGTGGTTTTTTCAGATATTTTTTCAGGTATGACAGCAGATGAAGTTTCAGTTTCAACAATTGCAATCACTGTTCCTACTGCGACTACATCACCTTCATTAAATTTTTGTTCGATTAAAACTCCTTCAACAGGGGATGGAATTTCAGAGTCTACTTTATCTGTTGCAATTTCAGCAATTGCATCATCTTCCTGAATCGGATCTCCAGGATGTTTGTGCCATTTTGTTATTGTTGCCTCGAGTACACTTTCTCCCATTTTGGGCATAACTATTTCGAAATGTGCCATATTGTCAATATGTTTGTTTTTACGATTAATTTTTTTTGAATCATTCTAAATAGCAAATATAGTACCTTTTTCTAATAAAGTGACAAAATTGATTGCTAAAAGAAATATATCCGTTTCGTGTTTTTTTTTAATTCAGATTTTTTCCCAGTTTTTTAAATGCTCTGAAGATAATGACCAGATCTTTGCTTATGTTGTAGTCTCTGGCGTAGAGAATGTTAAGATTGTGTATTGTCTCATAATCAATATTTTCATAATTATTAATCTGATCAAGTGGAGTTAATATTCCTTTTCGGATTGTTGGGAGTTTTTCTGTTGCCGGGTGATCAGAAAACCCAACCCAACTTCGAAGTCCAACAAGAACCAGAATTATATTTCTGAACCAGAGATGTGGCCTATGGACAAACCAAAAGAGGATTGGGAAGGTGAGGACAAAAAATAAAGAAGAAATCACATCAAAAGTTCTCTTGTATCTTCTGTTCTCTGGCTTGTCTATGTTGTTCATTTTCATAACATAGACATCACCTGCAGCATTGATCGAATTACTTCCAATGATGAAAATACTGTCAGCCGGAGCAATCTTCATATCAATGCCTGAAAACTGCAACGCTGACATTTTGTTGATAATATCAGCCGCACTGATGTTACCTGAGCAAAAAATGACCTCATGAATACCGTAAATTCGGATAATTTCTTCAAGTTGTGTTAACACACCAAGAAAATTCTCGTTAGCGGGTTTTGTTTTACCTGTTGAAACATATCCAACAAAAGCAGGTATGACAGAAGAACTGTTCAGAAGGATTTCTTTCACTCTTTCGGGCTCCTTGCCTTCACCGACGATGATATATTTTCTTTTCTGCAAAGAAGGGTGTCTGAAATCGATTCGTCTGAACATAACTCTTACCAAAAAAAATGATATGAACGTCCAGAGAGCACCCAAAAAAATCAATGCTCTTGAGAATCGCACACTTTCGTCCAGAACGGAATACACAAGAAGAATGATCAGAGTTCCAGCTAGTACACCCTTGATTAAATTCTCGGTTTTCACATGCTTATCATAAATTCCGCTTAAATAAGACGTAAACACCCATATGAAAACATAAATTGGAAGGGCAAACAATACCAGAAGAAATGGATAGTGTCCGCCCTGAGGAAAAATGATGAATTTTTCCCAAAAATAAATGATCACATAAAATCCGATTGTTATAAGAGCGAAATCGGCAAAGGGGAGGAGTATCCTTTTCAAAAAACGGTGCAAAATTGCAACAGTAGCACGCAAAAAAATTGCAAATTTGATAAGAATAATGAATGCTTTCAGTTTTGAGTCTGAATAGTGTTTTTCTGCAAAAATTTTCATTGCATTGTAGAATGTCAGAACATAGTTCAAACTTCCCTTTTTTGTGCTTTCACCTTTGTAATGAATAATTTTTGTATCAGCAAAATAATAGTTCTTATACCCTGCCTGTGTAATTCGGTAGGAGAGATCAATATCTTCTCCATACATAAAAAAACTTTCATCCAGGCTTCCTGTTTGATCAAGTACAGATGTCCGAAGCAGCATAAATGCACCTGACAATACGTCAACAACATGATTTTTACCTTTGTCCAGAAAAGAAAGATGATATTTTCCAAACCTGCGTGATTTTGGAAACAAACGTGATAATCCGAATATTTTATAGAATGCAACCCAGGGAGTAGGCAAACCGCGCTTTGATTCCGGCAGAAAGTTTCCTTTACCATCAATCATCTGTAAGCCCAAACCACCAGCTTCAGGATGTTCGTCCATAAAAGCAAGCGTTTTAGCAATTGTGTCTTTTTGTAACAGAGTGTCAGGGTTTAACAGTAGAATGTATTCGCCCTGTGCCAGCTTTATGGCCTGATTGTTTGCTTTTGAAAATCCAACATTTTCTGTGTTTGCTATGACATGTACATCAGGAAATTTTTCTTTAAGCATTTCAAGTGAATGATCAACACTGTTGTTGTCAACAACAAATATTTCACCATCAATTCCTTCCATAGAATCATACAACGACCTGAGACATTGTTCAAGGAAAAATTCTACATTGTAATTGACAATAATGACACTGATTTTTTTCATATCCTGAATTTCAAGGCAAAAATAAGGAAAAATTTATTTGTACTCAATAAATTGAATGCTAATGGCTGATTGAAGGGGAAAAGAAGATAATTTCTATTTAACATAATATAAGTTATGGGACAAATGATTGATGTGATTTTTATATTCTTTTTTTCGGATTTTAATAACTTCCGAGGAATTTCCTGGTAGCCCATTCTGCTGTTAGAAATACAATTAAAAGGATCAGAATCCATTTAAACGAAATGAGATCATCTGTTTTTTCTTCAACATATTCAAGTTCTTTCATGACATTATTTTCTTTCACATGTTCTGCAACATTTTTAATCTGGTCAATTGTGAAGAAATGTCCATCGGATTCAGAAGATAAAAATTTGAGCAAATTGTGATCAGCTTTTGTATTTTGATGCTCTATCAGAATTTCTTCAACAAAAAACAACCCTGATTCTTCAAGTAATTCATTATCAATTTGTGTTGATGCTTTCCATTCATAATGACCGGGATATAATCTTCCAAGATTCAGTTTATAATCTGAAATTTGAGGACTAAATAACAACTCTTTTTCCAGGCCTTGTTTATTTTTAATCAAAAAGTTTACCCGAGCTGATGTAATCAATTCCATTGCCATATTGTAGACTTCAGCTGAAATTTCTACATTTTCTGTTGAAAAATACACATCTTTATGATGAACTCTTAAACGTCTTTTATCTGATTGCTGGACAAGCAGATTACATGTTTTTTGAAATATTTCATTGAATGCCAGATGATTATCATTGTTGTAATAATCATACAGTTTCCATTTAAATATACCTTCACCGATAAATATTGCACTGATTTTTTCTCTAAAGGTCGAAAAAGCAAGCATGGGACTTGAAGTTTGAACATTGCCTATTTTCTGATATAACAAAACCTGAAAATTTTCATTCAGTGAATAATTTCCGAAATGTGTTATGACAGGTGGAAAAGTATTGATCTTTCGTTGTAAATCAGGTAAAATCTGGAACAATGAAAAACTGCTGTTCATAATTGGTAATGCTTCCTGAGTTGTCTGAGAAGTTTGCTGAATTCTAAGTCCTGTATTTAATTGGGACAACTGGCGGAGATCTGAATTCTGACCTACAAAGAGAATATATGGAACGCTTGAAGTAACGATCTGTTCAACAACATTTGAACGATTTTTTTTATCTGGAAGCTGATACAAAATGAATGCATCATATTCTCTGATCAATGAACTATTGAAAGCATTTATTGAAATCAATTCAATGTCATAATTGCGCGCCTCTTCCAGAACAGATTTGATTGCGCTGATATCTGGATGAGGTGATTGAAACAAGATCGCAACTTTATTTTTTTTATCAATAACCTGAACAACTGCTGAAGCAAAATTATTGGTTGTATTTTTCTCGTTTTCAAGAGGTTCTATAAAAAATTCAAATCTCAGGAGTCCTTTTTTATTTGCTTCAAAGATGAACGTTTTTGTTTCAGAGAAAGTCCCAGAAGAAAACCGTATTTCATCCCGTGCAATTTCCTGTCCGTCCTGTTTAATGATCAGATTTGTTTGCTGTCCGTTCAGACCAGTAGAATGCACGACAATTTCGATTGGAAACCTGTTTCCAAATCCAGCCGATTTGTTATACCGAACACTTTTAATCATGGCATCTGCAAATGATGAAGTGTCGCCAAGTGCGACGCTGTATACAGGAAAATACAGGTTATTATTCAGGATTGACGGATCATTTCCTGAATTTACGATTCCGTCTGTTATGAGAATCATACCGGCAATATTACGCCCCTCGTATCGAACAATGATGTTATCAATTGCATTATACAGATCAGTCTGATCACCGTCATATTTAAATGTGATGTTATTTTTTAAATCACTGTCAAACTCGTAGCTCTGAACATCAGCACTTTTCTCAAGACTTTCTGTCAAATGTCTGATATCGTTTCTGTATTCATTTTGAAAATATGCAGAATCTTTTTGTAGCAGAACTGAGCGACTGTTGTCTGAAATAATGACAACAACCGGCTTTTCATAAGAGAAGACCTTTCTGTTAATTAAAAATGAAGACAATAATAAACAGATAAGGAAAATTGAAATACCCCTTAAAATAGCCAGCAATATTCTATGTTTACGTGAAATTGACGAATGTTTTTCTCTGAAATACAGGGTCAAGGAAAAAACAATTCCCGCCAAAACAGACAGAAAAAGCCAAAGGTAAGTCATAATATATTGGTAAATCAGTTATTTATATCTGCATGCCACCACAAACAGGAATAACCTGTCCTGTAACATAAGAAGACAAGTCAGAGGCCAGAAAAACGCAAACAGCAGCCACATCTTGAGGGGTCCCTCCTCTCCGGAGCGGAATTTTTTCAATCCAGTTTTTACGGACATCATCTGGTAATCCAGCTGTCATATCCGTTTCAATAAATCCAGGGGCAATGGCGTTGCAACGAATGTTGCGTGAACCAAGTTCTTTGGCAATACTTTTTGTAAAACCGATCATTCCTGCTTTGGAGGCAGAATAATTTGATTGTCCGGCATTACCGGAAACACCAACAACACTTGACATATTAATAATACTTCCTGAACGCTGTTTGAGCATAAATCTTTGAACAGCCTTGGTCATATTAAAAATTGACTTCAGGTTGATTCTAATCACACTGTCCCATTCATCTTCACTCATTCGCATCAGAAGGTTATCACGGGTAATCCCTGCATTGTTGATTAGAATATCAATCACAGGAAAATCCTTTTCAATTTCAGCTAACGTATCAATACATCCCTGAAAAGATGATGCATCGCTTGTGTATGCTTTTGCTTTAATTCCCTTCTTGTTCAGTGAATCAACAAACTGAATGGTATCATCATGAATCTGAATGTCTGTGATAATAATATTTGCGCCAAAATCTGCAAATTTTTCAGCAATGGCTTTTCCAATTCCTCTGCCTGCTCCAGTAATAACAGCAGTTTTACCTTCTAATAACTTCATTTGCTTATGATTAAAATTTTTAAATGATATTTTTATAAATTAATGAGCGTGACCATGGTCAATTTCAGATTCTGTGGCATCTCGTACTTCCATTACTTCGCCGGAAAAATGTACTGAAATTCCAGCAAAAGGATGATTAAAGTCAACAGTGACAGTATTTTCCGGGATGTCAATTGTAGTCACTTCACCAATCATTTCATTTCCCTGTTCGTCAGCCACTCTGATCGGGTGACCGATTTCGAGCTGATGGTCTTTATCCTGATTTGCATTCATAATCGTATCATAAGGTATCTGCATCACATTTTCCTCATCATAATCTCCAAAAGCCTGGGAAGGATTCAGAACAAAATCAAATTTGTCTCCGGATGACATTCCGGTAATTTGGTTTTCAAAATCTTCAATAATATTTTGTGCTCCAGTAAGAAACATTAATGGATCATCTTTAGGATAAGAATCAATAACCGGTCCGTTCACGTCATTTTCACGCAATTCACATGAGAGGGTAACAACTTTGTTTTTTTCAATTTTCATATATATTAAGTATTAATATTTTCAACAAAATTATGAATTTTTCCGCTATTCATTTTCCAATTCTGTTTTTTTCAGAAAAGCATCTTTTCTTCGTGTCGTTGAAATGTAATATGAATAGGCTTTTTCACCATCTTTTGCCGACAATTGTCTGCTTTCGGGTTTTGCATTAATGATGTAATCATTAAATTCCTTTTCAGAGGAGAATGCCTGCATCAAACCGTTCTGATAGCTGAAATAAAACCACAATGAAGGTTCAATTTCAAGATAGAAAGTGAATCTGTCCCCTCCCCTTCTCATTTGCAGTTCCAGCCTGCCTTCCACGTATCTGTTAATCTGAGTTTTCCCAATGCTGCCGATTCCGATAGGGCCAACACTAACGTACGATTTTAAATCTTTATTAAACTCCAGATTGAGATCAATAAATGTTATTGTATGAACCAATTTTTCAGGGAACCGTCTCAACTGTCCATAAAGTGATAATTCAGAAATGACTTTGTCGGCTTCATCAAGTCCGATGGCTTCGCCCAGATACTTTGTATACAATTCACTGTTAATTCCCACTCCCGCCAGCCCGGGAGTACTCATGATCTTTTGCTGCATCAAAGCCATCGCATCATCATTGAAATAAAAATCAAGTTCAGCAACTGCATTAATATTTGTTGAATCTTTGCGTGCCTGATGTTGTGCAGATCCAAACATGTTCATGTTGACACGTCCCAGATTTGCTCCAAGACTAAGCTTTCCTTCAGCTTTTGTCAGACATTCATACACTGACAAACTCAGATAATTTCCGGGAAGAGTCGGCTGGTTCAGCTTTTCTTTACTTGAGATTCGATACTCGTTGGTGATCTTGTTATACATGATCCAACCGGAAGCTGATGCAACTTCAACATCGCCACCACTCCGTTTGGGGCTTATGAATG